>NZ_JBEZNL010000001.1:121786-672185 GCF_040653275.1 Streptomyces sp. NPDC048002 | reverse complement strand
GTAGACGTCGCAATCCACACCGAACCGGAAGGCCCTCGCCCGTTCAAGACGCCTCAGCCGAGACCTGGCTCACCCGTCCCCAACCTCACAGGGCACTACACCTAGGGCAGCGCCCTCTCGTACGTCGGGTCCTGGTCGGAGTCGTAGACGAGTTCGCCGCCCGCGTCGTAGCCCTTCACCCGGGGGGCCACCGTGACCTGCTGGTCCAGGACACCGGAGGCCACGAACCAGCCGTGGTCCAGGGCGGCGGGGCGGGTGTCGCCGCCGTAGTCGACGGTGACCTCCGCGACCGACGGCTCGACCGTGCCGATCACGCCCCAGCGGAAGGGCAGGGTCCAATGGCCGCGGTCGAGGACGGACTGCTGGTACAGCTTGCCGGCGTTGATGTCCGGCACGACCGCGGAGGCGTCCGGGCCGTTGCCACCGCTGCTGATGTTGAGACCCTGGGCCTCCCCGTCGCGGATGTTGCAGATCAGCCGGGTCGCGTCCGCGCCGCTGCCCTTCACCGCGACCACGAACATGCCGTCGCCGGGCGCGTTGGAGTCGCCGGTGCTCTTCATCGCGAGGATGATCCGGTAGCCCGCCGCCGGACCCGGGCCGTCGCCCTGCGGACCCGTCGTGTGCTGCGCGTCGTACGCGAGGCACTGGTCCAGGGCGTGCGCCGACTGCTCGTAGGAGATCCCGTCCAGCAACTGCCCGTCCGTGCCGGGCCGCGCGGGCCCGGACGGGGTGGCGGACGGCGTCGGGTCGAGCGTGCCGCTCGCCGACGGGCTCGGCGCGGACGCCGTCGAGCCGCCCCCGCCGTCCTTCCCGCCCACCGCGTACGCCCCCACGGGCAGCGCGGCCAGCGTCACCAGCACCGCCCCGGCCGCGGCCACCCGGCGCCGCCGCTCGGCCGCGCCCCGGCGCCGGATCGCCGGGTACGGCGCCGCCGAGGGGCGGATGGTGTACGCGTCCTCGGCGAGCAGCTCACGCAGCCGCTCCTCGAAAACCAGCTCCCGCTCTTCCTCGCTCACCGCTGTCTCCCCCCGTCTGCACATGGCTCCGCCCGGTCCCCGGTCAGGACCCGCGCGAGCTCCGGACTCGTACGCAACTTCGCCAGACCCTTGGACGCCTGACTCTTGACCGTGCCGGGCGAGCAGCCGAGCGTGTCGGCCACCTCCGCCTCGGACAGGTCCTCCCAGTAGCGCAGCACCACCACCGCCCGCTGCCGGGGCGGCAGTTGGGCGAGCGCGGGCAGCAGGGCGCTGCGTTCGTCGGCCCAGCCGTACGCCTCGTCCCGGCCCGCCCGCTCCGGCGGGGCCGCGGTCAGCGCCTCGGGCACCCGCCGCTTGCGGAACCGGTCGCTGTTGCAGCTGACCAGCATCCGCCGGACGTACGCCTCGGGGTTGTCGCTGCGCGCCACCCGCCGCCAGGACCGGTACGCCTTGGTCAGCGCGGTCTGGGTCAGGTCCTCGGCGAGGTGCGGGTCCCCGGTGAGCAGATAGGCGGTCCGCACCAGACGCGACCACCGGGCTCTGACGAACTCCTGGAAACGGTCCTCTAGTTCGACCTGCATCAAGCATCCTCCCTCGCCCTCCAGACCACCCTCGGCGCGGATTCGGTTGCCCCGGCTCCGGGAACGCGTTCGAATGGCTCCGTGACGGGTGAGGAGTGCTGGGAGGAGGGGGCCGCCGGGGTGCTCCGGCTGCCCTCGGGGCGGCTGATCCGGGGCCGGGGCCTGCGCCGCCCCCTGCCGCCGGGGGAGCCGTCGCCTTCGTACGGCGTCTATCTGCTGGGCCGGCGGCCGCCCGAGGTGCCGTGGGAGTCCGGCTGGATCCGCTGGCCCGACTTCCGGCTCCCGGCCGACCCCGGCGCGGCCCGCGCCACGCTGGCGGAGGTCTGGCGGCGGTGCGCCGCCGAACGCGTCGAACTCGCCTGCGGCGGCGGCCGCGGCCGTACGGGGACGGCGCTGGCCTGTGTCGCGGTCCTGGACGGGGTGGACCCCGCGGAGGCCGTCGCGTACGTCCGCCGCCACTACGACCCACGCGCGGTGGAGACGCCGTGGCAGCGGAGGTACGTACGCGGGTTCGGGTGAGGCCGTGGCCGGGTCGGCCTCGGCTGGGCCGCCTCGGCCGGGTCAGTCGCAGTGGACGTCCCGGCGGGGCCGTTCGCCGGTCGCGAGGAAGCGGGAGACGAGCCTGTCGCCGCACTCGGTGCCGTTGGCGAGGTACGCGTCGTGCCCGGTGGCGTCGTTGACCACCAGGACCGCCCGCCGGCCGAGCGCCTCGCGCAGCTTCAGCGCGCCGCCGAGCGGGGTCGCCACGTCCCGCTCGTTCTGGACCATGAGGATGCCGGCCGCGCCGCCGGGGGTCACCCGCACCGGCGCCTCCCTCGGCGGGAAGGGCCAGGCGGCGCAGAGCATGGCGTTGCGCGGCATGCCGGCCGTCAGCGGGTGCTTCGCCCGGCTCTCGGTGACGTCCTGCTGGTAGACGGCCGGGTCCGAGGGCCACGCGGCGTCGTTGCAGATGGTCCCGGCGCCGACCGCGGTGTAGTTCTGCAGCATCTCCTCGGGCGGGGACGGCGGCGCGGGCGGGACGGTGCCCTGTTCGGCCGCGCGGATCAGCCGGGCCAGCGAGGGGAAGTCGTCCGGGTCGTAGAACGCGGTGAGCATGGCCTGGCGCAGCTCGGTGCCGTTGAGCACGGGCGGGTTGGCGCCGGGCCACGGCAGGGGCGCGCGGTCGAGACGGTCGGCCAGCTCCAGGAACCGCGACCGCACCTCCCGGGGCGTCCCGGCCAGGCGGTCCGGGTTGCCGGGGCGGGCCGCCCACTGCGCGAACTCCGGGAAGACGTCCTCGGCGCCCTGCTCGAACGCGGCCAGCCAGGCGCGCTCGGCGTGGACGGGGTCGGCGTGGCCGCTGCTGTCCAGCACGATCCGGTCGGCCCGGCGCGGGAACATCTCCGTGTAGGCGACGCCGACGTACGTGCCGTAGGAGACACCCCAGGCGGACAGTTCCCGCTCGCCGAGCGCGGCCCGGATCCGGTCGATGTCCCGTGCCTCGTTCCTGGTGCTGATGTGCCGGATCAGCTCGCCGCCGTTCTCGGCGCAGGCGTCGGACATGCGCCGGGCGGCGGCCATGTTGCCGGTGACGGAGCCGTCGGCGGCGGGCCAGGGCCGCAGCGTGGAGAAGGCGAGGTCGGCGGGTTCGAGGCCGCAGGTGACGGCGGTGGAGGGGGCGTTGCCGCGCGGGGCGAACCCGATCAGGTCGTAGGCATCCCGCACCTCCCGCGGCAGCTCCTGGCCCTTGCCGGAGGGGTCGGACAGGCTGTCGCCGCCGGGCCCGCCGGGGATCATCAGCAGGGCGCCCCGGCGGGTCGCGGGATCCTCGCTCGGGATACGGGAGACAACGAGGTCGATCATCCGGCCGTGGGGCTCGGAGTAGTCCATGGGCACGGGGACGACGGCGCACCGCTGACGCGGATCGAGCCCCTCGCCCGCGCAGGCGGTCCACTTCAACTCCGGCGCCGGCGAGGTCGGTTCGGCACGCGCATCAGCGCCGGACGTGCCGGACGCGCTCGATGTGCCGGATGTGCCGGACGCGCCCGCTGTTCCGGGCACCCCGGACGCGCCCGCTGTTCCGGGCACCCCGGACGCGCCCGCCGGTACGGCGAGTCCGAGGGCGGCGACAGTGGCCGCGGTGATCAGGGCCGCGCTCTTCGCGATCTGCTTCATGCGTCGAGCCTCGCGGACCCGCGCCGCCCCACACATCCGGGCAACAGCCCTGTTTTGAGGGGGGTTTACCCCCAGCCCCGGCCTCCGGGGAACCCCTCGGGGTCAGAGGCTCAGCGCCATCACCAGCCGGTCCTCGCCGGGCCCGAAGTAGTCCTTGCGCACCCTGTCCTCCGAGGTGAAACCGATGGAGCGGTACAGCATGATCGCGGCGGCGTTGGTGGGCTCCACGGTCAGAGTAAGTTTCTCCCTCTACTCATGAGCAGTCAGCTACCTCTCGGGGATCTTTTCTCTCTTTGCGAGGCAAAGGGGTGGATGCACCCAGAAGCGTTGATACCGTTGAGGAATGGCACTGCGAGCTTCTCGGTGGGACTGGCTCAATGCGGATGTATCCTGGGCGGCATTTGACCCGATAGCCTACATCGACCATAACTACTTGTATTTACAGGCAGGGGACGCGGAGATCCTCTCTTTGATCCGGGATCACTTCAGCGGTCATTGCCCGCGTGATCGCGGTCGGTCTATCGCTGGAATCGACGTCGGCGCCGGCGCGAATCTCTACCCCGCGCTCGCCATGCTGCCCTGGTGCGACGAGATCGCGCTCTTCGAGCGCTCGCCCGCCAACGTTCGTTACCTCAAGTCGCAAGTGAAGTCCTACGCCGACAACTGGGACCAGTTCTGGCGTGTGCTGTGCAAGAACGAGGCCTACGGAGCCCTCGACATGGACCCGAGGGCACGCTTCCGTGGAGTCGTCCACGTCGAGGAGGGCAACCTCTTCGACCTCATGCTCCACCAGGGCCGCTGGTCGATGGGGACGATGTTCTTCGTCGCCGAGTCGATGACCTCCTCCCGCGAGGAGTTCGACCTGGGTGTCGAGTGCTTCCTGCGCGCCCTTGCCCCCGGCGCGCCCTTCGCCGCCGCTTTCATGGAGCATTCCCATGGCTATCAAACCGGTGATCACTCCTTCCCCGCCTGCGATGTGGGGATGTTCGAGGTCGAGTTGAGCCTGAAGCGATTCGCGGACGACGTCAAGACCGAGCGGATCGAATCCCAGACCAGAGTGCGTGACGGCTATTTCGCAATGATCGTCGCCTACGGCCGAAGGAATTCGGATGGTGATATTCCGCAGTCGGACCGTGACCGCTGACAGCAGAAGAGGGATTCTTCCTCAATTGATGGCAGTGCGGCCTGTGTGAGGGGCATGGGATGCAGATCAAGCCACGCCAGCACCTGCTGGACATCTGGCAGGCGCTGGGGCGCCACTCGTTCGAGGGCGGGGAGTGGAACTGGGGTGAGTACGGCGGCGAGAGCAGCGTCGCCGACGCGGAGCGGCTGCTCTGCCTGCTCTATCCGGCGACGGAGATCCCGGCGTTCCGGCTGGACGACCCGGACACCACGCAGGACGACGTCCAGCAGGTGCTGAAGAGGGCCGGCGGACGTCTGGACGTCCCGGTCAACCTCGTCACGGCGACCGCCGAGTTCATGCGCACCCACACCGGGGAGGACAAGCGGCCTACGTTCGCCGGGGGTTACTACTTCGGCGCCCGGGACAAGACCGAGGAACTCACCGAGGAGCAGCGCCAACTCGGCGTGGTGGACAGCTTCTCGATGTCCATCACGCTGTGCCTGGCCACGCTCGGCTTCCTCAAGGTCTACGAGGGCAAGACCCGGCGCACCGATGTCAAGGAGACCATCGCCGAGCTGCGTTCGGCCACCAGCACCCGGCTCACCGCGGCCATGGTCAGCCTGCTGCGCTCCTTCACCGTCAACGTCTTCGACGCCGACGCCTCCCAGGGCCGGACCCTGTGCGAACTCCTCGGCCAGGGACGGCTGTCCCAGCGCCAGGTGGTCAAGCAGTTCCAGGACCGGTTCCGCCCGCTGCGCGCCGCGATCGCGGAGAGCCTCCAACTCGGTATCGACGTCCAGGAAGGCCTGAAGGACGAGAGCCAGCTCTTCGAGTGCGGCTGGGCCTGGAGCCTGGTGAAGGACGCCCCCGAGGTCGAGACCGACGACCCCATCGGCCCGCAGCCCGAGGGCGCCGCGAGCCCCGTGCCGTACCTGTACTTCACCGTCGTCGCCCTCGACGGCATCCAGGACCTGTTCACCGACCGCACCCTCACCCTGGGCCTGCTCAACACCGAGCAGCAGAAGCTCGCCGAGGCGCTCCGGCTGCGCTGGGAACTGACCCAGCAGTACTGGTCCCGCATCGCCCGCTTCGACGCCGACCGCTGGCCCCTGGAGGACCTTCCCTGGCGTACGACGGGACAGAAGCTGGAGTCGGAGTACTTCTCCCTCTCCGTCGCCGCCATCCTCGTCCACGACCTGATGCGCCGCCGCGCCACCGACGACGACTTGACGCGCACGGTCAGCATCCTGGAACGGCTCGCAGAAAGGGGGCGCATCACCAGCCGGATGACGAGAGAGGACTCGCTGGTGCAGCAGTTGCACTGTGAGGGCGTGACGATGGTGTTGCAGGGCAGCGAGCGACTCGGTGTCCCTATGACCTGGTCCGCGACCGACTTCTCGGCGTATCTGCTGAAGCGGACCGTCCAACTCTGCACGCTCTCCCGGAACCTGGCCTCGCACGACCGGCTGCTCCAGCTCGCCGAAGCCATCTTCGAGCACATGTGGCGCCGCCGGATCCGCGAGGGCGAAGGCGTCGGGCTGTGGGACAACGTCCACGCCGTGTTTCCCGAGGCCGACATGGTCAAGCGGCACGGGCCGGTGTCCTGGAGCATCACCGAGCGGGTCACCGAGGTGATGGTCCAGGCCTACCTCATGTACCAGCAGCCGCCGATTCGCAGTCCCGAACTGAGCGCGCTGGCAGCGGCGTTGCTCTCGGAGGCCAAGCACCTGTTGGGGAACGAACAGATGGAACCGGCACTCGGCGGCGACGGACGGCACGATATGCATCTGCGCGAAATCGAAGTCAGGTTGAGGCGTGCCGACAGACTCGTTCATGACCGACCGGGCACTTCCTACTCGCTGGCATTGGAAGCGCTGCGACAGCTGGATGCGCTCAACAGGGCCCGCGAGGCATTCCGGGGGAGGTGAGTTGGTGCTCATCCTGGCGGCCTCCGACAAAGGAGGCACGGGCCGGTCCGTGACCAGCGCCAACCTCGCCTACCACCGGGCGCTGGCCGGCGACGACGTGTGCTACCTGGACTTCGACTTCGGCTCGCCCACCGCCTCCGCCGTCTTCGACGTGCCCGACGCCCGCCAGGCCGCCGAGGACCGCGGACTGCACTCCTACCTCGTCGGCGAGGTCGGCGAGCCGGTCCGCGTCGACGTCTGGGCGGACACCGAGCACCGGGTCCTGCGCAACCGGCCGCCCGGCTCGGGCCGGCTGGTGCTGATGCCGGGCGACCTCAGCGGCGGCGAGTTCGCCACCGACGACGACAACCTGCGCCGCTGCGTGGACCTGCTGCTGCGGCTCAACTCCGAGTTCGACCTGATCGTCGTGGACCTCAGCGCGGGCCGCTCGTACGCCGTGGACATGGTCCTGGAGGCCACCTCGCTGCCCGAGATGCGGGGTGTGGAGTCCCGCTGGTTGGTCTTCCACCGCTGGACCCGGCAGCATGTGGCGGCCGCCGCCGGGCTGGTCTTCGGCAAGCGCGGGATCGTCGCCGGCGGAGTCGCCCGCGGCCACGACGAGGACACCCTGCGCGGCTCCATCCGCTTCGTCCGGGCCGCCGTGCCCGACCCCTCGTCCCAGCTGTGGTCCCAGGTCTCGGCCACCCAGTCGGCGTGGATGCGCGAGTGCGACCGCGAGCTGAAGCAACTCGCCTCCTCGCACGGCATCGGCTACAGCCAGGTCCTGGGCGCCGTACCCCTCGAACCCGTGCTCCAGTGGCGGGAGCAGCTGATCACCGACGAGGACGTGCTCGACAGCCAGATCGCCAACATGGAGACCTGGCAGGCGCTCAGCGACCTGGCCCGTCGATTGACGGACAACGAGTGCTGGAAACCGGCGTGAAGGGAGGAGCCGACAGCACCGTCACGGGCGTACGCACGTGATGTCGGTTAGCCTCGAAGATCCGGCCAGCGTCGCCCCGATGGGCGCGGGGAATGCCGGAGAGGGAGGCGAGCAGTGTCGGCCAGTGCGGTGGTAATCGGCGCCGGAGTCTCGGGACTCACTACGGCGGTATGCCTGGCGGAGTCCGGCTTTGACGTCCGTGTGGATACGGACCGGCCGTCGAAGCTGACGACCTCGGCTGCCGCGGGCGCCATGTGGGACCCCTATCTGGCCGAGCCCCGTGAACTGGTCGACCGATGGAGTAGAGAGACGCTCTCGGAACTCACCTCGTTGAGTGCCGACTCCGGCACCGGAATCCGACTGGTTGAGGGCACCCAGGAGTCCAGGGTTGCCTGCCCGATGCCGGACTGGGGCAGCTTGGTGGGGGCGCGCATGTGCGCATCCGACGAGTTGCGGGACGGGTTCGTCGCGGGGTGGCGGTACCGTGCCCCGCTGGTCGACATGCCCCGATACCTCGATTACCTCGCACGAAGGCTCGCGCGGGCCGGCGGCTCGATCCGACGCCATCACTACGAGACGCTCTCGGAAGCGATGCCCGAAGCCACTGTGGTCGTCAATTGCTCCGGATCGGGGGCCAGATCGCTTGCTTCCGACCCGCTCGTGGAAGCGGTGCGGGGACAGGTGGTCGTGGTGGAGAACCCGGGTGTCCGAACCTTCTTCTGCGACGACACACCGGATGCCGAGGAACTCACCTACATCTACCCGCACGCCGATGCGCTGGTTCTGGGAGGGACCTCGGATCGGGGCAACTGGGAACTGGTGCCCGACGAGGTCGAGGCCCGAGAGATCATCCGTCGCTGCGCCGCCGTTGAACCATCGATCGCTGGAGCCCGGGTGATCGAACAGCGTGTCGGGCTGCGTCCCGCCAGGAGTTCGGTTCGGCTGACGGCGGAGCAGCATCGGAGCACGCTGTTGCTTCACAACTACGGTCATGGCGGTGCCGGCCTGACCATCTCCTGGGGATGCGCCCGCGAGGTTGTGGAGCGGGTCTTCGAAGCGGGTATTCACGCCGCCGGCGCGCGGCCTAGTCCCTGATCTGCCACTGCCGACGCTCCGCGATATCCGCTTCCGGGCCTCGGCGGAAGAGGTAGAGCCAGGTTCGGGCAGCCAAGGTGATCGTCAGGGCGATGGTCCAGGGCCAACTAGTGGCGTCGGCCGCCACCAGAGCCGCACCGGACGTAGGTGAGACTGCCGTCATCACCATCAGGCTGACCTCGACCGGTGTGCGCCGAAAGCGATAGGCGATCGAGAACTCGGAACGTTCGTACCAGGCGATGGCCGCGCTGAGCAGCACGGCGAGCACCATCGTGGTCCATGGATCGCCGCTGGCCTGTGCATACGTGACCGGAAGCGAGATCAGGAAGGGAAAGACGCCGCCGTACTCGGAAAGTACGTTCCCCCATTTCATTATCTTGCCGAAGGAGTTGGAGCGGATGCGAGCCAGCTCACCCGAGGCACTCGCGTAGATGATCAGGGACAGCACGGTGCTGAACGTCGCGCCGATGAGAAGCAGGCGTACGTCGTCCGGGAAGCGCGTGGAGGAGAAGGCGAAACCGAGGAGGAAGGTGATCGCCGCGAGTATCGCCCCGGAAAATGCGATTCCGGCTGCGGCCTCGCCCGACTGCAGAGCCGCGGGGTCGTCCTGCTCGAAGCGTGCTACTTCGAAGGCGGGCTCGCCCCCCAGGCTCACGAGCGCCGTTACTGCGTGGTCGGAAGGGGCCAGGGAGTCGGTGAGCTGCTCCCGTGAACGTACCGGAACCAGATGCCGGGCATCCGGGTCCATGTACTCGACGCGTGCCTTGTGCTGAAAGTGAATGTGGAGAGGCTGACCCGCGGTTCCAGAGTGCATGGTGCGCGTGCCGATGAAACCGGATGCCAGCAGGAGCTGCGTCACCTCCAACTGTTCCGTACTCGCAACGGCGGAAATCAGCGGTGGCTCGCCGGACATCTGAGGTAACGCCTTCATTGCCTCGGTCAGGAGTTCCGACGCCACGCCCTGCCGCCGATAGGCGCTCCTCACTGCGACCGCAGACAAGCGGGCATGCCCTGGTGAGGGCATCTCCGTCGCGATGCAGCCCACCAACTCGCCCTCAACCTCGGCCACTCGGACGAGCTCGCATTCCACGGCCGCGCCGAGAAGCGCGAGGGAAGGCACCACGGTCGGTTCGCACGACTCGATCAGTAAGGACCGGAGGCGGGCAAGGTCAGTAGGGCGCGCCGTCCGGGTCGACCATGCAGAAGCCATATGTCTCATCCCCCCATGACGAGTGAGCATCCTACAGATCAAGGCTGAGCAGGCAGATCGATGTGCCGAAGCCATGTCGTCATCACAACTTCACCCGGATAAAGTCGAGTTGCACGATTCGCTCGCCCGACTGCGAGCCGTGTCTGGAGCCAACCGCGACGTGGAGGGACCGGCGGCCGCGATGGAGTCCGTATTCCGTGAGCTCGGGGCGGAACCACGCACCCAGGCCGTGCCGCTGTCCCATCTCTCGCTGGAGCTGGGGCACCTGTACATGGAGGACTTCGAGGCGGGGCCCAAGCGGCTCGGGGAGCACTTCGCCGAGGTGCGGATCTGGGTCGAGGCCGCCCGTGCCTCCGCCGCCCGCCGGGCCGCCCCCGGCCGGGCCAGGATCAGCACCTGCTTCCTCATCGACGACTACTTCAGCCGCTTCTCCACCCCGGCCGAACTCGTGCCCCTGATCCTGAAGGAGGCCGAGGAGGCCGGCCTCACCATCGACTACCTCGCCCGCGAGTCCGGCTGCGCCGTCGCCGACCGGATCGAACTCGCCGAGTCCGTCATGCACCGCCTGGTGGAGTCCCCGCCGCCCGGCTCCTTCGGCTCCCGCCCGCCCGTCAGCCGCACCGGCTGGCTCGCGAACGGGCAGCGCAGCCCCGGCCGGGGCGCCGCGCTCTCCGAGGTCACCACCTGGCAGCCGCCCCAGGAGACCGCCGCCCGCAACCACTCCGTCTTCATGGACGTGGAGCTGTGGTCCGAACAGGACGGCCGCCGGCTGTGGTCCTGCCCCTTCCTGGCCGCCGTCTGGCAGCTCGCCCGGCTGGGCCTGCTGCGCCACCTCGGCGAGCCGGTGCTCACCCCGAGGCCCTGGGACGGCGGCGACTTCCCGCACGACTGGGACCGGCTGCCGCCGCTGCTCCGGCTCAACCCGGACGCCGACCCGTTCAGCGCCTACCGCACCTGCACCCTGATGCCCAACCGCTTCCTCGCCGTCGAGGACGCGGTGCGGATGATCCTGGACCAGATAGACGTGGACGCCACCGCCCTGGAACAGGTCGACCGGCGCTCGCGCGGCGAGCGGGCGCAGGTCCCCGCGGCCGTCGCCCAGCGCGCCTCCTACGTCTTCTACGAGGAGCCCGCCGACTCCGCCCCCGAAGGGGGCTGAGATGGCCGCCCCCGGACAGTCGGCGCGCCCGGTCCTGGTCTGCGGCGAGGTACGCACCTGTCTGCTGCCGTCCTTCCACGCGCTGGACGGCCGGGCCGCCGCCCGACTCCTGCGGCTGCGCGCCGACGAACACGTCCGCGTCTCCGAGCGGCCCAACCTCTACGTCCGCTCGCCCGAGGTCCTGAACGGCGTCGACTGCCGGCTGCCCACCGCCAACGGAGCCCGTGTCCGGGCCGTGGGCACGGTGGCCGCCCGCGCCGCGCTCACCGAGGGCCGGGTCCTCCAGGCCACCGCCTGGTTCAGCCTCCCGGCCACCGGCCCCGACCTGCGCCGGCCCTGGGGGCAGTACCTGGTCCGCCCCGGGCTCGTCGAACCCTTCGGCAAACTGCCCGAACAGGCCATCGCGCAGGGCGTGCTGCGCGGTGCCGGGCGCGGCGAGCTGGACCTCGGCATGATCGCCGAGGGGCTGCTCGCCCCGCTGCTGCGCCACCCGCTCCTCGACCACAAGGCGCCCTTCAAGTCCCGCCGCACCCACCTGCGGTGGACCGCGCACCGGGCCCCGGCCGGGACGGAACCGGCGCTGACCCGCTTCACGCTCGCCGAGGACGGGCTGCGGACCATGGAACTGCGGCTGCCGGAGGAGACCCCGGCCGCCGCGGCGGCCGGACTGTGCGAGAACCTCGCACTGCACGACTGGCTGCTCACGACCGTCGTGCACCTGCTGGACAACAGCCGGACCGGCACGGCGGACGGGCCCTCGGCCGTGCTCGCCCTGCGGCCGGCCGTCGATCACCTGCTGCATCTGTGGATGCCGCGCGCCCATGTGGACCGCTCCCTGGGTCATCTCTGGGACGAGCTGGAACGAGAACCGGGGTTCACCCGCCAATGGCGGAATCTCGTCCAGCGGATCCGCGACCAACTGGCGGTTCAGATGACTGTTGCTGCATCGAGCCTGGTCGAGGAGGGGAAGCGACCGACAGTAGGCGGGTGACTGATGCCTGTTACGTCGGCGCCGCTGATCACGCAGCCCCGAGTGATCTTCCCGAGTCTAGACGCGGAGCGTCGTCGTCGGGATGCGAAGAGTGAAACAGGGGACGCCTGGGGAACGAACGGGACGGAAAGCTGTGTGAGCAACGGGGAAGGAATGACTGCCGTGAAGCCACCCGTCGGTTCCTACGTCGTGGACACCCGCTCCGGAAGACTGGGCGTCGTCATGGGCCACGAAGGGCCCTACATCCAGCTCAGACCGTACGGCGGCGGCCTGGAGTGGGACGCGGCGCCGGACTCCGTACGGCAGGCCACCACCGCCGAGCGGACCGGCGTCACGGGGGCGCCCACCGATCCCCGCAGCCTCGGTGAGGTGCCCTGACGCGGCATCAGCCGCCCCGACCGTCCCCGCCGCCCGGCGGGGTACGGGAGAATGGCTCCATGAGCCTGTTCCGTGACGACGGCATCGTCCTGCGCACCCAGAAGCTGGGTGAGGCGGACCGCATCATCACGCTGCTGACGCGCGGACACGGGCGGGTGCGGGCCGTGGCCCGGGGGGTGCGGCGGACCAAGTCGAAGTTCGGGGCCCGGCTGGAGCCGTTCTCCCATGTGGACGTGCAGTTCTTCGCCCGGGGCAGCGAGCTGATCGGGCGCGGGCTGCCGCTGTGCACCCAGAGCGAGACCATCGCGCCCTACGGCGGCGGCATCGTCACCGACTACGCCCGCTACACCGCCGGGACGGCGATGCTGGAGACCGCCGAGCGTTTCACCGACCACGAGGGCGAACCGGCCGTCCAGCAGTACCTGCTGCTCGTCGGGGCGCTGCGCACGCTGGCCCGCGGGGAGCACGCGCCGCACCTCGTTCTCGACGCCTTCCTGCTGCGGTCGCTCGCCGTCAACGGTTACGCCCCCAGCTTCGGCGACTGTGCGAAGTGCGGGATGCCCGGTCCGAACCGTTTCTTCTCGGTGGCCTCCGGGGGCTCCGTATGCGTCGACTGCCGGGTGCCCGGTAGCGTCGTACCCTCGCCGCAGACCCTGGACCTGCTCGGTGCGCTGCTTACGGGAGACTGGGGGACTGCGGACGCCTGCGAGCCGCGGTACGTCCGGGAGGGCAGCGGACTGGTCTCCGCCTACCTGCACTGGCACCTGGAGCGCGGGCTGCGTTCGCTTCGCTACGTGGAGAAGTAAGGGAGACGAGGGGCACATGGTGGTACGCGGGATTCTGGGGCGGCAGCGACGGGAGTACCGGGCGCCGCAGCCGCATCCGTCCGGGGCCCGTGCGCCGAAGCTGCCGGGGGAGCTGATCCCCAAGCATGTGGCGATCGTCATGGACGGCAACGGACGCTGGGCCAAGGAGCGCGGGCTGCCCCGCACCGAGGGCCACAAGGTCGGCGCCGAGCGGGTGCTGGACGTGCTCCAGGGCGGCGTGGAGATGGGCGTCGGCGCGATCTCGCTGTATGCGTTCTCCACCGAGAACTGGAAGCGCTCGCCGGACGAGGTGCGCTTCCTGATGAACTTCAACCGCGACTTCATCCGCAAGACCCGGGACACCCTCGACGAACTGGGCATCCGGGTGCGCTGGGTGGGCCGGATGCCCAAGCTGTGGAAGTCGGTCGCCAAGGAGCTCCAGATCGCGCAGGAGCAGACCAAGGACAACGACCGGCTGACGCTGTACTTCTGCATGAACTACGGCGGGCGGGCCGAGATCGCGGACGCCGCGCAGGCGCTCGCCGAGGACGTACGGGCGGGGCGGCTGGATCCGTCGAAGGTGAACGAGAAGACCTTCGCGAAGTACATGTACTACCCGGACATGCCGGACGTGGATCTCTTCCTGCGGCCCAGCGGGGAGCAGCGGACCTCCAACTACCTGCTGTGGCAGAGCGCCTACGCCGAGATGGTCTTCCAGGACGTCCTGTGGCCGGACTTCGACCGGCGTGACCTGTGGCGGGCGTGCGTGGAGTTCGCCTCCCGGGACCGCCGCTTCGGCGGCGCGATCCCCAACGAGGAGCTGCTGGCCATGGAGGGCCGGCCGGAGGACTGAGCGGGGGCGTCGTGGCGGGGTGCGGCAGGGGTGTTCTTCGCCCCCGCCGCCCCTTCCCGTCCCGACCCCGGGGCTCCGCCCCGGACGCCGCTCCTCGAACGCCGGAGGGGCTGATTTTCAGCGGGCGCCGGAGGGGCTGATTCGTCAGCGGGCGGCGCAGTCCGCGCAGGTGCCGAAGATCTCCACCGTGTGCGCCACGTTCACATAGCCGTGCTCCGCGGCGATGGCGTCCGCCCACTTCTCCACCGCGGGGCCCTCGACCTCCACGGCCTTGCCGCAGGCCCGGCAGACCAGGTGGTGGTGGTGCTCGCCGGTGGAGCAGCGGCGGTAGACCGACTCGCCGTCGGAGGTGCGCAGGACGTCGACCTCGCCGGCCTCGGCGAGGGACTGGAGCGTGCGGTAGACCGTCGTCAGCCCGACCGAGTCGCCCTTGTGCTTGAGCATGTCGTGCAGATCCTGCGCGCTGCGGAACTCGTCGACCTCGTCCAGGGCCGCCGCAACGGCGGCCCGCTGCCGGGTCGAACGGCCCTTCACGGGCGGTCCAGCGGTCGTCACGGGGTGCCTCCTCAGGTCTGCCTGCCCGGGCCATTGTGCCAGCCCGGCCTGTCGGCGGTCAGACGCCGACGTTCCCGCCGCTGCCCCGTCCGGCCGGAACCACGCACTCGGCGGGGTCCCCGGTTCCCGCGGCCAGTCCCAGGGCCCGTGCGCGGCGCCGGGCGAGCGGTACGGCCAGCGCGGTCAGCAGGACGAACGCGCCGATCGTCAGCAGCACGATGGTCGCGCCGGGCGGTACGTCCTGGTAGTACGAGGTGACCGTGCCGCCGATGGTCACGGTCACGCCGATGGCGACCGCGATGGCGAAGGTCGCGGCGAAGCTGCGGCTGAGCTGCTGGGCGGCGGCCACCGGGACCACCATCAGCGCCGACACCAGCAGCAGGCCGACCACGCGCATCGCCACCGTGACCGTGACGGCGGCGGTGACCGCGATCAGCAGGTTCAGGGCGCGCACCGGCAGGCCGGTGACCCGCGCGAACTCCTCGTCCTGGCTGACCGCGAACAACTGGCGGCGCAGGCCGAGGGTGACCAGCACCACGAAGGCCGCCAGGAGGCAGATCGCGGTGACGTCGGACTCGCTCACGGTGGACAGGGAGCCGAAGAGGTACGAGGACAGGTTGGCGTTCGAGCCGCCCGGCGCGAGGTTGATGAACATCACGCCGCCCGCCATGCCGCCGTAGAAGAGCATGGCCAGGGCGATGTCGCCGCGGGTCCTGCCGTACCAGCGGATCAGTTCCATGAGCACCGCGCCCACCATGGCGACCAGCGTCGCCATCCACACCGGGGACCAGGACAGCAGGAAGCCCAGGCCGACGCCGGTCATCGCGACATGGCCGATGCCGTCGCCCATCAGGGCCTGGCGGCGCTGGACCAGGTAGATGCCGACGGCGGGGGCCGTGATGCCGACCAGGACGGCGGCGAGCAGCGCCCGCTGCATGAAGGCGTAGTCGAGGATTTCCATCAGCTCAGCAGTCCCGTGCGGATCGGTTCGGCGCCCGCGGGGGCGTGCGGGTGGACGTGGTCGTGGCCGGGCAGCGCGTGCTGGCCGACCGCCTTGGGCGGGGGACCGTCGTGCAGGACGCAGCCGTCGCGCAGCACCACCGCACGGTCGATCAGCGGCTCCAGCGGGCCCAGTTCGTGCAGGACGAGCAGCACGGTCGTACCGGCCGCGACCTGTTCGCGCAGGGTCGCCGCCAGGACCTCCTGGCTGGCCAGGTCGACCCCGGCCATCGGCTCGTCCATGATCAGGAGTTCGGGTTCGGCGGCGAGCGCGCGGGCGATCAGCACCCGCTGGTGCTGGCCCCCGGAGAGCGCGTCGACGGGGTCCTTGGCGCGGTCGGCCATGCCCACCAGCTCCAGGGCCCGGCCCACCGCCGCGCGGTCGTTCCCGCGCAGCAGGCCGAAGCGGGTGCGGGAGAGGCGGCCGGAGGAGACGACCTCGGTCACCGTCGCCGGGACACCGCTCGCCGCGGTGGTGCGCTGGGGGACGTAGCCGACCCGGTGCCAGTCGCGGAAGCGGCGGCGCGGGGTGCCGAACAGGTCGATCTCGCCGGCGCTCACCTGCACCTGGCCGATCACACTGCGGACGGCGGTGGACTTGCCGGAGCCGTTGGCGCCGAGCAGCGCGACCACCTCACCGCGGTGCACGGTGAGGTCGATGCCCCGCAGGACGGGCCGCGAGCCCAGGTCGGCGCGGACTCCGCGCAGGGATATGACGGGCTCGCTGCTCATGGTGCGGTCCTCCGGTTTCACTTCGCGCCGAGGGCGGTCTGGAGCGCCTTCAGGTTGGCCTCCATGACCTCGAAGTAGTCGTCGCCCCGGGACTGGTCCGTGATGCCCTCCAGCGGGTCGAGCACATCGGTCTTCAGGCCCGCGTCGTCGGCGAGGGTCTTGGCGGTCTTGTCGGAGACCAGCGTCTCGTAGAAGACGGTGGTGACGCCGTCCGCCTTCGCCTCGGTCTGGAGCTCCTTCATGCGCGCGGCGCTGGGCTCGCTCTCCGGGTCCACGCCGGAGATGGCCTCCTGGGTCAGGCCGTAGCGCTCGGCGAGGTAGCCGAAGGCGGAGTGGTTGGTGAAGAAGACCTTGCTGTCGGTGTTCTTCAGGCCGTCCTCGAACCGCGTGTCGAGGTCGTTCAACTTGCCGACCAGGGCCGCGGTGTTCTTCTTGTAGTCGGCCGCGTGGTCGGGGTCGGCCTTCTCGAAGGCCGCGCCGACGCCCTCGGCGATCTCGGCGTACTTCACCGGGTCGAGCCAGACGTGCGGGTCGAGGGCGCTCTCCTCGTCGGAGTGGCCTTCCTCCTCGGCGTGCTCCTCCTCGCCCTCGTGCCCGTGGCCGTGCTCGACGTCGCCGTGGTCCTCCAGCCCGGTCAGGGTGGCCGCGTCGATCTTGGTGCCGACCTCGGACTGGGAGATCGCCTCGTCGACGGAGGGCTGGAGCCCCTTGAGGTAGAGGGCCGCGTCGGCCTCCTGGAGCTGCGCGGTCTGCTTGGCGCTGATCTCCAGGTCGTGCGGCTCCTGGCCGGGCTCGGTGAGGCTGGTGACGTTCACATGGTCCCCGCCGATCTGCTCGGCGAGGAAGGCCATCGGGTAGAACGACGCGACGACGTCGAACTTCTCCGTGTTGCCCGCGGCGGAGCTGTCGGAGCAGGCGGCGAGGGTGCCGAGACCGAGGGCGGTGACGGCGGCCACGGCCACCCGGGATATGTGCTGTCGTCGTACGTTCATGACTCTCATTTTCAACAAATCTGGAAACCGTTGTCAACAATCCCAAGGTGGGGAACCGATTTGATACAGGGGTGGGCCACGCCGGTAACCTGAGTCATTCGCTGCCGTCCATTCGCATGAAGAGAGCACCGTGGCCGCCGACAAGATCGACACCATCGTCAGCCTGAGCAAGCGCCGTGGCTTCGTATTCCCCTGCAGTGAGATCTACGGCGGTCAGCGCGCCGCCTGGGACTACGGACCGCTGGGTGTCGAGCTCAAGGAGAACCTCAAGCGCCAGTGGTGGCGCTACATGGTGACCTCCCGCGAGGACGTCGTCGGTCTCGACTCGTCCGTGATCCTGGCCCCCGAGGTCTGGGTCGCCTCCGGCCATGTCGCCACCTTCACGGACCCGTTGACGGAGTGCACCTCCTGTCACAAGCGGTTCCGCGCGGACCACCTGGAGGAGCACTACGAGGCCAAGCACGGCCGCCTCCCGGAGAACGGCCTCGCGGACGTCAACTGCCCCAACTGCGGTAACAAGGGCCAGTTCACCGAGCCCAAGCAGTTCTCGGGTCTGCTGTCGACGCACCTCGGCCCGACCCAGGACTCCGGCTCGGTCGCCTACCTGCGCCCCGAGACCGCCCAGGGCATCTTCACCAACTTCGCCCAGGTGCAGGTCGCTTCGCGCAAGAAGCCGCCGTTCGGCATCGCCCAGATGGGCAAGTCCTTCCGCAACGAGATCACGCCCGGCAACTTCATCTTCCGCACCCGCGAGTTCGAGCAGATGGAGATGGAGTTCTTCGTCAAGCCGGGCGAGGACGAGAAGTGGCAGGAGTACTGGATGGAGCAGCGCTGGAACTGGTACACCGGTCTCGGCCTGCGCGAGGAGAACATGCGGTGGTACGAGCACCCGAAGGAGAAGCTCTCCCACTACTCCAAGCGCACCGCCGACATCGAGTACCGCTTCCAGTTCGGCGGCAACGAGTGGGGTGAGCTGGAGGGCGTCGCCAACCGCACCGACTACGACCTCGGCGCCCACTCCAAGGCATCCGGCCAGGACCTCTCCTACTTCGACCAGGAGGCCGGCGAGCGCTGGACGCCGTACGTCATCGAGCCGGCGGCCGGTGTCGGCCGCGCGATGCTGGCGTTCCTGCTGGACGCCTACGTCGAGGACGAGGCGCCCAACGCCAAGGGCAAGCTGGAGAAGCGCACCGTGCTGCGCCTGGACCACCGCCTCGCCCCGGTGAAGGTCGCGGTGCTGCCGCTCTCCCGCAACGCGGACCTGTCCCCGAAGGCCAAGGGCCTCGCCGCCGCGCTGCGCCAGCACTGGAACATCGAGTTCGACGACGCCGGCGCCATCGGCCGCCGCTACCGCCGCCAGGACGAGATCGGCACGCCGTTCTGCGTGACCGTCGACTTCGACACCCTGGACGACAACGCGGTGACGGTCCGCGAGCGTGACTCGATGAAGCAGGAGCGCGTCTCCCTGGACCAGATCGAGGGCTACCTGGCCGCGCGCCTGATCGGCTGCTGAGCCCTCCGCCAGGAGTGCCGCGCCGGGCCGCCGGCCCGATATGCAGCGCCGTCGTGGCTGATCGCGCGGTTCCCCGCGCCCCTCAGGGGCGCGGCCGAACCGCGGTCGGCCGCGGCGGCGTTCGTCATTGGTCCCCGATGCCGGTACCGGAGTGGTCCTGTCACAGGGACCGCCCCGCCGACAGGCTGGGCCGCATGAGCATCGCCTTCCTGCTGACCACCCTGGTCGTGGTCGTCACCCCCGGCACCGGAGTCGTCTACACCCTCGCGGCCGGGCTCTCCCACGGCCGGCGGGCGAGCGTCGTCGCCGCCTTCGCCTGCGCCCTCGGCATCCTGCCGCACCTGCTGGCCACGATCACCGGGGCCGCCGCGCTGCTGCACACCGGCGCGACCGCCTTCCAGGTCCTGAAGTACGCCGGTGTCGCCTACCTCCTGTACATGGCCTGGGCCACCCTGCGGGACAAGGAGGCGATCACCGTGGAGCGGACGACCGCGCCCCTGTCGGCGGGCCGGACGATCCTGCGGGGCGTCCTGATCAATCTGCTCAACCCCAAGCTGACCCTGTTCTTCTTCGCGTTCCTGCCCCAGTTCGTGGACCCGGAGGGGCCGGGCGCGGTGCCCCGGATGCTGGCGCTGGGCGGGGTCTTCATGCTGGCGACCTTCGTCGTCTTCGCCGCCTACGGCATCCTCGCCGCCTCCGTCCGCAGCCATGTCACCTCCCGGCCCGGGGTGATGACCTGGCTGCGGCGTAGCTTCGCGGGATCCTTCGTCGCGCTCGGCGCGAAGCTGGCGTTCACGGCACGCCAGGCCTGACGCACGCCAGGCCTCACACACGCCAGGCCTGAAGCACGGCGGCTGACAGGTGACAGCTGACAGATATTGAAATCTGTCAGCTGTCATGCCATGCTGGATCCATGACCGCACAGACACGCACCCTCGGAACCACCGGCCCCCAGGTCTCCGCCCTCGGTCTCGGCTGCATGGGCATGTCCGCGCTCTACGGCGAGGCCGACCGGGCCGAGTCCGTCGCCACCGTCCACGCCGCCCTGGAGGCCGGCGTGACCCTGCTCGACACCGGCGACTTCTACGCCATGGGCCACAACGAGCTGCTCGTCGGCGAGGCCCTGCGCACCGCCCCCGCGGCCCGCCGCGAACAGGCCCTGGTCAGCGTCAAGTTCGGCGCGCTGCGGGGCCCGGACGGGACCTGGAGCGGCTACGACGGACGGCCCGCCGCGGTGAAGAACTTCGCCGCGTACTCCCTCCAGCGCCTCGGTGTCGACCACATCGACGTCTACCGGCTCGCCCGGCTCGACCCGGCCGTACCCATCGAGGAGACCGTCGGCGCCGTCGCCGAACTCGTCGAGCAGGGCTACGTCCGCCACATCGGCCTGAGCGAGGTGGGCGCCGACACCGTGCGCCGGGCCGCCGCCACCGCGCCGATCGCCGACCTCCAGATCGAGTACTCGCTGATCTCCCGCGGCATCGAGGACGAGGTCCTGCCGACCACGCGCGAACTCGGCATCGGCATCACCGCCTACGGAGTCCTCTCCCGCGGCCTGATCTCCGGCCACTTCACCAGCGACCGCCGGCTCGCCGCGAACGACTTCCGCGCGCTGTCCCCCCGCTTCCAGGGCGACAACCTCCGGCACAACCTGGAACTCGTCGAAGCCCTGCGGAAGATCGCCGAGCAGAAGGGCGTGAGCGTCGCGCAGATCGCCATCGCCTGGGTGCTCTCCCGGGGCGAGGACATCGTCCCGCTCGTCGGCGCCCGCACCCGGCAGCGGCTGGACGAGGCCCTCGGCGCCCTCGACGTCACGCTGGACGCCGACGACCTCGCCGCCGTCGAGCGCGCGGTACCGGCCGGCTCCGCCGCGGGCGACCGCTACCCGGCGGCGCAGATGGCCCACCTCGGCACCAAGTAGCCGAGGCCCGGGAGCCAGGTACGGTCTGCTCCATGGCACCGAGTTCCGAAACCCTGACCGCCGAGCGCATCCTCGAAGCCACCGAGGAGGTGCTGCGCCGCCACGGCCCCGCCAAGGCGACCGTGGTGGACGTGGCCCGCGCGCTCGGCGTCAGCCACGGCAGCGTCTACCGGCACTTCCGGACCAAGGCGGCGCTGCGCGAGGCGGTGACCAAGCGCTGGCTGGACCGCACCTCGGCCGCCCTCGCCGGGATCACCGCCGACACCGGCCGGACCCCGGAGGCCCGGCTGCACGCCTGGTTCCTCGCCCTGTTCGACGCCAAGCGGCACAAGGCGGGCGACGATCCCGAGCTGTTCGCCACGTACACCGTGCTGACCGGCGAGAACAGCGCGGCGGTCGACGAGCACATCGACGAACTCACCGGCCAGGTCGCCCGGATCGTCGGCGCGGGCGTGGAGTCGGGCGACTTCGTCTCCGCCGACCCGCTCACCACCGCCCGCGCCCTCTTCCAGGCCACGGCCCGCTTCCACGACCCCGGCTACCACCGGGAGTGGGAACGGCCCGGCGTGCAGGACGAGTTCGAGGCCGTGGTGGCGCTGCTGACGCGGGGGCTGCGGGCCTGAGTAGGGCCCGAGTGGGCCTGAGGGGGCGGTTCAGTCGCCCTCGGTCGGCCGCCCGAGGAAGGTGGCGTCGCCGGGGTCCGGCACCTTGATCTCGACGAACCCCACCCGGTCGTAGAAGGCCCGCGCCCGGGTGTTGGCGGTCGCCATGACCAGGTGCACGGCCGGGACCCCGGCCTCGTGCAGGGCCCGGCGGAACGTCCGCATCAGGGTCCGCCCGTGGCCCTGTCCCTGCCACCGCGGCAGCAGGTCGATGTGCAGATGGGCCGGATGGTCCGCCACCTCGGGCACGATCATCCGCTCGGGGCGGTGGAGCAGGTCGGCGATGGTCTCGTCGGGGGTCGTGGGCGGGCCCTTCGGCGCCGGGTGGCGGTCCGCGACCGTCGGCAGCCAGCGCTCCCGGAAGGCGGCGGCGAAGCGCGGGGTGTCGGCGGTGCCGACGATGTAGCCGACGGCCCGGCCCTCGCCGTCGTCGAGAACGAAGGCCAGCTCCGGCTCCAGTTCGACGTACGGGGTGGCGAAGGCGGCCGGGAAGACGGCGGGGTCCGCGTAGTGGGGGCGGCTGTCGCCGCCGTTGTGCGCGGTGCGGACACAGATGTCCTCGACGGCGGGAAGGTCGTCGGGACGGTAGGGGCGTACGGCGGGTGTACGGGTCACCCGTGCATCGTGCCGCGCTTGGGAGCGCTCCCACAAGGGGGCGGAACCCGGCCGGACGCCCTTCCGCGCGGGCGGGTGCCCCGAGTCACGCCACGCTGGGGTCCACGGTCGCCTGGTGCGCCTCGGCGAGGTGCTCCTCCGCCTTCAGCCACGGCAGGAACTGCGCCGAGATGCGCCACCCGCAGGTGTCGCATCTGACCGTGCGCTGCACTCCGGTCCGCCGTACCTGGACGACGTGCGCGCGTCCGTGCCGGTCCCAGCGGGTGACCTTGCTCGTGTTGATCTGCGGCACGACGCCTCCAGAGTCCCGGGAAAGTCAAGGAGGAGTGTGCAGCAAGACCAACATCGACAGGGGCTCCTTCACGGCGAGTTGGCCAAGCTGTGCCCTGGCGCCGGGGCGCGGCTCGGGCCGTTCCGGGCACGGACTACGCGGGGACCCGCTGCGGTTCGCGCGGAGCCGGGGCCTCCGACTCCAGGCGCCGGGCGGTGCGTTCGGCGGTGGCGCGCGCCCACCGGCCGCTGGTCAGCAGGCCGAGCACCAGGACGGCGAGCCCGCACCCGGTGAGGATCCACCAGCCCGGCCCGGCGGCCCCGACGAAGGCGTCCCGGTACGAGGAGGCGCCGATCCCGGCCGCCAGCGCCGCCCCCACCACCGCGACACCGAGGGTCTGCCCCAGCTGGCGGCTGGTGGAGGCGACGGCCGCCGCGACCCCGGCCTGCGACCGGGGCATCCCGGACACCGCGGTGTTGGTGATGGGCGCGTTGACGAAGCCGAAGCCGATGCCGAAGAGCACGTACCCGAGGAACAGGGTGACGTCGGAGGTCTCCGCGTCGAACAGGGCGAACAGGGCCGCGCTCGCCGTCATCGCGACGCCGGCGATCAGCAGGGGGAGCCGCGGTCCCCGGGTGCCGACCAGCCGCCCGGACAGGGGGGCGCACAGGAAGGTCGGCACCGCCATCGGCAGCATCCACAGCCCGGCGTGCAGGGCGCTGAGCCCGCGTACGTTCTGGAGGTACAGCGTCGACAGGAACAGGAACCCGCCGAGCGCCGCGAACGCGCTGATCGCGATCAGGGTCGCCCCGCTGAACGGTGCCGAACGGAAGAACCTCAGGTCGATGAGGGGTTCCCGGCGCCGGGGCTCGTAGAGGAGCAGCCCCGTCAGGGCGGCCAGGGCCAGTACGGCGAAGGGTGCGGTGACGGCGAGGGAGTTCGGCGCCTCGATGATCGCGTACGTCAGCGAGCCGAACAGCGCGATCACCAGCACCTGTCCCACCGGGTCGGGGCGGCGGGCCTTCGGGGCGCGGGACTCCGGGACGTAGCGCAGGGTCAGCAGCAGGGCGGCCAGGCCCACCGGCAGGTTGACCCAGAAGATCGACCGCCAGCCGACCGAGTCCACCAGCACTCCGCCCACCAGCGGTCCGGCGGCCATGGAGAGGCCGACCACCGCGCCCCACACCCCGATGGCGCGGGCCCGCTCGCGCGGGTCCGTGAAGGTGTTGGTGATGATCGACATGGCGACCGGGTTGAGCATCGAGCCGCCCACCGCCTGCACCATCCGGAAGACCACCAGCGCTTCGAGGTTCGGCGCGACGGAGCACAGCACCGAGCCGATGGTGAAGACCACCAGGCCGGCCATGAAGACCCGCTTGCGGCCGATCCGGTCGGCCGTGGAGCCCGCGAGCATCAAAAGCGAGGCGAGGACGAGGGTGTAGGAGTCGATCGTCCACTGGAGGCCCGCCGTGCTCGCGTGCAGGTCCTGCTGCATGGCGGGCAGGGCGACGTTGAGCACGGTGTTGTCGAGGCTCACGATCAGCAGGCTCATACAGCAGATCGCGAGCACCAGCATGCGTCGGCGACGGCTGAGCTCGGGCATGAGTTTCACGGTACACCGACTTCAATAGTGTGTCTAACTAATAGTGCACCTAACTAAAGAGTGGCCCGGGTCCGTGTCCGTACACGGCACAATGGGGGAATGCCCACGACCGCCTCGCCCCTGCAGATCGGCCCGCACACCGTTCAGCCGCCCGTCGTCCTGGCCCCCATGGCCGGGATCACCAACGCGCCCTTCCGCACCCTGTGCCGGGAGTTCAGCGAGGGCAAGGGGCTGTTCGTCAGCGAGATGATCACGACCAGGGCGCTGGTCGAGCGCAACGAGAAGACGATGCAGCTGATCCACTTCGACGCGACGGAGAAGCCGCGCTCGATCCAGCTGTACGGCGTGGACCCGGTCACCGTCGGCAAGGCCGTCCGCATGATCGTGGAAGAGGACCTCGCCGACCACATCGACCTCAACTTCGGCTGCCCGGTCCCGAAGGTGACCCGCAAGGGCGGCGGCTCCGCGCTGCCGTACAAGCGGAACCTGCTGCGGGCGATCCTGCGCGAGGCCGTCTCCGGCGCCGGGGACCTCCCGGTCACGATGAAGATGCGCAAGGGCATCGACGACGACCACCTCACCTACCTCGACGCCGGCCGGATCGCCGTCGAGGAGGGCGTGACCGCCATCGCCCTGCACGGCCGCACCACCGCCCAGCACTACGGCGGCACCGCCGACTGGGAGGCCATCGCCCGGCTCAAGGAGCACGTCCCGGAGATCCCGGTGCTCGGCAACGGCGACATCTGGTCCGCCGAGGACGCGCTGCGGATGGTCCGGGAGACCGGCTGCGACGGCGTCGTGGTCGGACGCGGCTGCCTGGGCCGGCCCTGGCTCTTCGCCGACCTGGTCGCCGCCTTCGAGGGGCGCGACGACTTCCGGCGTCCGGTGCTGCGCGAGGTCGCCGACATCATGGTCCGGCACGCCACGCTGCTCGGTGAGTGGATCGGCGACGAGGCGCGCGGAGTCATCGACTTCCGCAAGCATGTCGCCTGGTACCTGAAGGGCTTCGCGGTCGGCTCCGAGATGCGCAAGCGGCTCGCGGTCACCTCGTCCCTGGACGCGCTGCGCGCGGGGCTCGACGAACTCGACCTCGACCAGGCGTGGCCGACCGGGGCGGACGGGCCGCGCGGGCGGACGTCCGGCAACAACCGGGTGGTACTGCCGGACGGTTGGCTCAAGGACCCGTACGACTGCGCGGGCGTGAGCGAGGACGCGGAACTGGACACGTCCGGCGGGTAGCGGTCCGATCCACCCCGGGTGCGTGGTTCGGCCGCGGCGCCGCTGTGGCCGGTCGCGCAGTTCCCCGCGCCCCTGGGGGCGCCTAGCCCTTCGTCGGGTGGGGTGTGGAGCCGTAGGCGGTGAGGAAGCGGTCTCGGAAGGTGTCCATCTTCCAGACCGGGGCGTCGGGGGCGGGCTGGAGGCCTTCCGTCCAGTTCCAGGCGGAGATCTTCTCCAGCACCTCGGGGTCCTTCGCCACGATGGACACCGGGACGTCCCTGCTCGCCCGGACGCCGCTGACCCGGGCGATCGGCTGGTGGTCGCCGAGGAACACCAGGACCGTGTCGTCGGTGCCGTAGCGCTCCAGCCACTGGGTCAGCGCCGTCACCGAGTACTGGATCGACTTGCCGTACTCCTCGCGGGACCTGGTGGTGTCCGTGACGATGTCCTGGGGGCGCTTGCCCGCCTTCTCGATGCCCTCGAAGACCGAACCGTCGCCCAGGTCCTCCCAGTCGACCAGCTCCGGGATCGGCGCCCAGGGCTGGTGACTTGAGGTCAGGATGACCTCCGACATCAGCGGCTTGTCGCGCTTCTTGCCGTGCACCTGACGCTGGAACGCCTCCAGCGCGTACTGGTCGGGCATCGTCGACCAGCTGAACTTCGGCCCCCGGTAACCGAGATGGAAGGCGTCGTAGACCTTGTCCAGGCCGTAGAAGCTCGCCTCCGGCCAGGCCTTCTGCACGCCCGGCATGATGCCCACGGTGTCCCAGGCGCCGCTCTTCCGGAACGCCTTGGTCAGGGTGAGGTGGTCGCCGGAGGTGACGGTGCGGTAGCGCTGCTGGTTGTCGACCCACAGTCCGGACAGGAAGGTCGAGTGCCCGAGCCAGCTGCTGCCGCCGTAGGTCGCCGACGTCAGCCAGCCGCTCCTCGCCCGGTAACCGGCCGCCGCCAGCGCCTCGGTGCGGGCGTCCAGGGTGTCGGTGACCCCCGGTGCCATGACCGGGTCCTCGATGGCGCTGCGGCCGTAGCTCTCGATGAAGGCGATGACGACGTCCTTGCCGCGCAGGTCGGGCAGGAGCTGGTCGGCGGGGGTCGCGCCGAAGCTGTCCGCCTTGGCCTCCTTCGCGAAGGCCGCCTCGTCCCGCAGGGTGTCCTGGACCCGCCGCGCCTGCATCGCCAGCGCGGACGCGGCCCGGTCGGAGGCGAGGGGCAGCCCCGCGAGCTGGACGCCGATCGCGGTGCAGGTGATCCACACCGTGGCGGCGACGAGCGTGCCCCGGGCGGCCCGCTGCCGGTGCGCGGCCAGCAGGTTGGCGAGCCGGACCGTGGCGAGGGAGGTGAGGACGAGCAGGAGTACGGCGAGCAGGACGGCGCCGACGGCGGCGGCCAGCGTGGTGGCCTCGCCCATCGAGTCCTCCATGTACGCCTGCGCGTCGTCGAGGAGGGACCAGTCGAGGATCAGGTTGAAGCCCCGGCCCAGGTATTCGCGGAAACCGATGTCCAGGAGGTTGAGCACGGTCAGCGCGCCCAGTGCCGCGCCGCTCACGGCCGCGGTGACCGTCCGCGTGCGGCGGGGCAGCATGAGGACGACGGCGGCCCCGACGATCGCCTCCGCCGGGATCCGGGTGAACCGGTCGACACTCGTGGCGGCGGCGAGGCTGTTCGGCAACAACAGCGAGCCGAGCACGAGCACGGCACAGAGCACGGTGACGCTCCGCCCGACGACCGTGCGGAGTCGGCTCCGGATGACGGGGTTCTCGGTGCCGGACGGCTCCGGCTCGCCGGGGGCCGTGCGGTCCCGCTCGTCGGCGCGGGCCGCCCGCTCGGGACCGTCGGCGGTGGTCTCAGCGGCGGGGTGGTGGTCGAGGGCCGGGGCAGCGGGTCCGCCGACGCTGCCGGCTTCCTCGGAGAGGGCCGCGCGCTCGGTCTCCTCGGCGGCCGTGGGCTCTGGTCCAGCGGCTGCGGTGGTGTCGTCGGCCGCGCGGCCGGGTGCGGTGGCGGGGGCCGGACCGGCCGGACCGCGGGAATCGGCAGCCGCGCTTGCGCCTGCGGAGACCGTGGCATCGGCATCGGCATCGGCGCCCGCGGCACCGGCTTCGGCGACCGTGCCGGAGGTCTCGTCGGCCGGGGTGCCGGGTTCGGGGGCCGGGGTGCCGGCCGAGGGCTGGGTGCTGTCCGGATCCCCGGGCTCAGGGGCCGCGTTCGCCGGTTCCGCCGGCTCCTCGGTGCGGGGAGTCCCGTCGGTGGCCGTCGGGGCGGCCGGTCGGGGGGTGCGTGTGCCCGGTAGCTGGCGCAGGCGCGTGAAGACAGGCACCGGTGGTCCTTCCGTGCGGTCCTGACGGCGTGGTGCGGCGCGCCCGGAGCCCGCCGTCCTCCCGTACGGTGCCGCGCCCGCCCTTGTTCAGCCATGTCGACCAAGGGCTCGGCAAACACCGGGCAAACGGCGGGCCAAGCGGTGCGCTACGCCCCGCCCACCGCGGTCAGCAGCGCCAACGGCGCCGTGGCCGAGCGCGACTCCCGCACGCAGGCGTGGGGATAGGGCACCGGTTCGGGGTGGGTGTCGCGGCCGTATCCGGCCAGGACCTCCGGGAGGCGGTGGCCGGTCGAGGTCGCCGCCTCCACCAGGGCGTGTGCCACCGCGCGGGCCTCGTCGTGCAGGCCGTAGCGGGCCAGCCCCAGGGTGATCAGGGCGTTGTCGTGCGGCCAGACCGAGCCGCGGTGGTACGACAGCGGGTGGTACGCGGGCTGGCCCGCGGCGAGCGTACGGACGCCCCAGCCGGAGAAGAAGTCCGGCTCCAGCAGCCGCCGGCCCACCACCTCCCCGTACTCCTTGTCCAGCAGGCCCGACCAGAGCAGATGCCCCGCGTCCGAGGCCAGCGCGTCCACCTGGCGGCCCTCGCCGTCCAGTGCCAGCGCGGGGAAGGACCGCTCCGGCATCCAGAAGTCCCGCTGGAAGCGGTCGCGCAGATCACCGGCCGCCTGCTCCAGCAGCGCCGCGTACGTCTCGTCCTCCCACACCGTCCGGGACAGCCACGCCGTGCGGCGCAGCGCGTCGTACGCGTAGCCCTGGGCGCCCGCCGCCATCACCGGGCCGCTCGCCCGGGTGCCGTCGGACCAGCAGATCGCGCCGGGGGAGTCCTTCCAGTTCTGGTTGGCCAGTCCGCCCCGGTCGGCGCGGTAGACCAGATAGCCCCGCGAGGTGAGGCCGCCGTGGTCCAGCATCCAGGCGACGGCGGCCCGCGCGTTCGGTTCCAGCCGGCGGGCCAGCCGGACGTCCCCGGTCCGCTCCGCGTAGGCGCCGAGCAGCACCAGGAACAGGGGGGTGGCGTCCACCGAGCCGTAGTAGCGCCCGAAGGGCACCTGGCCGAAGTGGGCCAGCTCGCCGTGGCGCACCTCGTGCACGATCTTGCCGGGCTGCGCCACGGTGTCCACGCCGGTCTCGGTGGCCTGCGTCGCGGCCAGCGCCGGGAGCGTGGCCGCCGCGAGACCGGGGCGGTAGGGCAGCGCGAACAGGGAGGTGAGCAGCGCGTCCCGGCCGAGCAGGGTCAGGAACCAGGGCGCGCCGGCCGCCGGGACCCGGAGTTCCTCGCCGTCCGGGCCGGTCGCCGGGATCTGCAGCGAGGCCAGGTCCGCGAGCCCGCGGGCACAGGAGGCCGCCAGTTCCGGCCAGCCCGTGGGGAAGGACACGCCCTCCACGAACTCGCCCTCCAGCGCCAGCAGTTGTTCGTTGAGGGCGGCGGGGGAGCGGGGCACCCGGAGGGCTCGCCGGTCGCCGTGCGGGCGGGCCATCACCCGCAGCGCCAGTTCGGTCGTGCCGTGCGGCTCCAGCTCCAGGGTCCACACCAGGCGCCGGGCCCCGGTGCCGGTCTCCTCCACGGCGTCCGGCGCCGGTTCGGCCGTCACCGTCGTACAGGACCGCCATTCGCCGCGCTGGTAGGTGAACTCCAGTCCGTGTTCCAGGACTTGCCGGGAGCGGACGGCTCCGGTCTTGCTGTACGTGCGGTGGTCGGAGCGGAGTTCGAACTGGTCCGTGAAGTCGGCGTCCGCGGTGATGCCCAGGCGGACCGTGGTCGGGGTCGGCAGGTTGCTGGTCACCCGGATCGACTCGACGAACGCGCCGTCCCCCACGGCCTGTTCACGGAAGACCGTGTACGCGGGGGGCTCCTGGCGCCCGCCCCGGGGGACCAGGACGCAGCGCGCCGTGTCACCGTCGGCCACCGGGGCCAGGGACTCCGGCACCGCGCCGTCCAGGGTCAGCTGCCAGCGGCTCAGATGCCGTGCGTCCCGTACGAATAAACCGTCCGGGGAGCTGCCGGCGCCCCGGACGCCACTGATGTCCCCGCCGTCGCCCACGGCGGCGAACGTCTCCCCGTGCACGAGCAGATGATGCCGGTCCGTCATCCCCGGTCCCCTCCCTTGATCTCCGTGGTGCTGGTGCCGTAGGTGTCCCACGAGGGCTCGCCGTGCAGCAGGTCCAGCGTCAGCGCGGCCGTCCAGCCGAAGTCGGTGGTGCCGCAGGCCGCACCGGTGTACGGGTCCACGTACTCCGCGAACCCGGAGCTGTCCGCCAGCTCCAGGACCGACTGCCGCAGTCCGTCGGCCAGTTGGCGCTCACCGTGGGTGCGCAGGCCCCGCTCCAGCAGCCAGCCGGTGTTGAACCAGGCCGGGCCGCGCCAGTAGCGGTGCGGGTCGAAGGCCTCGCCGAGCAGGTCGTAGCTCGGCACGAGGCGGGTGGTGTCGCCGAGCGAGAAGTGCGGGCCGCGCGCGGTGCGGACCAGCGCGTCGGTGATGTCGCGCGGGAGCGTCGGCAGCAGCAGCGGGATCAGGCCGGAGACGCTCCGCTCGGGGATCAGCCCGCCGCCGCGCACGTCCCGGCAGAAGAACATCCCCCGCGCCGGGTCCCACAGCCGGTCCACCAGGACCCCGGTCAGCCGCTCGGCGCGCGCGTGCCGGGCCGTGCCGGTCGCCCCCAGTTCGCGGGCGATCCCCGCCAGGGCGTGCTCCGAGGCGATGAGCAGGGCGTTGAACGAGGGGTCCTCCACCGCGAAGCCGCCCACCCGGCCACCGGCCTCGCCGTCCGAGTAACCGCCCACCCGGCCACCGGCCTCGCCGTCGGCGTACCCGCGGTCCCGGTAGTCCGTCGCCAGCCGCACGTACCGCCCGTAGTCCAGGTCGGTCGGCCGGTCCTCGGCGGCGCCGTGGTCGAGGTCGGCCCGGCGGAAGGAGCGCGCCGGGGCGGGCACCACCCGGGCCAGCGGCGCGTCCCAGCAGGGGCTGTTGTCCATGCCCTGTTCCCAGGGGTGCACGACGGAGGCCAGCCCGCCGCCGCCCAGGTCCCGCCGGTGCAGCAGATAGCGGTGCCAGGAAGCCAGCCTCGGGTAGACCCTGGCCAGGAAGCCCCGCTGACGGGAGAGCCCCGGGTCGGCGCGGTGCACCAGCCAGGCGGCCAGCGCGTGCACCGGTGGCTGCACGATGCCGGACGTCTGTACGGTGCGCGGGGCGCCCGCAGCGCGCCCCGCGGTCGAGGAGCGCCAGAAGTCGGGGCTCGGGAAGTACGCGTCGAGCGGGACGGAGGGGTTGAAGACGATGTGCGGGATCCGGCCGTCGCCCCACTGGGCGTCCAGCAGCGTCTCCAGCTCCCGCTGGGCCCGCAGCGGCGACAGGTGCCGCAGTCCGATCGCGATGAACGCCGAGTCCCAGGACCACTGGTGCGGATACAGCCCGCGCGAGGGGACCGTGGAGCTGCCCGTCCAGTTGTCCTCCAGCACCCGCGCGGCCCTGACATGCAGCGATCGCGGCCGGTTGGCCGGATCGTATGCGATGGCACGCGTCGCGGGGCGGGCGACGAGCTCGGCGGTGCGATCCACTCGGGACTCCCGGGAGACGACTCGGCTGACCGGTTCGGCAACAGCTACCGTAGGGTTACGTCTATTTAACACGCAAAACTCAATATGTAATGCAAGCTTGAGAAACACAAGGGGGTGCGCATGACGGGTCGAGGTCAGGTCAGCGCCGGCGATCTGCTCGAACTGGTCCGCAGTGGCCGGGCCACGACGCGCGGCGCCCTGCAACAGGTCACCGGACTCTCCCGGGCCACCGTCGGCCAGCGCCTGGACCGGCTCTTCCGCGCGGGCTGGCTGCGCGAGGGCGCCGGCGGACCGGTCGACTCCCCGCAGGGCGGACGCCCCTCGATCACCCTGGAGTTCGACGACGCGCACGCCGTCGTCCTCGCCGCCGACCTCGACACCCGGCACGCCCGCGCGGCCGTCCTGACGCTGACCGGCGAGATCCTCGCCGAGCACGGCGGCACCCTGGTCGTCGAGGACGGCCCGGAGGCGGTCCTCGGGGAGCTGGGGCGCTGGTTCGCCGAGCTGCTGGAGAAGGCCGGGCACCGGGCCTCGGAGGTCTGCGGCATCGGCGTCGCGGTGCCGGGGCCGGTCGACAGCGAGACCGGCCGGGTCGTCCAGCCGCCGATCATGCCGGGCTGGGACGGCTACGACATACGGGGCCGCCTCGCCCGCGCCCTCACCGAGCACACCGGAGCACCCCGGGTCCCCGTCCTGGTGGACAACGACGCCAACCTCATGGCGTACGGCGAGCAGCGCACCGGCTACCCCGACTGTTCGGCGTTCGTCCTGGTCAAGGTCTCCACCGGCATCGGTGCGGGCGTCGTGGTGGACGGCTCGCTCTTCCGGGGCGTGGACGGCGGCGCCGGCGACATCGGGCACATCCGGGTGGGCGCGGACGCCCTGTGCCGCTGCGGGTCCTACGGCTGCCTGGCCGCCGTGGCCAGTGGCGGCGCCGTGGCCCGGCGGCTGGCCGAGGCCGGGGTGCGGGCGGCCTCCGGCTCCGACGTACGGGATCTGCTGGCGGCCGGGCACCCGGAGGCCGTGGGCCTGGCCCGGGAGGCGGGACGGCAGGTCGGGGACGTCCTGGCGACCGTGGTGACCCTGCTCAACCCCGGTGTGCTGATGATCGCCGGAGATCTGGCCGGCACCGCCTTCGTGACCGGCGTGCGGGAACTCCTCTACCAGCGGGCGCTGCCGCGCTCCACCGCTCATCTGGAGGTCGTCACCTCCAGGCTGGGCGAGCGGGCGGGGCTGGTGGGGGCGGGTGCCCTGGTCGTGGAGCACCTCTACGCCCCCGACCGGGCCGAGGAGCGGCTCTCCGCGCTGGGCGTGTGACCACCGTGTTTCCTGTCCGGAAACCGGTCCGGATGGTGAAATCGGGGCCGCTTCGACGGCGTGATTCTCGCCACCCTTGATAAGGGTTGCGCTCAGATGAGCGATTCTCGGTCTACTGCACTTCTCCAAGGGGTGGCACTCGGTGCCACCCCTTGATCGTTCATCGATCGAAATCAGACGTGTAAATCACCGCTCAGATGAGCGAAATCGGGGGCCTGTGGGGGTTCATTCGTTCAAGAAGTGAACGCAAGGCGGCGCGCTTCCTTGCCAAGCCTTGACTTTCGATCCACTGGCTGACGGGTGGTTACAGGCGCATGACGCACAAGTGGACGTACCCAGGTGCCTTCGATCTGGGTATGTTCCTCGCCGTCAGGGCAGCCACCGAGTCCTCGAGGAGTTGGGACCCGTGTCGGAAAACAATAAGTTCGTTTACGACTTCACCGAGGGCAACAAGGAGCTCAAGGACCTTCTGGGCGGTAAGGGTGCGAACCTCGCCGAGATGACCAACCTGGGCCTTCCGGTACCCCCCGGCTTCACCATCACCACCGAGGCGTGCAAGACCTACCTCGACAGCGGCGAGGAGCCGGCGGCACTGCGTGACGAGGTGAGTGCGCACCTCGACGCCCTTGAGACGAAGATGGGCAAGAAGCTCGGCCAGGCCGACAACCCCCTTCTCGTGTCGGTCCGTTCCGGTGCCAAGTTCTCCATGCCCGGCATGATGGACACGGTCCTCAACATCGGCCTCTCCGACAAGTCGGTGAAGGGCCTCGCCGACCAGGCGGGCGACGAGCGCTTCGCGTGGGACTCCTACCGGCGCCTCATCCAGATGTTCGGCAAGACCGTCCTCGGCGTCGACGGCGAGCTCTTCGAGGAGGCGCTGGACGCGGCGAAGGCGGCCAAGAAGGTCACCGTCGACACCGAGCTGGAGGCGGCCGACCTCAAGAAGCTCGTCACCAAGTTCAAGCGGATCGTCAAGACCGAGGCGGGCCGGGACTTCCCGCAGGACCCGCGCGAGCAGATGGACCTCGCCATCAAGGCGGTCTTCGAGTCCTGGAACGGCGACCGGGCCAAGCTCTACCGCCGCCAGGAGCGCATCCCCGGCGACCTGGGCACCGCCGTCAACATCTGCTCCATGGTCTTCGGCAACCTCGGCCCCGACTCCGGCACCGGCGTCGCCTTCACCCGCGACCCCGCCTCCGGCCACCAGGGCGTCTACGGCGACTACCTCCAGAACGCCCAGGGCGAGGACGTGGTCGCGGGCATCCGCAACACGGTCCCGCTGGCCGAGCTGGAGACGATCGACAAGAAGTCGTACGACCAGCTGATGCAGATCATGGAGACCCTGGAGAACCACTACAAGGATCTCTGCGACATCGAGTTCACCATCGAGCGCGGCCAGCTGTGGATGCTCCAGACCCGCGTCGGCAAGCGCACCGCGGGCGCGGCCTTCCGGATCGCCACCCAGCTGGTGGACCAGGGTCTGATCGACGAGGCCGAGGCGCTCCAGCGCGTCAACGGCGCCCAGCTCGCCCAGCTGATGTTCCCGAAGTTCGACGAGGAGGCCAAGGTCGAGCAGGTCGGCCGGGGCATCGCCGCCTCGCCGGGCGCGGCCGTCGGCAAGGCCGTCTTCGACTCGTACACCGCGGTGAAGTGGTCCCGTTCGGGGGAGAAGGTCATCCTGGTCCGCCGGGAGACCAACCCCGACGACCTCGACGGCATGATCGCGGCCGAGGGCATCCTGACCTCCCGCGGCGGCAAGACCTCGCACGCGGCCGTGGTCGCCCGCGGCATGGGCAAGACCTGTGTCTGCGGCGCCGAGGAGCTGGAGGTCGACACCAAGCGGCGCCGGATGACCGTGCCCGGCGGGCACGTCGTAGAGGAGGGCGACCTCATCTCGATCGACGGCTCCTCCGGCAAGGTCTACCTGGGCGAGGTCCCGGTCGTGCCGTCCCCGGTCGTGGAGTACTTCGAGGGCCGGATGCACGCCGGTGCCCAGGACGCCGACGAGCTGGTCGAGGCCGTGCACCGGATCATGGCGTTCGCCGACCGCAAGCGCCGGCTGCGGGTCCGCGCCAACGCGGACAACGCCGAGGACGCGCTGCGCGCCCGCCGCTTCGGCGCCCAGGGCATCGGCCTGTGCCGCACCGAGCACATGTTCCTCGGCGACCGGCGCGAGCTGGTCGAGCGGCTGATCCTGGCCGACACCGACGAGGAGCGCAAGGACTCCCTCAAGCAGCTGCTGCCGCTCCAGAAGAAGGACTTCGTGGAGCTGTTCTCCGCGATGGACGGCCTGCCCGTCACCGTCCGGCTGCTCGACCCGCCGCTGCACGAGTTCCTGCCCGACATCACCGAGCTGTCGGTCCGGGTGGCCCTCGCCGAGTCCCGCAAGGACCCGCACGAGAACGACCTGCGCCTGCTCCAGGCCGTGCACCGGCTGCACGAGCAGAACCCGATGCTGGGTCTGCGCGGCGTACGCCTGGGCCTGGTCATCCCCGGCCTGTTCACCATGCAGGTACGGGCCATCGCCGAGGCGGCCGCCGAGCGCAGGAACGCCAAGGGCGACCCGCGCGCCGAGATCATGATCCCGCTCGTCGGCACGGTCCAGGAGCTGGAGATCGTCCGCGAGGAGGCAGACCAGGTCATCGCGGAGGTCGAGGCCGCGACCGGCGTCCAGCTGAAGCTGGCCATCGGCACCATGATCGAGCTGCCGCGGGCCGCGCTGACCGCCGGTCAGATCGCGGAGGCGGCGGAGTTCTTCTCGTTCGGCACCAACGACCTCACCCAGACGGTGTGGGGCTTCAGCCGGGACGACGTGGAGGCCAGCTTCTTCACGGCCTACCTGGAGAAGGGCATCTTCGGCGTCAGCCCCTTCGAGACGATCGACAAGGACGGCGTGGGCTCGCTGGTGAAGTCCGCGGTGCAGGCGGGCCGCGCGACCCGTCCCGACCTCAAGCTCGGCGTCTGCGGCGAGCACGGAGGTGACCCGGAGTCGGTCCACTTCTTCCACGAGGTGGGTCTGGACTACGTCTCCTGCTCCCCGTTCCGCATCCCGGTCGCCCGTCTCGAAGCGGGGCGTGCGGCCACCCAGTCGGAGGGCAGCGACCACCGCTGACCTCACCGGTTCCGGAGCCGTCGTGGGTCCCCGACCCTCAACACCGATCCACGCCGGCTCCGGATCGCCCAGAGGAGGGGCGGCAACCCGTGCGGGGGTGCCGCCCCTCCGGCCTGTCTACTCCTGCGGGGCGCGGCGCCGCCGTACCGCCATCAGCAGGCCCGCCCCGGCCGCCATGACCACGACGCTGCCGCCGGCGAGGTAGGGAGTGGCGCCGCTGCCGCCGGTCTCGGCGAGGTCGGTGCCCTCCGAGGTGTCTTCGGCCGCCGTGTCCTCGGCGGTGTCCGCGCCCGTGTCCTTCTCCTCGGCCGGCTCGAAGTCCGCCGGAGGCCGGTCGCAGCCCACGCCGTCGCCGTCCCGGTCCAGATGGCTCCCGTAGTGCTCGTCGCCCTCGGCGATGTGGGCGTAGCCGTTGGCGTACGCCTCCGAGCAGTTGGGGAACGGGTGGTCGCCCTCGTGGGCCAGGGCGGCGCCGGGCGCGAGGGCCAGGACGAGTCCGGAGGCGGCCAGGACGGCGGACGTGCGGAAGTTCATGTAAGGGACCCCCCTTGGGTCGTGCGGACATCCGCGCACCTGATCACGGAGAGGCGATCGGCCGGATGTGAGGTGCCGACGCTATTGAGGGGCCGTTGGGGGTGTGGAGGATTCGTGAAGCCGTGACGGAAGCGTGACGTGACCGCCCGGTAACGCTGCGCGAGGTACGGGCCCGCGGCGGGCCGCCCTCGTACGGATGTGCCGCCCTCGTACGGCTGTTCCGTACGAGGGCGGCCGTTCGACCGTCAGGACCGGAAGGGCCCCTTCACCTCGTACGTGATGCCGCCCGAGGAACTGCCCGTCGTGCCGCGCTGGCTGGAGAAGTACAGCCGGGTCCCGTCGGGGGAGAAGGCCGGGCCGGTGATCTCCGAACTCGACTGGCCGTCGATGCGGAGGAAGGGGGCGATCACGTCGTTCGGGGTGATGACGCAGATCTCCATGTTGCCGCCGTCCTCGGCCACGAACAGGTCGCCGGAGGAGGTGCCGGTGATGTTGTCGACGCCGGTGAGGGGAGCCGAGCCCGAGGTCACCAGGGAGTCGTCGTAGGCCAGTTCGTAGGTGCTGTTGGCCAGGTTGAGCTGCCAGACCCGGTTGTCGCCCTTCGTGGTGAACCACACCGTGTCGTCGGCGTAGTAGCAGCCCTCGCCGCCGTTGAAGGACTTCGAGCCCGAGACCTGGGTGCGGGTGGTGGTCGGGGAGCCGTCCGGGTCGGGGACGTTCGCCCAGCTGAACGAGCCCGAGGTGCCGGAGCCCGCCACCATCACCTGGAGGGTGCCGGAGGAGAGGTTGCCCCAGGTGGTCGGGACGAAGCGGTAGAAGCGGCCGTTGGTCTCGTCCTCGGTGAGGTAGACGACCTTGCGGACCGGGTCGGCGGCGGCGGCCTCGTGCTTGAAGCGGCCCATCGCGTCCCGGCGCACGGCCGCGTTCACCCCCCACGGGTCCGTCTCGTAGACGTACCCGAGTGAGACCTCCTCGCAGGACAGCCAGGTGTTCCACGGGGTCTTGCCGCCCGCGCAGTTGGTGCGGGTGTTGGAGAGGATCCGGTACGCGCCCGTGATCGCGCCGGCGGCGGAGAACTTCACCGCGCCCACCCCGCCGCCCGGGTTGATCTCCGAGTTGGAGACATAGATCCAGCCGGTGCCGTCCGGGTAGCAGGCGCCGCCGTCCGGGGCGTTGTGCCAGGTGTACGACGTTCCCGTGACCGTCTGCCCGGAACGGGCGATCACCCGGCTGGTGAAGCCGCTCGGGAGCCTGATGCCGTTGGCGTCCGGCGAACCGAGCGCCCCGTACGGGCCGGTGCCCGGCTGGGCCGGCGCGGCGTACGCGGCGCCGCGCCACAGGGTTCCGCCGAGGACGGCGGAGGAACCGCCGAGGACGGCCGCACGCAGGACAGTACGACGTTCCACTCTCGCTCCAGGGGTGGAGACCGCCCCGCCGCCGGTCGGTGGCGGGGTCGTGCGGAGAGGGACGCTAGAAGGGCGGGGTTACCGCGCCCGGGGGTCCTGGGTTGACGGGTCATGGACAGGTTGTGACGGCGGCGCACGGTCCTTTGGCCATGGCTCGCGCTCCGGCCCCGGCGCGCGGTGCCTCACCCGCGCCGCGCGGTGCCTCGTCCGCGCCGCGCGGTGCCTCGTCCGCGCCGCGCGGCCCGGAGGTCAGTCCTTGCGCCCGGTCACCGCGATGGTGACGCCCAGGCCGATCATGGTCATCCCGCCGATGCCGCCCACCGTCGACAGCCGGCGCGGGGAGCGGGCGAACCAGCCGCGCGCGGTCGCCGCCGCCAGGCCCCAGACGCTGTCCGAGGCGAGCGCGATGGCGTTGAAGACCAGGCCCAGCAGCAGCATCTGCGCGGTCACGTGCCCGGCGCCCCGGTCGACGAACTGCGGCAGCACCGCGGCGAAGAACACGATGGTCTTGGGGTTGGTCACACCGACCGCGAACCCCTCCCAGAACGTCCTGAGTCCGCCCTGCGCCACCGCCGCCGCGTCGTCGGCGAACGCGGCCCGCAGCGCCCCGCGCTCCCGCCACGCCTTGATGCCCAGGTACACGAGATAGGCCGCGCCGGCCAGCTTGAGCAGGGTGAACAGCAGTACCGAGCGCTCCACGACCGAGCCGACGCCCGCCGCGACGGCCAGCACCAGCACGTAGGCGCCGACGGTGTTGCCCGCCACCGTCGTCAGCGCGGCCCGGCGCCCCTGGGCGAGCGCCCGCCCGACGACGAACAGCACGCTGGGGCCGGGCACCACGATCAGCAGGGACGACATGGCAGCGAAGGCGAGAAGCCGCTCGGAGGACATCATGCCCCGCATGGAAGCAGGGGCTGCCGCCCCCGGGCCAGCCGTTTTCCGGATGCCCGGCCACCGAAGCGGGAGCCCGGCGAGGCCGGGTGTACGGCAGGGGCGGTGCCGCACCCGGGCGGGCCCCGGTCCCGGGGAGCGCGGCACCGGCAACGCAGGGCGCGGGCGCGGGGTGTGCGGCGGTGGGGGACGGTGCCGAACCCGGGCCGCGCGGCGTCGGGCCGGTCGGGCGGCAACGCATGGCGCGGGCGGCTGCGCGCGGCGCGGTCGAGCCGCCGGTGCGGGCCGTGTGGGCTCCGGGGCGGCGACCCGGTGATGCGTCAGGCCCGCCCGGACGGTTCCGGGCGGGCCTCACGCGTCGTAGGGATCAGGTCGGTCAGGTCGTGCGGACCGGGTAGGTCGTCACGCGGACCGACTCGTCGTCCAGGCACTGGCCGGAGGCGAGGTCGAAGCGCTGCTTCAGCAGGGGGGAGGCCACGAACGGGCGGCCCTGGAGGGAGCCGGTCAGCCCCCGGGAGAGCACGGCCGCGCCGCCGAACGGGTCCCGGTTGTCGATGGCGTACAGGGCGCCGCCGCGGTCCCGGAAGAGGGCCACCTGCCGGCCGTCCGGCAGCAGGGCCGCCACACCGCGCCCGGGGAGCAGCTGGGCGAGGTCGCAGACCGTGAACCAGCCGTCCGCCAGCTGGAGCTGGACCTTGAGGTCGGTTGTCTCGGGTGCCAGGGTCATCGCTGGGCGCTTCCTTCCAGGACGTCCGCCGTGTCTGCGGCGGGGCGCATGCCGATGGAGAGCAGCGGCAGGTCGGGCTTGATCTGATCGCGCTCGGGGACGAAGCCGACGACCGGGTCGGGAGTGTCCGGGGCGTTCACGAAGGACACGAACCGGGCGAGCTTCTCCGGGTCGTTGATGGTGGTCGCCCACTCGTCGGCGTAGTGGGAGACGTGGTCCGTCATCAGGGACTCCAGCTCCTCGCAGATGCCGAGGGAGTCCTCCACCACCACGTCCCGTACGTGGTCCAGGCCGCCGGGGATCCGCTCCAGCCAGGTCGAGGTGCGCTCCAGGCGGTCGGCGGTGCGGATGTAGAACATCAGGAACCGGTCGATCAGCCTGATCAGCTCGGTGTCGTCGAGGTCCTGGGCGAGCAGGTCCGCGTGGCGCGGGGTGGCGCCGCCGTTGCCGCCGACGTAGAGGTTCCAGCCGTTGGAGGTGGCGATGATGCCGAAGTCCTTCGACTGGGCCTCGGCGCACTCGCGGGCGCAGCCCGACACCGCCGACTTCAGCTTGTGCGGGGAGCGCAGGCCCCGGTAGCGCAGCTCCAGGTCGATCGCCATGCGGACGGAGTCCTGGACGCCGTAGCGGCACCAGGTCCGGCCGACGCAGGACTTCACCGTGCGCAGCGACTTGCCGTAGGCGTGGCCGGACTCGAAACCGGCGTCGACCAGGCGGGTCCAGATCAGCGGGAGCTGCTCGACGCGGGCGCCGAACATATCGATCCGCTGACCGCCGGTGATCTTGGTGTAGAGGCCGAAGTCCCGGGCGATCTCACCGATCACGATGAGCCCCTCGGGGGTGATCTCACCGCCGGGGATGCGCGGCACGACCGAGTACGAGCCGTTCTTCTGGAGGTTGGCGAGGAAGTGGTCGTTGGTCTCCTGGAGCGCCGCCTGCTCGCCGTCCAGGACGTAGCCGCTCGCGCCGATCGTCGGGGCGAGGGAGGCGATGATCGAGCCGACGGCCGGCTTGCAGACGTCGCAGCCGTCGCCGCCCCTGGCCCCGTCGCGGCCGTAGCGGTCGAGCAGGTCCTGGTAGGTGTTGATGCGCAGGGCGAGGACGATCTCGTACAGCTCCTCGCGGGTCTGCGCGAAGCAGCCGCACAGGCCCTTGTCGACCTCGACGCCGGACGCCTCCAGCTCGGCGGTGACCAGCTGGCCGAGGACCTTGACGCAGGAGCCGCAGCCGGTGCCGGCCTTGGTGCACTTCTTCACCTCGGGCACGGTCGTGCACCGGTGGTCGGTGACCGCGCCGCGGATGGCGCCCTTGGAGACGTTGTGGCAGGAGCAGATGACCGCCTCGTCCGGCAGCGCGGACGGGCCGAGCTGGACCGGGGCGCCGGCGCCGGCGGGCAGCACCAGGGACTCGGGGGAGACCGGCGGGACGGAACCGGTGAACGCCTTCAGCGTGCCGTACGCCTCCGCGTCGCCGACCAGGATGCCGCCGAGGAGGGTGCCGTCGCGGCCGATGACCAGCTTCTTGTACAGGCCCGAGCGGGAGTCGGAGTAGACGACGTCCAGGCAGTCCTCGGTGGCGCCGTGCGCGTCGCCGAAGGAGGCCACGTCCACGCCGAGCAGCTTCAGCTTGGTCGACAGGTCGGCGCCGGTGAACGACAGCTCCTCGGCCGCTTCGTCGGCGGCGATCGCCGAGGCGGCCGTCAGGGCCTGCTCGTAGCCGGGGGCGACCAGGCCGTAGACCCGGCCGTCGGAGGCCAGCGCGCACTCGCCGATCGCGAAGACGTGCGGGTCGTTCAGTGAGCGGCACCGCTCGTCCACCGCGATACCGCCGCGCTCGCCGACGCTCAGGCCGCAGTCCCGGGCCAGCTGGTCGCGGGGCCGGACGCCGGCGCTGAACACCACCAGGTCGGTGGCGAGTTCGGAGCCGTCGGAGAGCTTCATGCCGGTGACCGCGCCGTCCTCGCCGACCACGATCTCCTGCGTGCCGACACCGGTGTGGACGCTCAGGCCCATGTCCTCGATGGTGCGCAGCAGCGCCGCGCCGCCGCCCTCGTCTACCTGCACCGGCATCAGCCGGGGCGCGAACTCCACGATGTGGGAGGTGAGTCCGAGGCCCTTGAGCGCGCCGGCCGCCTCCAGGCCGAGCAGACCGCCGCCCACCACCGCGCCCGTCGTCGCGGTCTTCGCGTACTCCTCGATGGCGAGCAGGTCCTCGATGGTGCGGTAGACGAAGCAGCCGGTGGCGTCCTTGTTCGGGACCGGCGGCACGAACGGGAAGGAGCCGGTGGCCAGGACCAGGACGTCGTAGTCGAAGACCTCGCCCGACTGCGCGGTGACCTTGCGGGCCTCGCGGTCCACGGAGAGCGCCGGGTCGCCGACCCGCAGTTCGATGCCGTGCCGCTCGATGAACTCCATGTCCGTCATGGACAGGTCCTCGGGCGACTTGCCGGAGTAGTACGAGGTGAGGGCGACGCGGTCGTAGGCCGGACGCGGCTCCTCGCACAGCACGACCACGCGGTGGGTGGCGGTCAGGCCGCGCTCGGCGAGCGCCTCGAGGAAGCGCTGGCCGACCATGCCGTGGCCGACGAGCACGATCGTGGGGGTGGCCCCCGGGGTGGCGGTCATCAGGAGCCTCCGTCGTTGGTGAGCAGGTGGAGCAGGGGTGCGCCGTCGGAGGGGAGCGGCTCTGCTCCCTCCCAGGCGCGGGCGAGCGCGCCGACCGTGCCGAGTTCGCCGACGAGCACCCCGCCGACCACGCGGTCCTCGCGGACCACGACCTTGCGGTAGGTGCCGCGGGTGGCGTCGGTGAGCTGGACGACGTCGTCGCCAGGGAGCGCCTCGGTCTCGCCGAACGCGGCGAGGTCGAAGGCGCCGAGGCCGAAGGCGCCCGGATCGGGCGCGGTGGCCCCGGGCAGCGTCAGCCGGGTCAGCGCCCGGGTGCCGGTGTAGCGGGCGGTGCGGTCGCCGGCGAGCAGCTCGGCGAGCGCGTCGGCCTGTTCCAGGGCCGGGGTGGCGAGTCCGTAGAGCGTGCCGTCGTGCTGGGCGCAGTCGCCGACGGCCCGGATGTCCGGGTCGGAGGTGCGCAGTTCGTCGTCGACGAGGACGCCCTTGTGGACGGCGAGACCGGCGGCCTTGGCGAGGCCCACCCGCGGGTGCACCCCGCAGGCCAGCACCACCAGGTCGGCGTCGAGGGCGTAGCCGTCGGCCATCTCCACCGAGCGGACCGCGCCGCCGACGCAGCGCACGTCCCGCACCCGGCACTCGGTGTGCACCTCGACGCCGAGGTCCTTCAGATGCCGCAGCACCAGCTTGGAGGCGCCCGGGTCGAGCTGGCGCTCCATGAGCCGCTCGGACTGCTGGGCGAGCACGACCTGGGCGCCCCGCGCGGCCAGCGCGCGGGCGGCGGAGACGCCGAGCAGGCCGCCGCCGATGACGACGGCGCGCACGCCCGGCCGGACCGACTTGGACAGGCCCAGGCAGTCGTCCATGGTCCGGAACGCGTGCACACCCTCGGGCAGCTCGTGGTCCGGGGTGAACAGACCGCGCAGCGGCGGCAGCACCGGGTTGGAGCCGGTCGCCAGCACCAGCGTGTCGTATGCGATCTTCGACCCGTCCGCGCACTCGACGACGTGCCCGTCCCGGTCGATGCCGGTGACCCGGGTGCGCAGCAGCCCGGCGGGGGTGGGCAGTGCGATCACCTCGGGGGCGTACCGCCCGGCCAGCACCTCGGCGAGCAGGACCCGGTTGTACGGCCGGTGCTCCTCCTCGCCGAGCAGCAGCGCGGGCGTGCCGAGCTCGCCGAGCCGCCGGGCGAGCCGTACGCCCGCGAGGCCGGCGCCGATCACCACCACACGCGTATTCGAGGTCATGCCATTGAGCGTGCGGTGCGGGTGTTACCCGGCCGCATCACGTCTGTTTCACGCGAGGAACTCTGCCCTCAGCGGCGCCCGGGGGCGGGTGTGAGGGTTCCCGGCGCGGGGCGGGGGCGGGCTGTGAGGAGGGGGTGCCGCGGCCGGGCAAGCTCAGAAAGCCCTCAGGTAGTTGGACAGGGCATGTATCCCGTCCTTAAGGTCCGGACCATGCCCGAGATATCGCTGACCGTGCTCGTCGTCCTCTGCCTCGCCGCCTTCGCTGCGGGCTGGATCGACGCCGTGGTCGGCGGCGGCGGACTGCTCCTGCTGCCCGCGTTGCTGCTCGGGCTCCCGTCGGGCACTCCCGCCGCCCACGCCCTCGGCACCAACAAGGCGGTCGCCATCGTCGGCACCACGGGCGCCGCCGTCACCTACGCCCGCAAGGCCCCCGTCGACGTCCGCACCGCCGTGCGCATCGGGCTCGCGGCGCTCGCCGGGTCGTCGGGCGGCGCCTTCCTGGCCGCCGGGATGAGCACCGAGGTCCTCAAGCCGGTGATCATGGTGGTGCTGCTCGCGGTCGGCGCCTTCGTCATCCTGCGCCCCTCCTTCGGCACCGCCCCGGCCACCGGCCCCGCCTCCCGCCGCCGGATCCTCGCCGCGATCGGCCTCGCGGGCCTCGGTATCGGCTTCTACGACGGACTGATCGGCCCCGGCACGGGCACCTTCCTCGTCCTCACCCTCACCGCCGTCCTCCACCTCGACCTGGTCTCCGCCTCCGCCACCGCCAAGATCGTCAACTGCTGCACCAACGCGGGCGCGCTCGCCACCTTCGCCTGGCAGGGCGCGGTGCTGTGGCAGTTGGCCGCCGTGATGGCCCTGTTCAACCTCGCGGGCGGCACCCTCGGCGCGCGCACCGCGCTGAAGAAGGGCAGCGGCTTCGTCCGGATCGTCCTGCTGACGGTGGTGTTCGCCCTGGTCGCGAACCTGGCGTACGGGCAGTGGCTGGCCTAGGGACCCTGTGGCCCCCTACGGCCCCTTAGGGAGTTTCCGGGGATCGGTTCCTCACCGGCTGCCGGTGAGGTGCGCGAAGACGACGACGTTGCCCTGGTAGCCGGTGGCGCGTGAGTAGCCGCCGCCGCAGGTGATCACCCGCAGCTCGGGCCGCCCGGCCGCGCCGTAGACCTTCTCGTCGGGGAAGTCCTCGGCGTCGTACACCTCCACGGAGTCGACCGTGAAGACGGCCGTGCCGCCGTCGCGCCGGTCCACCTCCACCGTGCTGCCCCTGCGCAGGGCGCCCAGACGGTAGAAGACGGCGGGCCCGTCGGCGTTGTCGACGTGTCCCGCGAGGATCGCGGTGCCCGTCTCACCGGGCGTGGTGCCGGCCTCGTACCAGCCCGCGAGGTTGGTCCGCTCGGCGGGCGGGACGTCGAGACTGCCGGACGGCGTGAGGCCGAGGCCCATCAGGGGGGCGTCCACCCGGATCGAGGGGATGCGCACCCGGCTCGCGGGGGACGGCGGCAGCGCGGGAGCGGCGGACGTCCGGCGGCCGTCCGGTTCCGCGTGCGTCTGGGCGGCGGACGGCTGCGCCTGGGCGGCGGACGGCTGCGGAGGGGCGTGCCCGGCGGCGCCGCCGGCCAGCAGCCAGGCCCCGGAGCACAGGGCGACCACGGTGACGGCCGCTATCGCGGTGTTGCTGCATCGGCGCACGCGAGCCTCCTGGACGGACCCTGGTCCCCCTCCGGGCCGCGAGGGGCGTCGGACCCGGAGGGGGAGGGGACATGCGGTACCGGCGGGACGGACTGCGGAGGGTGTCCGTCAGATCCCGTCGCCTCTCGCCCGGCGATGCAGGAGCCAGGTACCGCCCGCGGCGGCGACGGCGAGAGCCGCCACGCCGGCCGCGGTCTGCACGGGATCGGGGCCCAGAGCGCCGCCGACCCCCGTCTTCACACTTCCTCGCGGATGCACCGGCTGCCGCTGCGAGGTCAGCGTCACCACCAGGTCACCCGTCACCTTCCGCCCGCCCCCGGCACAGGCCGCGGTGATCTCGTACGTGCCCGGCTGCGCGCTCGGCGGCACCCGGAACTGCCCGATCGCTTCCTTCTCGCGGCTGGTCGGCGCCAGCGTGAACGAACCGGCGCCGACCGCGCCGGCGTCGCCCTCGGCGGCACCGCCGTCCACGCAGGCCGACGTGTTCACGGTGACCCGGTCGCCCGGCACCACCGAGGAGGGGGACACATCGAGGCCGCCGGCCCCGGCGCTGTGGGCGGGGGCGGCGAGCAGTCCCGTGGCGGCGACGGCGAGTGCGCTCCCGGACAGCAGGCGGGCGGTACGGCGCATCGGCGCTCCTTCGGACTCAGCGGTGGTGGCTGTCCTTCCGAGGTAAGTGGCAGCGGCCCGGAAACGCTTCCTGAGGGTGCGTCAGAATTGGGGTGAACGGGTGTCGGGCGGGCCGGGCCGCGCCCCGAGGCCGACGCTGTTTCAGCAGGTCAAGACCACCGTGCCGGAGTGCCGTGGAAAAGAACCCGAAGGGGGCGGGGCGCGCGTGTGAACGGGTGACCCCGATCCCGTCCGCGCCGCCGCTTGACCTCAACAAAGCTTGAGGTACGAGGCTGTGAGGCATGCAGACCAACAGCGCCCACGCGCCCCTGAACGTCGCCGTCGTCATCGGCAGCAACCGCCACGGCCGCTTCGGCCCGGTCGTCGCCGACTGGATCCTGGGTCATGTCCGGGACCGGGAGGACCTCCTCCCCGAGGTCGTCGACGTCGCCGAGATCGACCTGCCCACGTCCTTCGCCCGCACCCCCGAGGCGGCCAGGGTCCTCACCGACGTCACCCCGAGGCTGGCCCGCGCCGACGCGTTCGTCGTGCTGACCCCCGAGTACAACCACTCCTTCCCGGCCGGCCTGAAGAACCTCATCGACTGGCACTACGGCGAGTGGCGCGCCAAGCCCGTCGCCATGGTCTCCTACGGGGGCCTCGCGGGCGGTCTGCGCGCCACCGAGCACCTGCGGCAGGTCTTCGCCGAACTGCACGCCGTCACCGTCCGCGACACCGTCTCCTTCCACAACGCCGGCGCCTCCTTCGACGACTCCGGCCGGCTGAAGGGCGCCACGGGTCCGGACGCCGCGGCCAAGGCCATGCTCGACCAACTCGTCTGGTGGGGCACCGCGTTGCGGGAGGCCAGGGAGCGGCGACCGTACGCCGCGTGAGGGCCCGGCGCCTCCCACCCCGTCCGTACTCCGCGTGAGGGTGTCGGTGCCCCGTTGGTACGCCGCGTGCGTTCCGGCGCCTCCCGCCCCGCCCTCAGGGCGCCGGGTGCTCCGCGTCCCACGCCTCCCGCGCCGCCGCCGTCGCCGACCGGTGGTCCCGGGACCAGTCGGCCAGCGCGGAGATCATCCCCGAGAGGCTGCGGCCCATCGCGGTCAGCCGGTACTCCACCTGCGGCGGCAGCGTCGGATGGACGATCCGCTCCACCAGCCCGTCCCGGCACAGCCGTTTGGTGGTCAGCGACAGCATGCGCTGCGAGATCCCGGGCACCGCACGCTCCAGCTCGCCGTAACGACGGCTGCCCTTGGCCAGTTCCACGACCACCAGCACCGTCCACCGGTCGCCCAGCCGGTCCAGCACCTCGCGGATCCCGCAGTCGTCGTCGCCGCACGGCCCCGGCGCCGGCGCGCCGCCGACCTGGGAACTTACGGCGGTGTTCGGGGCTGACACGAAAGTGCCTCCTTATGCGACCGCCCGACTCGGCGGATGCTCGGGTGTGTTCGTACACGGGGTTCAACACAAGGACGGCTCGGATGATTCTCGTCACCGGTGTTTCCGGAGCGCTCGGCAGGCTCGTGCTCCAGGGGCTCTCCGCTCGCGACGGCACCGAGGTGGTCGCCGGCACCCGCCGAGGTGACGGCACCACCGCCCGCCGCGTCGACTTCGACGATCCCGGGAGCCTGCCCACGGGCTTCGCCGGGGTGGACGTCCTGGTGATGATCTCGGCCGGATACGCCGAGGACGACGTCGTCCTGGCCCGGCACGGCGCGGTGGCCGACGCGGCGGCGGCAGCGGGGGTCCGCCAGGTGATCTACACCAGCCTCGCGGGCTCGGGCGGGTGCACCACGCTCGCCCTCCCGCATCGCTGGACCGAGGCCCGGCTGGCGGCGGGGCCCTTCGCCACCACCGTCCTGCGCAACGGCCTGTACGCCGAACTGCTCGGCGCCCTGTCGGCGGGGGCCGCCGAGGAGGCCGCCGGGACCGGGGTGTTCTCCGCCGCGTTCGGCACCGGACGGATGTCGGTGGTGGCCCGGCAGGACCTCGCCGACGTCACCGTGCGGGTGGCCGCCGAGGCGGACGCCGCCCTGGCCTCCGGGGGCCCCGGCTGGCACGCGGGACGCACCTACGAACTGGAGGGCGTCACCGCGCTGGGCGGCGAGGAGGTGGCCGGTCTGCTGGGGGAGCGGTACGGCAGGCCGGTCGCGTACCGGCCGCTCTCCCTGTCCGACGCGCGCGCGGCACTCGCCGGACAGGGCCTGGCGGACTACCAGGTCGCCCACACCCTGTCCCTGCTCTCCAACACGGGCGCGGGATTCCTCCGGGCACGGCGCTCCGACCTGGCAGAGCTGCTGGACGGGGCACCCCGTCCGGTGGACGACCTGGTGGTGTCCGCCGCCCACAACGCCTGACGCCTGGTCAGTTCACCCCGACCGCGCTCCAGGCCGCCGCCACCGCCTTGTACTCGGTGCCGCCCGCGCCGTAGAGGTCCTTCGCCGCGTTCAGGGTCGCCGTCCGCGCCCCCGCGTAGTCGGTCGAGGAGGTCATGTGGACCGTCAGCGCCCGGTACCAGATCGCGCCCAGCTTGGCCCGGCCGATCCCGGTCACCGTGGAGCCGTCACAGGTGGGCGAGTCGTGGGCGACCCCGCCGATGGTGCGGGCGCCGCTGCCCTCCGCGAGCAGATACGCGAAGTGGTTGCCGACGCCGGAGGAGTAGTGGACGTCGAGCGAGGCGGTCTCCGTGGTCCAGCAGTCCTGCGAACTGCCGTCCGCGCTCGGCCGGTCCATGCGGCGCAGCGCCTCGCGTCCGAGTCCGTCCCGGACGATCTTCTCGCCGATCAGGTAGTCGCCGGGGTCGGAGGCGTTCGCCGCGTGGAACTCCACCAGGGTGCCGAAGACGTCGGAGGTCGCCTCGTTCAGGCCACCGGACTCACCCGAGTACGTGAGGGCCGCCGTCTTCGAGGTCACACCGTGCGCCATCTCGTGGCCCGCCACGTCCAGCGACACCAGAGGGCCGAGGGTGGTCCCGTCGCCGTCGCCGTAGGTCATGCAGAAGCAACTGTCGTCCCAGAAGGCGTTGTTGTAGCGGTTGCCGTAGTGCACCCGGTTGTACGAGCCCTTGCCGTCGCCCGCGATGCCGTCGCGGCCGTGCACGGACTCGAAGTAGTCCCAGGTGGTGTCCGTGCCGTACTGCGCGTCCACGGCGGCCGTCGCGCGGTCGGTGGACGTGCCGGTGCCCCAGTGGTTGTCGGCGTCGGTGAAGACCGTCGCGGGGGCCCGGGTCAGGCAGATCCTGCCCAGCAGGCAGAGGTCGGACTGCCCGGCCGCGTCCCCCGTGTAAGTGCCGCCGCGCGAGGCGTCCTTGAGCTGGTACGTCGATCCCGACCGGGACGTGTTCAGCGGCACCGTCCCGCTGTACAGGGACCTGCCGTCGCCGGACGCCGTCTCCAGGGTGTCCCACGCGTCGATCCGCGCGCCGTTGGTGGCGTCGGTCAGCACGGTCCGCCCGACCGGGTTGCCCCGCTCGTCCCGCGCCACGGCCTCGGTCCGCCAGGCGAGCCTGGGCGCGCCGTGCAGGGCGTCCACGACCAGCCGGGACTCGGCGGTGAGCCGGCGCAGCGCCTCGCCGAGGTGGGCGGCGCGCAGGGCGTCGGTGGCGAGGTCGGCGGCGCGGGCCGAGGAGAGCGCGGGGCTGACCCCGGAGGCCGGCGCGAGGGTTCCCCGCGTCGCCCGCGCGGCGCCGCGGTACGTCCCGTCCCGGTCCAGGTGGACGACGAAGTCGCCGCCCAGCACGGGGAGTCGGCGGTACGTCCGGTCGTAGCGGACGTGCTGGGTGCCGTCGGCGTCGACGACGACGTCCCGGACCGTGGTGTCCTGCTCGGAGGTGAGACCGAGGGCGGTGGCGTGCTCGGTGAGGGCGGCGGCCGCGTTCGCCACGGCGTCGGCGCGCGTGGGCCGTTCGGCCGCTCCGGCGGACGGGACGAGCGTGGCGGCGAGCAGGCCGGCGGCGGTGGCGGCCGCACCGGCGATGGCGAGACGGGAACCTCGGACGTGCGGCCGTATCCGGCTCATGGGTCTCCTCGGGACCACGCCGGGGTGAGGGGCGTGGGGTGTGGGGGGTGATCTTGCCCTGCGATTTAAGGGGCCATGACATATCGATGGCCAGGGCCGTCCCGTGGAGATGTGTGAGAGGACAGAATCGTTTCTGTGACCCTCTCCTTCTTCGTCTACGGCACCCTCCGCCCCGGAGAGCCCAACCACGACGCCTTCCTCCGCGGCCGCACGCTGTCGGAGGAACCCGCCACCCTGCCCGGCGCCCTGCTCTACGACGGCCCCGGCTACCCCTACGTCGTGGAGCACCCCGGCGCCCAGGTGCGCGGCGACCTGGTCACGGCCCGCCCGGAGGAGTACCCGGAGCTGCTGAAGGAGCTGGACCGGCTGGAGGAGTACACCCCGGGAGACCCGCGCAACCTCTACGAACGGGTCGCGCGCGAGGTCACCACCGAAGCGGGCCACAGCCGCGCCTGGGTGTACCTGGCCGCCCCCGCGGTCGCCGCCCGCCTGCGCGCGCACGGCACCCCCCTGGCGAGCGGCGACTGGTCCCTGCGCCGGTGAACCGCGCGCGGCGCCCCACCGGGACGAGCCCGCGCGGACCCCGCACGACACCTGGCTCGCGCGGACGTCCTACGACACCGACCCCGCGCGGACCCCGCACGACACCTGGCTCGCGCGGACGTCCTACGACACCGACCCCGCGCGGACGCCCGACGACACCGACCCCGCGCGGACGCCCTACGAGGGCGGCTTCGCCCCTGCGCCCCGCTCCGGCGGGCCCGCCACCGCCTCCACCCGCACCGCGCACGACTTGAACTCCGGCATCCGGGAGGTCGGGTCCAGCGCCGGGTTGGTCAGCGTGTTCGCGCGGCCCTCGCCCGGCCAGTGGAAGGGCATGAAGACCGTGTCCGGGCGGATCGCGGTCGTGATCCGGGCCGGCGCCACCGCCCGCCCGCGGCGGGAGACCACCGCCACCGGGTCGCCCTCGGCCGCCCCGAGCCGCGCCGCCAGCCGCGGGTGCAGCTCCACGAACGGGCCCGGCGCCGCCGCGTTCAGCTCCGCCACCCGGCGGGTCTGGGCGCCGGACTGGTACTGGGCCACCACCCGCCCGGTCGTCAGCAGCACCGGGTACTCGGCGTCCGGCTCCTCGGCCGTCGCCCGGTGCGCGACCGGGGCGAACCGGGCCCGCCCGTCCGGAGTGGCGAACCGGTCGAGGAAGAGCCGCGGGGTGCCGGGGTGCTCCCCGGCGGTGTCGGCCTCCTCCGCCGGGCACGGCCAGAACACGCCGTTCTCCTCGGCGAGCCGGCGGTAGGTGATCCCGGAGTAGTCGGCGAGGCCGCCCGCGCTGGCCCGGCGCAGCTCCTCGAAGATCTCCTCGGCGTCCGTCGGGAAGCCCTTCTCCACCCCCAGCCGGTCGGCCAGTTCGTGCATCACGTCGAGGTCGCTGCGGATTCCGGCGGGCGGAGTGATCGCCTGGCGGCGCAGCAGCACCCGCCCCTCCAGGTTCGTCGTCGTGCCCGTCTCCTCCGCCCACTGCGTCACCGGCAGCACGACGTCCGCGAGGGCGGCCGTCTCCGAGAGCACGACATCGCAGACGGCCAGGAAATCAAGGGACTTGACGCGCTCCTCGACATGCGCGGCACGCGGCGCGGAGACCACCGGGTTGGAGCCCATCAGCAGCAGCGCGCGGATGTCCGTGCCGAGCGCGTCCAGGAGTTCGTAGGCGCTGCGCCCCGGACCCGGCAGCGAGTCGGGGTCGACGCCCCACACCTCGGCGACATGACGCCGGGCCTCGGGGTCGTCCAGCTTGCGGTACCCGGGCAACTGGTCGGCCTTCTGGCCGTGTTCACGCCCGCCCTGGCCGTTGCCCTGGCCGGTCAGACAGCCGTAGCCGGACAGCGGGCGGCCCGCCCGGCCGGTCGCCAGGCAGAGGTTGATCCAGGCGCCCACCGTGTCGGTGCCCTTGGACTGCTGCTCCGGGCCGCGGGCGGTGAGCACCATCGCCGACTCCGGCTCGCAGAACATCCGTACCGCTTCCCGCAGTTCGGGCACGGACACGCCGGTGATGCGCTCGACGTACTCGGGCCAGTGCGCCAGCGCCTCCGCGCGGGCCTCCTCCCAGCCGGTCGTCCGCTCGCGGATGTACTCCTCGTCCGTGCGCCCCTCGGCGACGACCAGGTGCAGCATGCCCAGGGCCAGCGCGAGGTCGGTGCCGGGCCGGGGCGCGAGGTGCAGATCGGCCTGCTCGGCGGTCCGGGTGCGGCGCGGGTCGATGACGATCAGGGTGCCGCCGTTCTCCCGCAGCTCGTTGAAGAACCGCAGCGACGGCGGCATCGTCTCGGCGAGGTTGGAGCCGACGAGGATCACACACCCCGTCCGCGGGATGTCCTCCAGCGGGAACGGCAGCCCCCGGTCCACCCCGAACGCCTTCATGCCGGCGGCCGCGGCGGAGGACATGCAGAAGCGGCCGTTGTAGTCGATCTGCGAGGTGCCGAGCACCACCCGGGCGAACTTGCCGAGCGTGTACGCCTTCTCGTTGGTCAGACCGCCGCCGCCGAAGACCCCGCACGCGTCCGGCCCGTGCTCGGCCCGGGTACGGCCGAGCCCCTCGGCGATCCGGTCCAGCGCCTCCTCCCAGGAGGCGGGCACCAGAGTCCCCTCGCGGCGCACCAAGGGCGAGGTCAGCCGCACACTCGCCGAGAGCACCTCCGGCGCCGTGCGCCCCTTGCCGCACAGCGCGCCCCGGTTCACCGGGAAGTCCGCACGCTCACTGACCTCGACCGTCCCGTCGGCGACGGGCGTCAGATTCATCCCGCACTGCAGGGCGCAGTAGGGGCAGTGCGTGGGCGTGACGGTGTTCTGCATACCGTCCAGCGTGCTTCGGCCGTGTTACGTGCCGTGGCAGGGGTTTGTTACGCCGAGTCGACGGCGCCCTCCCCGCCGGCCCCTGTCCGCGGTGAGGGCCTCACCGTCCGGCGGCCAGCGCGTCCCGTACGCCCGCTTCCCTCGGGCCGAGGAAGTGCGGATCGGGCCGGAACAGCACGTCCAGCGCCGCCTTGCCCGCCGCGAGGATCTCCCGGGTGCCGCCGTAGTACCAGGTGGCGTCGTGCCGGTCGTCCACCCCGACGCCGTACGAGGTGACCCCCGCCGCCTCGCACAGGGCCACCGCCCGCCGGATGTGGAAGCCCTGGCTGATCAGCACGGCCTCGTCCACGCCGAAGATCTTCTTCGCCCGGACGCAGGAGTCCCAGGTGTCGAACCCGGCGTAGTCGCTGACGATCCGGGCGTCGGGCACCCCGTGCCGGGTCAGATAGGTCCGCATGGCGTCCGGCTCGTCGTACTCCTCGCGGCTGTTGTCGCCGGTGACGAGGACGACCTCCACCCGCCCGGCGCGGTACAGCTCCGCCGCCGCGTCCAGGCGGTGGGCGAGGTACGGGGACGGCTCGCCCTGCCACAGGCCCGCGCCGAAGACCACGGCGACGTCGGTGCGCGGCGCGTCGGCGAGCGTGTGCAGGCGGTCGCCGGTGGAGACGCGCATCCAGGTGGCCGGGAGCAGCGCCAGCACACAGGCCGCCATCAGCGCCTGGACCAGGCGCCGCTGTCCGGCGCGGGTGCGGGGGAGACGCGGTCGGCGGATCGGTCGGCGGATCGGTAGGCGGATCCTCATCCTCATACGCCGTAGGACGCCCCGGGCGGGGGCCCGGTTGCCTGATCGGGCCCACCGGGCCGGCGAAAGCGCAGGTCATGGAGGCTCACAACAGGGGTACCCGGTGCGGTGAAGGTGCGGAAAAGACCCGTGACGCCCGTGCAACCGAGCGGCAACCTGGGCCCCCCACCATCGGTTCATGACGGCGTCGAAACACCTTCACGACGAGTCCACGTCCTTCGACAGTACGGCGACCCTCATGAACCGGATCAGCAGCCAGCTCGCCAGCCAGCTCAGCCTCGTCTCGCTCGACGGCCGGCGCCGCACCACCCGGCCCCCGATGGTGGTCGTGGCCCACGGCAGCCGGGACCCGCGCGCCCTGAGCACCGTCCGCGCCCTCCTGGACCGGGTCCGGGAGGCCCGGCCGGAGCTGTCCGTGCGGCTGGGCCACATCGAACTGAACGCCCCGCTGCTCCCGGACACGCTCGCGGACCTGGGCACCGACGAGGCCGTCCTGGTGCCGCTGCTCCTGAGCCGGGGCTACCACGTGAAGCGGGACATCCCCGAGACGGCCGCCGCGTCCGGGGTGCGGGCGCGGGTGGCGAAGGCGCTGGGGCCCCACCCGTACCTGGTGGAGGCGCTCTGCGACCGGCTGGCCGAGGCGGGCTGGGCGTGGACGCCGGGCACGGCGGTGGTGCTGGCCGCGGCCGGGTCCCGGGACCCGGAGTCCGGGACGGACACCGCGCGGACGGCCGCGTTGCTCTCCGAGCGGCTGGGGGTGCCGGTGCGGGTGGCCTACGCCACCACGGCCGGGCCGACGGTGCCGGAGGCTGTCGCCTCGCTGCGGGGGCTCGGGCATCGGCGGATCGCCGTGGCCTCGTACTTCACGGCGCCGGGGCGGTTCGCCACGGAGTGCTCGGCGCAGGCGCCGTGGATCGTCTCGGCGCCGCTGGGGGATCACCCGGGGATGGTCCGACTGCTGCTGCACCGGTACGACCAGGTTCTGCTGGACCGGCTGAACGCCGCAGCGTAACCACCCTCCGATCGCGCAGTTCCCCGCGCCCCTGGGTGGTGGGTGGTGCGGTCGGTCGTTGGCCCCCAGCCGACGGTGGCCGTTCGCGCAGTTCCCCGCGCCCGTGGGTGGTGCGGTCGGTGGTTGGCCGCGGGCCGGTGGGGCTTGATCGCGCAGTTCCCCGCGCCCCCAAAACCCGCACCCGAAGTTCAACGAACACCCCCCAGGGGCGCGGGGAACTGCGCGCTCAGCCCCCACCCACCCGCACCCAAAGGTCAACGACCACCCCCTCCAGGGGCGCGGGGAACTGCGCGCTCAGCCCCCGCCCACCCGCACCCGTAGTTCAACGACCACCCCCTCCAGGGGAGCGGGGAACTGCGCGATCAGACCCCGCCCACCCGCCGGTGGGGGACGCGTCCCGGTGCCCCGGCTCCGGGGAGCCGCCGCATAGGGTCGACGCATGGCGCACGAGAATCACGTTCCCCCCGCCGGCTACGACCCGACGTCAGTCGCCCGCTGGGTGCAGGAGCCGGACAAGCGACCGGGCCGCACCGCCTTCCAGCGCGACCGCGCCCGCGTACTGCACTCCTCCGCCCTGCGCAGGCTCGCCGGAAAGACACAGGTGGTCACGCCGGGCACCCGCAGCCAGGCGTGGGACGCCAGCCCCCGCACCCGCCTCACCCACTCCCTGGAGTGCGCCCAGATCGGCCGCGAACTCGGCGACGCACTCGGCTGCGACCCCGACCTGGTGGAGGCCGCCTGCCTCTCCCACGACCTCGGCCACCCCCCGTTCGGCCACAACGGCGAACAGGCGCTCAACGAGTTCGCCGAGGACATCGGCGGCTTCGAGGGCAACGCCCAGTCGCTGCGCCTGCTCACCCGCATCGAGCCCAAGCGGTTCACCCCTGAGGGCTCCGTCGGCCTCAACCTCACCCGCGCCACCCTCGACGCCGCCACCAAGTACCCCTGGCCGCGCGGCGCCCACCCCACCGACCCCGCGTCCCCGAAGTTCGGCGTCTACGAGGACGACCGGCCGGTCTTCGACTGGGTCCGCGAGGGCGCGCCCGGCACCCGCACCACCTTCGAGGCGCAGGTCATGGACTGGACCGACGACGTGGCGTACTCCGTGCACGACGTGGAGGACGGTCTGCACGCCGGCCACATCGACCCCAACTGCCTGCACGCCGAGCCGGAGCGCCGGGCCGTGTTCGAGGTGGCCCTCGGACGGTACGTGCCCGAGGACACCGACCCCCACGAGCTGGCCGAGGCCCTGGACCGGCTCCATGACCAGCCCTGGTGGCCGCACGGCTACGACGGCACCGCCGTCGCGCAGGCCAGGCTGAAGGACGCCACCAGCCAGCTGATCGGCCGGTTCTGCCTGGCCGCCGAGCGCGCCACCCGCGCCGCGTACGGCACCGGCCGGCTCACCCGGTACGGCGCCGAACTGGTCGTACCGCGCGAGACCCGGCTGGAGTGCGCCGTGCTGAAGGCCGTCGCCGACCGGTACGTCATGCAGCGGGCCGAGCAGGAGCGGCTCCGGGCCGACCAGCGGATCGTGGTCGCCGAGCTGGCCGAGGCGCTCACCGCGCGGGCGCCGGAGGGACTCGACCCGCAGTTCCGGTCGCTGTTCGACGGGGCCCCCGACGACCGGGAGCGCAAGCGGGTGATCGTGGACCAGATCGCGTCCCTCACCGACGCCTCGGCCCGTTCGCTTCACGTGCGTCTGACGGGGCACCCGTGAGCAGGAGGGGGCACATGCGGGCACGAGTGAAGTGAAACAGACCCGAATGTGACCCTCCGTGGCCTGATCGGGCCACTCCCTCTTCCCCCATCACGCTCCGTGCGGGACGCTCCCATGTGGCGGCACCCTTACGAGGAGGCATCAAGTGGTCGACGCGGATCAGACATTCGTCATCGTCGGAGGCGGACTCGCCGGCGCGAAGGCGGCCGAGACGCTGCGGGCGGAGGGCTTCACGGGCCGGGTGATACTGATCAGCGACGAACGCGACCACCCCTACGAGCGTCCACCGCTGTCCAAGGGCTACCTGCTCGGCAAGGAGGAACGCGACAGCGTCTTCGTGCACGAGCCCGCCTGGTACGCCCGCAACGACATCGAGCTGCACCTCGGCCAGACCGTCGACGCCGTGGACCGCACGGCGAAGACCGTCCGCTTCGGGGAGGACGGCACGGTCGTCCACTACGACAAGCTGCTCATCGCCACCGGCGCCGAGCCCCGAAGGCTGGACATCCCCGGCACCGACCTGGCCGGCGTGCACCACCTGCGCCGCCTCGCGCACGCCGAGCGGCTCAGGGGCGTCCTGGCCGCACTCGGCCGCGACAACGGCCACCTCGTGATCGCCGGGGCCGGCTGGATCGGCCTGGAGGTCGCCGCCGCCGCCCGGGAGTACGGCGCCGAGGTCACCGTCGTCGAGGCGGAGCCGACCCCACTGCACAGCGTGCTCGGCCCGGAGCTGGGCCAGCTCTTCGCCGAGCTGCACCGGGAGCACGGGGTGCGCTTCCACTTCGGCGCCCGGCTGACCGAGATCACCGGGCAGGACGGCATGGTCCTGGCGGCGCGCACGGACGACGGCGAGGAGCACCCGGCGCACGCCGTGCTCGCCGCGATCGGCGCGGCGCCCCGGACCGGGCTCGCGGAGGCCGCCGGTCTGGACCGGGCCGCCCGGGAGCACGGCGGCGGCATCGCCGTCGACGAGCAGCTGCGCACCTCCGACCCCGACGTCTACGCCGCCGGTGACGTCGCGTCCTTCCCGCACTCCCTGTTCGGCACCGCCCTGCGGGTCGAGCACTGGGCCAACGCCCTCAACGGCGGCCCCGCCGCGGCCCGCGCCATGCTCGGCCGGGACGTCGTCTACGACCGGGTGCCCTACTTCTTCTCCGACCAGTACGACCTGGGCATGGAGTACTCCGGCTGGGCGCCCCCCGGCTCCTACGACGAGGTGGTGATCCGCGGCGACGCCGGCAAGCGGGAGTTCATCGCCTTCTGGCTGCACGAGGGCCGGGTGCTGGCCGGGATGAACGTCAACGTGTGGGACGTCACGGAGCCCATTCAGAGGCTGATCCGGTCCGGCGTACGGGTGAGCGCGGAGGCGCTGGCCGACCCGCACACCGCGCTGGACGGCCTCGTGCCGTAGCCGCCGCGGGAGTGTCCGTCCTGCCCCGTAGAATCACCACGTGGCAGGACGGATCAACGACGAGGACGTGAAGGCGGTACGGGACGCGGTCCCGATCGACGCCGTGGTGTCCGAGTACCTCCAGCTGCGCAACGCCGGCGGCGGCAACCTCAAGGGCCTGTGCCCCTTCCACGACGAGAAGTCGCCCTCCTTCCAGGTCAGCCCCGCCAAGGGGCTCTTCCACTGCTTCGGCTGCCAGGAGGGCGGCGACACCATCACGTTCGTGATGAAGGTCGACCACCTCACCTTCTCCGAGTCGGTGGAGCGGCTCGCCGCCCAGGCCGGCATCACGCTGCGCTACGAGGAGGGCGGCTACAACCCCGCCCACCAGCGCGGCGAACGGATCCGGCTGGTCGAGGCCCACAAGATCGCCGCCGACTGGTACGCCGAGCAGCTCGCCATCAGCCCCGAGGCCGAGACCGGCCGGGTCTTCCTCGCCGAGCGCGGCTTCGACCAGGCCGCCGCCGTCCACTTCGGCGTCGGCTACAGCCCCCAGGGCTGGGACCACCTCACCCGCTTCCTGCGCGGCAAGGGCTTCACCGACAAGGAACTGATCCTCTCCGGCCTCTCCCAGGAGGGCCGCCGGGGCCCCATCGACCGCTTCCGCGGCCGGCTGATGTGGCCGATCCGCGACATCGGCGGCGACGTCGTCGGCTTCGGCGCCCGCAAGCTGTACGAGGCGGACAACGGCCCCAAGTACCTCAACACGCCGGACACGGCGATCTACAAGAAGAGCCACGTCCTGTACGGCATCGACCTCGCCAAGAAGGACATCGCCAAGGCGTCCCGCGCGGTCGTCGTCGAGGGCTACACCGACGTGATGGCCTGCCATCTCGCGGGCGTCACCACCGCCATCGCCACCTGCGGCACCGCGTTCGGCGGCGACCACATCAAGATCCTGCGCCGGCTGCTGATGGACAACGGCTCGGCCCGCGTGATCTTCACCTTCGACGGCGACGCGGCCGGACAGAAGGCGGCCCTGCGCGCCTTCGAGGACGACCAGAAGTTCGCCGCCGAGACCTACATCGCCATCGCCCCCGACGGCATGGACCCGTGCGAGCTGCGCCTGGCCAAGGGCGACGAGGCCGTCGCCGAACTGGCCGAACCCCGCACCCCCCTCTTCGAGTTCGCCCTCCGCCAGATCGTCGTTCGCTACGACCTGGACACCCCGGCGGGCCGCGCAGCCGCCCTGGACGAGGCCGCCCCGATCGTCGCCCGCATCAAGAACAGCGGCGCCCAGCACGAGGTCGCCGTCCAGCTCGCCGGGATGCTCGGCATCCTCGACACCCAGTTCGTGGTCAAGCGGGTGGCCCAGCTGGCCCGTTGGGCCCGCGACCGGGGCGGCAAGGGCCCGGCCCCGGCCCGCGGCCCCCAGCAGCAGTACGAGGCCGCCCCACGGACCTCCGCCGGCGGCCCCGCGCTCAACCTCCGCAACCCCGTCTACGCCACCGAGCGGGAACTGCTCAAACTCGCCCTCCAGCGCCCGGAACTGGTCTCCCCGGCCTTCGACGCGTACGGCGTCGACGAGTTCACGGCCGCCCCCTACGCCGCCGTGCGCCAGGCCGTCATGGAGGCGGGCGGCGCCGAGTACGGCCTGCACGACGCGCAGGACTACCTGGTCCGGGTGCGGGACGCCGCGCCCGACGACGCGGTCCGCGCGATGGTCACCGAACTGGCCGTCGAGGCGATCATGCGGCGCACGGTCGACGAGAACTACGCCGGCGAGCAGCTCGTCACCGTCCGCCGCCGGGCCGTCGAGCGCCGGATCCGTGACATCCAGTCGCAGATGACCCGTCTCTCGGCCGGCGGCGACCCGGCCCAACTGGCCGCCGTGCAGAACGAACTGTGGGTCCTCCAGCAGTACGACCAGGCTCTTCGCGCGCACGGAGCGGCGGCGCTGTAGCCCCGTCCGGTCGGCCACGGACAGCACGCGGTCACGGACCGGACGCAAAAAGTCACCGCACGCCCCTCGTGGCGGCGATGTGTCGTACTCCACACTGGGTTCCGGTGCCTGAGTCCTCGGAGCGCGGCCGACCCGTCCCCCATGGGTCGCACACCCCCGCGGTTCCGCTCATCGCGTACGGGACGGACAGCGGCGGCGAGGCCGCCGACTCCGCCCTCGAAGCCGCGCTGCCGCACACCTCAGCAGCGATCATCCTGGAGGTCGCCCCCGTGCAGACCCAGACCCTCACCCAGACCGACATGAGTACCGACGGCACGGAACCGGACGGCGAGACCGAGGTCCTCGTCGCGGTGCCCCCGCAGAACCGTGCCGCGCTCCACCCCGAGAGCGAGCCCGAGCCCGACCACCCGGCCGGCCCGGAGGAGCCGTCCCCCGAGGTGGTGGAGGCGTCCGAGCCGGTGGAGCCGGTCCGCGCCGCCCGCGCCGACACCGGCGGCCCGTCCTCGGACCTGTTCCGCCAGTACCTGCGGGAGATCGGCCGGATCCCCCTGCTCACGGCGGCGGAGGAGGTCGAACTCGCCCGCCGGGTCGAGGCCGGTCTGTTCGCCGAGGAGAAGCTCGCCGGCACCCCCGACCTGGACAGCCAGCTGGCCCTCGACCTGGACCGCCTGGTCGTCATGGGCCGGATGGCCAAACGCCGCCTGATCGAGGCGAACCTGCGGCTCGTGGTCTCCGTCGCCAAACGGTACGTGGGCCGCGGTCTGACCATGCTGGACCTGGTCCAGGAGGGGAACCTGGGTCTGATCCGGGCCGTGGAGAAGTTCGACTACGCCCGCGGCTACAAGTTCTCCACGTACGCCACCTGGTGGATCCGCCAGGCCATGTCCCGGGCCCTGGCCGACCAGGCCCGCACGATCCGCGTCCCCGTGCACGTCGTCGAGCTGATCAACCGGGTCGTCCGGGTGCAGCGCCGCATGCTCCAGGAACGCGGCTACGAGCCGACCCCGGAAGAGGTCGCCGACCATCTGGACCTGCTCCCGGAACGGGTCAGCGAGGTCCTGCGCCTGGCCCAGGAACCCGTCTCCCTGCACGCCCCGGTGGGCGAGGAGGACGACGTGGCCCTCGGCGACCTCATCGAGGACGGCGACGCCGCGAGCCCGGTCGAGTCGGCGGCGTTCCTGCTGCTCAGGGAGCACCTGGAGGCGGTCCTCTCCACCCTGGGCGAGCGCGAGCGCAAGGTGGTCCAGCTCCGCTACGGCCTGGCCGACGGCCGCCCCCGCACCCTGGAGGAGATAGGCCGCATCTTCGGCGTGACCAGGGAACGCATCCGCCAGATCGAGTCCAAGACCCTCAACAAACTCAGGGACCACGCCTTCGCGGACCAACTGCGCGGCTACCTGGACTAGTGAGGGGGCCGCCGGAATGGCGGCCCCCCGGGGGCGCGGGGAACTGCGCGACCTGCCACAACGCCGCCGCACCCGCCCGAAGCCCCCCCCGCACCCCCACGTCCGCGCTCAGTCCACCTCGGCCACCGCCTCCGCGAACTGCGCCCGGTACAGCCGCGCGTACGCCCCGTCCGCCGCCAGCAGCGCGCCGTGCGCACCCTGCTCCACGATCGAGCCGTTCTCCATCACCAGGATCGTGTCGGCGTCCCGGATCGTCGACAGCCGGTGCGCGATCACGAACGACGTACGCCCGTGCGCGAGCTTCGCCATCGCCTTCTGGATCAGCACCTCGGTCCGGGTGTCCACCGAGGACGTCGCCTCGTCCAGCACCAGGATCACCGGATCCGACAGGAACGCCCGAGCGATGGTGATCAGCTGCTTCTCACCGGCACTGACCCCGGCGCCCTCGTCGTCGATGACGGTGTCGTAGCCGTCGGGGAGGGTACGGACGAACCGGTCCGCGTGGGCGGCGCGCGCCGCCTCCTCGATCTCGCCCCGGGTGACCTCCCGGGACGCCCCGTACGCGATGTTCTCCGCGATCGTCCCGCCGAACAGCCAGGTGTCCTGGAGCACCATGCCGATCCCGGAGCGCAGTTCGTCCCGGGACATCGCGGCGATGTCCACCCCGTCCAGGGTGATCCGCCCGCCGGACACCTCGTAGAACCGCATGAGGAGGTTGACCAGCGTGGTCTTCCCGGCGCCGGTCGGGCCGACGATCGCGACCGTCTGCCCCGGCTCCACCGTCAGCGACAGATCCTCGATGAGCGGCTTCTCGGGGTCGTAGCGGAAGGTCACCTTCTCCAGCGCCACCCGCCCGCGCAGCTCCTCGGGCCGTACCCCGGGCACGGGGTCCGCGGACTGCTCCTCGGCGTCGAGGAGTTCGAAGATCCGCTCGGCGGAGGCGACCCCGGACTGCACCAGGTTCGCCATGGACGCGATCTGCGTCAGCGGCATGGAGAACTGGCGCGAGTACTGGATGAACGCCTGGACGTCACCGATGGACAGCGAGCCGGACGCGACCCGCAGCCCGCCGACGACCGCCACCAGCACGTAGTTGATGTTCGACACGAACATCATCAGCGGCTGCATGACCCCGCTGTTGAACTGCGCCTTGAACCCGGCCTCGTACAGCGCGTCGTTCTGCTCGGCGAACTGCTTGGCCGACTCCTCCTGCCGTCCGAACACCTTCACCAGGGTGTGCCCGGTGTACATCTCCTCCACATGGGCGTTGAGCTTGCCGGTGGAGCTCCACTGCTGCACGAAGTGCGGCTGCGAGCGCTTGCCGACCCGGGTCGCCACCACGAACGACAGCGGCACCGTCACCAGCGCGACCAGCGCCAGCACCCAGGACACCCAGAACATCATCGCCAGCACGCCGATGACGGTGAGCACGGAGTTGATGAGCTGGCCCATCGACTGCTGGAGCGTCTGGCCGATGTTGTCGATGTCGTTGGTGGCGCGGGAGAGCACCTCACCGCGCTGACGCCGGTCGAAGTACGACAGCGGCAGCCGGGACAGCTTCCCCTGCACGTCCTCGCGCAGCCGGAACATCGTCCGGTTCACGGACCGGTTGACCAGCCGCGTCGCCACCGCCATCAGCAGCCCCGCCACCGTGAACACGGCGAGCGCGAGCAGCAGCACATGACCCACGGCGGTGAAGTCGATGCCCTCGCCGGGCGTGAAGTCGGTGCCGCGCAGCATGTCGGCGGTGTCCCCGTCGCCGCGCTCCCGCATCGCGTCGAGGACCTGTTCCTTCGTCGCGCCGGGTTCCATCTCCCGGCCGACGATGCCCGCGAAGACCAGGTCGGTGGCCCGGCCGAGGATCTTCGGTCCGGCGACCGACAGCCCCACGCTGACCACGACGCAGAACAGCAGCACACCGATCGTGGCCCGTTCGGGCCGGAACCGGGCGACCAGCCGCCGGCCCGACACCTTGAAGTCCAGCGAACGGTGGTCGGGCCCGGTGCCGGCCATCATCCGTCCCATCGGCCCGGCCATCAGGCGGCCTCCGCTTCCGTCAGCTGGGAGAGCACGATCTCCCGGTAGGTCTCGTTGTCGGCCATCAGTTCCTGGTGCCGCCCGGTGCCGACCACCCGTCCCTCGTCGAGGACGACGATCCGGTCGGCGTCCCGGATGGTCGCCACCCGCTGGGCGACGATCACGACCGTGGCCTCGGCGGTCTCCCGGGCGAGCGCGGCGCGCAGGGCGGCGTCGGTGGCGTAGTCGAGGGCGGAGAAGGAGTCGTCGAAGAGGTAGATCTCCGGGCGCTGCACCAGTGTGCGGGCGATGGCGAGCCGCTGCCGCTGGCCGCCGGAGACATTGGTGCCGCCCTGGGCGATCGGTGCGTTCAGCCCGCCCTCCAGCCGCTCCACGAACTCCTTGGCCTGCGCCACCTCCAGCGCGTGCCACAGCTCCTCGTCGGTGGCGTCCGGATGGCCGTAGCGGAGGTTCGTCGCCACGGTCCCGGCGAACAGGTACGGCTTCTGCGGCACCAGTCCGACGGTCCTGGCCAGCACCTCCGGGGCGATGGCCGCGACGTCCTCGCCGTCCACCAGGACCTGTCCGCCGGTCGCGTCGAAGAGGCGGGGGACCAGGCCCAGCAGGGTGGACTTGCCGCTGCCGGTCGAGCCGATCACGGCGGTGGTCTCGCCGGGCAGCGCCAGCAGGTCGATGCCCCTGAGCACCGGCTCCTCGGCACCCGGATAGCGGAAGCCCGCGCCCCGGATCTCCAGATGGCCGTGCCGGCGCAGCTCCCGCACCGGCGCCACCGGTGGCACCACGCTGGACTCGGTGTCGAGCACCTCCTGGACGCGCTCCGCGCACACCTCCGCGCGCGGCACCATCATGAACATGAAGGTGGCCATCATCACGGACATCACGATCTGCATCAGATAGGCGAGGAACGCCGTCAGATCACCGATCTGCATCTCGCCGCTGTCGATGCGACGGGCGCCGAACCACACCACCGCGATGGACGACATGTTCACCACCGTCATCACGATGGGGAACATCAGCGCGAGCAGGTTCCCGGAGCCCAGCGACATCTCGGTCAGCTCGACGTTGGCCTTGCGGAAACGCTGCTGCTCGTAGTCGTCGCGGTTGAAGGCACGGATGACCCGGTTGCCGGTGATCTGCTCGCGCAGCACCCGGTTCACCGTGTCCAGCCGCACCTGCATCGCCCGGAACAGCGGCCGCAGCCGCAGCACGATCAGGGTCACGCTGATGCCCAGCACCGGCACCACGGCCACCAGCACCGCCGACAGCGGCACATCCAGACCGAGGGCGAGCACGATGCCGCCGACGCACATGATCGGCGCCGAGACCATCAGCGTGAACGTCATCAGGGCCAGCATCTGGATCTGCTGGACGTCGTTGGTGGTCCGGGTGATCAGGGACGGCGCGCCGAAGTGACCGACCTCACGCGCGGAGAACGACTGCACCCGGTCGAAGACGGCGGCCCGCACGTCCCGGCCGAGCGCGGAGGCGGTCCGGGCGCCGTAGTACACGGCCCCGATGTTGCAGACGACCTGGGCCAGCGAGATACCGATCATCAGGGCGCCGTAGCCCAGGATGTAGCCGGTGTCCCCGTTGACGACACCGTTGTCGATGATGTCCGCGTTGAGGGTGGGCAGGTAGAGCGTGGCGCAGGTCTGCAACAGCTGCAGCAGCACCAGCAGGGCGATGGGTTTTCGGTAGGGCCTGAGGTAGGTCCGCAGGAGTCGTATGAGCACGCTGTGTCTCTCGGGGTCGGCGTCGGGGCGACTGGTTGCCCCTGGCCCCTATCGTCGGACACTCCACCGGTGTTACCTCAACCGATTAAGCCGAGAGCAGTGCCCTTTGCGGCCTCACGCGTACGGCTCCCACCGTCCTCTTACCTTCTCTCGCCTTCCGGGGCCCCACGCCTACCGGAACGCCCCGGGGTGGGTCTGCTCCCGCACCGACACGTACTGCTGCCGCACGGCCTGTCCCACCGCCAGTTCGTCACCGGGGTCCAGCACCTGGGCCGCCGCGCCCTGCCAGGCCGGCGGGGTCCGCGCGTCTAGCACGCCCTGCGACGCGCCGAGCGCCCAGGCCGCCTGCCGCGCGGCGCCGATCGCCGCGTAGTCCGCGGGCTGCGGTACGACGACCTGCGCGCCGAACAGGGCGGGCGCCGCGGCCTGCACCGCGGGCAGCTCCGCCGCCGCGCCCAGCAGGAACACCCGCCGTACCTCCACGCCCCGGCCGCGCAGGACGTCGAGGGCGTCCGCGAGCCCGCAGAGCATGCCCTCGAACGCGGCCCGCGCGAGGTGCTCGGCCCGCATCGCCTCCCGGCGCAGACCGGTCAGGGTTCCGGCGGTGTGCGGCAGGTTCGGGGTCCGCTCGCCCTCCAGATAGGGCAGCAGGACCAGGCCGTGCGCCCCCGGAGTGGACTTCATCGCCAGGTCCGACAGGGTCTCCAGATCCGGCAGACCGAGCAGCTCGGCGGTGCCGCGCAGGGTCCGTACGGCGTTCAGGGTGGTCACCACGGGCAGGTGCATGCCGGTCGCGTCGGCCAGCGCGGTGATCATGCCGGACGGGTCGTGCAGGGCCTCGGGGTGGACGGCCATCACGGAACCGGAGGCCCCGAGGGAGACCACGGCGTCCCCGAGCCCGATCCCGAGCCCGAACGCGGCGGCCATCGTCTCGCCGGTCCCGGCGGAGATCAGCAGCCCCTCCGGTGTCGTACCGGCGGCCTCGGCGGGTCCGATCACCTCCGGCAGCATCGCCTGGTGACCGAGCGCCAGCTCGACCAGGTCCGTGCGGTAGGTGCCGGTGGCGGCGGACCAGTAGCCGGTGCCGGAGGCGCCGCCCCGGTCGGTGGTCCGGCGCACCGGTCGGCCGAGCAGCTGCCACACCAGCCAGTCGTGGGCCTGGAGCAGGACGGCGGTGCGGGCCGCGGCGTCGGGTTCGCTCTTGGCCAGCCAGCGGAGCTTGGTCACGGGCTGCGGGGCCTGCGGCACGCAGCCCACGGCCTGCGCCCACGCCTCGCGCCCGCCGAGCGCGTCGATCAGGTCCGCCGCGGCGACCTGGGCCCGCTTGTCGCCGCCGACCATCGCGGGGCGGGCGGTGTTGCCCTGGGAGTCCAGCGGGACCACGGCGTTCTGCTGCGCGGAGACCCCGATCGCCTGGACGCCCTCCAGCAGGCCGCCGCCGGCCGCCTCACCGAGGGAGAGCAGCCAGGCCTGGGGGTCGACGTCGGAGGGCCGCCCCTCCACCGGATGCGGCGCGTACCCCTGCCTCAGCACGGCTCCGCTGTCCGTGTCGCAGACGACGATGCGCGTGAACTCGGGCGAGCTGTCCAACCCGGCGACTATCCCCATGGCGAAAATTCTATGGGTCACGGGCGGCGGGAGTGTCCGCCCCGTCCGGGGCGGTCCCGGCCCGGTCCCCGCCTAGGTGTTGCTGGTGCCCCAGTCGTCCTCGACCTCGCCGTTGGGGTGACGGTCGCGCAGGCTGCGCACCTTCTGGGCGACCGAGTCGGGAACGTGCTCGCCGACCTTGTCGCTGACCGCGTGGTACGCCTTGCCCGCGTAGACCCGGCTCTGCTGGGCGGCGGTCTCGGCGGTGTTCCGGACGGCCGGGTTCTGGGCCACCTGGCGTGCCGACTTCTTCAGCTGTTCGTAGCGTTCGCGTCCGGCGCGGGTGCCGAGCACGTAACCCAGAGCCAGCCCGGCGACGAACGTGAGCTTGTAGCGCATGGCGGCATGCCTTCCCTCGTGGGAGAACCGATTGGCGGAGCACCCCCCTGCTTGCGCTAATGTATGTGTCGCAGCGAGCGCCCGCCCCCTGGCGAATACCCAGGTAGGTACGTTCGATGCAACGAGGCATTCCTCCGTAGCTCAATTGGCAGAGCAGCCGGCTGTTAACCGGCAGGTTACTGGTTCGAGTCCAGTCGGGGGAGCTTCGGTCCTCCGTAGCTCAATTGGCAGAGCAGCCGGCTGTTAACCGGCAGGTTACTGGTTCGAGTCCAGTCGGGGGAGCAGGATGGACGAGGACCCTTCGGGGTCCTTTTTCATGCCCTGATCCCCTTGCCCGGGAACCGCGCGGACCGCGCCGAAGTCCTTCTGGGCAGGCGTAGTCGACCATCCGAAGCAGGAGATCGTATGAGCGGCTATGCTGCGGCAGACGGCGCGTACAAATGTGCGCGACACGCCGCTATGGGGCGGTAGCTCAGCCGGTTAGAGCAGCGGACTCATAATCCGTCGGCCGTGGGTTCGAGTCCCACCCGCCCCACTCCAGCAGAATCGTCGTGACCTGCGAGAACGCAGGTTTCACGCTAGCGCAGGCGTCGCGTTCGCCACACAAACGCCACACCGAAGCCCCGTACGATTTCTCCATGGCTTCGATCAAGACCAATTCTCGGCTGTCCGGAGACCCCTCCTACACCATCGTCTGGCGGGCTGGCGGGTCCCGAACAGGGGAGTGGTGCCGCGAGACCTTCGATGACGAGGATCAGGCGAAACGGTTCCGCGATCTCGTCAACGGTCACGGACAGCAATGGCCGCCGGGGTGGGTCAAAGGGAAGGGTTTCGTCGAGACGGGCGAGCCGCCGATGCCGGACTCGGAGAAGTTTGCGGTCTATGCGCACGCCTACGTGGGGCTGCTGACGGACATATCCGAGCACACTAGAACCAACTACACCAGATTTATTGATAACCACATGACCCCGTGGTTCGGCGAGCTGTCAGTCTCGGACCGGGGGAGCAGGCTCACCCGTGACCACGTCAGCCAGTGGATTCTGGACCTTCAGAACGGGAGGCCCGGCCCTCTGCACCCAGCGGGTACGAAGCGTCGGGCGTACGCCCCGAAGACGATCGCCAATCTCCACGGCCTGCTCTACAGCATCTTCCAGTCCGCCGTGAGCGCCGATCCCGCCCTGCGCGACTCGAACCCCTGCGCGCACACCCGCCTGCCCAAGGGGAACGACACCGAGGACGACGAGGTCTTTCTCGAACCCGAGGAGTACGCACTCCTCAAGACGCACCTGCGTGCCGATGCTCTCGACATCGTCGATGCCCTGGTGAGCACCGGCCTCCGGTGGGGTGAGGTGACGGCACTCCAGCCCCGGGACTTCACCTTCGTATCGAAGCGGCCGACGCTCCGCGTGCAGCGCGCGTGGAAGCGACGCGGGGAGGGAGGGACGTTCCTCGGCGCCCCTAAGACGAAGAAGTCGCGACGGACTCTTGTGCTCACCGCGGAACAGGTGCAGTTGTTCCAACGGCGCTGCCTGGGAAAGCAGCCAACCGACCTGGTCTTCACCGCACCCGAGGGTGGGGCCTGGCACTCCGGAGTCTTCTACGCACACCGCTGGAAGCCCGCCCTTGACGCGGCTAACGCGGTCGGCCTCACCAAGCGCCCGCGGATCCACGACCTACGGCATACGCACGCTTCCTGGCTCATCGCCGGCAAGGTCCCGCTGCCGGTGATACAGGCCCGCCTCGGCCACGAGTCGATCACCACGACCGTCGACCGGTACGGACACCTGCTGGAGGCCTCAGACGACGAGGTTGTGGCCGCCGTTGAGTGGGCCATGGGCGCCACGGTTCCGGACGCCATGACCAAGGCGGCATGAGGTCGGTCCCGGAACGCAGGGAGCCGGACACTGTTCGGGGGCTTACGAACGCCAGAACTGCAGAAGGCGACGGAGCCTGAAGGACCGCACCGGCTCGCGGGTCCCTGTGCCTTGGGTCAGCAGGCGACGGTCCCGGGCCCGGTTGTCATCGATTTCCGCCGACGAGTATCGGCGGCTCCAGCGGACGTGGCCACTACGGATCCAGTAGTGCGACTGACACGGGAGTGACCAGTTGCCGATCGAGGGAGCGAGGGACGCGCTTTCGCCATCGTAGGTAAACGACCATTGGGCCGGGGAAAGCGGTGTGACGACTTCCTGGCCACAACCGCAGCAGCACAAGTGGCCGCACGTGCGGTAGGGAACCGAGATGTAGAGCACGCCCGCGTCCATCGTTGACGGGAAGGTCTCGGTGAACACCGGCCGCAGAGTGTCCTGCCTAGTCATGGCAGGTCCTCGTTGGCGATCTCGTTGGTGATCAGTGAGTACGTCGAGTGGCTCTCGCCGGTGGCGTCGGCGTAGATGCCGAGAGAGCGTTTCCAACGGATGACGGCCAGGACGGCGTTACTGACTTCGGCTGGTCAAGGTGACGTGGGTTCGTCGAAGTTCAGGCCGGTGCCGGCTATGAAGCCGTCGAGGGTGTCGGGCCGGTACTGAAGGCGCTTGAGCCGGTTGCGGACGAGGGCTTCGAGCCGGTCGAGCGCGACCACGGCGAGGTTGGCCAGGCTGCGTTTGACGTGCGCCCATACCCACTCGACGGGGTTGAGGTCGGGCGAATAGGCGGGCAGCAGGAACACCGTCAGCCACTCACGCTCGGCGATCAGCTCGCGCATGACGTGGGAGACGTGGGTGTTCAGCCGGTCCCAGACCAGCACGATCGGTGCCTTGACGAGCTGGTGGACGCCGTCGACGAGTGCGATGAAGTCCCGCTCGCCCATGCTGCGGCGTGCGCTGCTGCCCGCTCGGTGAGTGCGCAGACGGTGGCACAGCCGGGTGCGCGAGCCCGGCCGTATCGCGATCAGCCCGGCCACCGACAGACGCCCCGAGCGGCGCCCGCTGACGGTCACGACCGGGGTGCGCCCTCGTCGGCTCCAGGTCCGTCCCCGGGGCGGCTTCCGGGTGAAGCCTGCTTCGTCCTCGAAGCAGATGTAGCCCCCGCAGGCCGCCCGGGCCCTTTTACCTCCGCCCAGGTCCCCTCCTTCCACGCGGTCACGGCCTGCTCGTCGCGCTCGGCGGCCCTGCGTGCGGGGACCTGCGGGCTGAAGCCGAGCCGGTGCATCAGCCTGGTTACGCCGGAGACGCTGTAGGAGACGTGGAACTTCCTGCCGATCAGCGTGGCCACCCTCGAAGCGGTCCACACCTGGTCCTCCACCCAGCCGTGGGCAGCCGGGCCCTCATCGAGGTACGCGGCCAGCTTCTCCAGGCAGCGCGGGGACAGCCGACAACGGGATCCACTCGGGCCGCGGGAAGCAAGAGCTTCACGACCGCCATCACGCCACAACTGGTGCCAGTGGTACGTCGACTTCACGCTCACCCGCAGCCGCCGTGCGACCTCCGCCGGCTTGATCTCCTGCTCGAACCACTCGGCCGCCTGCATCCGCACTGACTCACGGCGCCGACGTCCCGCAGGAGGCAGCCCGCCCCCATCCGCATATCTCACACCACACGGATACAGCCGCCCACCCACACCCATCAGAGGCTTCGCAAAGATTCACCCTGACGAGCCGAAGTCAGTATTGAGGGAGGGGTCTCCTTCGTGAATGCGCACGAATTGCGCAAAATGCCAGCTCAGGGGTGCTGTGGTGCCGGTCACTTCTGGACAGTTCGGGCAAGTAGCACGTTTACGCTTTCAGTCATGTCGAACGCCAAGACCACGAAGTACATGTCCGACCACCCCGAAAGGTTCAACTCGCCGGCCCATGCCCGCGAGTGGTTCCAGGGTCATTGCGTGAAGTGATCTTGTCCGGGTTCGCCAGGTGAGGCCGAGGGCGGTCAGGGGGCGACGGTAGTCGCGGGCGGCCTGGCGGAGGGCGGCGGCCATGTTGGTCTGGCCGTTCTGGCGGTGGACGCCGACGGCGAGGTTTCGCAGGGAGGCCATGGTGCGGGGCAGGTGGCCGGTGCGGATCTTGGAGTCGTCCTCGCGGAAGGTCCGGTCACGGACGTGGTGCAGGAGGTTTTCGATGCCCCAGTGCCCTCTGATCCAGGAGGCGAGTTCGGTGCCGGTCGCGGCGCCGGGGGCGAGGCTGGTGATCAGGTAGATCCGTTCGATCGACTGCTTTCCGGTGCTTCGGTCCATTCTCCAGCGGACGATCGGGAGGGCCTGCTTGGCGTCGGGGTAGTCGAGGTGCTCGAACGCGGCAGCCTTGAGGCGACGGATCTCGATGCGGTGGTGGGCTCGGGTGCGGTCGTAGTGCTCCAGCGGCATGTCCCGCCAGGGCAGGTGCCGGACCCGGTCGAAGAGTTTGGCGTGGTTCCTCTTCACGACCGCCAGGTAGTGGGCGCCGCGTCCGCTCAGGTAGGTGCCGTGGGCGTGCTGAGTGTGCAGGGCGTCCGCGGTGATCACGGTGTTCTCCAGATCCTCGATCGAGTCCAGCAACGGCGCGAAGGCGGGGATCTCGTTGCTCTTGTCAGCGATCTGCCGTTGGGCCAGGACGCTTCCGGCGTGGTCCATCGCGGCGATCAGGACCAACGCGTTCCTCTTGGCGGTGCGGGAGCCCCGGACGGTCTTGCCGTCCACCGCGACGGCCCGGCGGATTGCCCGCGCGGCCGGCCCGTCCACCGTGACGGTTGCGGCCGACCGGGTGTCGAGGAACGCGCCGACGGCTCGGTCGAGGGCGTCGCCGTCGAGGCGTTCCAGCAGGCGTCGGACGGTCGCGGGGTGCGGGGCGGAGATCTGCCCGGTGAACGGGTCGGGGGTGAAGCCGAGTGTCCGCAGGGCCCAGGGCGGTGCATCGGTGATCCATTCCCCGATAGCGGCCAGCGACTTCGCACCGGTCAGGACGGCGGCCACCGCGCAGACCAGTGCGGTGAAGGGGTAGATCCGGCCTTTACGGCCACTGGGATCGGGTATCCCGGTCAGGAATGTTCGCAGGTCAACGGCATCAAGGAGCGGCGACGGGGCGGATACCGAGGCCAGTTGGCCCAGCAGGGCGGGGATAGGCGATGATGCAAGGACAGGCACGGGCTCGCTCGGTGTTCATGGGACGTAGACACTGAGCTCGTTCCAACCTGGCGACTGGGCACCTCAGTTGGGCTGACAGGCAGGTGAAGCCCCTGGTAGATGGGTTTTCGACCAAGAAATCCGTCTCCACCAGAGGCTTCGTGTGCTTGTCTACCCGTCGGGCGTCAACGTGCCCAGTTCTGCCCTGCGCTTCCTGTCCGCCAGACTCCGCCGACGCCGTCGGGAGCTCGGTACCCGATGGCGGCGCCTGAGCCCGGGCCGGCAGGCCCTGCTCACCCTCGCCCACCTTCGCAACGGCCACCCGTATGCCCAGCTCGGAGCCGGATTCGGCATCGGAACCACGACGGCCCACCGGTACGTCGCCGAGGCCGTCGAGCTCCTGGCCGCCCTCGCCCCGACTCTCGCAGAGGCGGCCCGGACGGCATCGACGAAGACGTTCGTGCTGCTGGACGGCACCCTGCTGCCGATCGACCGGATCGCCGCGGACCGCCCCTTCTACTCCGGCAAGCGCAAGAAGCACGGGATGAACGTGCAGGTCCTGGCTGATCCGTCCGGCCGGCTGCTGTGGGCGTCACCGGCTCTGCCCGGAGCCGTCCACGACGTCCGGGCCGCCCGTGAACACGGCATCACCGCCGCTCTCACGGACGCCGGCATCACCTGCTGGGCCGACAAGGGATACCGAGGCGCCGGGGGCACGGTCCGGGTTCCGCACTGGGGTCGTTGGGAGAATCTCTCCACAGGCCAGAAGGCCGTCAACCGGTCCCACGCGAAGATCCGGGCCCTGGTCGAGCGGGCCGTCGCCACCCTCAAGTCCTGGCGACTCCTCCGCAAGCTGCGGTGCTCGACCACCCGCATCACGAGCCTCGTCCAAGCCGTCCTGACCCTGCATTTGGCCAGCTCAGGCCGATGATGGAAAGGGCTCACTCACATGATCACCGGCACCGTGCCTGTACTACGTTCCACCCCAGAATCGGACCAACCCTGACATGACGACACGTCACGGGCAGACCTGGCGAAGCACCTTCACGCAACGCCCCTGGCGAGTGGTTCGACGCGTTCATCACGTACTACAACCACGAGCACCGGCATGCCGGCCATCGGCCGGCACACACCGGCCAGCATGCACTTCGGTACCGCCGAGGAAGTCTGCGACCAGCGGGCCGTCATCCTCGCCGTTGCATACGCCCGCCACCCCGAACGCTCCCGGATACCCCCAACAGGAATGGATCAACGGCCAGGACAAGCGCCGCGAGTCCGCATCATGAACCGCATGGCGTCACGACGGTCTCACTGGACTTGACAGCTTCACGTTCCGTGAGGTGCTGTCCTACACGGCCCGATACGTCCTGACCCAGCGGTAGTAGACGTTGTTGATGCTGGGGTCTGCGAGTTCCGCGTCCGTGGGTTCGATACCCCGGTCGACGCGCCACTGATGACTCTCGGTGTTGAGGATCAGATGCATTGGCTGGTCGAAGAACCGGCCCCGGGGGTCCCTGAGGTCGTTCGACCGGTTCAGTCGGCGCACCAGCCTGCCGTTGAAGTAGAAATCGAATTCGGTGGCGCTTATCCAGTGCATACCGTAGCGATGGAATCCGTTCCGAAGGAGAGGTTGCCCGGTGCCGTCCCCAAATACTTGCCCAGTCTCACCATTGTACCCGTAGCTCCCATCTGCGAAATATCCCTTCTGGCTTCTCGCCAGTTCAGTGAAGGGGTTCCGCTGGAATATGTGGTAGGCGGTGTTCATGTGTTTCCCGTGCAATGGCTCGTTGCCGTAGCATTCGATCACGTCAATCTCGTTGACGTCATCTCTGCTCAGGAGCCAGAAATTCGATGACAGCTTCAGCCCGCTCACCTGCATGAGCACTTCGGTGTACAGGGGGTACTTGACCGGAGTGCGGGAGGTCACGTAGCCGCAGTAGACCCTCCCGTCCGGTGCCCTGCGGCCCTCGATGATGAGGTTTCCGTCCGCCACCCAGGAATGGCGCGCACTGTAGAGGCTGTTGGCCGGGCCCGACCAGCCATCCTTGTGCTGGTCCAGCCATCTGTCCGTGAAGCTTTGCGGCTTGCCGGTGTAGTTGAACTCGTCCGAATGGCTGGGGAGTAGCTGCCATGACCTGTTTCCGCCAGGGGCGGCCGGCACGGGGTACTGCTCCCACTCGAGGCCTGCGGCATGAGCGGCGGCCGCGGGACCCACGAGCCCCGCGCCCGCACCGAGTGCGAAGGCACTCCACTTGATGAGATCACGACGGTTGGCCATGATAGTTCTCCTTCTTCGATTCCCGCCTGGCTGAAGAATCCCATATTTGGTGTGATGGCTCCGCAGTCCCTGGTCGCCAAAATTCGAGGACCGCGTGCGTGCAGAAGGTTCGGAACGCCCACGTGGACCGATCATTCCGTGGCGCAGGAGTAAGTAGGCTCCGGGAGGTGGGTGTCTGGGTTTCTGCTCGCCTGATCACTCAACAAGGTGAACCGGTTTCCCGATTACTATAGCTGAGTGTCGCAGGGTGGCAATCGGTACGGCTATAGTAGTTCCAGGATTTCGTGCCGGTGCCCGGCTGCGATCCAGCGGCGACCTTGGTCATCCACCCCGTCGTGCCGGGCGCGAATCATCAAGGCCCAGATCAGGACGCTGATTCCGAGAATTCGCGGCATTCAGGTGAGAGCGGTCGATTGCTTTTCATGAGCAGGCGGTTCGTCGGAGTAGCTGCGACAGGCGCTGGGTCCCGGGTCCGGCCGACCGGATCCGGGGCCAGAGGCGGTGCCTCCCGAGTTGCCCGACAAGCGGGTCTGTGTGACGAACGGTGGAACTCGGTTGGTTTTCAGTGCCGGTCGGGTCCAGGCTCATGACGGCCAGGCAGACGCACTTGAGGGCGGCCTGGTCGGTCGGGAAGTGTCCTCGGGCCCGGACGTGTGTGCGGATGCGCGCGTTGGTGCTCTCGATCGCGTTCGTGGTGCAGACGATCGTGCGGATCTCCACGTCGAACCGGAGGGAGGGCACGAACTCCGCCCAGGTCGCCTCCCAGAGCCGGACGATCACCGGATAGTTCCCGCCCCAGGCGTCGGTGAACTCCACGAACCGCTTCAGGGCGGCGTCCTCGCTCGGCGCGGTGTGGACAGGCCTGAGCGCCTTCACGATCTTCTCCCAGTCCTGCCGGGCCGCGTAGCGGAGCTGTTCCGCAGCAGGTGGACGACGCAGGTCTCGACGATCGCCGCAGGCCAGACGGTATTCACGGAGTCCGGGGGCCCGGTCGCGCCGTCGCAGACCAGCATCAGGACCTCGGCCGCGCCGCAGTTCTTGAACTCGGTCAGGACCTGGAGCCAGTACGTCCGCGGACTCCAGCACTCGCTTGGTCAGCTGCTGCAGCAGGCCGCCATGCCGGGTAGGCTCCACGAATGAGATGACGTTCAAGTACCGGCAGGCACACGTGCCACGGGTCCAGGGCCGCCGTCCGTGTGTGCGGGCGGCGGCCCCGGACGGAGTGTCCGTCTCTCGATCGGCTACTCCGCTGAACGCCGACCGGTGTAGTGTCCCTCGGCCGTGGCCAGGTCGCCGTATCGGCGGTCATAGAGACGCTGGTTCACGTCGCGGGCAGCGGCGACGATCTCCGGGTAGGGACGGTCCGTGACGGAGACGAAGCCAATGTTGTAGTTCTCCCCGTCGAGTGCTCTGCCAGTCACGGGCGAGTCGGCATACTGGAACCAGTGGCCGCCCACCATGTACGGGTTGTCAATGAGCTGGTCCATGTACTCGGCGTACATCCGTGCCCGCTCGGCCTGCGTTCCCGCCGAGACGAGACCCGGATGCGGCTGCCCGGTAGTGGTCGTTCCCATGTGGAACTCTCCGATGAGGCTGGGCTTGTCGAGCTCTTCGAGGAACGCCCACTCGCTCGGGTGCAGTCCTTCGCGGTACTCGTTGTAGCTCATGACGTCGACGTACTTGCTCGCTGCCTCGACGACCTCCGGTGTGCGGCCCCAGCTGGCGAACCTCGAACCCGCGTAGAGGTAGTCCGGCATCACCTTGTCGAGCTCGGCGTCGACCGTCTTGAAGTACTGAGTGGCGTAAAGCGTCATGAGCTCGGAGTAGTCGGCCTGCTTCGCGGTCTCGTCGGAGCCGAGGTCGGCACTGCCGCTACGGAGTGCCTCCCATGATGGAACTGTCGTCTGCCAGGCGGCGTTGAGAGCGTCGATGGTCCCGTACTTCTCTTCCAGTTCGTCGGAGAACGCCGACTTGGTGGGGCTCTCTGCCGCGTCACGTGACATGGTGTCGATGACGATGCCGTAACGGGTGCTGAAACTGCCGGTGTTGCCCCAGCTCAGTTCGTTGTCCATGAATACGCCGATCGCCCACGGGCTGTCCGCGACCTCGTCGGCTACGGCTCGCGCGGTTCTGGCTGCGGCGTCGGAGAACGCGGGGTCGAACGGGTCCGGCATCGGGCCCCAGTAGTCCTGGCCGGTGCTCACCGTTTTGAAGTCGCCCTTGATCCAGCCGTGGGCGAAGTACGGGATTCGATCGTTGTCGTACATCTCCGGGTCGGTCCAGTTGCCGAAGGAGGTGAAGCCCCAGCTGAGCATCCGGTCGACCGTGTTGTCCCGCCACCGCTCCATGTAGTTGCTGCCGGGGTACTTCCGGGCGACGTTCGCCTTGTAGAAGCTGTAGGTCTCGCCCTGCGCGACGGGACCGGCCAGGGTGTCGGGGGCATATCCGAAGCCCTCGCCCGCGCGGGTGCCGTACTTGGGCAACTCGCTGAAGAGGTCGGCGCGGGTTTGGGACATCTTCGTGCGGGTCGGCAACGCCGACTGCTGGACGCGGTTGAGGTCCTCGGGGCCGCCGGCCGTCAGGCTGGGGGGCGGCAGCTCCTGGATCGCGTCGTGGTCGAAGTCGTAACCCGTCGTGGTCGGGGAGTCGAACATGCGGGCGTTGTCGATGCCGGTTGAGAAGAACAGGTAGCCGTCAGGGTCCACCAGGGTCCACTGCCCCTGGTACTTCTCCACGCGGAAGTTGCCCGTCGCCTCGAGTCGTGGACCGTTCAGCCAGCCGCCGTACCTGGACCGGTCCTCCGGAACTGGATGCCTGCGAAGGTCCTTGGCTTCGGCAGCGCGCTGCCGAAGAATATCCGACGTCCTGGAGACCTTTCCCTTGTAGTCGACCTTGCTGTTCTGACCGAAGGCGTCGACCAGGCCCTTGAGGTAATCGGGGTCTGCCGGCGCGTCACGGACGACGCGGATGTCGTCCACGATGACCGACCGGTCGTGCAGCAGGCCGGCGACGTAGAAGTTCAGCTGGCTGATGCGGCTCGTGTCCGTCTCCTTGGAGCCCCACATCCAGACCGCAGAGGTGACGTCCTTGTCCGCGAGCCAGGACGGATCGGCGCGCAGCCCGGTGTCGCGGTGGAGCGCGGGGCTGTCGACGTCGAAGTAGTACGTGCCACCGCCGCCGGCCGGGACGTTGACACTGCGGGTGGCGACGCCGGTCGAGCTCTCCAGATCGATCGTGAGCTGGACGGAGCGGCCGCTCGGGTTCGTGAGCTCCATCGCGATGCCGAGCGACTCGGACTCCTCCGCCGACCAGTTCCACACGGGCTCGGGGCGTACGGAGAATGAAGAGTAGTAGTTCTTCTGGGCCTGGAAATCGACCCGGAGCTTCTTGTCGCCGCGACCGACGATCGTCGTCTTCGCCTGGTACGGGCCGACCTCGGCCGGTACCAGGCCGTCCTGGAAGTCGTAGAGCATGGTCTCGTCGCCGAGGTCATGAGCGCCGGCCGCGACGGCCGGAGGGCTGGTGGTCGCCAGGACGAACCCTGCGCAGGCGGCCGCTATCAGAACAGGCCACCTCACGCGGAACGACCTGCTGGCTCGCGGCGGCGGAGTGGTGCAAGCGCGCTTGTGCACGGTCATGCTTCCCTCCATCTGGGAGGTGAGCAGAGGACCGGCTCGCGCGGTCAACTGCTCACGCTGCGCCTCGATCTACCGTGACCGAAGGGGCGCGGCCCGATGGTAAACCGGTTTTTTTGAGCGGGGCAAGTGTCTGCACCAGATTGCGTCCTGTGTGGCGTGCAACCATGTGACGGGACAAAAGCGCAGCTCAGAGAAGGGGTGACGGCTCGGTGGAGGGCAGGGCGAGCATCCGGCCGGGTGGAAGAACGCCCTGCCCACACGCTCACGACGACAAGATGGGCTCCGCCCGGAGGGGGCCCGGACGCTCCGCTGGGGCCGCACCCGAGCGCCGGATGGGTAGGAAGTCCCCCGGCGGGGCCTCGCCGTCAGACAGCGTGACGCACGTACACGGTCTTGCGCCGGAGGTACTTCTCATAGCCGTGCGGGCCGTCGTCGCCTCCGAGGCCGGAGCTTTTCCAGCCCGTGTGGAAGCCCTGCACCTGTTCGGGCCCGGCCTGGTTGACGTAGACCTCCCCGAATTCCAGGGCGTCGATCATGCGCATCGCCCGGGAGAGGTCTCGGGTGTAGACGTAGGCGGTCAGACCGTATGCGGTCGAATTGGCCGCGGAGACGACCTCGGCTTCGGCGTTGAACGGAATGATGGGCAGGACCGGCCCGAAAACCTCCCGCCGCGCGATGTCCATCTCGGGACGCACGCCCGTGAGCACCGTGGGCGCGAACCACGCGCCGGACTGGTACTGCTCCCCGTCGGGACGGCCGCCTCCGGTCCGGACGCGGGCACCGGACGCGACGGCCGCATCAACCATCCCCTGGACCCTGGTCCGTTCCCGCTCCGCCACGAGTGGGCCCAGTCGCGAGCCGGCCGCGAACGGATCGAGCGGGGTCACCGAGGCGAACCGGTCGAGCACGCGGCGCACGAACTCGTCGTGCAGATCGGCGTGCACATAGGTCACCTCGTTGCACGTGCAGACCTGTCCCGTGTTCCAGAGCCGTGCGTCGGCAGCGGCCTCGACCGCGGCGTCCAGGTCCGCGTCCTCGAAGACGATGAACGGAGCCTTCCCGCCGAGCTCGAGGGAGACGGGGATGATCTGGTCGGCCACCTGGGCCAGAATCTCCCGGCCGCCGCGTGTCGAGCCCGTCATGGTGACCATCCCGACGCCTGGGTGGGTGACGAGGGCCCGTCCGGTGTCCCTGCCCTCTCCGCACACGACGCTCAGCAGCCCGTCAGGCACCCCGGCCAGCTGGCAGAGCCGGGCGAGAGCGAGTGCGGAGAGGGGAGTGAGTTCTGACGGCTTCAGGACGACGGCGTTGCCGGCCATGAGCGCGGGAGCGACCTTGCGGGCGAAGATGGCGACCGGGAAGTTCCAGGGGAGGATCGCCGCCACCACGCCAATCGGTTCCTCGCGCACGTAGAGCGACCGGCCCGGCTCACTCGCCATCATGGAGCCCACGGCCCGGTACTTCTGGCTGATCGCGAAGTCGAAGAAGGCGCACGCGCCCTCCGTCTCGCCACGGGCGTCGGAGAGAGGCTTGCCCTGCTCCACCGAGACGATCCGCGCCAGCTCTTCGGCGTGCACCGCGATCGCGTCGCGCACGGCTTCCAGCACGGCCGCGCGCGCGACGTGACTGCGGCGCCCCCATTCGCGCTGCGCGGCCACCGCCGCCGTCACGGCCCGGTCCACCGTTGAGGAAGAGCTGCTGGGCACCTCGGCGACGAGTTGCCCGTTGGCGGGATTGATCACCGGGAGCGTGCCGTGCGAGGAGTCGAGCTCGTATTCACCGGCGACGAAGGCCGCCGGTGCGCTGCCCAGCAGCCCTTTGCTGTCGAAGAGTTCGTGAGTCACGTCGTTCCTTCCCGCCGAGGACGCCTGAATCACGTCCGCGCGTCACAGATAACCGGTTTACCATACGGTGACACGCCTGGTCGACAACGGGCATCGGAGCACGCCACGATCCTCTGCCAGGCAAGATGTTCGTGGCAGCGGCGGTGGGAGAGGGGCACGGAATGACATCGGAGGCAGGGGCGGGCCAGGCGAAAGCGCTCCCGGCTCGAGCGCGGCTCGTCGACGTGGCCAAGCGCGCGGGGGTGACCAAGTCCGTTGTCTCACGGATCCTGAACGACGACACCACGCTCCGGATCAGGCCCGAGACACGTGAGCGCGTCCTCGCTGTCGCCGCGGAACTCGGGTACCGGCCCAACGTCACGGCGCGCGCCCTGTCGGTGTCGCGGACCAGGGCGTTCGCGCTGCTCATCCCTGATCTGTCGAACTCCGTGTACGCCGCGGTCACCCGCGGAGCCTTCCGCAGGGCGCGTGACCACGGCTACGTGCTGCTCATCGCCGAGGACGCCGCAGGGGACGACGACGCGGCCTATGCAGAGCTAGTGACGGCCGGACGGGTGGACGGTCTCCTCGTCGCGTCGTCCCGGCCCGAGCACCCCCTGGTCGAGCGCCTCCTCGCCGATCGCGGTGGGCTGGCACACGTCTTTCTCAACCGAGAGGTCCAGGGGTCCAACCGCAATGTCGGCATGGATATGCAGGGGGCGAGCGCTCTGGTCGTCGACCACCTTCATGGCAGGGGGCATCGGCGTATCGGAATGGTGACGGGTCCCCTGGACCTTGCTCCGGCCCGGTCCCGGCTTGACGGGTTTCAGGGCAGGCTGCGCGAGCTGGGCCTGGACGACACCGCCCACTCCGCCGGAACCTTCAGCGAGGCTGGCGGATGCGCGGCGGCACATGGACTGCTTGACGCGCGGCCGGAGCTGACCGCCCTGTACGCCAGCACGTTCCCGCAGGCCGTCGGGGTGATGAAGGCGGTGCGCGACCGAGGGTGGAAGGTGCCCGACGACGTGTCGCTGATCGCGTACGACGACCTCCCCATGGCGGAGTTCCTCGATCCTCCCCTCACTACCCTCGCCATGCCGCTGGCGACGCTGGGAGCCGCGGCCGTCGACGCTCTCGTCGACCAGATAGAGGGACGTGTGATCGGCAGCCGTCAAGTGCTGGGGGGGTACGAGATCGTGGAGCGGGCCTCGGTCGCCGCACCGCGAGACTGACGACTTCGAGGCGGTCGTGAGCTGATCGACGGGCGGCTGTCACCCGGGAGACAGCCGCCCGTCGACGTGTATGAGATCGAGGGTTGTGGGGTACGGGCTGCCACGCTACGGTGGAAAACCGGTTCTCCAGTGGGGGGCATCCCGATGCAACGACGCTCGAGGGAGATGTTCGATGACCAAGCCTGTTGTGCCCAGCGGTGTGTCCCGACGGGGATTCCTGGGCGGTTCACTGGGTGTGGCAGGGACGGTGCTGTTGGCCGCGTGCTCTGGTGGCGGAGACTCGTCCCAAGGCTCCGGTGGCTCGAAGTTCGCGTTCTGGGACATGCCCTGGGGGTCGCCCGGGCCGGACTACCTCGCCGCCGGCAAGGAGATCTCCGCAGCGTTCCCGGGTGGCTCGGCGACGTACCAGTCGATTAGCTGGGACGGGTGGCTTCAGACGTTCAGCTCGGCCATCGCCGCTGGGACCGGTCCGGCCATATCCACGGGCGGGGCGTTCCAGTCGTTGCAGTACTACGTCCAGGACGCGGTCCATCCGGCCGACGGGGTAATCGCGAAGCTGAGGTCCAAGGGGCAGCTGGACGACTTCCTGCCGGGCACGATCGATGTGTTCAAGTACAAGGGCGCGTACACCGCACTGCCGTGGAACGTGGACTCGCGGCTGCTCTGGTACCGCAAGTCGCTGCTGGAGAAGGCCGGTGTGGAGGAGCCGCGCAGCTGGGACGACCTGTACCGGGTTGGTGTGGCGCTGAAGAGGAACGGCGTGTACGGCATGGTCGCCTCGGGCGGTGCCGGGGGCAACGCCTACCAGACGTTCCTGTCGTTCGTGTTCAACAACGGTGGGGGCCTGTTCAACAAGGCCGGTGAGCCGCAGTGCGTGACGGACGCGAACGTGGAGGCCGTGGAGTTCCTCATGAAGCTGGCCAAGGACGGGATCATGGACCCGGGCAGCGTGAGCTATACGGTGGCGAACCTGAACGACCAGTTCTCCTCGGGCGCCGCGGCGATGTCGATCCTGCCACCGGACATCGCCAATTCCTTCGACGACCCGAAGCTCAAGGCCGACATCACGCTGGGCAGCCCCCTGACCAGCCCGAACGGTACCAAGGGCACCATGGCGTACACCTCGGACCTGATCCTCTACACCGGTGACTGGGACACGGACGTGGTCGAGGACTTCACGGTCTACTACCTCGACGCCATGTCGGCGTACTGGAAGAAGGGCGTCCTCAACAAGGTCCCGGTGCGCCAGAGCATCCTCGAGCTGCCCGAGGTGCAGGCGCAGCCCAACCTGGTCAAGGCGACCAAGGAGTGGCTGCCCGTGGGCAAATCCCTCACCCAGCTCGCCGGTGAGCCCTTCCCCGAGATCAACGCGATCGACGGGGGCCAGGCTATCACTCAGTGGGCCCAGCAGGTCATCCAGGCCAAGAGCACTGGTGAGCAGACCCTTCGGACCCTGCAGGACGGCATCGAGAAGGTCATGTGACCCACGGGTCATTTGACGCACAGAAGGAGGCGTCCATGACGGACGTGTCGGTGCCGAGGAGATCGGCGGCCAAGACGGACAGGCCTCGGAGCCGCGGGAGGAAGGCCGGGAGCCGGCACCCCGGGAGTACGAAGACGATGGCGGCGATGCTCGCCCCGTCGATTTTCCTGCTCATCGCTCTCAACGCCTATCCGCTCTTCTACGCGGTTTCCCAGTCGCTGCGTGACGGCGGGATCGCGGGGCCCGGGGAGTTCATCGGCCTTGAGAACTACACGACCGCCTTGCAGGACCCCGCGTTCTGGGAAGCCGGGCGCTTCACCCTCCTGTTCACGGTGGTCTCGGTCTTCGTGGCCTGGGTGATCGGCACAGCCCTCGCTCTCGTGCTGCGCCGGTCCTTCCCCGGCAGGTCAGTGTTCCGGGTGCTGCTCCTGCTGCCCTGGGTGGTCCCGGTGGTTGTCAGCACGACGAGCTGGAACTTCCTGGTCGCGACGCCGTCCAGCCCGGTGCCCACGCTCCTGCGTGAGCTTGGGTTCGGTGACGTCCAGATCCTGGCCAACCCCAATTCGGCGATGGCGATCGTGATCGTCTTCAAGATCTGGGGGACGGTCCCCTTCATGATGATGATGATGAGTTCCGCGCTGCAGGCGGTGGACCCCAGTGTCGAGGAAGCCTGCCGGCTCGACGGGGCCAGCCGTTGGCAACGCATCCGGCACGTCATCCTGCCGATCATGTCGAAGCCCATCTACATTGCGTGGGTACTCGCCTCGATCTTCACGATCAACGACTTCCCCTCCGTCTTCCTGCTGACCGGGGGAGGACCCGTCGGGTCGACCTCGACGCTCGTCGTGTTCGCCTACCGGCTCGTGTTCCAGGACTTCCGCACCGGTTACGGCGTCGCGGTCGCGTTCCTCATCACCACCGCCATGATCGCCATGTCCATCTACTTCTTCCGTCGCATCAACCGTGCGTCGGCGAACGGCTGAGGGCGGTACACATGACCACTCCAGTACATTCCGCCCTCCGGGCCGGAGCAGCCACCCCCGCCGACGACCGCATCACGCGCAAGCAGCGGCGGGAATCCGCTGCGGGGTGGGCCAAGACAGCGGTGATGTCCGTCATCACACTCGTGGCCCTGGCACCCATCATCATGATCCTGGTCCTGTCGGTCCGCTCGGGACAGACCGCCGCCGGGACGTACTCGTGGAACTTCTCGAACTACGTCGAGATCTTCTCCAAGACCCCTGTCCTCGACTACCTGTACAACAGCCTTGCCGTCACCCTGGGGACGACCGTGTTCGCGGTCGTGATCGGGGCGTTGGCGGGCTATCCGATGTCGAGACTGCGCAACAGGTTCATCGGTGGCTACACGCTCTCGCTCTTCGTCGTCCAGAGCCTGCCCGTCATCGTCTTCGTCATCCCGCTCTTCGTGGTCTTCGCGAAGATCGGGATGGCTGACACGCTCAGCGGTGTGGCCGTCATCTTCATCGCCGGCAGCATGGCCGTCACGTGCTGGATGATGGCTGCCTACTACGACTCCATCCCCGTCGAGCTGGAGGAGGCCGCCTGGGTCGACGGGGCCTCCCTGTGGGGAGGATTCGTCCGTGTGGTGCTGCGCAACTCGTACCCGGGCATTCTCTCGGCGGCGATCTTCAGCTTCCTCGTCGCGTGGAACGACTACCTGGTCGCCACCGTCTTCCTGAGGTCGCAGAGCAACTTCACGCTGCCGATCGGGCTCCAGACCTACTTCCAGCAGAATGCCACCGACTGGGGGCCCGTGATGGCGATGTCGGTCGTCATGCTGCTGCCGCCGGTGATGGTGTTCGCCGTGCTCAACCGATTCTTCTCCATCGGAGGGATCGGCGGAGCGATCAAGTGACCACCCCTCATGAGGAGTACGAGCGCATGACCATGCCCGCAGAGAGTGCGGCGACCGTTCGAGGCAGGCGGTATCCGGCTGATCCCGAGTGGTTCTGCGACTTCCGTACGTTCCCTGTCCAGGGACTCGGTCCCGAGGCGGGCGTACACCGCCGGGACCCGAGCTCCGTCCTCACGGTCGACGGGCGCTACCACGTCTGGTACACCCGCTCGACCGGGGAGACCGATGGCTTCGGAACCGGCGACCCGACGGCCAAGGTCTTTCCCTGGGACTGGTCCGAGATCTGGCATGCCACGTCCGACGACGGCGCCGCCTGGGTCGAACAGGGGCGTGCCCTCGGCAGGGGCGAGCCAGGCAGCTACGACGACCGGAGCGTGTTCACCCCGGAGGTCCTGGAGCACGAAGGCTGGTTCTACCTCGTTTACCAGGTGATCCGGTCGCCCTACGTGCTACGGAGCTTCGAGTCCATCGCGATGGCGAAGGCACCGAGCCCGGACGGTCCGTGGGTCAGGTCCCCCCGGCCGATTCTCCGACCCCAGGCGGACGGCGAGTGGGCGGGAGAGGAGGACAACCGGCTGAGCGTCGTCTCTCAGGGGTCCTTCGACAGCCACAAGGTGCACGACCCGATCCTTGTCCCGTTCCAAGGCAGATTCTTCCTCTACTACAAGGGCGAGCAGATGGGGGAAGGGTTCTCCGCCGGCGGACGCACGACCCGGTGGGGCCTGGCGATCGCCGACGACATCGAGGGCCCGTACCACCGATGTCCGGCCAACCCCGTGACGAACAGCGGACACGAGACCTGCGTCTGGCGATACGGCGACGGCATCGCCGCGATGCTCACCACCGACGGGCCGGAACGCAACACGATGCAGTTCGCGCCCGACGGGATCAACTTCGAGATCATGGCCTACATCGCGAACCCACCCGTCGCCGCCGGTCCCCTCAGGCTCCCCGACCACGCCGTCGCGCCACTGGACGGGGTTCGCTGGGGACTGTGCCATGACGTCACGGCATCGTGGCACTACATCCAGGGGTTCGCGGCCGACGAGAGACAGAAGACGTTCTACACCAGCGGCCTGAGCCCCGAGACGGCGGAATCGACGGCGGTCGACGTGCTTCCCGCTCCGCACGAAAAGTGACCTCAGCTCCTTGCCATGAGGCCGGGTCAGACGCACACCTCAGAGAGAAACGGTACAAGGCATGATCGAACGGGTATGTACCGACCTCTATCGCATACCGCTCCCGACCAAGCTCACCGACTCGACGCACGGCGCCATGATGGACTTCGAGCTCATCACCGTGCGGATCGAGGACAGCGACGGGGCGACAGGTCTGGGCTACACCTACACGGTCAACCATGGCGGGGCGGCCGTGGCGACGATGGTGGACAAGGACCTCACGGGCTGCCTGCTCGGTGCCGACGCCGAGCAGATCGAGAAGATCTGGCAGTCGATGTGGTGGCGGCTGCACTACGCCGGCCGCGGGGGGCACGCCACATCGGCGATCTCGGCCGTCGACATCGCCCTGTGGGACCTGAAGGGAATCCGGGCACGGACGCCGTTGTGGAAACTGTTCGGGGGATACGACCCTGTCGTGCCCGTGTATGCCGGCGGCATCGACCTGGAACTGCCCGTCGCCGATCTGAAGATGCAGGCGGACCGCTTCCTGGCCGAGGGATTCCGGGCCATCAAGATGAAGGTGGGCCGCCCCGACCTCAAGGAGGACGTCGACCGGGTGTCGGCGTTGCGTGAGCACCTCGGCGACTCCTTCCCGCTGATGGTTGACGCCAACATGAAGTGGACGGTGGACGGGGCGATTCGCGCGGCTCGGGCACTCGCACCCTTCGACCTGCACTGGATCGAGGAGCCGACGATTCCCGACGACCTTGTCGGCAACGCCCGGATCGTTCGGGAGAGCGGTCACACCATCGCGGGCGGCGAAAACCTCCACACCCTGTACGACTTCCACAACGCTGTCCGCGCCGGCTCCCTGACGCTTCCCGAGCCGGACGTCAGCAACATCGGCGGGTACACGACGTTCAGGAAGGTCGCCGCTCTGGCGGAGGCGAACAACATGCTGCTGACGTCGCACGGCGTGCACGACCTCACGGTGCATGCGCTCGCCTCGGTCCCCCACCGGACCTACATGGAGGCACATGGCTTCGGCCTGCACGCCTACATGGCCGAGCCGATGGCCGTCACGGACGGATGCGTCTCCGCTCCCGACCGCCCCGGGCACGGTGTGGTGCTGGACTTCGAGCGCCTTGGCCGTCTGGCGGTGGGGTGACCGGTCGCCCGGCTTGCGGCCGACCCCGTCGGCACCGTCGGCGGACCACCGGCCACGGCCGGTATGCCGATGAGCGGGCAGTCCCCGGTGACCGGGACCGGCTGCCTCCCCGTGACGTCCCATGACGTAAGGAATCGACATGCTTCCCATCATCGGTGCTCTCCGCCCGTGGGCGGACCCTACGGTGACATCCCTGCTCCGACTCCCGATGCGCGCGCGTCCCGCGGCCGAGGGGGACCGCCGGCTGTCGCTGGACGGCACCTGGTCCTTCCGGCTGTTTCCCTCTCCCGACCAGGTGCCTGCCGATGCCGTGAGAGGAGAGCGGGAGCCCGGGCGGTGGCAATCGGTCGGCGTGCCCGGTAGCTGGCCGGTCCAGGTGGCCGACGACATTCCGCACTACACGAACATCCAGATGCCGTTCGCCGAGCCTCCGCCGCGGCTCCCGTCGCGCAACCCCACAGGTGTGTACCGCACGGCGTTCGACGTCCCGTCCCGCTGGGAGGGCCAACGGTTGCTGCTGCACGTGGGGGGCGCTGACAGTGTGCATGCCGTCTACCTCAACGGCGTGTTCGTCGGATACGGCACCGACGCCCGTCTCGGGAGCGAGTACGACGTGACCGAAGCGGCCCGCGTGGGGAGGAACCAGCTTGCCGTGGTCGTCGTGAGGTACTCGGCGCACAGCTTCGTCGAGGACCAGGACGGATGGTGGCTCGCCGGTCTCCACCGCGGTGTGCGTGTCGAGGCCCGGCCGCCTGTCGGACTCGTCGACCTGGATGCCCGGGCGGACCTCGATCCCCGCTCTGGTGAGGGAACGCTCGATGTCCGCGCCACGGTCGACTTCGGCGAAAGCACGGAGGCGGAGGGATATCGCGTGCGGGTTTCGCTGTCGGGCCGCGACGGTGCGGGTGTGGCGAGGCCTCAGGACGCGCCGGTTCCCCACGCGGTCAACAACACCTACGAGTTCTCCGGGCACATCGCCCGGCTGCGCTGGGACGGGCTTCGGATCCTCCCCTGGTCGGCGGAGACGCCGGCGCTCTACGAAGTCGCAGCGGAGCTCATCGACCCGGCCGGAGACGTGGTCGACGCGACCCGGGTACGCGTGGGTTTCCGACGCGTCGAGATCGACGGGCCGGACTTCCTCGTGAACGGCCGACGTGTGTGGATCTTCGGGGTCAACCGGCACGACCACCACCCCGACACCGGTGCCGCGGTCACCGTGGAGGACATGCGTGCCGACCTGGCGGCCATGCGCCGGATGAACATCAATGCCATCCGTACGTCCCACTATCCGAACGACCCCGCCTTCTACGACCTCTGCGACGAACTGGGCTTCTACGTCGTCGACGAGGCCAACATCGAGTCGCACGCGTTCAACTGGTACCTCTGCGGCGACCCGCGGTACCGCGCGACCTGGCTGGAGCGCGGGGCCCGCATGGTGGCGCGTGACCGCAACCATCCCTGCGTGGTCCAGTGGAGTCTGGGCAACGAGAGCGGGTACGGCGTCAACCACGACGCTCTCGCGGGGTGGATCCGCCGCGCCGACCGCTCGCGTCCGCTCCACTACGAGGACGCCATCCGGAACTCCGGGTGGACCGACGGGGGCCGTCACGCCACGGACGTCGTCTGCCCGATGTATCCCGGCATCGAGGAGATCCGGGCCTATGGGGAGCAGGTGGCCGCCGGGGCGGCGGACCGCCCCTTGATCATGTGCGAGTACTCGCACGCCATGGGTAACAGCAACGGCTCACTGGCCGACTACTGGGATGTCATCACCTCCACGCCCGGACTTCAGGGCGGCTTCATCTGGGAGTGGAAGGACCACGGCCTGCGACAGCGGCTCCCCGACGGAACCACCCGCCTCGCGTACGGTGGGCAGTTCGGCGACGCGCCCCACGACGCGAACTTCGTCGCGGACGGCCTGGTTTCCGCCGATGTCGAGCCTCACCCCGGAACGGCCGAAGTCGCCTGGGCGTACCGGCCTGTGACCACTGAGTACGTGGACGGCGGGTTGTACGTGACCAACCGACGCCGTTTCGCCTGCACGGGAGACCTCGCGGCAGGCTGGGAACTCCTTCTGGACGGCGCCCCGGCGGCCTCCGGCACGCTCGACCTCCCCGACGTCGCGCCCGGTGGGAGCGTGACCGTGCCGCTGCCCGTGGACGCGGCGTACTCGGGCGCCGCGCAAGCCCTGCTGACCATCACGTGGCGGACCCGAACAGAGTCGTGGTTCGCACCGGCGGGACATCCCGTCGCGTGGGACCAGCTCGCTCTGCGGGACGGACGACCCGCCCCCGGCCCGCCGGCGAAAGGGGCTGTCGCGGTGCCGGGCGAGACGGCGGACGACCCGATGCCCAACGTGTGGCGCGCTGCGACGGACAACGATGGGCTCAAGCTGATGGAGCACATCGTCCGTGTGAGAGAGATGGGATCACGCACCCTTATCCGCTGGAGGGACGCCGGCCTGGACACGCGGCCCGCGCACGAGATCGTGGACCACACCGTCTCCGTGTCCAGGAGCGAGAGCGGTGCGGAATACCGTCACCGGTTCGAGGTGCCCGACGAGGCGACGGACCTGCCGCGTGTCGGCGTGCTGTTCCGCGTGGACCCCCGATTCGACCGGTTCGTCTGGTTCGGGCGGGGCCCGCACGAGAACTACCCGGACCGGAACCGGTCGGCGATGTTGGGCCGCTGGTCGTCGCAAGTGGAACCCTCTCCCTACCTCGTGCCGCAGGAATTCGGGCTGCGCACCGGGACGCTCTGGCTTGAGCTGATCGACGACGATCGCGGCGACCGCCTTCGGCTGACCTCGCTCGGTGGTGACTTCTGCTGGTCGGCGACGCGGTTTGCGCCTCAGGCGCTGTTCGCCGCCGAGAACGCCAGTGATCTGCGCGAGGACGACCGACTGGTCGTGTGCCTGGATGCGGCGCACAGGGGGGTCGGGACCGGGGCGTGCGGGCCCGACGTCCTCCCGCGGTACCGGATCGGACCGGGACGGTACGAGCTGGCCTACCGGATGGAACTGGTCCCCGGGGTGCAGGGGGTGGCGGGGGCGCCGCCGCACCCTCAGGACTCATCCGCGTGCCGCATCGGTTGACGGTAGTCAGCGCAAGGACCGTCATGTAAGCTGAAAAACCGGTTTACCTACCTGGGTTGCGGTGACTGGCGCGATCTGGTCGACAGGCGGACGTAGGAGCCGTGGCCGAAGACGGGCGGGTCGTTCGACTGCGGCGAAGTGGTCCAGCCGGCTGCCGACGACAGTCAAGACGCCTGAACCACCACGGCCACCGCCGGCGCGGTTCGGACCACGTCGCCGCCGGTACCGGGTGTTCGCGAGTACGGCGCTCGGTGAACTGAACAAGCCGTAGCAGACGCTCTGCACCGCGGAGGAAGCCTTCCAACCGAGCGATCGCCGGTGGGAGGGAGTCACGCGGGGCGCCAGGGCGGCGTTCCGTCGAGCACCATCACACATCACACAGAGCCTGGAGAGTGATCCGCCTGATGACGGCCATGAGAACGGCAGGCGGTGGCCCACTGGTGGCCATCACGGAGTGCGACCATGATTCCTTCGACATAGAACGAGACGTAGTCGCCTCCGCAGGGGGGCAACTCCTCGTCACCCAGTCCCGGGACGCCGACACGATCGTGGTCAATTGTGCCGGCGCCGACGCGATCGTGGTGCAGTACGCGGCGATCACGGAGCAGGTGATGGACCGTCTCCCACGCCTCAAGGTGATCGGACGCTACGGCGTCGGTGTCGACTCGGTGGACGTGGAGGCGGCGACGCGGCGCGGCATTCTCGTGTGCAACGTGCCCGACTACGGCACGGAGGCGGTATCGGACCACGCGATCGGGCTCGCCCTGTCCGTCGCCCGGGGCATCCCCCGTCTCGACCGGGGCGTGCGCGCCGGCTCGTTCGACCTCCCTGCGGTGCGTCCCCTGTACCAAGTGGGCCAACGAGTCTTCGGAGTCGTCGGGATGGGCCTTATCGGCGCGGCCACCGCACGCAAGGCAGCAGGCCTCGGCTATGACGTCATCGCCTACGACAGCGCCGCGGACCCGGACTCGCAGACGTTCCGCGGTTTTCGCTCCGTCGGCCTCCACGAGCTGCTCGAACGGGCACAGGTCGTCTCCGTCCATACGCCCCTCACGGAGCAGACGCGCGGTCTGCTGGGCGCCGACGCGTTCGCACGGATGCGTCCCGACGCGATCGTCGTCAACACGAGCCGAGGCGGGGTGATCGATACGGGTGCTCTCGTTGACGCCCTCAAGCGCGGCGCCGTCGCAGGAGCTGGCATCGACGTCCACGAGATCGAGCCGCTCCCGCGGGATCACCCGCTGACGTCGTTCGACAACGTCGTACTCACGCCGCATCTTGCCTGGTATAGCGAGGAGTCCTACGCGGAGCTCAAGAGGCGCACCGTGGAGAACGTCGTCGACGCCTGCGCTGGGCGCACGCCCCGAAATGTGGTGAATCCCGAGGCGCTGCCGGCGGCTGCGCAGCGGTCGGAGGGTCGGCGATGACGGGCGGGATGAGCGCCGTGGTGTGGGCCGGCGTCAACGATGTCCGCGTGGAGGAGGTGCCGATGCCCGAGGTGCCGCCGGGATGGGCGCTGGTCCGGGTCGCGTGCACCGGGATCTGTGGCACGGACCTGGGGATCGTGCATGGCAAGCACCCGCGGGCGCGACAGGGACTGATCCTCGGTCACGAGATCTCGGGCTGGGTCGAGGTCACGGCGCCGGGCGGGCCTCCGGAACGTGCGCTGGTGGTCGCAGAACCGCTGATCTCCTGCAAAGACTGCCGTGCGTGCCGGGAGGGCCACAGCCATGTGTGCGCCCGGCTCGGTCTGTTCGGCATCGACGCGCCAGGAGGCGCCGCGCAGTTCGTGGCGCTGCCGACGTCGACTCTGCATCAGGTCCCGTCGCGCGTCGGACCCACGCAGGCGGCGCTGACCGAGCCGCTGGCGGTCGCCGTACACGCGGTCCGCCGCTCGGGGATGGCAGCCGGGGATGTGGTGGCTGTCTTCGGCGCGGGGCCGATAGGCATACTCACCGCACTGGTGGCCCGGCACGAGGGGGCATCGCACGTGGTGGTCGCCGAGCCGAACGCCCGCCGTCGTGCGGTGGCGAGCGACATGGGGCTGATCGCGGTCCCTGACGGTGCACAGCTGTGGGACATGGTCGCGGAGCTCTCGCAGGGCGACGGAGCCGACACGACGTTCGACAGCGCGGCCCACCCCGCTGTGGCCGCCGAACTCGCCGATGTCACCCGTGTCCTCGGCCGCGTAGTCATCGTCGGTGTGTACAAGGAACCGGCCGCGGTCGACCTCCAGGCCGTGTGCTTCAAAGAGCAGTCCGTGGTCGGCGTGCGGGTCTACACGCGCGAAGACTTCCGCACCGCGATCGACCTGGTCGCTCAGAACGCGCTGGGGCTGGACAGGTTCCCGGTGTCCGTCTACGGGTTCGACCGGATTTCCGACGCCTTCGACGCAGCGGCCACAGGGTCGGGCGGACTGAAAGTTCTCATCAGCGCACACAGGGACGAAGCCGCATGATCTCCCCATTCGACCTCACGGGCCGTACCGCCGTCGTCACGGGCGGAGGGCGCGGCCTCGGACTGGGTATCAGCCGCGCGTTGTTGAACGCGGGCGCCGATGTAGTCGTGCTCAGCCGGAGCGCCCTGGATGACCGGCTGAGGCGGACAGCCGCAGATCTCGGACGCTCGGTGAGTCACGTCGGTGTCGATCTCCGGGACCGCGAGGGCGTGGCGGCCGCGGGGGCCGAAGTGCTCGCCGGTCACCAGGTCGACATCCTGGTCAACAACGCCGGAGCGCAGATCCGGCACCCTGCCGAGGACTTCCCGCTCGATGCCTGGGACGCGGTGCTCGACGTCAACCTGCGCTCGGTGGTCCAGCTGTGCCAGATCTTCGGGCGGCCCATGATCCAGCGCGGTGAGGGAAAGATCATCAACCTCGCATCACTGCTCAGCTTTCAGGGCGGATTCACCGTGGCCGCGTACGCGGCGAGCAAGGGTGCCGTCGCGCAGCTCACCAAGGCTCTGTGCAATGAATGGGCGGGCCGGGGGGTCAACGTCAACGCGATAGCGCCCGGATACATGGCCACAGAGATGAACACGGCACTGCTTGAGGACCCCGTCCGGCTGGAGCAGCTCTCGGTCCGTATCCCGGCCGGCCGATGGGGAGGCCCGGATGACGTGGGCGACGTGGCGGTTTTCCTGGCCTCCCGCGCGGCGGCATACGTTCATGGCCAGGTCCTCGCTGTCGACGGGGGATGGCTTGCCCGTTAGGCGCCGGGCGCCGCAGTTCGGTGACGTGAGTCGAGGCGCCGTCCACGCCGGTGCCGGGGAGCGCGGCGCCAACGCCACGGCCGGAAGGTCGCGTGGGACGAGGACACCGAGCGGCAGATGCAGGTACGCGGGCGACCCGCCGGGCGCACCGCCCAGGAATCTACAACTTGTCGTCAAAAGGCGAGGAATATCGCACCAAGAGGGGATTCGCGGTGAGAATAGTGAAGGTCCGCACCTTTCACGTTCGCCCTAGATGGCTGTTCGTGGCGGTGGAGACCGACAAGGGTGTCATCGGATGGGGTGAGGCCGTTGTCGAAGGGCAGGCGAGGGTCGTCGAGCGCATGATCGGCGACCTCGCGGAATACCTCGCAGGGCGCGATCCCAGACGGATCGAACACCACTGGCAGGGAATGTACCGTGGGGCCTTCTACCGCGGCGGAGCCGTCCTGTGCAGTGCGATCAGTGGAATCGACCAGGCGCTGTGGGACATCACCGCCAGGGACCTGGGAGTCCCCGTCCACGCATTGCTGGGCGGCGCTGTTCGTGATTCGGTGCGCATGTACGGGCACGCCCGGGGCGTCACGGACGCGGAGTTCGCCCAAGCCGCGCGGCGCTCACGGTCCGCGGGAATGACGGCGATCAAGTTCGGGTTGGACGGACCGGTAAGGGCCCTCGACACAGTGGAGTACGTCGACCGCCAGGTTGCCCGCGTCGCTGCGGTTCGCGAGGCTGTGGGCCCCGCCTTCGACATCGCGCTCGACTTCCACGGCCGCACGTCACCTGCCATGGCCCGACGCCTGGCAGAACGCCTGAGTCCGATGGGCCCCCTCTTCATCGAGGAGCCGTGTCTCCCAGAGAACGTCGACGCCCTGGCGGAGATCGCCAGGGCGACGAACGTGCCGATCGCGGCCGGCGAACGGATCTTCACCAAGTGGGGCTTCCGGGAACTCCTCGAACGCCGGGCCGTGTCCGTCGTCCAGCCCGACCTGTGCCATGCCGGCGGGATCAGCGAAGTCCGTCGGATCGCCGCCATGGCCGAGGCCCACTACGTCGCGCTCGCTCCGCACAACCCCCTGGGGCCCGTCTCGCTGGCCGCCTGCCTTCAAGTGGCGGCCAGCACACCCAATTTCCTGATCCAGGAGTATCTGGCACTGGACGACGGCGCCGATCTCGGCGCCGGGATCCTGGCGGTCCCGTTCTCGGTCGAGAACGGACACATAGCCGTACCCACCGGGCCGGGCCTGGGCATCGAAGTCGACGAAGCACAGCTCATGGACCGTGTCTACGCCGGCGACTGGACCACACCCCGCTTCACCCACCAGGACGGATCGCACGGTGACTGGTGACGCGGGCCGACAGCGAAGCACTCGACACCTCGAACAGGCGGGACAGAATGGGGACCATGAAGACCGGGCGCCGGCCGGACGAGGGAGCCGTCGGAACGTCCGTGACCATGCACGAGGCGGAAGCCCGATGACCCGGCCTGTGGTGGAAGGAGGGCCTGCCGTCGTCTGTCTGGGCGAGACGATGGCGCAGATCGTGCCGATCGACGGCCTTCGTCTTCACGAGGCGTCCGCCTGTGCCTTCGGGGTGGCGGGCGCCGAGTCGAACGTCGCGATCTCCCTCTCGAGGCTGGGCACAGCCGCGTTCTGGGCCGGATTCGTCGGAGACGACCCGATGGGTCTCCGTGTCCTTGGCGAACTCCGTCGGCACGGCGTGGTGACGAAGCTCGCGCGTACGATGCCGGGACGCAGAACGGGCGTCTACTTCAAGGACCCCGCGCCCGAAGGGTCCGACATCTACTACTACCGGTCCGGCTCGGCCGCCACGCTCATGGACGGAGAGTACGCGGAACGGATCGCTGCGGTGCGTCCCCGCTGGATCCACCTGACCGGTGTGACGCCGGCCTTGTCGGAGAACTGTCGTGAAGCGGTCATCTCGCTGATCGAGCTCGCGGGTGACACGGGAGCGAGTGTCAGTTTCGACGTCAACTACCGCCCGTCCCTCTGGCCAGCCCGCGACGCTGCGGCACAGTCGCTCATGGCCATCGCCGATCGTTGCAATGTGGTTTTCGTCGGCCTCGACGAGGCGCAGACCCTGTGGAAATCTTGCACCGCGGGAGCGGTCCGGGACCATCTCCCGAGTCCGGACGTCGTCGTAGTGAAGGACGGCGGCAGAGAGGCCGTCGCCTTCCGCGGAGGCCGTCGGACCGCGGTGCCCGCGCTGCCCGTCGACGTGGTCGAACCCGTCGGTGCCGGTGACGCGTTCGCCGCAGGATGGATTCACGGAGCCCTCGTGGGCCTTGACGATGCCGGTTGCCTGCGACTCGGGCACTTGCTGGCCGGTGCCGCGATGACATCGCTCTCGGACGTTGCCGACCTGCCTACCGCCCCGGCAGCGCTGGTAGCACGGGCGAAGCACGGCAACGAATGGCCCGGACACGGTTCCCCTGCCGAGGCGAGCCCACACCTCTGAACACCAAGCACCCCACGGACACCGTCGTCGGAGGAGTCATGCCGCGTTACGAGACTGCCAGCCGAATCGCCCGAGATGGGGTCGTCGCTGTGGTCCGCTCACAGAGCCCTGATCTCGCCCGAGAGCAGGCACTAGCCCTGTTGAAAGCCGGTCAGCGCGTCGTGGAGGTGTCGATGACCACTCCCGGGGCCCTTGATGTCGTCGCGGACCTGAGCCACGGCTGGTCGACGCACGAAGCTCTGATCGGTGTCGGCACCGTCCTGGACGAAGCCACCGTACGCATGAGCGAGCTCGCCGGCGCACGATTCGTCGTATCTCCCACGGTGAACCGCACTGTCCTCCGAGCCGCACATCGCTACGGCATGGCGACCCTGGCGGGCGCACTGAGCCCCACCGAGGCCGTCACGGCGATCGAGGAAGGCGCCGACTTCGTCAAGTTGTTCCCCGCGAGCGTATACGGTGCGGACGCCGTGAGACATCTGCTTGCTCCCTTCCCACAGCTCGCCCTGGTTCCCACCGGCGGCGTGCCCCTCGAGCTGGCGCCCGACTACATCCGGGCCGGTGCGGTGGCTGTGGGAATCGGCAGCGAACTGACTTCAGGAGACCCTCGCTCGATCGAGGGCAGGGTGCGGCAGTTGCGCACCGCGGTGGCCCGAGAGAAGGCCGAGCGCACGGCGAGGGCATGACCATCCTGTCCGGCGGTGCGGAAGGCACTGCGACGCGGCGCGGCGTGGGCGCGCGCTGGTGGTCATGCGTTCGGCTGGATGACGGTTCCGGCTGGGCCGAGCAGCAGCCAACGCGCCGGGCGAGCCGTGAGGGCGATCGTGAAGAGAGGAGAAGACGGCGTGTGTGTCCGGCTGGAACCTTCCGTCTTTCTGCCTGGGCCTCGGGTCCCGGGAGAGCCTGGAGACTTCGGGTCTCCGTCGACGCTTGCTGATGCGATGAGGAGCATTCGATGCGACGTACTGAGTCCCGGCGGCTGGTGGTAACCGGGGGCTTCGGCCGGGTCGCGGGAGTAGTTGTGCCTCCGCTGGCCAAGAACTGGCGTATTCATGTCATTGACAGGTCTGTGGGAGACCCTTCATTCTCACCTGAGCGAATCACGATCAGCGACATGCGCGACCCGGAACCTCTGCGACGGGCGATGCGGGGGGCCGACGCGGTGCTCCATCTTGCCGCAAACGCCAGTCCGTGGTTGCCGTGGCCCGTCGCGATCGACAATCTGACACTGGCACAGAACACGCTCGACGCCGCCGCGGAGGAGAGTGTGCCCACCGTGGTGCTGGCCAGCTCGGTGCACGCCGCCGGCGGAGCCTACCGAGAAGGGCACGTTCCCGTTGCAACCGATCGGCCTGCGCGCCCGTGCTGCCACTACGGCACCGGCAAGGCGGCGATGGAGGCGGCCGCCGCACTGCATCACGATGCTACGGGCGCTGGGGCCTCTTGCCTGCGACTAGGGCTCACCGGCTGGCCGCTGACACATCGCGAACTGGCAGACGGCTGGCTGGGTGAGGCGGATGCGGCCGCGCTGGTTCGACATGCCTTGTCCGCCTCCGGGGCGGGTGTCTACCACGGAGTCTCGATCCACGGTGCACGCGCCTGGGACGTCAACAACGCAGCGCGCGACCTCGGGTGGGCGCCGCGACAGGAGTTGCCTGTGCCCCTTGGCTCCCTGCCTGCTCTGGAGTCGTGGCCGTGCCGCATGTTCAGCGGTCCCCGGCGGGCGACGACGTGACAGAGCATGTGAACCGCTCGCGGGCCGGCCGTACCCATGGAATCCCGACGGCGGCCCAGACCTTGCCCTCTGACGGCATTGGCGCCGGCCGCGGATCAGCGGAAGGAGGCTCACCTGGCGCGTGGGAACCGCCGGGCGTACGCGTCGTCGTCACCACTCTCGATGCCGAGTGACCACTTGGTAGCCGAACTCGCGTACGGGGCCGATGTGCTTGGGGTAGTGCCAGGTCACAGCGGGTTCGTCGGGGGCGTTCAGAGTGGTGCCGTCGATGGCGACCACGCGCTGTCCGCGGTAGAAGGCGCAGGTCTGGGCAGGGGTGGCCACCGGCCCGGCCAGAACGGTGAACAGGGCACGCAAGGGGGCGACGCCCAGCCGGCGGCGGGCCCGTGACAGAGACGACGCGCACGCATGAGCCACGACAATATTGCCGAGGCCCGCGGTGAGTTTGCTCCAGACGCCCTCGTAGGAGGACCGTTCGAAGAAGGCCAGGGCCAGGACGAATGACGGCGGCCAGCAGAAATTGGCTCTGTCGCGAGTTCCGTGATTCCCGAGATGTTGATCTATCTCGGGCGTGATCATGCCCGATGTCTGTCGCTAACCTCCTCGCCGCCCTGTTCCCGCACTTCGTACGTCTGCACGTCGAGTTTGTTCGAGTCGTAGGCCGGACCGTCTGTATCCGGGCTCGGGGGAAGGAGACGTCGGCGGTCTGCACCGGGTGCGGGGAAGCGGCGACGCGGGTGCACAGCCGGTACGAGCGCAGGCCCTCCGACACCGCAATCTCGAACCAGCAGACCGTGCTTCATCCGCAGGTCCGCCGGTTCTTCTGCGACCGGGCCAGCTGCGAACGCCGGACCTTCGCCGAGCAGATATCCGGCCTGACGTTCCGGCACGGCCGGTGCACCGTGCTGCTGCGCACGATCCGCGAGCAGATCGCTCTCGCCCTGGGCGGCCGCGCCGGCGCCCGCCTCACCGAACGCCACGCCATCGGCCTCGGCAAGGACGCCTTGCTCCGGCTCATCCGCAGCCTGCCCGACCCGGACGTGAAGACCGTCCGTGTACTCGGGGTCGACGATTTCGCCCTGTAGAAGGGGAACCACTACGGACCGATCATGATCGACCTGGAGGAACGCCGCCCCGTCGATGTCCTGCCCGAACGCTCCGCAGACGCCCTGGCCAACTGGCTCACCGCCCACCCCGGCACCGAGATCATCTGCCGCGACCGTGCCGCCTGTTACGCCGAGGGAGCCGACCGCGCAGCAGGCACCGCCACCCAGGTCGCGGACCGATTCCACCTCTGGCAGAACCTCGCCGACGCCACTGAACGCCTGGTCAAGCGGCTTCGCACGCAGTGGGAACCACCCCCGGCGGCGAAGCAGGAGGCCGTACCCGACGTTCCCGAGAGCACGCGCACCCAGCAGACTCGGCAACGGCACGCCGCCGTTCACGCGCTCATGGCCAAGGGCGTCAGCCACTCCGGCATCGTCGCCGAGTTCCGGATGGACCCCAAGACCGTACGCAAGTACATGCGCGGCCACCGCGGACGAGCTGGTTACTGACCTTGAAGTCGTCTTGCCGTGGGGGCTGACGGTTGGTGATCGTCGCGGTAGGCCGGAGGTATGAGGTATCCGCAGGGTGGGGGTCTGACCGCGGAGAGACAAGCGTTCCGCGAGCGGGTCCGGATGGAAGCGGTCGCCATGTTCGCCGACGGGCGGGGCAGTACGGAGATCGCGAAGGAGTTACGGGTCAGCGTTCGGTCGGTTCAACGGTGGAGGCAGTCCTGGCGGGAGGCCGGCCGGGACGCGCTCCGTTCCCGCGGTCCGGTGTCCCGCCCGAAGCTGAATGACCGGCTCTTCGCGATCCTCGAGGAGGAGTTGGTCAAGGGCCCGGTCGCGCACGGCTGGCCGGACCAGCGATGGACGCTCGATCGGATCAAGACGCTGATCGGCCGACGGTTCCACAAGTCCATGACGTTGTCCGGGATCTCCCAGATGCTGCGGCGGCATGGCTGGAGCCATCAGGTTCCGGGCCGTCGCGCGGTCGAGCGCGACGAGGCAGCCGTTGCCGGCTGGGTGAAGGATGCGTGGCCGCATCTGGAACCACCGCGGCGGCGCTCGGGGCCTGGATCGTCTTCGAAGACGAGGCCGGATTCTCGATGACGCCGCCGACCTCACGCACGTGGGGCAGACGCGGATCCACCCCGGTTATCCGGGTGAGGGGCCGTTCCCAGCGTCGCTTCTCCGTGGCAGCCCTGTGTTGCTACCGGCCCGGCGAACGCTCCCGCCTGATCTACCGGCCCAAACGGCATACCGACCATAAGAGCGGCGGCCGCAAGAGCTTCGCCTGGACCGAGTACCGCGACCTCCTCATCGCCGCCCACCAGCAGCTCGACGGACCCATCGTCCTCATATGGGACAACCTCAACGTCCACAAAGACCGCCGCATGAGGGCCTTCATCGACGCACAGGACTGGATCACCGCCTACCACCTGCCGCCTTACGCACCCGACCTCAACCCCGTCGAAGGCATCTGGTCAGTACTCCGCCGGACCACCCAGGCCAACACTGCCTTCACCGACCCCGACGACCTCATCCGCCGGCTACGGCACGGCCTCCGCCAAATCCAATACCGCAGCCACATCATCGACGGATGCCTCACCGGGACCGGTCTCACACTGACGACATCACGCCTGCAATCTCAGTAGTGGCCGCCCGACCGGGCGGCGCAGCGTCCTGGACGAGCACACGGCCTACCTCCTCGCCCGCTTCAACGAGGGCTGCACCAGAGTCGACCGCCTCCGCAAGGAACTCGACGAACGCGGCTTGAAGGTCAGCGAGCGCACGGTCCGGCGCTTCGTCCGCAATCTCAGGCAGAACGATCCGTCCGACGCCACCACACCGGTGCCCACGCTCGCGAGGTCACCACCGTCGTCCTCACCCACCCCGACTACCGCACCGAGGACAACCGCGTCACCCTCAAGGAACTCCGGGACCGCTGCACGGACCTCGATACCGCCTGCGACCTGGTCGCCCGGTTCGCTGAGATGCTCGTCAACCTCCGCGGCGAAGAGAAGCTCGCGGTGTGGGTCACGGACGCCGAGAACAGCACCCAGCCTGAGCTGCGAGGATTCGCCGCCGGGTTACGCAAGGATTGGGATGCCGTCATGACCGGCCTCAGCCTGCACTGGAACTCCGGCCCGGTCGAAGGACACGTCAACCGGGTCAAAATGCTCAAGCGACAGATGTACGGCCGGGCCAAACCCGACCTCCTCCGCAAGCGCGTACTCCTCTACCGCTGAAGATCAACTTCACGGGATTCACTGAACTCGGGACAGAGCCGGAACGCGTGGCGACTTGTGCGGTGCTTCGGGGACGCTGGCCGGAAGAGCCGTCCTGAGCTTCGCTTGTGCGGTGGAAGTGCAGGACGCCGAGAAGTCGGTGTGGCGAACGCCTAACAGCCCTCGATGGAGCGGGATCGAGGAGGACGCAGCCGGATGGAAACGGATAGATATGTCCGATCCTTTGGCATCGTCGCAGGTGAGACGCGTCACTGAAATGGGTTCGAGTCCCACCCGCCCCACCGCGCACTCCTCGTGCAGAAACGATGCGGCCCGCGGTCCGCGTCCGGATCGGCCGGTGTGGGCCGATATGGACCGGGGAGCCCCGGCGGGCGCCTCCTGGAGGCGGCGGGGGCCCCGAGTCGGAACCTTGCCCTGGTGAGGGCGTCGGAGCCCGCAGGGAGCCGCCTGAAGCGCCGCCCCGGGGCCGGAATGGCTCACTAGGGTGCCGGCATGAGGTACAGCGAACTTGAGGTGGAGATAGGGCGCTTGGTCGCCGCCGCGCCCGAGCACGGTGTTCGTGCCTTCGGGGCGGACACGGTCACCCGTCTGGCGAGGGCGGACCGGCTGGACGACGCCGACGAGGACGAGCTCACCGAGGACGCCTGGGCGGCGCTCACCGGCGCGTGCGCGAACGTCCTGACGATCGGCGCGGGGGAGTTGCGCCGGGCGCTCACGACGATCGACGAGGGCATTCTGGCGGACGGCGATCTGGACACCGAAGTCGTCGCCGTCATCAGTGCGTTGGAGCACTGGCAGGGCTACCTGGAGGGCGACGGGCGCGACCAGATCCGCGAGCTGGCCCTGCGCGCGATCGAGGACGTCGACCATGAGGTCTCCGCCGCCCTCGACGACTTTCTCGCCGCACCGGAGGTGGCCGCCGAGTACGCGCGTCTGCGGCGGTTCCTCGCTCCCCGCGCGGAGCGGTGACGGGGCAGGCCGACGCGGTGAGCCCGGTCGCGCCGAGGGCGCGACCGGGCTCACCGGTGTGTATTGAGGGAGGAGTGCGGGGGGTCCTACGTGGCCAGCGGGTCCAGGGTCAGGGGGGTGATCCTGCCCTCCAGCATGGTGCCGAGGCCCTGTACGGCGCACACGTCCGGGCGTTCGGCGATGTGCACCGGCATCCCGGTCGCCTGCCGCAGCATCTGGTCGAAGCCGGGGAGGAGCGCGCTGCCGCCGACCATCATGATCCCGCGGTCCGCGAGGTCGGCGACCAGATCGGGCGGGCAGTCCCGCAGCACCTTGCCGATGCCGTCGAGGACGGCGGTCAGCGGGGTCTGGATGGCGTTGCGCACGGCGGCGGTGTCCACCTGCACCGTGCGGGCCAGCCCGGTCGCCACGTCCCTGCCGTGGATCTCCGTGGAGGTCGGGCCGTGCGGCGTCAGGCCGTTGCCGGACAGGGCGACCTGGAGCGGCCGTACCGACTGGCTCGGGAGCATCAACTCGTGCTGGTGGCGCAGGAGCTGGACGATCGCGTGGTCCACCGCCTCGCCGCCCACCGGGATCCGGTCGGCCGTCACGATCGAGCCGAGGGAGAGCACGGCCACCTGGGTCGCGGCCGCCCCGCACACCATGATCATGGTCGCCTCGGGCCGCTCCACGGGCAGCCCGCAGCCGACGGCCGCCGCGATGAGCGTGTCCACCAGTTCCACCCGGCGCGCGCCGAGACCCACCAGCGTCTCGATGGCCGCCCGCTGGGCCAGGGGATCGGCGTCGTGCGGGGTGCAGGCCGCGGCGCGCAGCCGGGGCTTGCGGCGCAGGGTGCGGCGGATCTTGTCGCCGAGCAGGTGCCGCAGCATGCGCTGGGCCATCTCGATGTCCACCACCGTGCCGCCGGAGACGGGGCGGACGACGCGGATGTAGCTCGGGGTGCGGCCGGTCATCTTCTCGGCGAACTCGCCGACCGCGATCAGCGCGCCGGTCCGGGTGTTCACGGCGGCGGCGGAGGGCTGGTCGACCACGAGCCCGGCGCCCTTCACGTACACCCGGGTCCGTGCCGCGCCCAGGTCCACGGCGAAGTGGCAGCGGCGCAGCTGCTCCAGACTGGCGGTCATGGCGGGTCCTCCCGAGAGCACAGACCGTGGGCCGCCGGGTGGCGGGCCTCATTGGCATCGTGCGGGGGCGGGGGAGCGGGCGCGTGTTGTGGTGGGCCGGGCGGGGCGCCGCTGAATGGGGGTTTTGCGGCTTATGTCTGATGTAGGGGTGGTGTAAGTGTGATCGGGGGCGGTGGTCGGTGGGCGCATGGTTCCCGCGTTCGGGGGAACACGGACGGAGCCGCCTCCCTGGGACGGGGAGGCGGCTCCTTGTTCGGCGGTCCTCTGCCGTCAGACCAGCCGGCCGATGAAGTGGACCAGGCCGGCGAGGACGTCGGTGAGAAGGTTCATGATGGTGCGTTCTCCTTGCAGAGGTATCTGTGGGACTCGCGCCGGCCACGGTCTGCAGCCCGTCGCTCGCGCACCGTAAGTATCGCCCGCGCTGCGCCGCACGGGTGATCTCCTGAGCGACGATCACCTGTTCAAGGGAACAACTGATCCCCTGTTCGGGTCGGAGCGATACCCCGGACCACTCCCAGCTCCACCAAGTCCTGCGGGCGGACGCCGAGTTGGTCCGCCGTCGCCTCCACCTCCCCGGCCGGGCGCTTCAGGATCGCCGCCGCCAGCTCCGGCGCGATCACCGAGAAGTAACTGTCCGGAGCCGCCCAGGTGTTGCCCGGTGCCGCCAGTGCCAGCGCGCCGCCGGAGCCGCCCTCGCCGATCACCAGCGTGGTGACCGGGGTGCGCGCGGCGGCCACCGCCGCGAACAGGTCCGCGATGGCCGCGCCCGCCCCCTGCCGCTCCGCCTCCGCGTCATTGGCGGCGCCCGGTGTGTCCACCAGGGTCAGCACCGGGATGCCGAGCCGGTCCGCGAGCCGGACCAGCCGGGCCGCCGTGCGGTACCCGGCGGGCCGGGTCGCCGTCCCGGTCTGCGCCGCGTACGCGACGGTACGGCCCTGATGCGTGCCGAAGCCGCACAGCATGCCCTCCGGGTCGGTGCCGCCCGCCCGGTCACCGCCGATGGCGGCCCGATCGGTGAAGTAGGCGTCCAAGTACCGCTCCGCGCGCGGACGTTCGGGGGACCGCGCCCGCCGCACCGCGTCCCAGCCCGTCGCCGGCAGCTCCGCGGAACCGAGCGCCGCCGGGACCGGGGCCGGCGCGGTGGAGGTCCCCGTCAGCAGCCGCAGCCACCTGCCGAGCGTGCCGCGCAGCTCCTCGGGCGGCACGAGCGCGTCCGCCGCCCCCGCCGCGACCTGCGCCTCCGCCGTGTACGCCGTCGGGTCGGCGTCCGCCGGCCGCACCCGGGACCCCGCGAAGCCGACCTGCGCTCCGGGCAGCGCCAGCACCACGTCGGCGCCCGCGCCCAGCGTGGCCCAGCCGCCACCGGTCGTGGGGTCCCGCAACACCGCGAGCTGCGCCAGCCCGGCCTCCCGGGTCAGCACCGACTGCCGTGCCACCCGCTGGAGTTGGGTCAGCGCGGGCACACCCTCCTGCATCCGGCTGCCGCCCGTCGCGATCAGCGGCACGACGGGCAGCCGGTACCGGCGGGCGTGCTCGTACGCCGACTCCAGGCGGTCACCGGTGCGTTCGCCCAGCGAGCCGCCGAGGAAGCCGAACTCGAACGCGATCAGCACCGCGCGCGTCCCCTCGACCCGCGCGGTGCCGCAGACCACGGACTCCTCCTCGCCGGTGCGCTCCGCCGCCCGCAGCCGGGAACCGTCGTAACCGCGCCAGCCGAGCGGCCCGTCCGGCCCGGAGTCCCGTTCCGGAGCGGGCAGTTCGACGAAGTCGTCGCAGACCAGGGCGAGGAACTCGCGGGCCCGGAGCCGGTCAGCCACGGCTCAGCGCCCGCTTCATGATCTTCCCCATGTCGTTGCGGGGCAGCGCCCCGAGGTGGTGCACCACGCGGGGCCGCTTGTGCGGGGCGAGCCGCCGCGCGACGTGTTCGGCCAGCTCCTCCAGACCGGGCGGCGCCGCGGGATCGGCCGGGACCACCCACGCCACGATCCGCTCACCGAGGTCCGCGTCCGGCTCCCCGGTCACCGCCGCCTCCCGCACCGCCGGATGCTCCAGCAGCGCGTTCTCGATCTCCCCGGCCCCGATCTTGTAACCGCCGCTCTTGATCAGGTCGGTGGCCTTGCGGCCCACGATCCGGACGTACCCGTCGGGATCGCGCACCGCCATGTCCCCGGTGCGGAACCAGCCGTCCGCGGTGAACGCCTCCGCCGTGGCGTCGGGCCGGTTGAGGTACTCGGTGAACAGGTTCGGCCCGCGCACCTGGATCTCGCCCACCGTCTCCCCGTCGTACCCGGCGATCGGCGTGCCGTCCTCCTCCACCAGCCGCAGCTCCACACCCGGCAGCGGCACCCCGACCGTCCCCGGGCGGGCCTCACCGTCCGCGCGGATACCGGTGTTCATCAGCGTCTCGGTCATCCCGTACCGCTCGATCACCCGCCGCCCGGTCGCCGCCGCGATCCGTTCGTGGTCGTGGACGGGCAGCGCCGCCGAACCCGAGACCAGCAGCCGTGCCGCGCCCAGCGACCGGGCCAGCCCCGGGTCCTCGGGGAGCGCCTGGGCGATCCGGTGGTACATCGTCGGCACCCCGAAGAGCATGGTCGCGCCGTCGTCCAGCTCCCGCGCGACGCCCTCGGGGCTGAACCTGCCGAGGTGCCGCACCGAACCGCCGCGCCGGAGCGGGCCGAGGACGCCCAGCACCAGGCCGTGCACATGGAACAGGGGCAGCCCGTGCACCAGGACGTCGTCCCCCGTCCACTCCCAGGCGTCGGCGAGCGCGTCCAGGGTGTGGGCGACGGCCCTGCGGGGGATGACGGCACCCTTGGGCGGGCCGGTGGTGCCGGAGGTGTACACGACGAGGGCCGGGTCCTCGCCGGTGGCCGGTGCCGGGCGGTGCGCGCCGGTGGCCCGTACGTCGACGTCGACGCGCTCCAGGCCCTTGAGCGCGGGTGGCAGTTCGTCACCGGGGGCGGCGAGGGCCAGGTCCGGCGCGCTGTCCGTCAGGATGTGGCCCAGTTCCGTACCGCCGGACTTCGGGTTCAGCGGCACGGCGGCGATCCCCGCCTCCAGCGCGGCGACCACCGCGACGGCGGTCTCCAGCTCCGGTGTCGCCCACACCGCGACCCGGCCGCGCCCCGCGATCCGGTCCGCGAGGGCGCCGGTCGCGGCGGCGAGTTGCGCGTACGTCAGGGACCGCGCGCCGAAGCGCAGGGCCGAGCGGTCGGCCGGGCCGTCGGCCAGGGCCGGGAAGAGAGAGGACACGCGTCGTATCTCCTTTGCTGTCACCGTCCGTCCCGCACCACGATGCCGCGCCCCGCCCGCGCAGGACGGCAGATTGCGCCCCACCGCACCGCCCTGTGCCCCTTATCACCCCGCGTGACGGGACCCGCCGTCCGCGGCCGCCGCCCGTACGGCCTCCACCACCCGGTGGGTCGACCCGGGATGCAGGAACAGGAACAGGTTCGGCTCGACGAGTTCCAGTTCCATCACCCGTGGCTCCCCGTCGTCCCCGTCGACGAGGTCCACCCGCGCGTACAGCAGCCCGGCCGCGTCCGGCACGGCCGCCAAGGCCCGCTCGGCCACGGCGAGTTCGGCGGGGGACGCGGTCCAGGGCTCCAGGCCGGGGTGGGCCACCTTCTTCGCGTCGAAGTCCGTGCCGGGCGTCAGCACCGCCTGTTTGCGGCTCGCGTGCAGCAGCCGCCCGCCGAAGAACTGGAGCGCCCGCTCCCCACGGGTGTCGATGCCGCGCACATAGGGCTGCACCATCGCGGTGAACCCCTCCTCGTGCATCCGTGCGAGCTGCCCCAGCGCACGGTCGCGCTGGTCGGGGGTGTACCGGGCGGCGTAGCGCGCGCCGGCGCCGGAGGTGGGCTTGACGACGTACTCGTGGTCGTCGGGCAGCTCGGCGGCGGCACCCGGCGGCAGATAGCGCGTGGGTACGACCGGCACGCCCGCGGCGGCGAGGTCCCCGAGGTACCGCTTGTCGAGGTTCCACCGCACGACCGGGGCCGGATTGGCGAGCCGGGTGGCCTTGCCGCACCGCTCGACCCAGTCCAGGAACTCGGCGGTGCGCCAGCTGTAGTCCCAGGTCGACCGGATCAGCGCGAGATCGTAGGAGGCCCAGTCGACGCCCTCGTCGTCCCAGTACACGATCTCCGCCTCGGCACCGGCTGCGGCCAGCGCGTCCCGCAGCACGGGCAGGTCGCGGTCGTGGCTGGGTTCGGGCCGGGGATCGTAGGTGACCAGGGCGATACGGGACACGGCGGGCTCCAGAGTCGGGGACGGACCGCCCGCAGGCTAACCACGTCCCGCGCGCCCGCGACAACCGAATTCCCCGGCCCCGGCCCCGGGCGGGCTACGGCCGGTTCGGCGTGGGCGGGTGTTCCGCCGGGCCCACCGAGACGCGTTGGAGCAGGCCCCAGGTGAACTCCGCCGTGCACGCGTGGCGGGTGCCCTCCGGGGTGGGGGCCGTGAAGGCGAGACCCCAGCGGGTGGGGGCCGAGCCCTCCAGGGGGCGGGCCGGGGCGAAGGCGCGGGCCGCCTCGTCCGCGGTGCAGGACCAGGGGGTCAGGTCCGCGAGGGTGCGCAGCGGCGGCGGCTCGGCGCCGGGGGCGCGGACCAGCCACTCGTTCCACACCGTGCCGCCGCCCGGCGCGAGCAGCGCCTCGAAGCGCAGCGTGGGCCAGAGCGGGACCGGCCACAGCCACGCCTCGCACTCCAGGTCGCCGACCTTCCGCGTCACCACCGACTCGGGCGCGCCGAGGACCGAGCGGTAGCGGGAGGCGGCGGTGCGGGCGCGCGGGGAGCGCACCATCGCCTGCCATCTCTTGTTGGCCTCGCGCATCCCGGCCACCGGGACGCCCAGTTCCTGCCGGGCCCGCTCCACCAGGAGCGGGTTGTGGTCGGCCATCCGGCGCAGCAGGACGAGCTGGAAGTCGAGCGGGCCGAAGGGCCTGGACACGGGCTCAGTGGACGGCATGCGACCCATGGTCGCGCACCGGCCCGCCGGGGCGGCGGCCGTCCGGCAGGAACAGCACCGAGTTGACGTACCGCGGTCCGCCGCCGGGCAGCACCCGACGCAGCAGGCCCCGGGTGACGACGTGCGCGGCCTCGGCCTGGTGCGCCCTGAGCGGGAACCCGTCGAGCGGCACCCAGTGCGCGCCGGGCAGCACCCAGCCGCGGTAGCGGAGCAGGGAGAGATAGGTGACCACGGGCTCGACGGGCTGGATGCGGCACTCCAGTTCCACGAAGAGCGCGGGGCGGTCGCGGGCCAGGATGCCGGTCGCGCCGCGCAGCACGGCCAGTTCGCTGCCGTCCACGTCGATCTTGATGAAGCCGACGTCCCGCAGCCCCAGCTCGTCCAGCGTCACACAGCCGACGTCCAGGGCGCGGCCGTGGATGTCCCGGCGGACCAGGGAGGACACCCCGCGGTCGCCGGCGTCGCCGGGCGGCAGCCAGAGCCGGGCGGTGCCGGGCCGGTCGGAGGCGGCGGCCTGCACCACCCGGACGTTCGGCGGGGCGCCCGAGGCGAGCAGCCGGGCCAGCCGGGGGACCGGTTCCACGGTCACCACCCGGCCGACGCGCCGGGACAGCCGGTGCGTCCACGGCCCGTACCAGCCGCCGACGTCCACCGCCGTGCCGCAGGTCGGCGGGCACAACTCGTCCAGCCGGGCCAGTTCGGGCTCGAACCGCGGGTAGACCGCGCGGGCCGCCGCGGCGACCAGGCGTGCGGGCAGCAGCGGCGCCACACGGGCCGCGAGGGTCCTGCTCATGGCACCATCCGTTTGAGGAGCGCCTCGTGTTCGTCGTCGCCGACCTGCTCCCCGGAGGACGGCAGCAGTTGCGGGATGCCGTCGACGATCGGGTAGCGGCGGCGCAGTCTCGGGTTGTACAGCGCCTCGCCCGGATCGGCGGGACCGTCCGGCGGGAGCAGGTGCAGCGGCCCCTTGTCGAGCGGGCAGGCCAGGATCAGCAGCAGCGGGTCGTCGGGGTTCACGGTGGGGTCAGCTCCTTGGCGCCGAGGGCGGGTGGGGTGCGCGCCGGCCGGTCGTGCCGGGGCATGGACAGCAGGACGGCGACGGCGAGCGCGATGCCCGCGACGCGCAGCGTGAGCCGCAGCGGGTCCTCCGGCAGCGCCTCGCCGAACGTGAGCGTGCCGAGCACCGCCGTGAAGAGGCAGGTCACGGTCGTGCACACCGGAACGATCAGCGAGGCCCGGCAGCGCTGGAGCGCCGCCTGCGACATCACCAGACCGAACGCGCCGGTGAACAGCAGCAGATACGGGTACGGCGAGCGCAGCAGTCCGGACAGCGCCCCGCCCCAGCCCTCGGCGGACAGCCGGCTCGACACCCCTTTGATGGCGAGCGAACTGACGCCGTAGAGCAGCCCCACCGCCACGCCGTACTCGACCCCCGTGGTGGGCAGCCGGTGCCGGTGCCGGGTGCGGCGCTCGGCGGAGTTGTAGAGCCACACCCCGGCCGCCAGCGTCGGTACGCAGACCAGGAGGATCAGCGGGTACGGGGCGTCCTGGCCGACGGCCTCGCCGCCCTCGGGGCCCTCGCGCAGCGAGAGCACCACCATCAGCAGGGCGGCGAGGATCGCGACGAGCGCGTACCGCTCGCGTCCGGTGGTCTCCTCGCCCAGCAGCCGCGCGGAGAGCAGCACCAGCAGGACCAGGCCGGAGACGAACAGGCCCTGGGCCGCGGCGATCGGCAGGGTGCGGTACACGGCCAGCTGGGCGGCGAACCCGGCGGCCAGGGCCAGGGAGCCGCCGATCCACAGCGGGCTGCCCAGCACCAGCCGCAGCAGCCGGGCGGGTTGCCGGACCGTCACCTGCGGCAGCGCGGCCAGCGCCCGTTTCTCCAGGACGAATCCGGTGCTGTACAGGACGTTCGCCAACAGGGCCGCGGCCACTCCCCACCACATGGACTGCGTCCCCTTCCTAGGTCTTGCGCGCGGGTGTCTTCTGGGCGTGCAGCAGCAGGATCGAGGCGAGCGGGGGTCTGGAGCAGGCAAGCCGGTCGAGCGGGCGCAGCACCCGCGGTACGCCGTGGAAGGGGGCGCCGGCCAGCCGGACCACCTCGAAGCCGGAGGCGGCGACGAACTCCTTCAGCGCGCGGGCGGTGTAGAGGCGCAGGTGGCCCACCACCTCGCGGCCCGGGCGGCCGTGGATCGCGCGCAGGCTGACCTCGGAGAACACCGGCTGGACGCCCGCCAGCAGCAGACCGCGGTTGTACCAGGCGGCCAGGTTCGGGGTGGACAGCATCAGATGGCCGCCCGGCCGGAGCACCCGGCGGATCTCGTCGAGCGCCGCGTCGGGGTCCACCAGGTGCTCGACGACCTCGCTGAACAGCACCGCGTCGGCGGACTCGGACCTGAACGGCAGTCCGCCGTCGGTGAGTTCGCCGCGCACCGGGCACCACGGGAGGCGGGCGCGGGCGCGCCGCAGGGCGTCCTGGGACCAGTCGACGCCGATGACGCGGTGCCCGGTCAGCAGGGGGGCGGCGACGGCCGCGGCGGTGCCGTCGCCGCAGCCGATGTCGAGGATCGTGCGGGGGCCGTCGCCGCCCGTGCCGGGCGCGGCGAGGGCCGCCGCCAGCATGCGGGCCTGGCGGAGGCTGCGCGGGGTGCCGGAGGAGACGGGGACGGCGGGGTCCTCGTAGAAGTCCCGCAGGTCCTTGGGGGGCGCGGTGGTGGTCACCGGGACACCTCCGTGGTGTGCAGATAGTGCTCGAACAGGTCGCGCAGATGGACGCCGTCGCCGTGGCCGAGGAGCGCACGGGACCAGCGCAGGGCCAGGTGCAGGCGGCCGGCCGTGGAGGCGGTGGTGAAGGTGAGGCCGCGGGGCATCCGGGCCGGGGCGGAGAACCACACCGCGGTGGCGCGGCCCGCCTCCTCGCCGAAGTCCAGCGCGTACGGGATACGGCCGATGTTGCTCAGCAGGACCGTCGACGTCCAGGGGGCCGCGGCCCGGCGCAGTCCCCGGGTGAGCGCGGCCCGCAGGGCGACGGGGGTGACCGGGGCGGTCAGCAGGGCGGCGCCCCGGCCGAGTTGGGGGCGGGGCAGGGCCTTGAGCGCACGGGTCCTGGCCGCGGTGCGGCCGAGTAGCCCCGGCAGGTCGTCCGACGCCAACTCCTGCGGTGCGAAGGGTACTTCGACCAGTCGGGTGCCGTTGCCGATCGGCATCGTGAGGTCCCGAGGACGGTCGTCCACCGGCATGGTGACGCGCAACGGGCGCTGCGGTACGCCGTGTTCACGGTTCCAGTGCGCGATCGTCAGGGCCGTGGCCACCATGAGCTGGTCGTTGACCGTGTACGGGGAGCCCTTGGGGCGGTGCGGCAGCGGCAGCTCGGTGACGAGCATCCCGTTGCCGGGGGACGGCTCCGGAGTGCCGGGGGCGACCCGGGCCGGGCGGGACCAGTTGGACGGGGTGTCGGCGGGCGGCCCGGCGGCCTCGGCGGGCCGGGCGGGCGGTGCGGCGGGTGCGTTGTCGCGGCCCCCGTACACCTCCGCCGCGGTCGCCAGCACCCGCAGACAGGCGGGACCGTCGAGGGCGGTGTGGTTGATGGTGAGAAACAGCACGGTACGACGCCCCACCCCGCCCCCTTCCGCGCCGGTGGTTCCTCCGGCGCCGGCCGCTCCCGCGCTGCCGCCGCCCTGTGCCGTGCCGGCCGACGTGGGACGGGATGCCCGGGTCGCCGCCGCGCCGCGGATCGCCTCCGAGGCGGCCGACCCGCGGGCGGTCGTGGGTGGCTCGGGCCGAGAGGCGGGCGCGGCGCCCGCCCCGGTGGTGGGGGAGGCCGTGCGTGAGGGGTCGCCGCGGAGGCCCGGCGCCCGGGGCGTCCGGGAGTCCGGGGTGCCGGGAGGGGGCGGTGCCGGTAGCGCGGCCGCGGCCTCGCTGCCCTCTGGTGGGCCCGCGTCCCGGACGACCTCCAGGCGGATCGGCGGGGACGCCGACAGGGGCGGTACCGCGGTGAGGGCCCGGGTCCGGGCGGCGCGGAGCGCGTCCCGGCCCGGGGGTGGGAAGGCGACCACCTCGACGTCCGGTTCGCCGGTCAGCTCCCACTCGTAGCGCCGCCGGTACCAACGCCCCGGGGCCTCCCGCATCAGGACCCGTGGATGGCGGCGCAGCGCCTCCACGAACGCGGCCCGCAGCCGGTCCGGGTCCACCTGCCCGGGCAGGTGCACCTCGATGTGGACGGTCTCCGGCTCCTCCTCCTGGAAGCAGTGCCGGGCGACCTCGTCCACCACCGGGAAGGGGACACGGCCGGAGGGCCGCTGGTCCAGTGCCGTCATGCCCGCGCGCCCCCGTCCGTCTTCCCGTCCCCGTCGGCGTCCCGGTGCTCGGACCGCTGCCCGGCCCGCGGCTCCCGTACGCTCACGAGTGCCGCGAACAGGCCGATCAGAGCCAGGAGTTGAGCCGTCGGCCCGAACGCCCCGGTGCCGTCGCGGACCGGTTCGCCCGCGCCCGCCGCCGTCACCACGCCCGCCGCGACGAACGCCACCAGGGCGACGGGCACCAGCAGTTCGTGCCGTCTGCGGGCCAGCAGCGCCAGCGCCGGCACCAGCAGCGCGAACCAGCCCGCGATCACCGCGGCGACCAGGGTCAGCGCGACCGTGCCCAGCCACAGCCCCGGCAGCGGCGGCACCGGCTGCGGCTCGTCCGCGTTGGGTTCGCGGCGCCGCCACAGGGCCAGCCCCACCAGGGCCGCGAGCCCCACCCCGCTGCCGATCAGACCGGCCTCGTAGGTGACGGCGGGCTCGTAGGACAGCTTCACCGTGCCGCCCTCCCCGGCCGGGATCCGCCAGCCCTGCTGCCAGCCGTCCAGCCGGACCGGGGTGAGTTCCTCGCCGTTCAGCTCGGCCCGCCAGCCGTCGTTGAAGTTCTCGTACGTCGTCAGGTAGGACGCGGCGCCCGGGCCGACGGTCAGCTCGCGGCGGTCGCCCAGCCAGTCCTTCACGCCCAACTCACGCCCAGAGGCAGGCGATTGGGTGATCTCGCCCCGGGTCAGGGTCACCGCGGTCACGGTCAGCGGGCCGGCGTCCCCGGCCTCCACCCGGTGCTCGCCGGACGCCAGGTCCAGTCCGCTCTCCGGGCACAGGGTGACCTCGACCGGGCGGCGGTCCATCAGGTCGCCCACGGTCCCCTCGGCGCTCGTCTCGTACAACTGGCCGTCCACCGCGACCACCGGCCCCTTTCCGCACGGCAGCGAGAAGGCGCGGTCGGCCTCCGGCTTCGGGGTGCGGTAGGAGTCGAGCGCCGGGACGTACGCCTCGGTCAGACCCACCGGGAGCTGCATGTCCTCGTCGGCGAACGGGTTGTACAGGGTGAGCGGCGCCGTCTCGGTGACCGTGATGTCCAGCCGGTCCGTGGTGATCGCCGGGAAACGGACGTTGCCGTTCTCGTCGACGCCCGCGATGGCCGCGCCGTCCGGGGAGCTGATGTGCACCTCCGCCGGGCGGCTGGAGAGTCCGCCGGCCGACGGCAGCACGATCTCGTCGACCGCCTGCTTGCCCTCCCAGCTCAGATGGACGGTGGGCCGGTCGCCCGCGATCCACGCCGTGGTCAGGTCGCCGTCGGTGAGGTTCCGGGCGGACAGGCCCGCTCCCAGCCGTGCCGTGGAGTCGGCGGTCGCCACGATCCGGTTCTGCTGCTCGGGCGCCACCTCGTACAGCAGCCGGTCCAGCGCCTCGCCCGGCACCGGCACCGCGCTCGCCCGCACCTCGTACGTGCCCGCGGACCCGGTCGAGAAGGTCCGGTGCAGGCCCGCCTCGGTGCCCGTCGCGGACAGCCCGGTGGGGTCGGCCGCGCGGGACAGGGAGACGATCTCGGCGGCGGCCGAGGAGTCCTCGGCGTCCGTGGGCAGCCTGAGCAGCCGCGTCACCTGGACGTCGGGGAGCGAGATCTCGGAGAAGCCCGCCCCGGTCAGTCCGGTCCGGCGTTCCACCGAGTCGACGATCGTCAGCTTCATCCACTCGGTGGGACCGGCGGGCGCCTTGACGTTCTGCGCCGTGCCGTCGGCCTCCAGATAGCTCGTCCGGCTGCCCTGCTCGGTCTCCACCCGCACCCGGGTCGGCGCCGGCCGCACGCTCTCCTGCGGCAGCGGCGCCACCTCGAACGCGGACGGCATGTCGTACTTCCCGGTGAACCCGATCCGCAGCCACTCCCCGTCCGGCGAGCCCAGCGAGCCCTCCGTCCAGGCGGTGTCCGGGTTGCCGTCGAAGGCGTTCACCGGGTCGTACTGCGGGAGGTGGAACAGCCAGCTGCCGTACGAGGACGCCGACACCGAGCGGGCGCCGCGCAGTTCGGCCACCGTCTGGTGGTCCGGTCCGTCGGTCGGCAGGATCTGGTGCGGCTTCTCACCGGCGTCCTGCGTCGCGTCGGGCGCGTTCCGCTCGTCGGGGGTGTACGTGTACGACGTGTTGGCGTTGACCAGCCCGAACCGGGTGTCGGCGCGCCGCAGTCCGTCGCCGATCACCTGCACCGGCGGGGAGCCGAGCCCGGGATGGTTGTCACCGGTCAGCACGCTCGCCCGGCCGCGCAGCTCACCGGCGACCGGCAGCAGCGACTCGGGCCCGCCGGAGACCACGGCGGTGTCGGCGAGCGAGGTCAGCCCCGCCTGTCCGGGCCGCGGCACGTCCTGCGGCGGCTGGTAGATCTCCACCGCCCGCTGCCTCGGGTACAGGCCCTCCACCTGGAGCGGTGTGCCGGGGGCGATCACGCCACCGGTCCCGACCGGCCCGAAGCCCTTCACCCGCTCGTAGCCGGACTGTTCGAGCGTCCGCTTCACGATGGTGGTCGGTACGTTGCCGACCTGCGCGGGGTCGAGGTCGTTGCGGACGACGACGTAGTGGACGCCCGCGCGGCTCAGGAAGTCGGCCAGGCCCGGGACTTCGGCTCCGGTGGTCAGCGCCTGCTGCACGGCGTCCATGGCACGCCGGTTGCCGGCCGTGCCGAAGGGCACGTAGTCGCGCTGCGCCCAGCGGGAGTCGGCGGTCACGTCGAGCGGCTGGTCGATGGTGGAGCCCCAGGTGTGGATGCCGTGCGCGGTCGCGGGGACGACCAGGACCCGCGCGTCGGGGGAGTACTCCTCCATCCAGTCCGCCGTGGCCTCCCAGTAGTCGGGGATCTCCTTGAACGAACCCGGGTTGAGGATCGACCCGTTGAGGTACGGCCACATCAGCCCCGGCAGCACCAGCACCGCCGCGACGAGCGGCGCGAACCGGCGGCCCGGCACCGGACGGGCGCCGCGCGACTCGGCGGCCACCCCGACCAGATGGGCCAGGCCCAGCACCAGGGCCAGGGCGAGTCCGGTCTGGAACTTGTAGATGTTGCGGAAGGGCACCAGCCAGCCGTCCAGCCAGTCCTGCGCCAGCCCGTGGAAGGGCGCCCCGAACGAGCCGCCGTACCCGGCGAGCAGCACCAGCGCCACCGTCAGCACGGTCAGCACCAGCCAGCGCCGCTCGGGCATGTCCCGGCGCGCGAGGCCCGCGAGGCCGAGGCCCGCCGCCACCGCCGAGCCGAGGATCACCAGGACCGACGAGGCGACGGCCCAGCCGGCGGGCAGCCAGGCGTCCCCGAAGTGCAGATAGGCCACCCAGTTGCCGGCCCCGCGCAGTGCCTCGGTGGCCGCCATGGTCTCGGTGGTGGTCTGCGAACTCTCCACATAGGGTAGGAAGTTCTCCCCGTAGGCGCCGAGCAGCAGCAGTGGGATCAGCCACCACGCGGTCGCCAGGAGCACCCCGGGCACCCACCAGGCGATCAGCTTGCGCTGTCGCGGCCCGGACGGGCGGGACAGCAGGTACAGGCCGACCGGGAGCAGGGAGGCCAGGGTGGAGGCCGCGTTGACGCCGCCCATGAAGGGGATGACCAGCGCCGAGCGCACCGCCGCGATCCGCGCGCTGTAGCGCTCGTCGGTGAGCGGCAGCAGCACCCAGGGCAGGAACGCGCCGGGCAGCGCGGCGGCCGAGGTGGAGCCGATGACGACGGTGAACACCGGCCACAGCGCGTACGCGCCGGCGGCGAGCAGCCGGGAGGCGCCGCTGCCGACGCGCAGTCGCTCGGCGAGCCTGAGGGCGCCCCAGAAGGCGACGGAGACGATCAGTGACAGCCACAGCCGTTCCGCGAGCCACACCGGCAGCTGTACGAGGTCGGCCACCCAGTAGAAGGGGAGCATCGGCCAGAGGTAGCCGGCGTACTGGTCGGAGATGCCGCCGAAGCCGTTCTGGTCCTGCCAGAGCTGCCCCAGGTCGGACAGGAACCGTCCGGGATCGACGGTCACCCCGAGCTTGGTGTCGAAGGTCTGCCGGCCCGGGTGCACCGCGAGGAGGAGCACGAACACGACGGCCCAGAACCCCAGCAGCCAGCGCCGGGAACGCGGGCCCTCGGGGGGACCCGCCATGGCGGCGGTGGTGGGAACCGCCGCCGGGGGTGGAGCCTGGACCGTGCTCGTCATGGGGGACACCGCCGGAGGATGAGGAGGAGGTTCCAGGTGGCGACCTCGCGGATGCCGGGCGCCTTGACGACCGTCTCCGCGAGGAAGGGCCAGTAGCGGGAGCGCGCCGAGACGACCGTGACGTCGTCGCGGGCGCGGACCTGCCGCAGGGTGGGCCCGATGTGCACGGCGAAGAGGTTCTCGCCGAGGGTGTGCTTGGCGGGCCCGCCGGTACGGCGCCGGTAGCGGGCGCGGGCCCGCTCGGCACCCAGGTAGTGCCAGGGGGCCCATTCGTGCCCGCCCCACGGCGACAGCCAGTTGGTGAACGACACGTAGATCAGCCCGCCGGGCCGGGTCACCCGGACCAGTTCGCTGAGGAAGGTCTGCGGGTCCGCCACGTGCTCCAGCACGTTGGAGGAGAAGGTGACGTCGGCGACCCGGTCGCGCAGGGGGAGCAGATAGCCGTCGGCGACGACACTCCCCTCCGGCGGTTTCGCGCCCAGCTCGGCGAGGTCCGGCTCGAAGAGGTAGGCGTGCGCGCCGCGGCGCCGGAACTCCTCCGTGAAGTACCCGCCGCCGCCGCCGACATCGGCGACGATCCGCCCGGCGACCCGGCCGTCGTAGGACTCGACCTGGTCGACGGCGTCCCGGGCCAGCAGCGCGTAACAGGCCTCGGGGTCCTCCTGCTCGCGCAGGAAGGCGCGGAAGAGGCCCAGGGAGCGGCGCAGCGACGGATCCTTCACCGGTCTCATGACGGCCGGCCGCCTCGTGCGTTCTCCACGGAGCCGCCCCGTACGGTCTCCGCGGCGCTGCCCCGTACGGTCTCCGCGGCGCTGCCCCGTACGGCCTCCGCCGCGACGGCCCGGAACTGACGGACGGTCCGCTCCCAGCGGTAGCCGGCCGCGTGGTCCCGGGCGGCCTTGCCCATCAGTTCCCGCCGGTGGCCGGAGAGGGCGAGGGTGCACCAGGCGGCGGCGAAGGAGGACTCGCCGGAGGCGAGCAGACCGGTCTCCCCGTCGACGACGGAGTCCCGTAGTCCGGGGACGTCGAAGGCGATCGTGGGCGTCTCCCGGGCGGCGGCCTCGGTCACCACCAGGCCCCAGCCCTCCACCGCCGACGGATGCAGCAGCAGCCAGGCCGCGCAGAGCAGCCGGTGCTTCTCCGCCTCGCTCACATGACCGGTGAACTCGACTCCCTCACCGGCCAGTTGCTCAAGGCGTCGGCGCTCGGGACCGTCGCCGACGATCACCAGCCGCCCGCCGGTCACGGGCCGTACCCGCTCCCAGAGCCGCAGCAGCAGATCGATCCGCTTGTACTCGACGAGCCGTCCCACCGCGACGAAGAGCGGCTCGGCGGAGCGGTCCGCGCGCGGGCCCGGCTCCTCGACGCCGTTGTGGACGACGCGTATGCGTTCCCGCTCGACACCGATCGCGCGCAGCGCGTGCGCCGTGGACGGGGACACCGCGACGAGCAGACCGCGGCGGCGGGCACCGGTCAGTGCCCAGTGCTCCAGTCTCCGCCCGAGCCGGGCGGCCGGGGCCAGGGGCCCGCCGAACCGCATCTGCCACAGGTCGGTGTGGACGTGGTTGACCAGGCACAGCGTGGGACCGCGGTGCCACAGGGGAGCCAGGTACGGCACCCCGTTGCAGACCTCGACCAGCAGGTCGGTCTCGCCGACCTGGCGGGCGAAGGCGGAACGGGCGCGCAGGTAGTGGTCGTAGGCGCCGCCCGCCGACACGACCCGGTAGTCGCGGAACGGGGCGCCGCCCGCGAGGGTCGGTTCGAGGGTGGGCGAGGCCGGGCCGCCGCAGAGCAGGGTGACCTGGTGGCCGAGCCGGGTCAGGCCGTCGGCCAGCCGGTCGACGAGCAGTTCGGAGCCGCCGGCGGCCTGGTTCCCCAGGTCGCGGTGGGCGAGGAAAACGATTCGGCGCGGATGTGGGGGGAGCGCCGGAGGGTGCTGCGACTCCGTGGGGAACGGAGCGTGCAGCGGGGACGGCACGTGCTGGGGCATCGGTGCTCCAACATGTCTCGGGGTGCGGAACTCAGCGTGGGGTGGATCGCGCCGATCGTGCACGGACGGGGTGGGGTCGTGCGCGGTGGAGTGGGCCGGGGCGTACCGGCGTCGGACGTTTCTGTGGGGGAACCGGGGGCTTTCCACGGACTGGCTGTGGACGGGTTGTGCTCGGGTGGGGTGGACAGTTTTCGCCCCGCCGTTCGCCACGGCTACTCACCCGAGTGACAATTTCCGGCTTTATTAGAGCTGACGTCACGTCACATCGTGACCGGCGACCGGGGCGAACCGGAAGAACCAGGACGCTGCCTCCCCCGTACCACCAAAACGCCCCCCGCCGCGGCCAGGACGAAACCGGCCACACCCGCACCGATCGGCAGGGTCAGCCCCACCAGCCGCAGCAGCCCGCTGTCCTCCTCGGCCCGCTCCACCGCCTCCTTCTGCGTTGCAGTGGTGAACGAGATCTTCCGGCTGTCCAGCAGCACGGCGGCGTCCTTCTCCTCGCCCGGCGCGCGCAGGGTGCGACGCGGTCCCGTCTGTGCGTACAGCACACGGCCCGTGGACTGGTCGACCACCAACTCCAGGCCGTGGTTGGCGTACCACTCCTCGGCCAGCACCTGCGGAGTGTCGTCCATGCCGACGAGCCGCCCCGGCACCAGCCGCGTCCCGGTCTTCGTCGCCGGCACCGAGGCGGTGAACCGGTAACCGGTGTACCCCTGGACCTCCTTGGTGCCGCGGTAACTCATCGTGACCGTCCCGCGCAGGGTGTTGTCCCACCAGCGGTAGTCCCGCTTCTCCACGTCGAACGGGAACTTCAGGTACGCCTCGCCCTCGAAGTAGGGCTTCTCCTCGCAGCAGTGCACCGGCTTCGTGGTCTGCCGGTCCATCACCCAGCGGTGCGGGGAGAAGTCCAGCGCGTCGTAAGGGTCTTCGGCGGGCAGCGACTTGTCGGTGTCGACCGTGGTGATCACGTCCCACACGGCCTTGTCGCCGTCACTCTCCGCGACGTTTCCGCGTACCCGCTGTGTGACGGTGATGGTCTGGTCCGGCACGGTGGCGACCTTCTCCAGGTCGAACACGCTGCCGGTGCCCTTGTAGACGGCGGTGGTGTCGATGTCGATCGGGTTCACGGCGGCCCGCGGCTGTACGTACCAGGCGAGCAGGGGCGCCAGTACCAGCAGGAAGGTGCCGAGACCCAGCAGGATCAGCGAAAAGGGTGAAGCTGTACGGCGCATCCGGGCACTCCAGGGGCTCGGGACGACGCGACGGGGGAGGCGGCCGCGCCGAGGGGAAAGGTGCGCGTGCGAGAGGGGGTGCGGCGCGGTTCGGTCCGCGGCACCCGTCTGGGCCGGGAACCGTAGGCGCCCCTTGACGCGGTGTCAATGTCATGTTGACACTGGGGACTCGACAGGCAGGGACGGGAAGCCCGGGTGGGGCGACCGAACAGCGGCCATTCACGGCCGTCGGCCCGAAGCGGCCGTACAGAGAGGCTGACCCTGCGATGTCCAGACTGCTCGCCGCCGCGCTGACCGTCGCGCTCGCCGCCGCCCTGGCGGTCGGTGCCGCGCTCGGCGTGGTCGCCCTGCTGGAGGCCACCCCCGACCAGCCGAACAATCCCCTGATCACCTACGAGCAAGTCGGCCAGGGGAGTTGACCGGTGCCGTCCGCAGCCCGCACCGACGCCCTCTCCACCCGCTCGGCCTGGCACGACGTCCCCCGGCTCCAAGTGCGCCGCTTCGCCGCGATCGCCATGGCCGAGGCACCCGAACTCGCCGAGCAGATCATGACCGAGATCCGCCGCGAGTACCCCCATCTGCCCGTCGTGCTCGACGAGTCGGGCGAGCCGATGGCCCTCGTCGGCATCCGCCGTGCCATCGAGGTCTTCGTCCAGCACCTGGAGACGGCGGAGGGCCGCCCGACCGTACCCCCCGGAGTCTTCCAGGACTTCGGCCGCGGCGAGGGACTCAACGGCCGCAGCCTCGACTCCCTCCAGGCCATCTACCGCATGGGCGTCCGGCTGGCCTGGCGCCGTTTCGCCGACATCGGCCAGCGCGTCGAGATCCCGCCCCCGGCGATGTACGAACTCGTCGACGCGGGCTACGAATACCTCGACGGACTGGTCGACCAGTCCGTCCGCGGCTACGCCGAGGCCGCCGCCCGCCAGGCGGGCGAACGACTGCGCCTCCAACGCCGCCTGATGGAATGGCTGTTGGCCGAGCATCACCGCGGCGACCCCGCCGACGCCCTCTCCGAGCGGGCCGCCCGCATCGGCTGGCCGCTGCCCGGAAAGGTGGCGATCGGCGTCCTGCTGCGCCCCGCCCGGGAGGCGGTGGCCCCCGCCGTCGGCCAAGGTGTCCTCCTCGACATGGACTACGAACAGCCCCGCATGGTCGTCCCCGAACCGGACGCCGCCGGCCGCTCGGAGCTCCTCCACCGGGCCCTGACCGGCTGGTCCGGCGCGATCGGCCCGCCCGTGCCGCTCGCCCACGCGGCCAAGTCGCTCCGCTGGGCGGAAGCGGCCGTACGCCTCATGGAACGCGGGCTGCTACCGGCCGGCGAGGTCCTCTACTGCACGGAACACACCGAGGCGCTGGTCCTGCTCCAGCCCGAGGAACTCATCGACGACCTGGCCGTACGCTGCCTGGCCCCCCTCGGCCACTGCGGCCCCACCCACGGCCGCCGCCTGGCCGAGACCCTGCTGGCCTGGCTGGAGACCAGGGGCGGCGCCCCGGAGGTCGCGGCCCGCCTGGGCGTCCACCCCCAGACGGTCCGCTACCGCCTGCGCCAGATCCGCGAACTGTGGGGCGACGAGATCGACGACCCGGACCGCCGCTTCGAACTGGAACTGGTGCTGAGGGCCCAGCGGCTGCGGGGGCGACTGGGCCTCTCGTGAGCGGCCCGGGTCAGGTCCGCCCGGCTCCCACGGGCAGCCGGGCGAGGTCGTTGCCCACGATCACCCGGCCCGAGTAGCCCTTGCTCGCCCTGGTGTGCCAGGTCGAGTCGGGGACCACGTTGGTGGCGCCGGGCACCAGATGACTCAGTACCAGGGTGCCCACGCCCGCCCGTTCGGCGATCGGGCCCACCCGGGTCACGTCCGTGTGACTGATCTCCATGTGCCGCATCTGCGCGGGCCGCAGCCCGCCCAGGGCCAGCGTCGGGAGGTCCATCACCTCGTGCACCAGGACGTCCGCGCCCTTTGCCAGGCGCGCCACGTTCCCGCACGGCGCGGTGTCGCCGCTGAACACCACCGAACCGTCGGCCGTGTCGAAACGGTAGGCGAAGGAGGGGAACACCGGCGGATGCTCGACGAGTACCGCCGTCACCCGGACCCGGTCGTCCCGCATCACCTCGAACGGTTCCATCGGCGGCGCCATCAGCCCGCGCGGCCCCGCCCCCTTCGGCAGCGGGACCCGCACGTCGTGCGGGCGGATCAGGGTGCGCAGGTCGGGCCAGCCCTCGCTGCGCATGCGCACGTTGACGTCGTACGCGGTGGCGGCGATGTGCCCGGCGATCAGCTCCTCCGTGCCCGGCGCCGGACGCGACGGGCAGACCGTCCGCACCGCCCGCCCCTTGGGCCGGACGGCGGGCAGGGTTCCTGCCGAACCCGGACCGTGGATGTGCACCGGGCCGCCCAGCGGCTGGAACCCGCCGAACCGCAGCCACAACAGGGCGTACAGGTCCGCCAGATGGTCGGAGTGCAGGTGGGTGACGAAGACGGCCGTCAGCTGCTCCGGCGTCAGCCAGGCCTGCGCGTACCGGCCGAAGGCCCCGGGGCCGCAGTCCACGAGATAGGCCCGCCCGTCGACCACCAGCGCCGAGCAGATCCCGGACCGGCCGTGCATGGGGACCGGGCCGCCGCCGGTGCCGAGCAGGATCAGCTCCGTGCCCCTGACCGACCGGGCGGCGGCCCGCGCGGGGTGCGGGGTCGGCGCGGCGGCGGCGGTGGTGAGGGCGGAGGCGGCAGCGGCGGTGCGCAGCAGGGTGCGGCGGGTGGGTGCGGTGGGGCTGGCCTCGGTCGTGGGGGACGAGGGCATGGCGGCTCCCGGAGGGGTGAGGGGGTACGGCTGCGGGTACGCGTTGGGGCGCGCGTCAGGTGCTGTTGGTCTTCCTTGCAGTGAACGGTGGTGGCGCCCCGCGGGCTTTGGGCCGGTGGCACAGACTCCGGCCGCCGTTTGGGACCGGGGGCCATGCCCGGTCCGGGGCTCCGGACCGTCACGGCCCCAGCAGCCGGGCGATCTCCAGTGCCATCCGCAGCTCCAGCGCGTCCGCGCCCAACGGCCGCCCCCACACCTGCACGGCCCGCCGCACCCGGTACGTCACCGTGTTGCGCGCCACGAACAGCCGCTCGGCCGCCCCTTGCGGACTGCGCCCCTCCGCGAGGTACACCCGCAGGGTCTCCCGCAGCTCCCGGGTCCGCGGATCGTCCGCCCCGAGTGCCCCCAGCACCCGCGCCGCGAACCACCGCGCGTGCTCCGTGTCCGAGGTGAGCAGTGCCGCCGCGCTCACCTCGGTGTAGTCGCACAGCCAGCCCGAGCCGCGGAGCCGGGCCACCCGCTCGGCCTCCCGGGCGCAGCGATGGCTGCTCCGGAAGCCCTCCACGCCGTAGGCCACGGGTCCGATCGCCGCCCGCAGCGGCCGGCGCTCCGGGACCAGCGCGGGCAGGGCGGCCAGCGCCTCGCGGGCCGGCTCGGCCGGCCAGCAGGCCCAGGCCCACAGCTCGGTGGGGTCCGCCGTCACGGCCAGCAGGTTCTCGCCCCCGGCCGCGCGGCACAGGTCCGCCGCCAGCCGGCGCAGTGCGTCGGCGGAGGTGTCCGGGGAGGGTGAGGTCACGATGAACGCCGTGTGATGGCGGGCGAGTTCGTAGCCCAGCGTGCGGGCGGCGACCGCCCCGCCGATCAGCCGTCCGGCGAGCAGGTCCTCCACCGTCCGGCGCCGGGCGGCCTCGGTGCTGCGCCGCCACCGGTCCCGTTCGGCGACGTACTCCTCGGCGAGGGTGCTGGCCTGGACATCGGCGTACACGAAGAGCAGTTCGCTGATCCGGCGCACCTCCCGGGCACGGATGTGGGCGGGTTCCCGGTCCAGGGCCGCCATCAGCCGCGCGTGCAGATGGGCGTGGCCCAGCCGCACCCCGCGCAGCACCTGCTCCAAGGGGATCTCGCGGCGGGCCAGTTCGGCGTTCCAGGCCACCGCCTCCGGGGCGACCAGCGAGGCGGTCGGCTCCGGTTCGGTGACGAGGCCGCGCAGCGCCGTCAGCACGGTCGCCTCCACCGCCCGCCGGAACTGCGGGTACGCGCCCGGGGTGCCGTGCTCGGGCACCTGCCGCACGATGTGCGCGGCCATGTCCCGGGCCACCTCCACACCCCAGCCGACCGGTCCGGGACCCAGCGGCCGTTCCGCCAGGGCCAGCGTCTCCGGTGGACACGCCGGTTCCGGCGGCACCGCGGACGGCGCCAGCCGCAGCAGCCACGTGGGTCCCGAACCGGTGGTCGCGCTCACCGGGCCAGTACAGCAGACGGCGTGCGCGAGGGTGCTCCGCTCGTCACTACCGGGCCACCGCCAGCCCCCGCGAGCGCAGCACCCGCCGCTCCAGCGGCGCGAACAGCAGCAGGTCGACGGCGATGCCGACCACCAGGATCTCCCCGATGGCGGCCAGCACCAGGGCCATGTCCTGGTAGGTGCGGGCGTTCTCCAGCAGTTGCCCGAGCCCGAGCCCCAACTCGGGCGAACTGGCGATGAGTTCGGCGGCCATCAAGGAGCGCCAGGAGAACGCCCAGCCCTGCTTGAGCCCGGCCAGGTAGCCGGGCAGGGCCGCGGGGAGCAGGACGTACCGGACCCGGGCGAACCCGGACGCGCCGAGGACCTGTCCGGCCCGCAGGTAGAGCGGCGGGACCTGGTCCACGCCCGCCAGCAGCCCGTTCGCGACCGAGGGCACCGCGCCCAGCAGGACGACCGCGTAGATCGTGGCGTCGGTCAGCCCGAACCACACGACGGCGGCCGGCACCCACGCCACCGACGGCAGCGACTGGAGCCCCGACAGCACGGGACCGAGCGCGACCCGCAGGGTCCGCACCGCGCCGAGCAGCAGTCCCAGCGCGGTGCCGAGGGCGACGGCCGCCGCGAAACCGAGGGCGCCGCGCCACATGCTCGTCCAGACCGTGGAGAACAGCGTGCCCTCGTACCACTGGTCCGACAGCGCCCGCCCCACGTCGGCCGGCGAGGGCAGCAGATAGTCCGGTCTGATCTCGGCCTCGTACGCCAACTGCCAGGCGAGCAGCACCAGGACGACGGCGGCCACCGGTGGCAGCGCCCGTTCCCGGAGCGTCTGCCGCAGTGGAGTCCGGGCCGCGGTCGCCGTGCTGTCCAGCGCGTCGAGACCGGCCTCGACGGCCGCGGTGTCCCGGTCCTCGCGCCCACCCTTCCCGGCCGCCACCGTCTCACCCGCGCCCATGGCGGCGGATCTCCTCCCGCAGGGCGTCGGTGATCCGCGCGGTCAGCGCGGCCTCCGGGAGGCCGGTGTCGGTCCACTCGCGGGCCACCCGGCCGGGGCGGGAGGAGAGCAGCACGATCCGCCGGCCGAGCCGGACCGCCTCCCGGACGTTGTGGGTGACGAAGACGACGCTGAGCCCGTTCTCCGCCCAGACCCGCTTGAGTTCGTCGTGCAGGACGTCCCGGGTGATGGCGTCGAGCGCGGCGAACGGCTCGTCCATCAGCAGGACGTCGCTGTCCTGGGCGAGCGCGCGGGCCAGGGCGACCCGTTGGCGCATACCGCCGGACAACTCGTGGACGCGTTTGCCGTGGGCGTCCTTCAGCCGCACCAGTTCCAGCAGCCGGCGGGCCTCGTCGTGCTGCTCGCGCCGGGGCACACCGCGCAGCCGCAGGGCGAGTTCGACGTTCCGGCCCGCCGTGAGCCAGGGGAACAGGGCGTGGTCCTGGAACATCAGCGCGGGCCGTCGGCCGCCGGTCACCTCGATGGCGCCCGCGGACGGCCGGTCGAGTCCGGCCACCAGGTTGAGCAGGGTCGACTTACCGCACCCCGAGGCCCCGAGCACACAGACGAACTCCCCTCGGTGGACGGTCAGTTCGATGTCGTCCAGGACGGTCTGGCGCCGACCTGCGGTGTCGAACCACTTGGAGACGTGGGTGAGCCGTACGGCTGGTTCCGCCACCTGCGCCAGAGCCAGGGGGCGGGCCGGGGACGAGGTCCGCAGCGCCGTTTCTGACATGTCATCACATCCTTCGCTGTGCGGGCATGGCTGCCCGGAGGGTCAGTCGGATGCGGGCACCGCGAGCCCGAGGTCCGCGTCGTCCACGGCCGGTGCGCGCCGCTCGGCGAGGACCCGGTTGAGGGGGCGCAGATCGAAGATCCCGCGCAGCGCCGCCCGGGTGCCGGTGTCCCGCGCGCCGTCCGGGAGGTCCAGCAGCCCCAGCCGGCCGGCCCGGTCCGCCTGCTCGGCGAGGGTCGCGGCGAGCGGATCGTCGGTGAGGCTCACATGCCGCCAGGCCGCGTCGAGCACGGCGGAGTCCAGCCGTCGGCCGGTCACGTTCTCGATGGCGTCGTTGACGGCCGTCTTCCCGTCCGCCGGGTTGTCCCGCAGCCAGGCGCCGGTCCGTACCGCGCCCCGAAGGACGGCCTCGACGACGTCCGGATGGTCGGCCAGGAACGACGGGTCGACCACGACCAGGGCGGTGACGAACACGCCGTCGTCCCACAGGTCGGACTCGTCGAGGAGGACCCGCCCGCCGGCCGCGACGAGCTGGGCGGCGACCGGCTCCGGCACCCAGGCGCCGTCGATCGTTCCCCTGCGGAAGCTGGTCGGTATCTCCTTGGACGACTGCCGGACCACGGTGACGTCACCGCGGCCGGTGCGCGGGTCGACGTCCCAGCCCTGCTCGTGGATCCAGTGCAGCAGGGCGACGTCCTGGGTGTTGCCGGCCTCCGGGGTGGCGATCCTCAGCCCCCGGACGTCGGTGCCGCGCACCTTCGCGTCCTCGTCGACGACCAGGGCGACCCCGCCCGACGCGGCGCCCGAGACGATCCGCACCCCCTTCCCCCCGGACCGCAGATAGCCGTTGACCGCGGGCGACGGTCCCATCCACGCGATGTCCACGGCCCCCGCGTTGAGGGCCTCCAACGCCGACGGGCCGCCGTTGAAGACCTGCGTGCGCAACCGGGTACCGCCCAACTCGCGCGTGAGGTAGCCCCGTTGCACCCCGGCGAGCGCGGTGGCGTGGGCGACGTTGGCGAAGTAGCCGACGGACACCTCGTCCGCCGACAGCGCCGGTCCGGTGCCCGCCGCCGGAACCGCGGCCACCGGCGCCCGGGACCCGTAGCCGCAGCCCGCGGCCACGACCAGCACCAGCAGCAGGGTGAGAGCCACACCGAACGGGCGCCGGGCGCGGGATGCCGCGGGGCCGGGCTCAGGCAGCCGCATCGAGGGTTCCCGGGGCTGTCGCGCCGATCATCCCGGCGGCCAGCGTGGATCCGTCGGCCGGGTCGATCAGCACGAAGGAACCGGTGCGCCGGCTCTCCTCGTACCGGTCGAACGCCAGGCGTTCGGAGGTGCGCAGGAACACCTGGCCGATGTCGTTCAGACGCAGGCGGCCGGGTCCCGGGATACGGCGGACCACCGCGCGCACCGTGCGCGCGGTGTGCTTCAGCAGCACCTGGTCGCCGGGCCTGAGGGGGCGTTCGTGCAGATGGCACACGGCCGCCTCGATGTCCCGGGACACCGTGGGCAGCGCCCCGGCCGGGACGATCAGATCGCCGCGGCTGACGTCGAGTTCGTCGGCGAGCCGGAGCGCCCCGGACTGCGGGGCGCGGACCAGCCCGGCCGGGGCGCCCAGCACGTCGATGCCCGCGACGGTGGTGGTGCGCCCGGACGGCAGCACCGTGACCCGGTCGCCGACCCGCAGCGCGCCGGAGGCGACCTGACCGGCGTAGAGCCGGGTGTCGCCGGCCCGGATGACGTACTGGACCGGGAACCGGGCGGGTTCGCCGGTCGGGTCGTCCTCGACGGGGACGCTCTCCAGATGGCCGAGGACGGTCGGGCCGGTGTACCAGTCCATGCGCGTGGACCGCTCGACGACGTTGTCACCGGCGAGCGCGGAGATCGGGATCGCGGTGGCCGCGGGAGCGCCGAGCCCCGCGGAGATCCGGCCGAACTCCTCGACGACGGAACGGAACACGGACCGCTCGTACGCGACGAGGTCCATCTTGTTGACGGCGAGAACGACGTGCGGCACCGCCAGCAGCGCCGCCACGGCCGCGTGCCGCCGGGTCTGCTCGACCACGCCCTTGCGGGCGTCGACCAGGATCACGGTCAGCGCGGCCGTGGAGGCGCCGGTGACCATGTTGCGGGTGTACTCCACGTGACCCGGGGTGTCGGCGAGGATGAACCGCCGCCGGGGCGTGGCGAAGTAGCGGTAGGCGACGTCGATGGTGATGCCCTGCTCGCGCTCGGCGCGCAGTCCGTCGGTGAGCAGGGCGAGGTCGGGTCCCTCGCCGGAGGAGGCACGGGTGACGGCCTCCAACTGGTCGGCGAGCACGGACTTCGAGTCGTGCAGGAGCCGTCCCACGAGGGTGGACTTGCCGTCGTCGACCGAGCCGGCGGTGGCCCAGCGGAGCAGGTCGGCCTCGGCCGCTGTCTCCTGGGAGGGCCGGGCGGTGGCCATGGGGTTCACTCGTCCTTTCTGGGGGCGGGCGCCGGCGGTCAGCCGGGACCGGGTTTCCTGGAAGATGTCGCGCATCATCAACGCGGCGGTGGAGTGGGGCGGTTGGCCGAGGAAGGCGGTGTCCGGGGTCACGTCAGAAGTACCCCTCGCGTTTGCGGTCCTCCATCGCGGCCTCCGACAGCCGGTCGTCGGCGCGGGTGGCGCCGCGCTCGGTGAGCCGGGACGCGGTGATCTCGACGATCACCTCGTCGACCCCCGAGGCCTCCGACAGCACGGCACCGGTGCAGGACATGTCGCCCACGGTCCGGTACCGCACCCGGCGCCGCTCCACCGGTTCGCCGTCCCGCGGGCCGCCCCAGCCGCCCGGCGCCAGCCACATCCCGGAGCGCAGGAACACCTCCCGCTCGTGCGCGAAGTAGATGGAGGGCAGCTCGATGCCCTCGCGGGCGATGTACTGCCACACGTCCAGCTCGGTCCAGTTGGACAGCGGGAAGACCCGTACGTGCTCACCGGGCAGATGGCGGCCGTTGTAGAGCTGCCACAGCTCGGGCCGCTGACGGCGCGGGTCCCAGGTGCCGAACTCGTCCCGCAGGGAGAAGACCCGCTCCTTGGCCCGCGCCTTCTCCTCGTCGCGCCGCCCGCCGCCGAACACCGCGTCGAACCGGCCGCGCCGGATCGCCTCCAGCAGCGGGAGCGTCTGGAGCGGGTTGCGGGTGCCGTCGGGACGTTCGCGCAGGGCGCCCCGGTCGATGTAGTCCTGCACCGAGGCCACATGGAGGGTGAGCCCGTGCTCGGCCACCGTACGGTCCCGGTGGGCGAGCACCTCCGGGAAGTTGTGCCCGGTGTCGACGTGCAGCAACGTGAACGGCAGCGGCGCGGGCGCGAACGCCTTGAGCGCCAGGTGCAGCATGACCACGGAGTCCTTGCCGCCGGAGTACAGCAGCACCGGCCGCTCGAACTCGCCGGCCACCTCCCGGAAGATGTAGGTCGCCTCCGCCTCCAGGACGTCGGTGAGCCCGAGCCGTGCGGGGGCCGTGGTCACAGCAGCCCCCGTCGGGTCATCAGCTCGTGCACGGCGTCCACCGACTCCTCCACGGACTGGAGCTGGGTCTCCACCCGCACATCGGGACGGCTCGGAGGCTCGTAGGGGTCGTCGACGCCGGTGAGCCCGGACAGCCGTCCGGCGCGGGCCTGCGCGTACAGGCCCTTCACATCGCGTACGGCGCACACCTGGACCGGTGTCGCGACATGCACCTCCAGGTACGGGGTGCCGCTCGCCTCGTGCCGTTTGCGGACCGCCTCCCGGCTGTCGGCGTACGGCGCGATGACCGGGACCAGCACCAGGATGCCGTTGCGGGCCAGTACCTCCGCGACCAGGCCGATGCGCTGCACGTTGGTGTCCCGGTCCTCGCGGGTGAAGCCGAGACCGGCGCTGAGGAAGGTGCGTATCTCGTCGCCGTCGAGCACCTCGACCCGCTGCCCCTCGCGGGTGAGGCGGCTCGCCAGTGCCTGGGCCAGCGTCGTCTTGCCGGAACTGGGCAGCCCGGTCAGCCACACCGTGGCGCCCACGGACGGCGGGGTCCTCATGCGATGCTCCCCGCCGTCGTACCGGCCCTGGGGACGACACCGTGCGCGGCGAGCACGGCGAACCCGGCGGAGCACGCCCGGTCCAGTTCCTCGCGCTCGGCGTCCGGCAGGTCCCGCCAGGAGGAGGAGGGGGTGCCCACCATCGCCGCGCACCGGCGCTCCCAGTCCGCGTCGACGAAGTCCGCGCCGAGGAACTCGCCGACACGGTGCAGGGACTCCTCGGGCGCGCAGAGCAGGTCCTCGTACCAGAGGTGCAGCACGTTCTCCTGGGGGAGCCTGGACAGCGCGTCCATGCCGCGCTGCATCTCGTCGGACCAGTACGCGGCGAACAGCGAGGCCGGGAGCCGGTAGTCCCGCACGGCGTCCGCGTCGAAACGGTCCGGCAGGAACGGCAGTAACTCCTCCGGTACGAAGCCCAGGTCCCCTTCGGTGTCCGGAGTCGCGGTCCCGGTGTCCGGAGTCGCGGTCTCGGCGTACGGGTCGCGGCCGAGGGTGAGGTTCAGCGCCATCACCACCGCGCCCATCCGGAATCCGGTGTGCCGGCTCATCGACAGCGCGGTGTCCCGGCCGTCCCGCACGATGTGCAGGTAGCGGGCGTCGGGGAAGTGCTCGCTGAACCGGCCCGCGAGGATCAGTGAACCGCCGCTGCGCTCGGCCCACAGCGTCCTGCCGAACCGGGCGCACAGCCAGGCGAACATGCGCCGGTAGTGGTCGCCGACCGGGGCGGCGGGGAACGCGGCCACCGCCTCCCGGAGTTCGTCGTACAACTCGTCCGGGGTGTCGGTGAGATGGGGGAGCGTGGTCATCAGGACCGCCGGGATGCCGGTGTCGGCCTGGAACCGGCTGGTCGCGGAGGGGCGGTAGAGGACCTCGCTGGGGGAGAGCCCGTGGGCGCCCAGCAGCCGGTTGACGGTGTTGCGGGAGGACAGGATCCGCCAGAACTCCTCCGCCGAGAGCGTGCCCTCGGGGAAGACCGCGGCGGTGGTCCGGTACATGTCGGTGAGGTAGTTGAAGAGCTCGGACAGGCTGAGCGCCCTCGGGTGCTCGCGCAGCAGCTCGGAGACCAGTGTGGAGCCGCAGCGGCCGGTGCCGGTGACGAAGACCTGGCCCGGTGAGGTGGTGTGGTGCATGGCGCAGCTGTTCCTTCCGTGCGTCCTTGATGTGTCCTGGTCGTGCGGGAAGGCGCTCCGGACGGGCCGGCGGAGTGGGGTCCGCCGGCACTCCGGCAGGCGTCAGGACCTGCGCAGCAGGGCCGCGTAGAGGGTCAGGCCGGGGCCGAAGGCCATGGCGACCACCGGGCCGTCGGTGCGCGGAAGGCGCTCCAGGACCATCAGGACGGTCGGTGAGGAGCAGTTGCCGCACTCGTCGAGCACGCCGTAGGACGCGTCGAGTGCCTCGGCGGGCAGGTCCAGCCGCTCGCCGACCACCTCCAGGATGCGCTTGCCGCCGGGGTGCACGGCCCAGCCTGTGACCTCCTCGGGCGTGAGCCCGTGCGGGGCGAGCAGCTGGTCGCGGACCACCTCGCCGACGTGCTGCGCGAGCACGTCGGGCACCTTCGGCGAGAGGCCCATCTTGAAGCCCAGGTCGGTGATCTGCCAGCTCATGAGGTCGGCGGTGCTGTGGTCGGTGACCGCGACGACGTCGACGACCTCGAAGCCGGAGCCGGCGTCGGGCTCCAGGACCACGGCGGCGGCGGCGTCCGCGAACAGCGCGTGGGCCACGATCTGTTCCATGTCCTCGGTGGGCGGCTGCACATGCAGCGAGGTCAGCTCCAGACAGAGCAGGACCGCGGGACGGCCGCGCGAGGCGACGAAGTCGGCGACGGCGCCGAGCGAGGGGACGGCGGCGTAGCAGCCCATGTGGCCGATGAAGAGCCGCTGGACCTTGCTGCTCATGCCCAGTTCGTCCGCGAGGCGCAGGTCGAGGCCGGGCGTGGTGTAGCCGGTGCAGGAGGCCACGGCCAGCATGCCCACGTCCGACGGCGCGAGGCCCGCGGACTCCAGGGCGGCGGAGACGGTGCGCCGGCCCAGGGGCACGGCCTCCTCGATGTAGCGCTCCATGCGGCGGCCGGTGCTCCAGCCGGACACCTCTCGCTCGGCGCGCGGGTCAACGGCCGTGGACCGGGAGCTGATTCCGGAATTCTCGAATATCCGGCGAGCCAGCGGCAAACCGTTGTAGTGCTCCAGGAAGAATTCCTGCCACAGATCGCCCTGGCTGGTTTTTGTGTCCGGAAAGAAGTGTGCTGCTCCGGTGATTACCGGGCGCGCGGCAGCGCGCATCCCGTGAGGCGCAGGAGCGATTTTCGCTTCGAGGTGCATGCGTGTTCCCTTGGCTTTTGGGCGGCGGAAATCAGCCGCGTTGGCCTACGGCGAGAATGGGAATCGTGCGCGCCAATGGCGTCCGGCTCTGGCATCTTTGCACAGGTCAGAGCGCCACGATGAAGATGCGCCCGGGATGGGCGCATGAAGATGGGTGGAGCCTGATGGCTCTCACCGAAGTGATCCGGATGTCTTTCCGGCGCTGCCAGTCAAACACGGAAGTTCTGGCGGAATCAAATGTTCCAAGGTGAATTTACTCGGCGGTAATGCCTGACGATGCGAAAAACTTTGGCCCGCCCCCGGGTGAACCGTCGGGGGCGGGCCGAATCTGCGTGATCGGGTCCGGTTCTGTCGGCCGGACCGAGATTCTGTTGAAAGTCCGGAGTAAATCAGCCGGAGTGCGAATTGACTTCGGTCAGCGGTCGCTCGGGTTCGTCCGGGGCCGGCTCACGGCTGGGCTCGCCCAGCCGTGAGCCCTCGATGTCCAGGTCGGGCAGCATCCGGTCCAGGCCGCGTGGCAGCCACCAGGCGTGCCGCCCCACCAGCGCCAGGACCGCCGGTACCAGCGTCATCCGGACGACGAAGGCGTCCACGAGTACTCCGAACGCCAGGGAGAACGCGATGGGTTTGACGATGGCGTCCTCGGTCGTCACGAAGCTGGCGAAGACGAAGAACATGATGAGCGCGGCCGCCGTCACCACCCGCGAGGCATGTCCGGCCCCGTCGACGACGGCCGGCCCGGCCCGGCCGGTGCGCACCCACTCCTCCCGCATGCCGGACACCAGGAAGACCTCGTAGTCCATGGCGAGACCGAAGAGCACCGCCATCAGCACGATCGGCAGGAAGCTGACCACGGGGCCGGTCCTGGCCACGTCCAGTGCCTCGGCGAGCCAGCCCCACTGGAACACGGCCACGACCGCGCCGAAGGACGCCCCGACCGAGAGCAGGAAGCCGATGGTCGCCTTGACCGGCACGACCAGGGACCGGAACACCACCAGCAGCAGGATCAGGCAGAGCCCGACGACCACGGCGGCGAACGGCAGGAGCGACGCGCTCAGCCGGTCGGACACGTCGATCCCGATCGCCGTGGTCCCGGTGACCGACACCGCGGCGCCGGTCTCCCGCTCGACCGCGGTCGCGTCGTCGCGGATGGCGTCCACGAGGTCCTGCGTGGGCTCGTCCTGCGGTCCGCCCTCCGGCACGACCTGGATCACGGCCCGCCCGGACTCCGGCGCGTACTGCGGTTGCCCGGTTTTCGCCACCCCCTCCAGCCCCGCCAGCCACTCCGTGACCGCCGCGGCCTGCCGCTGTCCGGCCTCCCCGGGGGCGTCCGCCTCGGCGAGCACCAGCAGCGGCCCGTTGAAGCCGGGCCCGAAGGCCTGCTCGACGGTGTCGTAGGTCTCCCGCTGCGAAGTGCCGTGCGCCGCCGTCCCGTTGTCGGGCAGCGCGAGCCGCAGGTCGGCGGCGGGCAGGGCGAGGGTGACGAGGGCGGCGACGGCGCCGACGACGACGAGCAGCGGACGCCGGGTGACGAGCAGGGCCCAGCGCCGGCCGAGCGCGGACGGCTGAGCGGGGGCGCTCCCGGCACCACCGGCATCACCGGCATCACCGGCATCACCGGCATCACCGTCGGCGCCATGCGCCGGGACGTCTTCCTTCGCGTCCGCGCCCCGCTCCGGGACGCCTTCCTTCGCCGCCTGGACGTCCTCCGTCGCGCCGGTGTCCGCCGCGCCGGTGTCCGCCGCGTCGGTGTCCGCGGCCTCGGTGTCCGTCGCTGCGGCCTCCCCGTCGGCCGCCGCCCGCCGCGCGGCGCGTGACCCCGGGCGTGGCGTGAGGCGGGCGCCGGCGAGGCCGAACAGCGCGGGCAGCAGCGTCACCGCCACCAGGACGGAGATCAGCACGGTCGCCGCCGCGCTCAGGCCCATGACCGTCAGGAACGGGATCCGCACCACGACCAGGCCCACCAGCGCGATGACCACCGTCGTACCGGCGAAGACCACCGCGCTGCCCGCCGTGCCGACCGCCCGTCCCGCCGACTCGCGGGGCTCCATCCCCTGTGCGAGCTGCGTCCGGTGCCGGGAGAGCACGAACAGCGCGTAGTCGATGCCGACGGCGAGCCCGAGCATCAGCGCGAGGCTCAGCGCGGTCGACGACACCGTAACCCCCGAGGACAGCGCCAGCAGCCCGGCGAGGCCCGTGCCGATCCCGACGAAGGCGGTCAGCAGCGGCATCCCGGCGGCGAGCAGCGAGCCGAAGGTGACGGCGAGCACCGCCAGCGCGACCACGACACCGAGCAGTTCGAGGACGGTGGGGGTGAGCACCCCGTTCCCGTACGCCTGACCGCCCACGGAGACCTCCAGTCCCGCCTCCTCGGCGGCCCGGGTGGTCTCCTCCAGCGCGTCGAGCGTGCCGTCGTCGAGGTCGGAGCGGCTGACGTCGTAGCCGACCTGGGCGAGCGCGGTCCGTCCGTCGGGGGTCACGGTGCCGGCCAGGTCGGGCGGGATCACCACAGTGACCTGCGGGGCGTCCTGGGCGGCGGCCAGGGTCTGCTGGATGCCCCGCTCGGCCGACGGATCGGTGATCCGTGTGCCCTCGGGCGCGGTGAACACGATCTGGGCGCTGGTGCCCGCGGCGGCGGGGAAGTCCTCGGCCATCGTGTCCAGGGCCTGCTGGGACTCCGAGCCGGGAATGGTGAACTCGTTGTCGAGCGACCCGCCCACGACGAGCAGCGCCGATACGGCGGCGGTCAGCACGGCGGACCAGGCCGCCAGGACGAGCCGGCGGCGGCGGTAGGCGCCGATACCGAGCCGGTAGAGCCAAGTCGCCACGGTGATGCTCCTCGTGCGGTAGTGGCAGGTGCGAGGGGACGGGGCGGGTGACGGGTGGGTGAGGGGGCGAGTGACGGGAAGGGTGAGGGGGCGAGTGACGGGATGGGTGAGGGGGCGTAGGGCTCAGGTCTCCACGGTCGTGCTGCCTCCGGCCAGCTCCAGGCGCAGTCCCTCGGCGGTGACGGCGACCGCTTCCGGTTCCAGGTCGAGGGGGAGCCCGGAGAGGTCCACCTCCTGGGGGGTGTCGCCGAGGAACTGGTCGGCCAGGACGTCCGGGACGGCGCGCTCGCCCAGGCGCACCCCGGTGCGCTCGAACCGGACGCCCTGCCCCTCGGGGTCGAGCACAGGCCGGAAACCGATGGAGATCCGGCCCGCGGGACCGGCGTGCACCACCAGTTCGCCCGTTTCCTGATCGGTGGAGACGCCCGCGATGTTCACCCCGCCCCCGGTCACCGTGGTGACGGCGTCTGCCAGGGCGGCCTCCGCCAGTTCGGCGCTGACGTGCGTGTCCGCGACCGACAGTCCGTCGTCGGTGCGGACCACGTCGGCCAGCTCGGCGTGCAGGTCGAGGCCGGAGAACCGGCGGAAGCTGGCGTCCTCGCCGGAGACCTCCACCTGCGGGAAGGACCCGCGGGCCAGTTGCAGCACCACCGGTGTCGGTCCGAAGTCCACGTCAAGGGCCGTGTGCAGGCGTTCCTCCATCCGGTCCGCGAACCGGTCGGCGGCCCGGTGCCGCGCCACGGCCTCGACGCCGATCCCGGTGACCAGCACCGCGCCGACCACGCCGAGGGTGACCAGGCGGGTCCTGCGGGGGTTCCGCCCGCGCGGCGCACGCCCCCTCCGTAAATGTGTCATGACTGACACCATACCCAATCTGTCATGGCTGACAGATTCCACACCGTCGGTTTTGCGCCTGCGATACTCCGTTCATGGCATCCACTGACGCTTCCGCCGCAGGGCCGCACGGACGTCGTGAGGCGCACAAGGCCGCGACCCGGAAGGCCCTCCAGGGGGCCGCGCACCGCATGTTCGAGGAGCGTGGCTACGAGCGGACGACCGTGCGGGACATCGCCGCGGCCGCCGGGGTCACGGAGCGGACCTTCTTCCGCTACTTCCCCTCCAAGGAGGACCTGGTCCTCGACGAGGTCCTGGACCTCGTCCCGGTCATGGGCGCCGGCGTGCTCTCCCGGCCCGCCGACGAGGACCCCTACGCCGCCGTCCTGGGCGCCTGCCTGGAACTGATCGCCGCCGGCGCTCCGGCCCTGATGTTCAGCGGGCCGCCGCAGCGCTTCCCCGGACGGCCCGTGCGGCAGTTCCTGCCGGTGCTGACCCAGTTCGAGGACGGGCTCGCCGACGCCCTGGCCAAACGGCTCGCGGAACACGACCCCGACGCCGCCTCGCCGCTGCGCGCGGCCGTGCTCGCCCGTGCCTCCGTAGGGGCGATGCGCTCGGCGCTGTTCGCGTACGCGGGCCTGCCGGAGGGGGAGCGGACGCCCGCCGTGGCGCGGGAACTGCTGGCCACCGCGTTCGGCTACCTCCCGGAGCGCTGATCGCGCGCCGCGTGAACGCAGGGTTGCGGCAGGGCCATTGCCCGGTCGAACTCACCTTCAGTAGCCTGTGTTCGTCATTCCGATCGGCTGTTGAAATTTCGAACACAGCCTTACAGATACCCAAGGGAGGGGGCCGGAAGTGGGACGCCTCGTACCTGCCGTGACCCGGGCTCTCGACATTCTTGAGCTCTTCCTCGACGGGGACGGCACGCTCTCCGCCCCCGACATCGTGCGCAAGCTCCAGCTCCCGCGCACCACCGTGCACGAACTGGTCACCACGCTCGCCGCCCGGTCCTACATCGTCCCGGTGCCGGGACAGCCGGGCCGCTACCGGCTCGGTGTGCGGCCCTACCAGCTCGGCAGCCGGTACGCCGAGCAGCTCGACCTCGCCGCCGAGGGCCAGCAGGTGGCCCGCTCGGTCGCCGAGACCTGTGACGAGACCGTACACGTCGCGATCCTCGAAGGCACCGACGTCATCTACATTGCCAAGGTCGACTCCACCCACGCCGTGCGCATGGTGTCGGCGGCCGGCCGCCGGCTGCCCGCCCACTGCACCTCCGTCGGCAAGATGCTGCTGGCGTCCCTGCCCGAGCCGGAGCTGGCCTCGCGCATCCCCGACGGCGCCGAGCTGGTCGCGATGACGCCGAACAGCATCACCGACCCCGCGGTCCTGCGGGAGGCCCTCGCCGAGATCCGGCACCGCCAGATCGCGGTGGAGAGCCGCGAGTCCAACCCGGACGTCTCCTGCGTGGCCGCGCCGGTGCGGGACCGGGCCGGGCGGGTCGTCGCCGCGCTCTCCATCTCCGTGCCGATGATCCGCTGGAGCGAGGAGCGCCAGACGGAACTGGAGCAGCTCGCCGCGAAGGGCGCCGCCGAGCTGTCCGAGCGCCTCGGCCACCGGAGCGCGGCATGAGGACGCGCGGCATGACGACGCGCGGTACGGCGACGCGCGGTACGGCGACGCGCGGATCGGCGACGGCGTACGAGGTCGCGGTACGGGCCGAGGCGACCCTTGGTGAGGGCCCCACCTGGGACGCGGCCACCGGGCGACTGCTCTGGATCGACATCCTCGGCGCCCGGATCCACTCCTACGATCCGGCCTCGGGGCGCAGGACGGTCCGTACGACCGAGCAGCACATCGGCGCGGTGAAGCCCCGGGCGGGCGGCGGTCTGGTCCTTAACCTCCGCGACGGCGTCGCGCTCCTCGACCCCGACGACACCTTCTCCTGGCTGCACCGCGAGCCCGTTCCCGGGCGCCGTGCGAACGACGCCGCCGTCGCGCCCGACGGGTCCCTCTGGGCGGGCACCATGCGCTACGACGAGGCCCCCGGCGGCGGCACGCTCTCACGGATCACCGGCGACGGTTCCGTCGAGGTCGTCCTCGACGACGTCGCCGTCAGCAACGGCACCGGGTGGAGCCCCGACGGGCGGCTCATGTACTACATCGACTCGCCCACCCGCCGCGTCGACGTCCTCGACTTCGCCGACGGCCGCGCTACCGGCCGCCGCCCGTTCGTCGGGATCGAGGACGGCGCCGGGTTCCCCGACGGCCTCACCGTCGACGCCGACGGCTGTGTGTGGGTGGCCCTGTGGGACGGCGCGGCGGTACGCCGCTACACGCCGGACGGCCGGCTGGACCGGGAGATCCCCCTCCCCACCCCCCGCGTCACCGCCTGCGCCTTCGGCGGCCCCGACCTCACCGACCTGTACGTGACGACGGCCCGAGTGGGCCTGAACACCCCGCACCCGTTGGCGGGTTCACTGCTGGTGGTGCCGAGGGCGGGACAGGGAATGCCCCAGCGGCCTTTCGCCGGGTGAGTGGGTTTCCCTTTACTGCAACCCCGCCCGCTTCAACTCGTCCCCCGTCAGGGGAGGTCCGCTCAACGGAGGCTTGAGCGGACCGCGTACCGCCGCCACCAGCACACTCGGCGTGAGCAACGCCCCCGCCCCCTTCTCCAGCGACATCACGTCCGTCACGGCCCGCGCGACACGGCCGTTCCCCGTCGCCGTGTAGGTGAGGCGGTCTACGTACGCGGCCACCAGCCGTTCCGCCCACGTGGGCCCGTTCTCGGTCGCCCCGGGGTAGAACACGTCCATCCCGATGGCAAGGTCCCACGCGGCACCGGCCGGCCGGGCCACCGCCTTCTGCAGGCGCCGGGACAGACCGGGGGTGGCCCAGCCGAACGCTTCCACGGTGTCGCGCAGGGCGAGGGCGGCCTGGGCGGCGGCCGACATGCCGTGCCCGTAGATCGGGTTGAACGCGGCCAGGGCATCGCCGACGACCACGAAGTTCTCCGGCCAGGCGGGCATCCGTTCGTACAGGTGCCGCCGGTTCGCCGTCGTGCGCGTGAAGGCCACCTCGGTCTGCGGCTCGGCCCGCGCCATCAGGTCCGCCAGGATCGGGTGGCGGAGCTCCTCGCGGGCGTAGGTGTCGAAGTCGGCGGTGTCGGGGCTCGGTTCGCCGCCCCGGGTGCCGAACAGGGTGACCAGCCAGCGGCCGTTCTCGATCGGTAGCAGCACTCCGCCCTTGCCGGGGCCGCCGCTGCGCGGCGCGGGCTGGACGTTGACGACGGGGAAGCCGTCCCTGGCCGCTTCGGGGGCGAGGTAGACGCGGCTCGCGTAGGCCACCCCGGAGTCCACCTTCCGTACCTCCGCCTGCGGCAGGCCGAGTCCGGTCAGCCACTTCGGGGTCCGGGAGCCGCGCCCGGTGGCGTCGACGACGAGGTCGGCGGCGAGGACGCGCTCCCCGCCGTCGGACGAGCGCAGCCGCACCCCGCTCACCGCCGCGCCGGTACCGTCGAGGCCCGACACCTCGGTCCGCTCCAGCAGTTCGATGCGCTCGTCGGCGAGCAGCAGGTCCCGTACGGTCGCGTCCAGCAGGTCCCGGCTGCACAGCAGCATGAAGTGGGACTCGGCCCAGCGCCGGTACCAGCCGCGGGGGGAGAGGCCGACCATGTCGGTGGTGATGGGCAGGCGATGGGCACCCGCCTCCCGCAGCCGCGCGGTGACACCGGGCAGCAGCTCCTCCATGGCCTGCGCGCCGCCGGACCACAACTGGTGGACGTGGCGGGCCTGGGGGAGGCCCTTGCGGGGCTCGGGGCCGGCGGGAAGGGCGTCGCGTTCGACGAGCGTGACGCGGACGCCGACGGACGAGAGCGCGCGGGCGGCGAGCATCCCGGCGACGGAGCCGCCGAGCACTACGGCGGTGGCACTGCGATCACTCATGGACGGCTTGCTCCTGAACGTCTCTCGTCTGGATGTCACTCATCGACGACTTGTTCTTCGCCGAAATGGCTCGAATGCGGTACGAACTACTGAACGAACTACAACACGTGAACTCGGCATGGGGTAGCCCTCGACGCTGAGGACGCGGGTGGACGGGTGGTGCCGGCTCTCAGGACGCCGATGCCATGGACGGAGCCTCGGTCGGGCCGCCCCGGACCGCCTCCAGGAGTTCGGGCCGGCGCAGGGCCCGGGACACCGCGCCGATCTCCCGGAGCAGTTCGGTGGTGTCCGGATCGCCCGTTCCCTCGCTCTCCGGGGACCGCCGCTTGACCTCGACGGCGTCCTGGATGGCGACGGCGGCGGCGAGCGCGCGGGCGCGGGCGGCGTTGAAGCCGAGTTCGCACGCGCGGTCGTAGGCGCGCTGCCGGGTGTCCTCGTCGAGGTGGCGGGCGAGGGGCAGCAGGATGTCGCGGATGAAGGTCTCCCGTCGGATCAGGCGCAGTTCGGGGGTTGTGCGCAGCATGAAGGGGAGCCGGTTTCCGCTGACCGTGCGCATCAGCAGGTAGAGCGGGCGCAGTTCGCGGTGGGCGAGCCGGACCCGCCAGCGGTCGTGCAGGTACTGGCCGGCGTGCGGCAGGATGAATCCGACCGCGATGAGGATGGCGGAGAAGGCGGCGACCGGCGGGGCCAGGTCGGTGCTGAGCCAGTCCAGGTCATGGCCGGTCCAACGGGCCACCACGGCGGTGAGTTTGGCGCCGTCGAAGATCAGGTTCACCACGTAGCCGGCGCCCAGCAGCTTCAGCCCCCAGCGCAGCCAGGCGTCGAGTCCGTCGGTGCGGACCCAGTTCCAGATCAGCCGCGAGGTGATGAGGACGGCCACGGTGTGGGCGAGGAGGTAGAGGACGATCTCCTCACGCATGAAAGGCGTGTTTGCGTAGTAGGTGTCCAGGTCCTTGAGGCGTTCCACCGGCGCGTCGGCGAGGGCGAACAGCACCCACAGGGCGACGATCACGCCGGAGTAGACCGAGACGAGCCAGCGCATCGCGCGACGGGTACCGGCGTTGCGGTCGGACAGGCCGTTGCGCCAGGCGATGATCAGCAGCAGGCAGGAGCCGCAGAACGCGGTGAGCAGCGAGTAGCACCAGGGCGCGGAGATATTGGGCACGCCGACGAACCTGTTGACCCGGGCGATCGTCGAGGGCGAGCAGAAGACGAACACTCCGCAGGCGAGCAGCAGCAGTCCGCCGACCGCGCGCAGTAAGGGGTCCCGCCAGAGCCGGATGATGGTGGGGAGTTTGATCGCCAGGGCGGCGGCGAGCACCGCCGTCGGGATCCAGAAGGAGATGTAGAGGTCGCTGAGCAGGGCGGAGGGGTCCAGGGCGTACGTCATCGTTCCTGTCCTCCACGTCCGCGGTAGCCCAGGGAGCGCTGGAGCGGGTCGAGGGGCGTCGCGGGCGCGGCTGGGGCGGTGAGGTACGAGCGGAAGGTGGCCGCCAGCCGGTGGCCGAAGTCGTCCGCGTCGGCCTCGTCGCGTTCCCGGGAGCCGTTGCGGGCGGCTGCGCCGAGGGCGATGTCCTGCCACTCGGGCCGTTCGGCCAGGGCGTCGACGGCTACGGAGCCGGCGAGGTGGGAGTGCCGGTGCCCGGCGTGCAGATGCCACAACTCATGGCCGAGGATGACGAGTTGCTGCATGGACTCGGCTCGCTCCTCGACGATGACGAGGTCGAAGTCCTGGAACTCGACCCAGAGACCGGTGACTTCGATCTCGTCGGGGAACCGCTCGAAGCGCAGCTCGACGGGCCGTCCGCCGCGGCGGACGCTCATCTCGGCGCACAGGGCCGCGCAGAGTTCGCGCACATCGGCCGGGCGGTGGCCGCCGGCGCGCAGGGCGGTGGCGAGTTCGGCCGCCAGTCCGCGCATCGCGGAGCCGCCGCGCGGGCGTCGCCGCAGCGCCGCGGCGATCCGGGCCGCCCTCCTGCGAGCGCCCGCGACATCCATCCGTCCCCCTTCGTCTCGCCGCCGTCCCGGTGCCGTACGGCGGGCCGTTCGAGAGTACGCGGAGGGATGTGTCCGCGTCATGCGTCCAGGGGACCGTAGTTCAAGCGGGAACGACCGTTCGTGGACGTCCGCGGCCTGAGGGTGCCTTGAAAATCCTGCGCAACCCATTGACGCGCAAGCGCTTCAACTTTACGGTCCCGTTCGAAGTTACGGGCGTCATTCGGAATCTCGAACACGATGGGTATCAAGAGCACGCGCACACCCGCACACCCACACACGAACAGTTAGGGCAGGGCATGGGACGACCTGGCCTGAGTCGCAGGCAACTCCTCGCCGGAATAGGCGGGTTGACCGTCGCCGGAAGCTTCGGCTTCGCGGCGCTCGGGACCGGGGCCGACGCGCTCGCCTCCGGCGCCGACACCCGGGTGCGCTACTGGAACCTCTTCAGTGGCGGCGACGGCTACAACATGATCGCGATGCTGGACGCCTTCCGCGAGGCGAACCCGGCCATCGACGTGAAGGACTCCACCCTCCAGTGGGGCAACCCCTTCTACACCAAGCTCGCCATGGCGGCCGCCGGAAACCGCGCGCCCGACCTCGGCGTGATGCACATGGGCCGGGTCACCGGCTTCTCACCCGGCCGCCTCCTGGACCCCTGGGACGTCGACCGGCTCGCCGAATTCGGTGTCAGGGAGGCCGACTTCAACCCCGCGCTGTGGAAGCGCGGCGTCATCGACGGCGAGCTGTACGCTCTGCCCCTCGACATCCACGTCCAACTCTGCTTCTACCGCAGGGACATCCTGAAGCCGGCGGGCCTGATCGCGGACGACGGCAAGCTCGTCCCGGTCACCTCCACCACCGAGTGGTTCGAGGTGCTGAAGGAGGCCAAGAAGGTCACCAAGGACGGCCTCCAGACCATCGGCCTGTGGACCAACGACCAGAACTTCCAGTGGTGGTTCTTCGTCGCCTTCTACACCCAGCTCGGCGGCACCTGGTTCGACGACTCCCACACCGAGGTCACCTTCGACGCCGACAAGGCCACCCAGGTCCTGGAGTTCCTGCGGCAGCACGTCACCGACGGCCACACCATCCCCGGCGCCCCCACCGGCGAACAGTTCATCAACGGCGCCCCCTTCACCTGGGAGGGCAACTGGTCGGTGCCGGTCTTCTCCGGTGCGGAACTCGACTACGGCGCCACCCCGCTGCCGCCCGTCTTCGGCAGGCAGGCCACGCACGCCGAGTCGCACGCCTTCGTCCTGCCCCACCAGTCCGGCCGGGGCGGCGCCGCCAACGACGGCGCCCACCGGCTCGCCGCCTACATCGTGCGCAACGCCCAGGCATGGGCCGGCGGCGGCCACATCCCCGCCTACACACCGACCCTGTCCACCCCCGAGTACCAGGCGCTCGTACCGCAGAACGAGTACGTGAGCGCCATGGACCACCAGGCCACCGAGCCGAAGGTGTGGTTCGCCGGCTCCACCGGCGTCCTCGCCCAGGACCTCGGCCCGGTCGTCGTCTCCTCGACCATGGGCTCCGCCGAGCCCGCCGCCGTCGCCCGGCGGATGAAGTCCCGGCTCACCGCGCTCCTCGCCTCCCGCAACCCCATGGACGGCAGGACCGCCGCCGAGGGAGGTGCCGTCGCATGACCACCACCGCAGAGACCGTCGCCGTACCGGCCCGCACCGGGACCGCCACCGCCACCGGGAGCGTCCGCCGCGACCAGGGGTTCCAGCACGGGGGCTGGTTCGTCGCCCCGTTCCTGCTGCTCTTCGCGCTCTTCGTGATCTGGCCGCTGCTGCGCGGCGTCTACCTCAGCTTCACCGACGCCAACATCTCCGGTGACGGCGCCGGCTTCGTCGGCCTCGACAACTACCGCGAGGCGCTGGACGACGCGGCGATGTGGGACGCCCTCGGACACAGCGCCTACTTCACGCTGCTGGTCGTGCCCTGCATCACCGTCCTCGCCTTCCTCCTCGCGATGCTCGCCCACCACATCGAGCGCGGGAAGTGGCTGTGGCGGCTGTGCTTCTTCGCGCCCTTCCTGCTGCCCTCCACCGTCGCCGCCAACATGTGGCAGTGGCTGTTCACCCAGGGCATCGGCCTGTTCAACGAGACCTTCGGGCTCGACACACCCTGGCTCACCGACAAGTCGTACGCGATGCTCGCCATCGTCATCACCACCCTGTGGTGGACGGTCGGCTTCAGCTTCCTGCTCTACCTCGCCGCCCTCCAGGGCATCCCGGGCCATCTGTACGAGGCCGCCAAGCTCGACGGCGCGAACGCCTGGCACCGCGTGGTCCACATCACCCTGCCGATGCTGCGCCACATCACCGGACTGGTGATCGCGCTCCAGATCCTCGCCTCGCTCCAACTCTTCGACCAGGCCGTGGTGATGATGGACTTCGGCCCCGGGCCCGAACTCAGCACCCGCTCGTTCGTCCAGTACACCCTCGAACAGGGCTTCACCAGCTACCGCGTGGGCTACGCCTCCGCGATGTCCGTCATCTTCTTCGTGATCATCGCAGTCGTCGCGCTGGGGCGGATGTGGCTGCTGCGCAACCGTGCGGAGGCCACCCGATGAGCAGCAGTACCGAGATGACGCGCGGCACCGAGACGATGCGCGGCACCGAGACGACGCGCGGCACCGAGACGACGCGCGGCACCGAGATCCGGCTCAAGCCGCGCCGGCCCTGGACCCCCGGCCAGATCGTCCTCACCCTGATCGGCGCCGCCGTCTCCGTCGTCTTCATGGCGCCGATCGCCGCGGCCCTCCTCACCTCCTTCAAGTCCGAGGCGGAGGCGGCCGAGATCCCGCCGCACTGGCTGCCCGAGGCATGGACCGGCCAGGCGTGGCAGGCCCTCTTCGAGACCGGCAACATCACCAACTGGTTCGTGAACTCCCTGGTGGTGTCGGTCTGCGTCACCACCGTCGTGCTCGTCGTCAGCGCCCTCGCCGGATACGGCTTCGCCCGCACCGAGTTCCGCGGCAAGAACGTCCTGCTCGGCGTCGTCATGGCGGGCCTCATGATCTCCCCGGCGGTCCTCGGCGTCCCCCTGTTCACCACGGTCCAGCAGATGGGGATGGTCGACACCTACTGGGGCATGATCCTGCCGCAGTGCGCGCCCGCCGCGATGGTCTACATCCTCTACAAGTTCTTCCAGGGCGTCCCGCGCGAGCTGGAGGAGGCCGCGTTCATCGACGGCGCCGGACGCTGGCGGGTCTTCTTCACCATCGTCGTCCCGCTCGCCCGGCCCTCCCTCGCCGCGGTCGGCATCTTCACCTTCATCGCCTCCTGGAACAACTTCCTGTGGCCGTACATGGTGACCAACAACCCCGACCTGATGACCATGCCGAACGGCATCGCCACCGTCATGAACTCCTACGGCATCCAGTGGGCCCAGCTGATGGCCGGCGGCCTGATGGCGGGCCTCCCCCTGATCGTGGTCTTCGTCTTCTTCCAGCGGCAGATCGTGGCGGGCGTCGCCCACACGGGATTGGCGGGACAGTGACCCTGCGCAGAGCCCTCACGGCGGTGGCGACGGCGGCCGTCATGGCCCTCCTGCCGAACACGGCCCAGGCCGCGGGGACTTACCCCGACCCCCGCCCCCTCACCGGCCAGCAGATCATCCACGACCCGACCGTCATCCGCCTCAAGTCCGGCCGGTACGTGGCCTACTCGACCGGCGGCGTCATCGGCGCCCGCCTCTCCCGCGACGGCAAGCAGTGGGACGACGCCGGCAACGCCTTCGCCGAGCCGCCGAGCTGGTGGTACGAGTACAACGACACCGGCGACCCCTGGGCCCCGGACATCTCCTACCGCGCGGGCCGGTACTGGCTCTACTACGCCGTCTCCTCCTGGGGCACCAACCACTCCGCGATCGGCGTCGCCACCTCCCGCACCGGCCTGCCCGGCACCTGGACCGACCACGGCAAGGTCTTCGCCTCCGAGACCACCGACCACTGGAACGCCATCGACCCCGCCCTGATCAAGGCGGACGGCAAGCTGTGGATGTCCTTCGGCTCCTACTGGACCGGCATCCGCATGGTCGAACTCGACCCCGGCACGGGCAAGGCCGTCCCCGGGACCACGGTCCACCACCTCGCCACCCGCCCCGACCTCCCGTACGCCGTCGAGGGCCCGTACATCGTCCGACACGGCCGCCACTACTACCTGTTCGCCTCCTACGACGCCTGCTGCGCCGGAGTGAACTCCACCTACAGGATCAAGGTGGGCCGCTCGACGGACATCAGGGGCCCGTACGTCGACAGCACCGGCAAACCCCTCCTGGAGGGCGGCGGCGACCTGCTCCTCGAAGGCCACGGCCGCTACATCGGCACGGGCGGCCAGTCCGTCTTCCAGGACAAGGGCAAGGACTGGCTGGCGTACCACTACTACGACGCCGAGGACAACGGCACCCCGAAACTGGGCCTGAACAGACTGACCTGGAAACCCAACGGCTGGCCGACCGTCCGCTAAGGACGCCCTTTTAGGGGCGCGGGGCTGTGTTGATCTGCGGCTCCGCCGCGCAGGCGCGACAAGCCACAACGAGCCCGCACCCGCCACCGATCCCGGAACCACCCCCTGCGAAAGGCGACCATGCACACCGCCCGCTTCACCCTCGACCCCGCCTTCACCGTCGGCAAGGTCAACCCCCGCCTCTTCGGCAGCTTCGTGGAACACCTCGGCCGCTGCGTCTACACCGGCATCTTCGAACCGGACCACCCCACCGCAGACGACGCCGGCCTCCGCCAGGACGTCCTCGACCTCGTCAGGGAACTCGGCGTAACGGCAATCCGCTACCCCGGAGGCAACTTCGTCTCCGGCTACAAGTGGGAGGACTCCGTAGGCCCCGCCGAGGACCGCCCCCGCCGCCTCGACCTCGCCTGGCACTCCACGGAGACCAACCGCTTCGGCCTCTCCGAGTACATCGCCTTCCTGAGGAAGGTAGGCCCCCAGGCCGAGCCCATGATGGCCGTGAACCTCGGCACCCGCGGTGTCGCCGAGGCCCTGGAACTCCAGGAATACGCCAACCACCCCGCCGGCACGGAACTCTCCGAGCGCCGCCGCGCCCACGGCGACAAGGACCCCTTCGGCATCCGCCTGTGGTGCCTGGGCAACGAGATGGACGGACCCTGGCAGACCGGCCACAAGACGGCGGAGGAGTACGGCAGGATCGCCGCCGAGACGGCCCGCGCGATGCGCCAGCTCGACCCCACCGTCGAACTCGTCGCCTGCGGCAGCTCCGGCCAGTCCATGGAGACCTTCGCCGAGTGGGAGGCGGCGGTCCTGAAGGAGACGTACGACCTCGTCGACCACATCTCCCTGCACGCCTACTACGAGCCCCTCGACGGCGACGTGGACTCCTTCCTCGCCTCCGCCGTCGACATGGAGTCCTTCATCGAGAACGTGGTCGCCACCTGCGACCACGTCGGCGCGCGGCTGAAGTCCAAGAAGAAGATCAACCTGTCCTTCGACGAGTGGAACGTCTGGTACCTGAGCCGCTGGCAGGAGCAGGCGCAGACCTTCGAGCAGGACGACTGGCCCGAGGCGCCCCGGCTGCTGGAGGACAACTACTCCGTCACCGACGCCGTCGTCTTCGGCTCGCTGCTGATCGCGCTGCTGCGCCACGCGGACCGCGTCACCGTCGCCTGCCTCGCCCAGCTCGTCAACGTCATCGCGCCGATCATGACCGAGCCCGGCGGCCCGGCCTGGCGGCAGACGACGTTCTTCCCCTTCGCCCAGGCCGCCCGCCACGGCCGCGGCGAGGTCCTCGACGTACGGGTGGACTCCCCGACGTACGAGACCAGGAAGTACGGCGAGGCCGATCTGCTGCACGCCACCGCCGTACGCGGCGAGGACGGCACTGTCACGGTGTTCGCGGTGAACCGCGGCCGTACCGAGGCGCTGCCCCTCGACGTCGCCCTGAACGGGCTGGACCTGACCGAGGTCGTCGAGCACAGCGCGCTCGCCGACGCCGACCCGGACGCCCGCAACACCCTCGACGCGCCCGAGCGGGTCGTCCCGCACCCGGTGGAGGGCACCGCGGTCACGGACGGCCGGCTCACCGCCGTACTGGAGCCGCTGTCCTGGAACGTGATCCGCCTCCGCTGATCCGTCCCCGTTGATCCGCCTCCGCTGACACACGCGCGGCGCACACCGGCCACAATGGTCGTATGAGGATCTCGGCACGGGCGGACTACGCGGTACGAGCGGTACTGGAACTCGCCGTACGGCGCGACGACGGCCCGGTGAAGGCGGAGGCCATCGCCACCGTGCAGGACATCCCGCACAAGTTCCTGGAGGGCATCCTCGGCGACCTCCGCCGCGCCGGTCTGGTCGACAGCCGGCGCGGCGGCAACGGCGGCTACCGGCTGGCCCGGGAAGCCTCCGACATCACGGTCGCGGATGTGATCCGGGCCGTCGACGGCCCCATCGTCTCCGTGCGCGGGGTCCGGCCCACCGGCCTGTCCTACGCCGGGTCCGCCGAGCCGCTGCTGCCGCTGTGGATCGCGCTGCGCGCCAATGTCCGCCGGATCCTGGAGGGCGTCACCATCGCGGACGTCGCCGCCGACGCGCTGCCCGAGTCCGTGGTCTCGCTGGCCGCGGAACCGGCCGCCTGGGAAAACCCTTAACCCGTTCTCAGCTCGCGCTCAGTTTGATCGCCTAGCGTCCCGTCCCGTCATTCCTACTCAGCCGGTAGGAAAACCAAGGGATGGGAACCGCATGCGCACGCTGATACTGCTCGCCCTCGCGGGCCTGGGCGCCCAGCTCGTGGACGGCAGCCTCGGCATGGCCTACGGAGTCACCTCCACCACGCTGCTGCTCGCCCTGGGCACCAATCCGGCGGCCGCCTCGGCCACCGTCCACCTCGCCGAGATCGGCACCACCCTGATGTCGGGCGCCTCGCACTGGCGCTTCGGCAACGTGGACTGGAAGGTCGTGGCGAAGATCGGCGTCCCGGGCGCGGTCGGCTCCTTCCTCGGCGCGACGGTCCTGTCGAACCTCTCCACCGAGCTGGCCGAGCCGGTCATGTCACTGATCCTGCTCGGCCTCGGCCTGTACGTCATGTCCCGGTTCACCTTCCGCGGCCTGCCCAAGGGGCAGCTCGGCAAGCCGCTGCGCAAGCGGTTCCTGTCGCCGCTGGGCCTGGTCGCTGGGTTCCTGGACGCGACCGGCGGAGGCGGCTGGGGCCCCGTCGGCACGCCCGCGCTGCTGGCCAGCGGCCGGATGGAGCCGCGGAAGGTGATCGGTTCGATCGACACCAGCGAGTTCCTGGTGGCGGTCGCCGCCAGCCTCGGCTTCCTCGTCTCCCTCGGCTCCCAGGGCATCGACTTCGTCTGGGTCCTCGCCTTCCTGCTCGGCGGGCTCGTCGCCGCCCCGATCGCCGCCTGGCTGGTCCGCCTGCTCCCGCCGCGCATCCTCGGCTCGGCGGTCGGCGGCGTCATCATCGTGACGAACGTCCGCACCCTGCTCCACAGCGACTGGATCACGGCGCCGGCGACGGTGTCCACGGCGGTCTACGTCCTCCTGTACGCGACCTGGGCGGCGGCCCTGGCCTGGTCGATCCGCGCGTACCGGGCGGAGAAGGCGGCGGAGTCCACCCCCGAGACCCCCGAGACCGCCGACAACGCGGAGTACGTCCCCGCGAACGGCTGAAGCGGCCTCCGGCGCACCCTCCGGGCTGTTCATATCCCCTTCACCTCAAGGGCGTTGGTATGCCACGGAAGCGGTCCTAGGTTCGGTGCGACCGTCCCGTCGACCCCGGAGAACCATGCGCCGTCCGTTACCGATCCGGCCCGTGTCCGTGTTCGGTGCCGTCCTGATCGGTCTCGCCGTGGCGGCGGTGACCGTCCCGCCCTGGGCGGAGGGCCGGGCCGACAGCGCGGATGCCGAGCCCGGACGGGGCTGCGACTCCTCGGTCCCGTACATCGCGGGCGAGGGCGGGTACGCGAGCTACCGGATCCCCGCGGTCGTCCGGACCGGGGCCGGCAGCCTGCTCGCCTTCGCCGAGGGCCGGGTCGGCGGAAAGGCGGACCACGGGGACATCGACGTCGTGCTCAGGAGGTCCCTGGACGGCGGATGCACATGGGGACCGCTGCACGTCGTCGCGGACGGCGCCGGAGACACCCGCGGCAACCCGGCACCGGTCGTCGACCCCCGGACGGGGAACGTCGTGCTCGTCACCTCGCACCACAGCGGTGACATCACCGAGGAGCAGATCCTCCGCGGTGAGGCCCCGCATGGGGCCGGACGGCGGGTCTTCGTGCAGATCAGCGAGGACGACGGCGGCTCGTTCTCGGCGCCGAGGGAGATCACGCCGCAGGTGAAGAAGCCTGACTGGCGCTGGTACGCGACCGGCCCCGGGCACGCCGTCGCACTCACCCGGGGCGAGCACGCGGGCCGCCTGGTCGTCCCCGCGAACCACTCCGCCGCGCCTCCGCCCGGCTCCCCGGACACCGGCCAGGAGCCCAGGTACTACGGGGCACACGCGATCTACAGCGACGACGGGGGCGAGTCCTGGCACCTCGGCTTCGTCGACGACTCCTACGACGGCGTGCACAACGCCAACGAGTCGACGGCCACCCAACTCCAGGACGGACGCCTGTACTTCAACGCCCGCAACCAGAAGGGCACGAGCGAGGGCAACCGCCTGGACGCCCACTCCAGTGACGGAGGCTCCACGCTCGACCGGCCCTACGCGGAGCAACCTTCGCTGAACGACGTGCCGTTGGTGGAGGGCAGCGTGCTGCGACTCGACGGCCGCCTGCTGTTCTCGGGCCCCTCCGTACCGACCGACCGTGCGGCGATGGCGGTGTGGAGCAGCGCGGACGACGGCCGTTCCTTCACCAAGGCACTGACCCTGTCCGACCTGAAGGCCGGCTATTCGGACCTCGTACAGGCCGACGCCGGCCACGTCGGCGTCCTGTACGAGACGGGCACCCGGACGGCGTACGAGCGGATCGAGTTCCGGCGGGTCGCTTCGGAGAGCGTGGGCCGGCGGTAGGCGGCCGGATCCCGCCCGCCGTCTGCGGGCGGGCGGGGCGGTGGGGGTCAGCTCTGTTCGATGCCCAGGGTCAGGGTGCCCGTGTATCCGGCCGAGGTGGTGCTGCCGAGGGCGGTGAGGGTCAGCAGGCCGGACGCGGCGCCTCCCTCGTCGTAGATGGAGTCCTCGGCGAGAGTGGTGCGGGTGACCGTGTTGCCCGTGTACGGCGAGATCGCGGCGACCCGGGTGCTGATCGTCTCGCTGAAGAAGAGCTGGCCGGTGTGGAGTTCCTGGCCGCCCGTGAACGAGCCGTCCGAGGTCAGGGTGACGTTCGTGTGCACCTTGATGTGGATGTGGATGCAGCGGCCCCGGTACCAGCCCGGGTAGACCGTGGTGATGTTCGCGACGCCGTTCGCGCCCGTGAGGACTCCGCCGCGCAGGAAGGTTCCGTTGTCGGGCTCGTTGTGGCCGTTGTTGCCGACGAAGCCGGAGTACTCGCCGAGCACGTCGGCGTGCCAGATCTCCACCAGCGCGTTGCTCAGGGGCGCGCAGGTGTCGTCGTCGACGACGGTGAGGGCGAGCTTCAGCGGAATGCCGGTCTTGTCCTCGGCGATGTTGGACCGGACGAGCTGTCCGTCCAGGTAGTAGGGGCCTTCGGTCATCTCCTTCGTGAGGGTGCACACGGCCGCGGCGGCGACGGGCTCGGCGCGTGCGGGGGAGGGGGACGGCGACTCCGGGGCGGCCGTGGTCACGGCGAGCGTGGCGGCGGTGGCGCCCGTGGCGATGAGGACGGTACGCCGTCCGACGGGGGTTCCTGCGGTGTCTGTCATGAACACGGCACCGTAAGGAGGGTGGCTGTCCGTGGGCTGTCAGTTGTGCAAAATGACACTTCGTCAAGCCGTGCGTCGGTCAAGGGGTGAGTGGAAGAGGGAACCGGCCTCGGGTGGCCGGATCGCGTCGCGCGCGTACTGGGCGCGGTTCGGGCCACGGGTGGCGCCTGCCCGGAACGCTCCCTCTGGGGCTGTGGCCTCTCCTGTGCGCGTTCGCGCCCGTGGCGTGACGTGGTGTCGACGGGTCCGGGCGCCCGTATGCTGACCGGGTAACGCCCGTCTGGGTCGCATCGAGACCGCCGGTCGGACGAGGAGGCGAGGGAATGAGCGTTGCCGTCGACCACACCGGGCCCTGGACCGTCGCCGATGTCCTGGCCCTGCCGGAGGACCGCACCACCCGCTACGAGCTGCTGGGGGAATCCCTGGTGATGTCCCCCGCCCCCGGCATCCGCCACCAGCGGGCCTCGCTTCGGCTGGCCATGATCCTCCACAGGGCGGCCGCCGCTTCCAAAGCGCCGGTCGAGGTGCTGGAGGCCATCAACGTCATCCTGCCCTCCGGTCTTGTCGTCCCGGACATCGTGGTGACCGACGCCGGCGCGACAGCGGAGGATGCCGTCAGCGTGGACGCCGACGGTGTCCAGCTCGTGATCGAGCTCGTCTCGCCCGGTAACCGCATGGTGGATCGAAAGTTCAAGCCGATGCTCTATGCGGAGGCCGCCGTTCCGTACTTCTGGCGACTCGAATTCGATCCCGCGCCCATGCTCGTCGCCTACGAGCTGGCCGGCGGCCGGTATGAGGAGCGGGTGACCGCGCTCGCGGGCACGACCACTCACCTGGACGCCCCCGTCCCTGTGGCGATCGATCCGGCCGAACTCGTTCGCCAGTAACGCCTCTATCTGCGAGGGAGAGGCGGGCCTGCCGCTTGTGCGGGGGATGGCGTGCGCCGAAATCGTGCATTTTGTGCCGTTCCGGCTGGCCGGTTGAGGTGGTCGCGCGAATGGCCGGAGGTTGCCCTGTCCATGCCAACACGGGCTACCTACGATGCGTACGCCTCCGTCTTCACAGGAACCTCACTGTTTCTTCAAAGCGAAACCAAATGCGGAGGCGCAGCCACCCCCCAACCCGAGGAGAAGCCATGAAGCGTGGCCTGCTGCTGAGCGGCGCCGCACTCGCCGCTCTCGTCTCCACCGCACTGCCCGCCAACGCGGCGGACCCGTTCGACAACCCGCCCCCGGACAAGATCATCATCAAGGTCGCCACGGTGAACGGCTCCGGCTGCCCCCAGGGCACCACCGCCGTCGCCGTCTCCGAGGACAACACCGCCTTCACCGTGACCTACAGCGAGTACCTCGCCCAGGTCGGCGGCAACTCCGAACCCACCGCGTTCCGCAAGAACTGTCAGCTCAACCTCGTCGTCCACGTCCCGCAGGGCTTCACCTACGCCGTCGCCAGCGCCGACTACCGGGGTTTCGCCTCGCTCCAGTCCGGCGCGAGCGCGGTCCAGCGGGCCTCGTACTACTTCCAGGGCTCCCCGCAGACGGCGTACCGCAGCCACCCCTACAGCGGCCCGCTCAACGACAACTGGCAGGCCACCGACAGTACGGAGTGGGCGCAGCTCGTCTGGGCGCCCTGCGGGGTCCAGCGCAACTTCAACATCAACACCGAGCTGCGGGTCAACGCCGGTTCCTCCCCGGCGGACAAGGTCAGCTTCATGACCATGGACTCCACCGACGGTGACATCAGCACGGTGTACCACCTGGCCTGGAAGGAGTGCCCGGCGAAGTCCTAGCGAGCCATGAGCGCCGGGGGCCGCGCCGCGTCAGCTCCGGCCGGCCCCCGGCGTCCCCGTCACGGTGTGCCCGAGGAAGGTTGTCCAGGTGACGGGGGAGAGGGTGAGGCGGGGGCCCTCGGGGTTCTTGGAGTCGCGGATGTGGATGGTGGCGGGGGTGTGGGCGACCTCTACGCAGTCGCCGTCGCCGCTGCTGCTGTAGCTGCTCTTGAACCAGATCAGTTCGCCAGTGCTCATAGCTCTCCTCGCAACTGCCTCAGCAGGCTCACGGAGTCTTGGAGGGTGAGAGCCTGCGAACGCATCCTGGCATACCGCTTCTGAAGCACGCTGAACTCATTCGAGTCGGTGACGAGCATGCCGCCACGTTGGCCCTCGCAGTAGGCGTACCACTTGTTCTCCGCGGTCTCCAGAAGCTGCATGGGACCGGCCAGCCCGGCGTGCGATGCTTGCAGCAACGGCATGATCTGAACCTCTACGTTCCGCAGCTGGGTGATGGCCAGCACATGCTCAATCAGCTCCCGCGTGACCTCCGCCCCGCCCGTGCGCCGACGGAACAGATGCTCCTCCAGGATGAAGGCGAACGCCGTGTTGGGCCGCTCGGTGAGCAACCGCTGCCGCTCCTCCCGAGCAAGCCACTGCGCCTCGATCTGCTCGTCGCTCAGCGGCGGGAGTTGGTTCGTGAACAGCGTCCGCGCATACGCCTCCGTCTGCAACAACCCCGGCACCAAACGGCATTCGTACGTGTACAGCGTGATCGCCGACGCCTCCAGCCGTGCCCACTGCCGGAACCACGCGGCCAGCCCCGGTGGCCGGGTGAGGTGCTGGGCCGCCCGGGCCAGTGCCCCCGTGTTGCCGAGCACGCCCTCCGCCCGCTCCGCGAACCTCGGGTCCGGCATGCGACGGCCGAGTTCCAGGGAGGCGACCGTATGCCTGGACAACCCCACCCGCTCCCCGAACTCCTCGCGGCTCAGGCCCGCGTGCTCCCGTAACGCCTGCACCACCGCGCCGAAGGTCCGCAGGCTGTCCGACGCCTCCGGTTCCCCGCCCGTGCCCACCACACCATCGACCACTGTCGGTCACCTCCCGCGCTCATGGTCACGCGCGGTCACGCGTACTGTCCACCCCGTGACCGCGTACGCTTCCTCGGCGTACACGGCTTCTGCCTGGTGAATCGCCCGTCGGGGACGCCAGATTGGGCCCATGACCGCACCGAACCCCCCACACTCCCCGGTTACCGTACGTATGTTCACCCAGCGGTTCGCCGCGACCCCGCGCGGTGCCCGCCTCGCCCGCCGTCTCGCCGTGGGGCAGTTGGACGCGTGGGGCATCCCGCACGGCACCGAGGTGTCGGACACCGTCGCTTTGGTAGTAGCGGAGTTGGCCGCCAACGCGGTCACCCACGCCCGCGTTCCGGGCCGGAGCTTCGAGCTGCGGGTGTCTCTCGTCACTGGGAGCGTCCGCGTTGAAGTGAGTGACGCCTGCGCAGAACGCCGTCCGCCCACACCCGCCGACGTGGGATGTCCGGACCCGCTCGACGAGGCCGGGCGCGGTCTTTTCCTCGTCCAGGCCCTCGCGAGCCGCTGGGAGGTGCTGGGGCGGGGCGCAGTCGGCAAGACGGTCCGCGTGGAGGTCGACGTACCGAAGTGGTCCTCGCTGCAACCCATTTGAGGGCAGCAGCGAGTCGCGGGCGAGGGGGCCGTGGCGCGATGGACTGTTCCCAGTGGTGGTTGGGACCATTGAGTCATGGATGATGACGAAGCGCGTGATCTGGCCGTGGGCTTCCTGCTGTCACGGGAAGCCGCTGCTGCCCGCTGGAAGATGCAGGGACCCTCTCGCGAGGCTGCGGGCTCCGCGTCGGACAGGCGCGAACGCTTGGTGTTCGACTTCTGGCCGTCCAGTGGATCGGCGGAGGAACCGACACACAGGGTCGCCGTGGATCCTGAGACGCGGGAGGCGTTCCTGTTGTGAACCGCGCTCGGCAAGTGCCGATTGTGAAAATGGCTCAGATGCTCCTGAGGGGCTGCTGCGCCGTCAGTGACAGTGCTCATACGGTCTGCTCGGCCACGGGGGCATGAGGAGTCGGCCAATGATCCACCGGTAGCCAGGCGTTAGAACCGTGGGCGCGAGTCCTTCCTCCCGGTGTGGCGCCACCGAACCGGGCATCGCGGCCGTGACCCGCACCGGCCGTCTCTCGGCCGTCAGCTGCGGATTGCCCCCGGCCTTACGGGGCTGCTCGCGACCTCGTCCACCGTCCTGCGGGCGATTACGAACCGCTTCCACGCGGCCTCCGCCTCGCGCAGGTCGGCACCGCGTGCAGCTTCGCCCGGCCTTCCGCAGCCTGGGCCCGCGGCGGGATCGGCGTGGAATGCGGCGCGAGAGAGGCTCCAGACCTCGGCCGGCTCGTCCAACGGCGACGCCGAACAACATGCAACCAAAGGGGACCCGGCGGGGCGATTGACGGCTGTTGCTGCGTGAGCCATTGACGCGAAGGGGGTTCGATTCTACCTTCCCGTCCGAAGTGACGATCGATGTTCGACATACAGAACAGGAGCGTTCACGTGAGCCGCATGAGAACCACCCTCCTCGCCCTTCCCGCAGCCGCGGTCCTCGCCCTGCTGCCGTCCACGGCGCAGGCGTACCCGAACCCCGGCACGGTGACGGGTTCCACCGTCGTCCACGACCCGACGATGATCCGGACCGCCTCCGGGCAGTACCTGCTGTACGCCACCGGTGGCGGCATCGCCAACAAGACGTCCAGCAACCGCGTCGCCTTCAGCGCGGGCGCCGACGCCTTCTCTTCCCGACCGAGTTGGTGGTCGAGCTACTCCTCCGTGCCCGAGGCCTGGGCGCCGGACATCTCGTACCAGGGCGGCAAGTACCTGATGTACTACTCCGTCTCGAAGTTCGGTTCCAACACCTCGGCCATCGGGCTGGCCGGGTCCAGCACGGGCCTGCCGGGCAGTTGGACGGACTACGGGACCGTCTACACCTCCGGCTCCTCCAGCGACTACAACGCCATCGACCCGAACCTGTTCGTCGACAGCGACGGCAAGTGGTGGCTCTCGTTCGGGAGTTGGTGGACCGGGATCAAGATGATCCAGATCAACCCGTCCACCGGGAAGCAGCTCTCCTCCAACACCACCCGCTACTCCCTCGCCTCCCGCCCGACCGGGACCAAGGCCGTGGAGGCGCCGTACATCGTCAAGCGCAACGGCTACTACTACCTGTTCGCCTCGTACGACACCTGCTGCGCCGGCACCAGCAGCACGTACAAGGTCAAGGTGGGCCGTGCCACCAGCGTCACCGGGCCGTACTACGACAAGAACGGCGTGGCGATGATGAACAACGGCGGGACGCCCGTGCTGGAGTCGCACGGCCGGTACATCGGCCCCGGCGGGCAGTCGATCATGAACGACGTCGACGGCGACCTGATCGTCTACCACTACTACGACGGCCAGGACAACGGCACGCCCAAGCTCGGCATCAACCTCCTGAACTGGAGCACCGGATGGCCCGTCGCGTACTGACCCTGCTGGCCGCGCTGGTCTTCCTACTCGCCCTGGGGCAGACCCCCGCCAGCGCCGCCTCGTTCAGCAACCCGGTGAAGTCGGTCAAGGGCGCCGACCCCTGGATCTCGTACCACAACGGCAACTACTACCTGATCAGCACGAGTTGGACCGACCGCATCACCATCCGCAAGTCCACCACCCTGGCCGGACTGGCCACCGCGCCCAGCGTGCAGGTCTGGCAGGGCGACGCGGCCTCCCGCTGCTGCAACATCTGGGCGCCCGAGCTGCACTATCTCAACGGCCGCTGGTACCTGTACTACGTCGCCGGGCAGAACGTCTCCGACTACATCCCGACGCAGCGCACCCACGTCCTGGAGAGCGCCGGCTCCGACCCCATGGGCCCGTACACCTACCGCAACCAGCTCAACTCGGCCTGGATGCTGGACCCGACCGTCGGCACGATCAACGGTCAGCTCTACCTGTTCGGCAGCGCGAGCGGCGGCACCCAGAACCTGGTGGCGGCGCGGATGTCGAACCCGTACACCCTCGCCACCGGCTTCTCCACCATCTCGACCCCGACCTACGCCTGGGAACAGGTCGGCGGCACGGTCAACGAGGGGCCCGAACTCCTCCAGCGCGGCGGCCAGACCCATCTCATCTACTCCGCGAGCGGCTGCTGGACACCCGACTACAAGCTCGGCCAGCTCAGACTCACCGGTTCCGACCCGCTCTCGGCCTCCTCCTGGACCAAGAAGTCCACGCCGGTCTTCCAGCGCAACGACTCCGCGGGCGTCTACGGGCCCGGCCACAACGGCTTCTTCACCTCGCCCGACGGCACGGAGAGCTGGATCGTCTACCACGCCAACGACTCCGCCTCGGAGGGCTGCGACAACGGCCGTACGACCCGGGCGCAGAAGTTCACCTGGAACTCCGACGGCTCCCCGAACCTCGGCACTCCGGTGGCACTGGGCGCGAGCCTGACCGGCCCCTCGGGAGAACCATCGGCGGCCTCCACCACGTACACCCTCACCAACCGCAACAGCGGCAAGTGCCTGGACGTGGCGGACGGTTCGACGGCCGACGGCGCCAATGTCCGGCAGTGGACCTGCAACGGGGCGAACCCCCAGCGCTGGCGGCTGGAGGACCTCGGCGACGACACCCACCGCCTGGTCAGCGTCGCCACTGGCAAGGTCCTGGACACGGCGGACTGTTCCGCCGCCGACGGCGCGGACCTGCGTCAGTGGTCCTGGCTGAACAACACCTGCCAGCGCTTCCGGTTCGTCGCCACGACCGACGGCTACGTCCGCATCGTCAACCAGGCGACGGGCAAGGTCGCCGACGTGGCCGACTGCTCCACGGGGGACGGAGCGGACGTCCGCCAATGGACCTGGCTGAACAACAACTGCCAACAGTGGCGCCTAAACCCGGTATAGAGGAACCCACCTCTTAGGGGCGCGGGGCTGTGTTCGATGTGCGGCTCCGCCGCGTGGGCGCGACCAGCCACAACGAACCCGCACCCGCCACTCAACAGGTTCACCCCATCCCGGCCGCGTTCGGCCAAGCCCCCGCATTGGGCCACCCCGTGGCCGGCGCCGGCGCCAACCCGGGCCCGGTGGTCCCCCGGACCTGCGCCGCCGTGAGCCCGCCCCTGGCGGGAACCCCCGGCGGCGTGGGCCCGAAGGCAGCCGCCGCGGGCACAGCCGCAGGCACGGGCTCGGGCACAGGAGCGGGGACCGGCATCGGCATCGGCGCAGGAACAGGAGCCGGCGCCGCCGTCGCAGCGGCGGCCGCGGGCATGGGCGCGGGCATCGGCGTCGGTACAGGCGTCGGAGCCGGCGCCGGAGCCTGCGCAACCATGGCGGCCGGGATGCCCATCGGCGCCGCCATGGGAATCCCCGCCCCGTTGGTGGAGCCGACCAGCCGGTCCACGGCCGCCGTACCCGAGCTGTAGCTGGTCCCTGTAGCCAGCTCGGGCACGGCGGCCGCTCCCCTCCTGGTCCCGTAGAGCACCTGTTCCAGACCGGACACCAGGCGACGCACGTCCGTCTGGGGGCGCACCACGAGTCTCAGGAAGCGGCTCGACGAACCGATCTTGTTGCCGCATTCACGGACCAGGATCCGGTGCTCGGTGAGCAGCCGGTCCCGGACGACGGTGCCCTCGGCGCCCACGGGCAGGCGCACGAAGAGGAAGTTGCCCTGGGAGGGATAGACCGTGAGGCCGGGCAGCGCGGCGAGCTGGGTCGCCATGTCGAGGCGGTCCCGGCGCACCTGGTGCAGGCTCTCGGCGTACTCCTGCCCGTGATTCTTCAGCATGAACACCACGTGCTCGGCGAAGGCGTTGAGGTTCCACTTCGGCAGCATCGAGCGGACCCGCCCGGCGAGCGCGGGGTTGGCGACGAGGTAGCCGAACCGGATGCCGTGCAGACCGAAGTTCTTGCCGAGGCTGCGCAGCACGATGACGTTGGGCCGCAGCATCGCCTCCTGCACGACCGAGGGCTCCGCCTCCGCGTCGGCGAACTCCAGGAACGACTCGTCGATGACGACCAGGTCGAGATCGGCCATGGCGTCCATGAACTGCACGAGCGCGTGCCGGTGCAGGAAGCCGCCGTCGGGGTTGTTGGGGTTGCAGATCACGGCGACGCGGGTGCCGCGGGCCCGGATGAACTCGGCGTACTGCGCGAGGTCGAGGGCGAAGCCGCTGGACTCCTGGAGCGGGAACATGTCGACCCGCTTGCCGGTCTCCATGGGCTGGTCGGTCCAGCGGCCGAAGGTGGGGACGGGGACGGCGAGGGACTCGCGGACCAGCAGGTGGTCGATCCAGGTGATCAGCTCGGTCGAGCCGTTGCCCATCGCGACGGCCTGCGGCGGGAGTTGGAGGAGGTTGCACAGCTCGGACGTGATGGTGTCGGCGCTGCTGGGGTAGTACGTGATGATGTCGCGCAGCCGGCCCGCCATGTCGTCGAACATGGCGGGCGTGGGGAAGTACGGGTTGCACGGGATGCAGAAGTCGATCGGCCCGACCCCGTCACCGCCTTCACGCGTCAGCGCGGCCATCGAAGGGCTGTGCGCCGCCGTGCTGCGGAACAGCGAGGTGACGTTCTCAGCCAAGGCAACCTCCGTCTGTGGGTGGCCCGCGCGGGGGAGCACGGGCCACCCATGGATACGGATGGTTGTGAGGCGCTGTTCAACCTCTGTGAATTTGTCGGGAAGTTGTGAAGAGGCTGTGACCGACGGTCATGCGCCGAAGGAGTGCACCGTCGTCGTGCGGTACGTCTGACCGGGCCGGAGCACCGTCGACGGGAACGAGGGCTGGTTAGGCGAGTCCGGGAAGTGCTGGGTCTCCAGGCACAGGGCGTCGCCCTGCCGGTAGACCGTGCCGCCGCTGCCGACGAGGGAGCCGTCGAGGAAGTTGCCCGAGTAGAACTGGAGCCCCGGCTCGGTCGTGGCGATCTTCAGGGTGCGGCCGGAGGAGGGGTCGCGCAGGGTCGCCACCCACTCCGGGCGCGAGGTGATCCCCTTGTCCAGCACCCAGTTGTGGTCGATGCCCTTGCCGTACAGCAGTTGCTGGTGGGCGACGCGGATGTCCTCGCCGACCGTCTTGGTGCGGCGGAAGTCGAAGGGGGTGCCCGCGACCTTCGCCAGTTCGCCCGTGGGGATCAGCCCCGAGTCGACCGGCGTGTAGCGGGAGGCGGCGATGGAGAGTTCGTGGTCGTAGATCGTGCCGCTCGCCTCGCCGGCCAGGTTCCAGTAGACGTGGCTGGTGAGGTTGACGACGGTGGCCTTGTCGGTGGTGGCCTCGTAGTCGACGCGCCAGTCCCCGGTGCGGGTCAGGGTGTACGTCACCTTGGTGCGCAGGGTGCCGGGGTAGCCCATCTCGCCGTCGACGGAGGTGTAGTAGAGGTACAGGCCGACGTCGGAGCCCTTGGTGAACGGCTCGATGTCCCAGACGACCTTGTCGAAGCCCTGGGACCCGCCGTGCAGGCTGTTCTCGCCGTCGTTCACGGACAGCTGGTACGCCTTGCCGTCCAGGGTGAAGCGGCCCTTGCCGATGCGGTTGCCGTAACGGCCGATGAGGGCGCCGAAGTAGGGACTGGAGGAGACGTAGTCCTCGATGGTGTCGAAGCCGAGGGAGACGTTGGTGTACCGGCCGCGCCGGTCGGGGATCTCCAGGGACTGCACGATGCCGCCGTAGGAGAGGACCTTCAGGCGGGTGCCGCCGTTCTCCAGCGACCAGCTGTGGATCCTGGTGCCGTCGGCGAGCCTGCCGAAGAGGGACTTCATCGGTCCGCGGCCGCCGCCCGAGGCGTGGGCGGTGCCGCTGAGGGCGGCGGTGACACCGGCGGCCGCGGCCCCGGCGATGAGGGTGCGTCTGTTCAGTTCCATGTTGCGGCTCCTGCAAAGGAAGCGGGCCCCGCCTTCCGGCGGGGCCCGAGCGACTTATGAACCGACCTTGCGCTTGTTCCACACGTCGAATCCGACGGCCGCCAGCAGCACCAGGCCCTTGATGACCTGTTGCCAGTCGGTGCCGATGCCGACGAGGTTCATACCGTTGTTCAGCACGCCCAGGACCAGGCCGCCGATGATGGCGCCGAGCACCGTGCCGACACCGCCGCTCATCGACGCGCCGCCGATGAACGAGGCGGCGATGGCCTCCAGTTCGAAGTTGAGGCCGGCCTTGGGCGAGGCCGCGTTGAAGCGGGCGGCGAAGACCAGACCCGCCAGGGCCGCGAGCATGCCCATGTTCAGGAAGACCAGGAAGGTGACCTTCTTGTCCTTCACACCCGACAGCTTGGCCGCGGGCAGGTTGCCGCCGATGGCGTAGATGTGGCGGCCGATGATCGCGTTGCGCATGACGTAGCCGAAGCCGACCAGCAGCACCCCGAGCACGAGCAGGACGTACGGGGCGCCCTTGTAGCTGGCGAGCAGCATCGTCACGGTGAGGATGGCGGCGCCGAGCGCGACCAGCTTGAGCAGGAAGAGCTTGAACGGCGGGACTTCGAGGGCGAACTCCTGCTGGCGGCGGCGGTCGCGGAACTCCTGGAACACCACGAAGGCGATCAGCCCGAGACCGAGCAGCAGCGTGAGGTTGTGGTAGTTGGTGTCCGGGCCGACCTCGGGCATGAAGCCGTTGGACACCTTCTGCAGGCCCTCCGGGAACGGGCCGAGCGTCTGGCCCTCCAGGAAGATCTCCGTCAGACCGCGGAAGACGAGCATGCCCGCGAGGGTGACGATGAAGGAGGGTATGCCGCCGTAGGCGATGAAGAACCCTTGTGCCGCGCCCGCTATCGCGCCCATCGCCAGGCAGAGGATGACGGCGACCGGCCAGGGCAGATCGTTCTTGACCATGAAGACGGCGGCCATGGACCCGATGAACGCGGTGAGCGAGCCGACCGACAGGTCGATGTGGCCCGCGATGATCACCAGCATCATGCCGATCGCGAGGATCAGGATGTAGCTGTTCTGGAGCACCAGGTTGGAGACGTTGCGCGGCAGCAGCAGGTCACCGTCGGTCCACACGGCGAACAGCACCACGATCAGACCGAGGGCGATCAGCATGCCGTACTGCCGCATGTTGCGGCGCATGCCCTCCATCACCAGGTGGAGCAGGCCGTCGCCGGTGGCCGCGCCGCCCTTGCCGGGCGGCGCCGGCGCCGGAGTCCTGTCGGTCACTTCCGTGCTCATCGGGATACCTCTTTGTCCTTGGTCATCTGACGCATCAGCGATTCCTGCGAGGCCTCGGCCCGCGAGAACTCACCCGTGAGCCGCCCGGCGGCCATGGTGTAGATGCGGTCGCACATGCCGAGCAGCTCCGGCAGCTCGGAGGAGATGAAGACGACCGCCTTGCCCTCGGCGGCCAGTTGGTCGATGACGGTGTAGATCTCGTACTTGGCGCCGACGTCGATGCCGCGCGTCGGCTCGTCCAGGATCAGCACATCGGGACCCGCGAAGATCCACTTGCTGAGGACGACCTTCTGCTGGTTGCCGCCGGAGAGCTTGCCCACCGGTTCGAAGACGGTGGGCGCCTTGATGTTCATGGACTTGCGGTAGCCCTCGGCGACCTGCCGCTCCTCGTGCTCGTCGACCACGCCCCGCCGGGCGACCTTGCCCAGCGCGCTGAGCGAGATGTTGCGGTTGATGGTGTCGATGAGGTTCAGGCCGAAGTGCTTGCGGTCCTCGGTGACGTAGGCGATGCCGTTGCGGACCGCCTCGGGGACGGACTTGGTGCGGATCTCCTCGCCGTCCTTGAGGACGGTGCCGCCCGCGTACCGGCCGTAGGTCCGCCCGAACACGCTCATCGCGAGTTCGGTGCGGCCCGCGCCCATCAGGCCCGCGATCCCGACGATCTCCCCGCGCCTGACCTCGATGGAGACGTCGTCGACGACCTTGCGCTGCTGGTCGATCGGGTGGTGCACGGTCCAGTTGCGGACCTCCAGCGCCGGGGCCGCGCCCTCCTCGGGCGTGTGCGGGGTGCGGTCGGGGAAGCGGTGCTCCAGGTCCCGGCCGACCATCCCGCTGATGATCCGGTCCTCGATGGTCCCCTCGGCCTTCACATCGAGGGTCTCGATGGTCCGGCCGTCGCGCAGGATCGTCACCGAGTCGGCGACCTTGCGGATCTCGTTGAGCTTGTGGCTGATGATGATCGAGGTGACGCCCTGCTTCTTCAACTCCAGGATCAGATCGAGGAGTTTGCCGCTGTCCTCGTCGTTCAGGGCCGCGGTCGGCTCATCCAGGATGAGCAGCTTCACCTTCTTCGAGAGCGCCTTCGCGATCTCCACCAGCTGCTGCTTGCCCACGCCGATGTCGGCGACACGGGTGTCCGGGTGGTCGGAGAGGCCGACCCGGCGCAGCAGTTCGGTGGCGTGCCGCAGCGTCTCGGTCCAGCTGATGATGCCGCGGGTGGCGTGCTCGTTGCCGAGGAAGATGTTCTCGGCGATGGAGAGGTAGGGGATCAGCGCCAGTTCCTGGTGGATGATCACGATGCCGTGATGCTCACTGGCCCTGATGTCCTTGAAGGAGCAGAGCTCTCCCTCGAAGAGGATCTCGCCCTCGTACGTGCCGTGCGGGTGGACTCCGGAGAGCACCTTCATCAGGGTCGACTTGCCGGCCCCGTTCTCCCCGCAGATGGCGTGGACCTCGCCCTGCTGGACGGTCAGTGTGACGTCCGACAGCGCCTTGACGCCGGGAAAGGTCTTGACGATCGAGCGCATTTCCAGGACGGGTCCCGCCATGGTCGTGCCTTCCAATCAGTGGGTGTCGGCGGTTACTTGAGGTCGCTCTCCTTGATGTAGCCGGAGTCGACCACCGTCTTCTGGTAGTTGGTCTTGTCGACGCTGACCGGCTCCAGCAGGTAGGCCGGGACGACCTTCGAGCCGTTGTCGTAGGTCTCGGAGTCGTTGACCTCGGGCTTCTTGTCGTTCAGCACCGCGTCGACCATGTTCGAGGCGACCTTGGCCAGTTCGCGGGTGTCCTTGTAGACGGTCATCGACTGCTCGTCGGCGATGATCGACTTCACCGAGGCGACCTCGGCGTCCTGGCCGGTGACGATCGGCAGCGGCTTGGACTCGGAGCCGTAGTCGTCGGACTTCAGCGCGGACAGGATGCCGATGGAGATGCCGTCGTACGGGGAGAGCACCGCGTCGACCCGCTCGGACTTGTAGGCCGAGGTGAGGATGTCGTCCATGCGCTTCTGGGCGGTGCCGCCGTCCCAGCGCAGGGTGGTGACCTGGGTCAGCTCGGTCTGGCCGGAGCGGACGACGAGCTGCTTCTTGTCGATGTAGGGCTGGAGGACGTTCATCGCGCCCTGGAAGAAGTAGCGGGTGTTGTTGTCGTCGTTGGAGCCGGCGAACAGCTCGATGTTGAACGGTCCCTTCTCGGAGCCGTCCGCCAGACCCAGCTTCTCCAGGATGTAGTTGCCCTGGAGTTCGCCGACCTTCTCGTTGTCGAAGGACGCGTAGTAGTCGACGTTCTCGGTGCCGAGGATGAGACGGTCGTAGGAGATGACCGGGATGTCCGCGTCCGCGGCCTGCTGGAGGACGTTGTTCATCGACTTGTTGTCGATGGCCGCGACGATCAGCGCCTCGACGCCCTGCGTGATCAGGTTCTCGATCTGCGAGACCTGCTGGTCGGGGTCGTCCTCGCCGAAGACCAGCTTGGTCTTGTAGCCCTTGGACTCCAGGTCCTTGACGACGTTGTCGCCGTCGGCGATCCAGCGCTCGGAGGACTTGGTGGGCATGGCGATACCGATGGTGGCGCCTTCCGAACCCCCCTTGTTCTCCTCGCTGCCGCCCTCGCTGTCCTGGCCGCAGGCGGTCAGGGTCAGGGCCAGGGAGGCGGCGGTGGCTATGGCGGCGAGAGCGGCTCTGCGGTTGCGCATGGTCATCTTCCTTGATGTCTCAGCACGACTGGGTGTGTGGGATTCTGTTGGGGTGCGTTGTGTTGCGTGAAGGGCCCGCGTCGAAACCTTTATGAATATGTTTCGAAACGTTGAAGCTCGCCGGGCAGACGCGAGCCCAGTGGGGCCATGTCGCCGTCCACCCCGTGCCGGGCGAGCAGATCCAGGGCCAGCCGGCCCCGGCGCACCCGCTCCTTGGCGGTGGACAGCGTCAGCTCGCGCAGGTGGTGGCCGTAGGGGTAGATCCCGGGGGCCTTGGACAGTCCGAACTTCAGGTAGAGCGGGGCGCCGCGCCGGATCAGCTCGGCGACCTCGTACATCCGGACATAGCCGCCGAGATCGTCGGGGGCCTCGATGTACATGTCCATGGGGGCGGCCGAGACCCGGCGGATCTCGGTGAGGTGATCCAGCGTCAGATCGCTCGGCACGTTGACCGAGTCGGCCCCCAGCCGCTCGTACACCGCGTAGGCGGCCGGGTTGACCGGACCGATCAGCGCGCTCACCTTGAGCGTGGTGTCGGCCGGAAGGATCCCCTGCGCGCGGGCCCGGTGCAGGGTCCACAGCACGCCCTCGTCCGCGACGAGCAGGCACTTCACGCCCAGTTCCGTGGCGCGTACGGCGTCCTCGACGCAGCCGGCCACCGCGTCGTGGCCGCGGGCCCGCACGCCCGCGCCGCGGGAGTCCGTACGGGTGGAGCCGCCGATGTCCCAGGTGCCGCGCGGACCGGTGAACAGGCAGAGCTCGATGTCGCGTTCGGCGGTGGCCTCGACCATCTCGGTGATCTCCGAGTCGGTGAGCATCCACACGCCGCTGCCCTGGCTGATCCGGTGGATCGGCACATCCAGCCGCGAGGACTCCTTCAGGACGACGGCCAGCGCTTCGGGGCCCTCGCACGAGGGGATCTCGGTGCGCCAGCGGCCGCCGCCCGGGAAGGTGTGGGGCGAGGCGTCGGCTGGGGAGAGGTCGGGCGCGCCCAGACCGAGGGCGGCGAGCGCCTGCTCACCGGGTCGACGGGCTGCCGTGGCGGAAGCGTCGGTCACAAGCTGTCCTTCTTGTTCGGTATTTCGGACGAAGTTCGCGGCTCTGGGTACGGAAGGGCCGGGTGCGCGCCGGTACGGGGGACGTCAGGTGACCCCCGTACCGGCGCACGGCTAGGGGCGCAGCAGCACCTTGCCGACCTTGGGATCTCCGGATCCCACCAGCTCGATGGCGCGCGCGAACCCGTCCAGCGGGAGCTCGTGCGTGACCAGCGGGAGCGGGTCGAGCAGACCGGCCGCGAACACCCGCACCGTGTGCGCCCAGGCCTCCGGCGGTGCCCCGAAGACGGTGTGCACCTCCAGCTGCCGCACGACCAGGTCCGTCGGGTCGAGCCCCTCGGCGCCGGGCGCCGGGATACCGGTCAGGACCAGGCGTCCGCCGCGCCGGAGCAGGGAGGCGGCGGTGCGCGCGGCGGACGCGGACCCGGCGGTCTCGACGACCACGTCGAAATCGTCCGGGAGTTCCTGGTCCCTGGTGCGGAAGTCGGTGGCGCCGAACTGCCTCGACAGCTCCTCCCGGTCGGGCCGGGTGCCGACCACCAGCAGCTCGCCGGGCGAGCCCGCGCGCAGGAACTGCACGGCGAACATCCCGAGCGTCCCGGTGCCGACCACCGCGACCCGCTCGCCGGGCAGCGCGTTCGCCTTGATCGCCGCCGCCGCGATACAGGCGGCGGGCTCCATCAGCGCGGCGGCCGTCAGATCGCAGTCGTCGGGCAGGACGTGCAGCAGCCGGGCCGGCAGCGTGAGCGTCGTCGCCATCGCGCCGGGCTGGGTGAACCCCGTCTCCTCGTACCCCGCGGTGCACAGGGTGGTCTCGCCGGCGTGGCAGCGGTCGCAGACCTGGCAGTTGCGGAAGCCCTCGCCGACGACCTTGCGGCCGGTCAGCGACTCGGGCACCCCGGCGCCCACCGCGGCCACCGTCCCGGCCCACTCGTGGCCGGGCGTGAGCGGGTAACGGACGTACCCCTCGGGCCGGTTGCCCTGGTACAGCTCGCGGTCGCTGCCGCAGATGCCGACCGCGTGGACGCGCACCAGCGCCTCCCCGGGGCCCGGGTCGCGCGGGGTGTGCCCGGTCAGCCGGTGCTCGCCGGGCGCCTCGACGACGACGGCGGTGCTCACTGGGTGCCCTTGGGCTTGCGCTGCTCCCAGCCCTCGGCCCACAGGTCGAACCGGGCCTGCTGCTGGGGGAATTCGGCGGCGGCGTCGGCGTCGAACTCGACCCCGAGGCCGGGTGCGTCGGAGAGGTGGAAGTAGCCGTCCACCACCTGCGGGGCGCCCTTGACGACCTTCTTGATGTCGGCGTCCGCGAAGTCGTTGAAGTGTTCGAGGATCTTGAAGTTGGGGGAGGTGAAGCCCACTTGGAGCGAGGCGGCGGTCAGCACGGACCCGCCCACGTTGTGCGGGGCGACCAGCACGTAGTGGGTCTCGGCGGTGGCGGCGAGCTTACGGGTCTCCCAGATGCCGCCGATGTGGCCGACGTCGGGCTGGATGATGTCGACGGCCTGGCTCTCGAACAGCTCCCGGAACTCGATCCGGTCGTGGATCCGCTCACCGGTGGCGACCGGCATGTCGACCTTGGCGGCCACCTTCTCCAGCGCCTTGAGGTTCTCCGGCGGCACCGGCTCCTCCAGCCAGGCCGGCTTGAACGGCGCGAGCTCCTTGGCGAGCCGGACGGCGGTGGCCGGCGAGAACCGTCCGTGCATCTCCAGCATCAGCTCGGCGTCCGGACCGATGGCGTCCCGTACGGCCTCGATCAGCGAGACGGCGTACAGGCTCTGCTCGTGGTCGAGCTCGAAGTGCCCGGTGCCGAAGGGGTCGATCTTGAGCGCCTTGTACCCGCGCTCCATGACCCCCTGCGCGGCCTTGTGGTACGCCTCCGGCGTCCGCTCGGTGGTGTACCAGCCGTTGGCGTACGCCTTGACCTTGTCGGTCACCTTGCCGCCGAGGAGCTGCCAGACCGGCACGCCCAGCGCCTTGCCCTTGATGTCCCAGCAGGCCATCTCGATGACGGCGATACCGGACATGACGATCTCGCCGGCCCGCCCGTAGTCGCCGTACTTCATCCGGCGTACGAGGTCTTCCGTGGCGAAGGGGTCGGATCCGAGAATGTGGTTGGCCTCGGCCTCTCGCAGATAGCCGATCAGCGCGTCGGTGTGGCCCAGCATCCGGGTCTCGCCGACTCCCGTGATCCCCTCGTCGGTGTGCACCTGTACGTAGGTCAGGTTGCGCCAGGGCGTTCCGACCACGTGTGTGCTGATTCCGGTGATGCGCACGGCAGTTGTCCCTTGCTGCGTCGTCGGCTCATGTCCGTGTGTTCGAGATTTCGTCACACGTTCGAAATGCTGACGTGACAGTAGGGAGGGGGCGGTGGGGGTGTCAATGGGTCGTACCCATAACGGTTTCGACACCGCTTTCGACACGGCTTTCGGTGCGGATCGGGCGTATACCTCAAGCGACTCGCCGGAGGGGGGAGTTCCGTACAGAACTTTCACAGGGAGCCCTATGAACGCTCTTCGCGCGGAACCTAGTCTTCCCGCGTCATGGACTACTGCCACCCGTGCCGACGGCACCTGAACGGCGCCCTCGCCTGCCCGGGCTGCGGCGCACCGGCCCAGCAACTCCCCGCGCGCGCGAGCGAGGAGACGTACGGCGAGGCCGAAACCGCCCCCGAACCGGTCGCGGTGGGCGCGGCCGCGGAGCCCGTACGGCCGGGAGGCCGGGCGGAGGCCCGCCGCGCCGCGCGGGGCGGACGCGGTGAGCCGAAGGAGGAGTACGAGTCCGGGTCCGAGGTCGGGTCCGAGGTCGGGTCCGAGGTCGAGGGTGCCGGTACGAGTCGGCGGGACCGGAAGGCCGCCGCGCACCGCAGGCGCCGCCGCCGCACCCTGCTGATCACGGCGGGCTTCGTACTCGCCGCGGGCGGCCTGAGCCTGGCCGAACTGGGCCTGGACGCCCCGGGCTCGTCCCCCGCCCCGGCCGCGGCGGGCGACACCTCTCCGGACGGCGCCACCGGCGAGGAGGCCGAGGCGGGCACGACGGCCCGGCCGGTCGACGCCCCCCTGGACGCCCCGCGGGACGAGGCGTCCCCGAGTGCGTCCCCGTCCCCGTCCCCCTCCGACTCCACCTCGGACGAGCCGTCGGAGACCCCGGACGACAAGCCCTCCAAGAACGCCCAGTCCGCCACCACGGGAGGCCCGGCCCCCACCCCCTCGGAAGCGGCCCCCCAGTCAACCGAGGCGGCCCCCACCCCCACAACGCCCCCCACGACAGCCCCCCCGACCCCAGCCCCCTCAGAAACCTGCACCCGCTTCCTGTGGTGGTGCAGCTAACGACAAGGCGTCCCACCCAGGGGCGCGGGGCTGTGTCGATGTGCGGCTCCGCCGCGCGGGCGCGATCAGCCCCCACCTGCCCGCACCGGAGGCCAGGGGCCCCGGTCCCGAGGAAGCCCGCGGCCAGACATCCCACCCAGGGGCGCGGGGCTGTGTCGATGTGCGGCTCCGCCGCGCGGGCGCGATCAGCCCCCACCGGAGGCCGGGAACCCCGGTCCCGAGGAAGCCCGCGGCCAGACATCCCACCCAGGGGCGCGGGGAACTGCGCGACAAGCCCCCACCGGGTCGCACCCGAAGAACGACCCTGCGAGCCGTCCCCTAGGACGACAGCATGCGCTGCAACAGCTCCCGCAGAACCACCCGCTCCCCCTCGGAGAGCCCCGCGAGCGGCTCGCGCGCAAACCGCAGCGACTCCCGCAGACTCCGGGCCACCCGCCGCCCCTCCTCCGTCGCGGCAGCGACCTTCACCCGCCGGTCGGCGGGATCGGGCCGCCGTTCCACCAGCCCCCGCGACTCCAGCCGGTCCACGATCCCGGTCACGTTCGACGGCTCGCACTTCAGCCGCTGCGCGAGCTTCCGCATCGGCAGCGGCTCCAGCGACAGCAGTCCCAGCAACCGCGCCTGCGCCCCGGTCAGCGCGTGCTCACCCGCCGCGTCCTCGTACTCCTCGTGGTACCGGGCCACGACCGACCCGATGAGGTCGACGACGTCCATGGTCAGCTCGTCGGGGCGAGGGGTTCTCTGCGGTGTGGCCATGCCATCCAGCCTAACGGGTTACTTGACATCCTGAAATATTCAGGCGCATGGTTGTTTCAGGTACTGAAGTATTCAGGAAGGTCACCCGCCATGCCCGAGACGCCCGCCCTCCCCGCCGTCAGCCGTGAGTGGCACCTGCTCAGCCGCCCGGTCGGCTGGCCGAAGCCCGAGGACTTCGCCCTGGTCGAGACGGAGATCCGGCAGCCCGGCCCGGACGAGGTGCTGGTACGCAACGAGTACCTCTCCGTCGACCCGTACATGCGCGGCCGGATGAGCGCCGCCAAGTCCTACGTCGCCCCCTTCGAGCTGGGCAAGGTCATGCAGGGCGGCGCCGTCGGCGAGGTCGTCGCCTCGAACATCGACGGCATCGCCCCCGGCGACCACGTCCTGCACTTCGGCGGCTGGCGCGAGTACGCCACCGTCGGCGCCGCCCAGACCGTCAAGGTCGACGCGGGCGCCGCGCCCCTGTCCACCTACCTCGGCGTGCTCGGCATGACCGGCCTCACCGCCTACGCGGGCCTGCTGCGCACCGCCTCCTTCAAGGAGGGCGACTCGGTCTTCGTCTCCGGCGCCGCCGGCGCGGTGGGCAGCCAGGTCGGCCAGATCGCCAAGCTCAAGGGCGCCTCCCGGGTCATCGGCTCGGCCGGCTCCGACGAGAAGGTCAAGCTGCTGGTCGAGGAGTACGGCTTCGACGCCGCCTTCAACTACAAGAACGGCCCGGTCCACGAGCAGCTCAAGGAGGCCGCCCCGGACGGAGTCGACGTCTACTTCGACAACGTGGGCGGTGACCACCTGGAGGCCGCGATCGGGCGGCTCAACCGGGACGGCCGGATCGCCGTCTGTGGAATGATCTCGGTCTACAACAACACCGAGGCCGCTCCCGGCCCGCGCAACCTCGCCCGGCTGATCCAGACCCGCGGCCGGATCGAGGGCTTCCTGGTGGGCGATCACTACGACCTCCAGCCGGAGTTCGTCCAGGAGGTCGGCCCCTGGGTCGCCTCGGGCGCGCTGAAGTACCGCGAGACGGTCGTCGAGGGCATCGAGAACAACCTGGAGGCGTTCTTCGGCGTCCTGCGCGGCGACAACATCGGAAAGATGATCGTCAAGCTCTGAGCCCCCGGCAGGCGACCTGGCCAGTACATTCCGGCATGCGGTAACTTCTTTCCGAAACCGTCGTCGATCGTGGGCGCGAGTCGCGGCGGACCGAGGAGGAGAAGACACCGCATGTCCATCCAGCAGACCGACGTCCTGTACACGGCCGTCGCCACCGCCGAGAACGGCCGCGACGGCCGGGTCGCCACCGACGACGGCCGGCTCGACGTCGTCGTGAACCCGCCGAAGGAGATGGGCGGCAGCGGCGCCGGCACCAACCCGGAGCAGCTGTTCGCCGCCGGTTACAGCGCCTGCTTCCAGGGCGCCCTGGGCGTCGTCGCCCGCCAGGAGAAGGCCGACATCTCCGGCTCGACCGTCACCGCCAAGGTCGGCATCGGCAGGAACGACGACGGCTTCGGCCTGATCGTGGAGATCTCCGCGGCCATCCCGAACGTCGACGCCGAGACCGCCGCCGCCCTGCTGAAGAAGGCCCACGAGGTGTGCCCGTACTCGAAGGCGACGCGCGGCAACATCACCGTGACGCTGGTCTGAGCCGACCCACGCACCACGAAGGCCGCACCCCGGACCCGGGGTGCGGCCTTCGCGCGGTCCGGGCCGTCAGGCCGTGTCCAGGGCCGCTCGGTGCACGGCCCGCACCAGCGCCACGTTCTCCGGTGCCGCCCCGCCCGGGAAGGCGCACCGGCGCCGGGTGTAGCCGTAGGCCAGCCCGCTGCGGGGGTCGGCGAAGCCCTGGGAGCCGCCCGCGCCGCTGTGGCCGAAGGCGCCGGCGCCGAGGAACGGGTACCAGACGTCCGCGGTCGCCTGGAAGCCCAGACCGAACGCCTTGTGCGCCCGCGCCACCAGGTCGTACCCGACGGAGTGGATCTGCCCGACCTCGCTGACCGTGTCCGGCTTCAGCAGCGGCGGCCGTCCGTCCACCTCGCTGATCGCCGCCGCGTACATCCCGGCCAGCCCGCGCGCGGCGGCCACACCGCCCGCCGAGGCCGGCCCCTTGGCGCGCACGGTACGGGAGTTGGCGTGATCCACCAGCTCCCCGGGATCGGGCACATGGGTGTTGAAGGCGATCGAGGCGAGCGTGTGCGGACCGGTGGGCGCAGCGTCCAGCAGGGCCCGCTGCTCGGGCGTCGGCGCCATCGGCAGCACCGGGCGGAAACGGGGCTCCAGCGCGGCCGGCAGCCCCAGGAAGAAGTCCAGCCCGTACGGGGCGCGCACCCGCTCCTCGTACACCTCCTGAAGGGTGCGGCCGGTGGCCCGGCGGACGACCTCGCCGGTGAGCGCGCCGATGACCAGCGCGTGATAGCCGAAGGCGGTGCCCGGCCGCCAGAACGGCTTCTGGTCGGCGAGGCGTTCCGCGATCACCCGGTCGTCGGCCAGTTCCTCCGCGGAGAACCCGGCGTCCAGGCCCACCAGGCCCGCCCGGTGCGCGAGCAGGTCGCGCAGGGTCAGCGCGCCCTTGCCCTCGGACCCGAACTCGGGCCAGTAGTACGTCACCTTGCGGTCGAGTTCCAGGGTGCCGTCCTGCACGAGGAGGGCGGTCACCAGATGGGCGGCGCCCTTGGTCGAGGAGAACACGCCGTACAGCGACTCCCCGTCGGCGCCGTCCCCGGCCCACAGGTCGACAACCCTGCGGCCGTGCACATACGCACACAACTGGCCCTCGTAGTCGGGCCGCTCCGCCGCCACGAACGCGGCGAACTCCTCGCGCACCGCAGCGAAACCGTCCGCGACGGTGCCGTGGATCTCCAGCGTCATCCGCACTCCTCGTTGTCGACCGGCCGCTGTGCGCGTGTGCCCGGGTGAACGACGCCCTGACCGGCTGGCCGCATTCTCTCCCGGCCGCGCACGTGTACCTCCTCGGGGGCTTCCTGAGATCGGTACGGCAAGGTGTGCCCCTTCGACTCAACTGCGCTGGTGCGGAGTTGGTGCCGACAATGCCCCGGATGGCGTATCGGGCGGGGCGCGGGGCGGGCATCCTGAGGGCGACGGTGCCCGAGCCGAGGAGAGCCCATGGCGACGATCCCGCCGCTGCCCAGCAGGGACGACGTACTGCGCATGGCGCGCAACACCACCGACATCACCGGCCAGTTGCTGGACACGGCCCAGAACATCACCAGGATCGCCCTCAACACCCTGGACCCCAGGGACGGTTCGGGACAGGAGATGCTGCGCGTCCTGCGCCGGACCACCGCCGAACTCGCCGAGGCCAGCGCCTCCCCGCAGGCTCAGGAGGCGTATCTCCGCGTCGTCGAGACCCTCACCCGGCTCGGCGCGACCGGCGCCCCGCTCGCCGCGCACCCGGTCAGCGAGCCGGCCCAGGCCCTGCTCGCCGCGCTCGGGGACAGCCTGCTGCCGGTGCTGGACGCGGTGGAACCGGCGGTCGAGGAGTTCGCGACGGCCCTCGGCGAACTGGTCGAGGCGCTCTCCCCGCTCCTCCCGGCCGGGGCGGGCCTCGCCGCGGGCGTCCTGCTCGCCCTGACCCCGGTGCTGCGCTCGGCGGCGGACGTCCTGCGCGACGGCACCCCCGAACTGCGGCGCATCGCGGACGCCCTGACCGCGGCCGGCGCCCCGCTGGTCCCGCTCCAGGTAGCCCTGGCCGAGCGCGCGTCCGCCGCGGGCGCCGACGTCGTACGCGCCACCCTGCCGCCGCTGGCCGACCTGACGGAGGCCGCGGCGGCCACCACCAGGGCGGCCCGGCCGGTCCTGATCGCGGGGGAGGAACTGCTGGTGGCCGGTCTGGAGCAGCTCCAGCCGCTGCTGCTGTCCGGCACGGCGCGGGCCGGCCGGGTGGCGCGGGCGGTCGCGGTACGGGTGTCGGCGGCCGTCTCGCCCACCGCCGAGCCGGGGGTGGTGGTGGCGGTCGCGGCGGGGTGAGGCGAGCCGGGACCGTCCCGGGCCGAGCGATAGGGTTCACCACATGCGCGATCTTGGGGTGGGTTTCCGCTATCTCCTGAAGGGCCAGCGTTGGATGGCCCTGCACGGCAAGCAGTACGGCTTCGGTCTCCTGCCAGGCCTGATCACACTCGTCCTCTACCTGGCGGCGCTCGTCTCGCTGGCGGTGTGGGGAGAGGACTTCGTCACCTGGGCGACGCCGTTCGCCGACGACTGGTCCAGCCCCTGGGCCGGGCTCTTCCGGGGCTTCCTCACCGCCGTCCTCTTCGTCCTCGCCCTGCTGCTCTCCGTGCTGACCTTCACCGCGGTCACCCTGCTGATCGGCCAGCCCTTCTACGAGAACCTCTCCGAGAAGGTCGACCGGGACGTCTCCCCGGACGGCAGCGCCCCCGAGTCCGGCCTGCCGCTCCTGCGGGAACTGTGGATCTCGGGCCGGGACAGCCTGCGCATCCTGGTCCGCGCCGGGCTCTGGGGCCTGCTGCTGTTCGCCCTCGGCTTCGTCCCGTTCGTCGGGCAGACGGTCGTCCCCGTGATCGGGTTCCTCGTCACCGGCTTCTTCCTCACCGAGGAACTGGCCGCGGTGGCCATGCAGCGCCGCGGGGTCGAACTCCGTGACCGGCTCGCCCTGTTGCGTGCCCGCAAGACCCTCGTCTGGGGCTTCGGCACCCCGCTGGCCGTCAGCTTCCTGGTCCCGTTCGTCGCGGTGTTCCTGATGCCGGGCGCGGTGGCCGGAGCCACCCTGATGGCCCGCGACCTGCTCGGCGAGGAGATCCTGGAGGCCGACGGCAAGATCGCGGGCCAGGACGTCAGCGCGTGACCGGCGTGCCGGTCGCCACCGTCAGGATCGTGCGCACCTGGGCGATGATGTCCAGCCGGTTGCGCACGAACTCCGGATCGGTCACCTCGGAGGTGTTGCCGGCCGCGAACTGCAGTACGGGCGTGTGCACATGCCCGGCCGGCAGCGAGCCGTGCAGCCCCAGCCGGTCCCGCAGCAGCGTCGCCCGGTAGGCGACCTCGTTGGACAGGTAGTTCCCGCCGCCCCCGGCCCGCGCCACGGATCCCGGCGTGGGTCCGTCCGGGCGGACCACCGGCTCGGTGCCGCCCGCCGGGATCTCGGTCACCCCGGTGTTGTCCAGCACCGGGAACCGTCCCGTCGACGCCTCCGTGATGGCCCGGTACGGCAGGGTCGTCGTCGTCCACTGCGGCTGCGAGGCCGGGTCGGTGACCGGGACGGTCTCGGTGCGGCCCACGTTGTCGTTGTCCGGGAAGCCGCCCCGCCAGGCCCCGTTGGTCCGCTCGATGTCGAACCGCCCGACCCGGCCCTGGCTGACCGTGGTCAGCAGGTCCACGCCCCGCAGATACGGCTTCAGCGTCCGCTCCACCGTCCCGTCGGTGAAGTCCTGCCAGCGCACCGGGAACACCACGGCCTCGATCCGCGCCGGACCCGACGCCGTCTCGATCACCGTGCCGTCGAGGGCGAGCGCGGTCGCCCCGGACGGGTTGGAGATCCGGATGTCGCGGTCCAGGGTGAACGGATCGAAGCCGGTGACCAGGATCCGCCCGATCCCCTCGCCGTGCGGGTAGCGGATCGCGCTCTGCCCCCGCGAGGTCCGCTCCAGCCGCCCGATCAGCTCCGCCCGCCGCTGCTCGCTGAGCCCGAACCGGGGCTCCCAGGACCGCAGTTCCCGCGTCATCGCCAGCCGGGCCCAGTACAGCGGCCGGTCGTCGTCCCGGCTGAGGTCGCCGCCGGCCGGCCCCCGCCCCTGCGCCCGGTCGACGGCCCGCCGCCACAGCGCGCCGCCCTCGCGCGTCACGAGGGCACGGGCCTCGCCGTACGACCGGGCCCCGGCCAGGTCACGCGCGAACCCGGCCGCCACGGCGTCGAATCCGGACCGCCGCAGGATCTCCTGGGGCACCGCCCCGTCGAGCCGCGCCTCCTCGACCGTCGGCCCCTCGGCGGCGGTCGCGGTCACCGGCGCCGTCAGGGTCGCGGCCAGCGCCAGGCCAAGGGCGCAGAGTCCAACACGTATGGAATTCAAGGGACTTGTGGTCCTTCCGGTGCGGTGGGGGAGCGTGGTGACTGCTCGCTTCCCCGCTTCAGGGCACCGGAACCCCCCGGGCCGCCTCGCGCAGCGCGGCGAGGAACGCCGTACCGGCCGGGGTGAGGGACCGGCCGCGCGCGGTCGCCGCGTACACCGCGCGGGCGGGCGCCTCCTCGTCCAGGACCGGTACGAGGGCGATGTCCGGGCGCACCGAGGCGGCGGCGAGCGCCGGGACCAGCGCGACGCCGAGGCCCGCGGCCACGTACCCCTGCTTGGCCGTCCACTCGCCGACGACGTGCGCCACGCGCGGCCGGAACCCCTGGCGCAGGGCCGCGTCCAGCAGGGTGCCCTCGGGGCGGGGGCTGCCGGAGATCCAGTCGGCGTCGGCCAGCCGCGCGAGCCGGACCGGGCCGCCGCCCGCCAGTGCGTGGCCCGCGGGGAGGGCCACGTAGAGCGACTCGTCGAGCAGATGGTGGAGTTCGTGGGCGTCCAGCGGGGCGCCGCCGGTCGTGGAGACCACCGCCAGATCGAGGTGGCCCGCGTTCAGCCGGTCCAGCAGGCCCGGGGTCAGGCCCTCCTCGCGGGAGACCCGGACGCCCGGGTGGCGGGCCCGGAAGGCGGCCAGGGCGAGCGGCACCAGGGCCGCGTCGGCGGTGGCGAAGGCGCCGAACCGCAGCCGCCCGCCCGCCGCCTCCCGCAGCTCCGCCAGCTCCCGCACGGCGCCGTGCAGCGCCGCGGTGACCGTCTCGGCGTGGGGGAGGAGGATCCGCCCGGCCTCGGTCGGCCGCACGCCTCTCGGCAGCCGGTCGAACAGGGGCGCTCCGCCCAGCGCGTCCTCCAGCGAGGAGATCTGCCGGGAGACCGCCGACTGGGTCCAGCCCAGGTTGCGGGCCGCGACGGTGAAGGAGCCGTACCGGGCCACCTCCAGGAAGACCCGGAGCCAGACCGACGACAGTCCCGGGTCACTGCTGTGATGCTGATTCGGCATGGCTGCCATGCTAGACATTCGCTTGTCGCATCGGTGGGTCGCGCCTAGCGTCGACGGCATGCAGAAGATCGCCTTTCTGGGGCTCGGCCGTATGGGCGCCCCGATGGCCCGTCGACTCCTGGGCGCCGGGCACCCGTTGACCGTCTGGAACCGTACGGCGGCGAAGGCCGCGCCGCTCGCCGCCGAGGGCGCCTCGGCGGCCGACTCCCCGGCCGGGGCGGTGCGGGACGCGGACGTCGTGATCACGATGCTCACCGGCCCCGAGGCCCTCGCCGCCGTCGCCGACGCGGCCGCGCCCGCCCTGCGCCCGCGAACCCACTGGATCGACATGTCGACCGTCGGACCGGCGGCGGTGCAGGGCCTCGCCGCCCGCCTCGGTCCAGAGGTCACCCTCGTCGACGCGCCCGTGATGGGCAGCACCGACCGGGCGGGCACCGGCGGGCTGAGGATCCTCGCGGGCGGCGGGGCGGACGGCGTGGCCGAGGTGCTGGGACGGCTCGGCGAGGTCGTACGCACCGGTCCGCCCGGCACCGGCGCCGCGCTCAAACTCGTCCTGAACGCCGCGGCCGTCGGCGGGGTCGCCCTGGTCGCCGAGTCCCTGCGGCTCGCCGACGCCCTCGGCCTCGACGACACCCTCGCCCGCGGCGCCCTCGCCGACGGCCCGCTCGCCGGCGCGGTCGCCCGCAGCTTCGCCGAGGGCGCCCACTTCGGCACCGCCCTCGCCGTGAAGGACCTCGCCCTGGCCACCGGGACGGCCCGACTGCCCGCCCTTCAGGCGGTACTGGAGCAGTACCGCACCGCGGGCGTCCCCGACGCCGACATCTCCGCCGCCGCAGCCCAGATCCGTACCGGGAGCAACGTATGAAGGTCACCCTCGACAACCCCGCCAACGCCCCCCAGCCCTACAGCCCCGCCTACTCGCAGGTGGCCCGGGTCGAAGGCGCCGACGGCGGCGTGCTGTTGTTCGTCTCCGGCCAGATCGCGCCGGGGGAGACGCTGGCGGAGCAGAGCCGGGGGGTCTTCGCGATCCTCACCGAGCTGCTCGGCGCGCACGGTGCCACGCTCGACGACATCATCAACATCCGGACCTACCTGACCGACATCTCCGAGCTGGCCGAATACGCCGCCGTGCGACGGGAGTCGATCACCGGTACCCCGCCCACCAGCATGACCTTCGAGGTGCCGAGGCTGTTCCGGCCCGAGGCCCTGATCGAGATCGAGGTGGTGGCCGCGGTCACTCCTCGCCCAGCAGCCTGAGGAAGTCCCGGAACGCGCCCGGCATGTCCACCGACTCCGGGTCCAGCAGCCACTGGTACTGGAGCCCGTCCATGACGGCCACGAGCAGGGGCGCGGCGCGTTCCGGGGTGAGCCCGTTCGGCAGCCGGTCGCCGTACTCGGCGCGCAGCACCTCCGCCATGCTGGTGCGGACGCGGACGTAGCGGCCGGTGAAGTAGTCGCGCGCCGGATGCCCCTCGGTGACGCTCTCGCCGAGCAGCGCCGCGAAGGTCTGGATGATGCCGGGCCGCATGGCGTTGTACTCCACCAGCGAGGCGAGCAGGTCGACCCGCCACCGGGTGTCCGGCACCGCGTCCCACTGGTCCCGCTCCTGGAGCACGGCGACCAGCAGCGCGTCCTTGGTGGGGAAGTAGTGCAGCAGCCCCTGCTGGGTGAGCCCCACCCGTTCCGCGACCGCCGCCAGGCTGGCACCCCGGTACCCGCGCTCTGCGATCACCTCAAGGGCCGCGCGCACGATCTCAGCGCGGCGCTCCTCGCTCCTGACCCTCGCGTTCATGGCGTCACCGTACGTCATCCACCCGAGTGAAATATTACAGCCGAATAACGAAACCTACCGGTCTACAGGTAACCGATGCAGGATGGAGGCACAGCACGGACTCACCGAGGAGGCACCGCCATGGCGGCAACCCGCACCCAGGCCGATGACGCACGCGAGGCGGTGGTCGAGGCGGCCCTGGCCCGGCTCGACCTCGACGCGAAGGCACGGCTGCTCGCCGGCCAGGACATGTGGACGCTGCCCGCCCTGCCGGAGATCGGCCTCGCTTCCCTCGTCCTGTCCGACGGCCCGATCGGCGTCCGCGGCGTGCGCTGGACCGCCGAGGACCCCTCCGTCGCGCTGCCCTCCCCGACCGCCCTCGCCGCCACCTGGGACCCCGAACTCGCCCGCCGGGCCGGCGTGCTGCTCGCCCAGGAGGCCCGCCGCAAGGGCGTCCACGTCCTGCTCGCGCCCACCGTCAACCTGCACCGCTCCCCGCTCGGCGGCCGCCACTTCGAGGCCTACAGCGAGGACCCGTACCTCACCGGGCGGATCGGCACGGGCTATGTGAGCGGCGTCCAGTCCGGCGGCGTCGGCACCACCGTCAAGCACTTCGTCGCCAACGACGCCGAGACCGACCGCTTCACCGTGAACAACACCGTGAGCGAGCGCGCCCTGCGCGAGCTGTACCTGGCGCCCTTCGAGGCCATCGTCGAGAACGCCCACCCCTGGGGCATCATGACCGCCTACAACTCGGTCAACGGCCCCACGATGACCGAGCACCGCTACCTGGTGAACGAGGTCCTGCGCGGCGAATGGGGCTTCGACGGCTTCAACGTCTCCGACTGGATGGCCGCCCGCTCCACCACCGGCGCCATCGAGGGCGGCCTCGACGTCGCCATGCCGGGCCCGGACACCGTCTACGGCACCGCCCTCGCGGCGGCCGTCCGGGCCGGCGAGGTCACCGAGGACCGCGTCGACGACGCCGTGCGCAACGTCCTGCGGCTGGCCGCCCGGGTGGGCGCCCTGGAGGGCGCCGAGCCCGCCGTGACCGAGCCGCCCGCCGAGGTCGACGGCGAGGCGCTGGCCCGCGAGATCGCCGGCCGCTCCTTCGTCCTGGTCCGCAACGAGGGGGCCCTGCCGCTGCCGGCCGGCGGCACCGTGGCCCTGATCGGCGCCGCCGCCCGCGACGCCCGCATCCTCGGCGGCGGCTCCGCGACCGTCTTCCCGGCACGGATCGTCTCCCCGCTCGACGGCCTCACCGCCGCCCTCCCCGAAGGCGCCCTCCGCTACGCCCTCGGCGCCGACCCCACCACCGAACTCGCCGTCGCCGACAAGGGGTTCGAGCTGCGGGCCGTCTGCCGCGACGCCGAGGGCCGGACCATCGGCACCTCCGCCACGCCCAACGGCCAGATCCAGTGGATGGGTTCGGACCTCCCCGACGGCGTCAACCACGACAACCTGCACACCGTGGAGCTGACCGGCACCTTCACCCCGCGCGAGACCGGCCCGCACACCTTCGGCATCAAGGGCCTCGGCCCCTTCACCCTCACCGTCGCCGGCACCACCCACTACGACGACGTCCAGGGCACCGACGCCTCCGACCCGTTCATCGCCTTCTTCGGCGCGCCCGAGCCGCGCGCCGTGGCCGAACTGACCGCGGGCGAGCCGGTCGAGATCTCCCTCACCCACACCGTGAGCATCCCCGAGGGCGCCCCGATCAAGGTGGTCGGCTTCGCCCTCGCCCACCAGGAGCCGCAGCGCGACGCCGACGAACTCATCGCCGAGGCCGTCGAGGCGGCCCGCGCCGCCGACACGGCCGTGGTCGTGGTCGCCACCACCGACCGGGTCGAGTCCGAGGGCTTCGACCGCACCGACCTGAACCTCCCCGGCCGCCAGGACGACCTCGTGCGCGCCGTCGCCGCCGCCAACCCCCGCACCGTCGTGGTCGTCAACTCCGGCTCCCCGGTGGAACTGCCCTGGCGGGACGAGGTGGCCGCGGTGCTGCTCAGCTGGTTCCCCGGCCAGGAGGGCGGCGCCGCCCTCGCCGACGTCCTCACCGGCGCCGAGGAGCCCGGCGGCCGACTGCCCACCACCTGGGGCTCCCTCGCCGACGCCCCGGTCACCCAGGTCGTCCCCGAGGACGGCGAACTGCCCTACACCGAGGGCGTCTTCATCGGCTACCGCGCCTGGGACAAGGCCGGCCGCACCCCCTCGTACCCCTTCGGGCACGGACTCGGCTACACCGAGTGGGCCTACGAGTCGCTGGAGCTCGACGGCCGGACCGCCAGGATCCGCGTCCGCAACACCGGCGACCGGACCGGCCGCGAGGTCGTGCAGGTCTACCTGGCGCCCGCCGAGCCCGACGCCGAGCGCCCGGCCCGCGTCCTGGCCGGATTCGCCCAGGTGACCGCGGAACCCGGTCGGACCGTGGAGGCCGTCGTGGAGATCCCGGGCCGCGCCTTCGAGATCTGGGACGAGAAGACCGGCTCATGGTCGTTTGTGAAGGGTTCGTACGAGATCCAGGCCGGACGTTCGATCGCCGACCGCAGGCTCACCGGGACGATTAACGTCTGATCCGGGCCCCGCGCCCCACGGACAGCCCCGGTCCGGGACCTGACGCCCGGACCGGGGCTCATCGCGCCCGCCGCCCGACTACCGGGTGGAGAAGGCGTACACCGTCTCCGAGCGGAACACCTCGCCGGGCCGCAGCACCGTGCTCGGGAACTCCGGGCGGTTGGGGGAGTCGGGGAAGTGCTGGGTCTCCAGGGCGATGCCGTCGCCCGGCGCGAAGGGCTCGGAGAGATGGTCGGCGGTGTACAGCTGAAGGCCGGGCTCGGTGGTCGACACCGTCAGTACCCGCCCGGACGCCGGGTCGTGCAGCTCGGCCACCTCCCGCGGGGCCGCGGTAACGCCCTTGTCCAGCACGAAGTTGTGGTCGTAGCCGGCGCCCACCTTGCGCGCGGTACGGAAGTCGAAGCGGGTGCCCTCGACGGACTCGGTGCCGGTCGGGATCAGATGCTCGTCCACCGGAGTGAACCGGGAGGCCGCGAGCCGCAGTTCGTGCCCGCCCGCGTTCCCCGACCGCGCCCCCGAGAGGTTGAAGTAGCTGTGGTTCGTGAGGTTCACCACGGTCGGCTCGTCCGTCACCGCCCCGTAGACGATCCGCAGCGCGCCGTCCGCGTCCAGCGTGTACTCCGCCGTCAGCTCCAGCCGCCCCGGGAAGCCCTCCTCGCCGTGCGCCGCGACCCGGCTCAGCCGCACCCCGTGCTCCACCGGCTCCGCGTCCCACACCCGCCGGTCGAAGCCGCGCTCGCCGCCGTGCAGACAGTTCGGCCCGTCGTTGCGGGGCAGCGCGTACGTCAGCTCGTCCAGGGTGAACCGGCCGCCCGCGATCCGGTTGGCGTACCGCCCCACCAGCGCCCCGAAGTACGGTCCCGGATGCGCCGGGTACCCCGCGAGGTCCTCGAAGCCCAGCACCACGTTCCCGGCGACGCCGTCGCGGTCCGGGACCTCCACCGACTGCACGATCCCGCCGTACGTCAGCACCCGTACCCGCACACCGGCCCGCTCCAGGGTCCAGCGGTGCACGGCCGTTCCGTCGGAAAGTGTGCCGAAGAGTTCGTTCATGTGCGGAACTTTAGGTCACCCGGACTGCGCCGTGACCGTCCGGTAGGCGATCTCGGCCAACCGGGCCTGACCGTCCACACTCGGGTGGAACCAGTCCCAGCGGCTCAGCTGCTTCGTCCCGAACCGGTACGCGTACACCGCGCCCCCGTCGAACCGGCACCGCCGGTCCTTGGCGCACACCTCCCGCAGCACCCCGTTGTAGTCCTCCACCCGCTTCCGCACCGTCTCCCGGCGCAGCGTCGCCGCCGCGTCCAGCGAGTCCGCGTCACCGAGCATCGACGGGCAGATACCGAGCTTCCACACCTGCTTGCCCAGCGCGTTCGTCCGCCCCTGCGACCACAGCCGCTTCAGGTCCGGCACGCTCGCCACGTACACCTGCGCCCTCGGCAGCGCCCCGCGCAGCGTCCGCATCGCCTCCTCGAACTGCGCGCGGAAGTCGGCCACCGGGGTCATGGCGTCGGTCGTCGCCCGGCAGGCGTCGTTCGCCCCGGCCATCACCGTCACCAGCTCCGGCCGGCGTGTCGCCGCCTGCGCCATCTGCCCGGCCAGGTCGCTCATCCGGGCGCCCGTCACCGCGTAGTTCCAGCTCCGGGCGGCCGCGTCCCGCTCGCCCAGCAGCCGGACGGCGAGGCTGTCCACCTCCTCGCTGCTGCCGGTCGCCCAGGACACCTCCGGGCAGTCCGACAGCACCGAGCAGGCGTCGAACCCACGGGTGATGGAGTCGCCCACGGCCGCCAGCGACTCCGGGCTGCGGTCCCACACCGGCGTCGGCGTGGGCTTCACCCGCCCGGTGCCCGTCCCGGACGGCGCCGACGCGTTGCCCCCGACGGCGTCGCAGCCCGCCAGGCCCAGGACGGCCGCCGACACCACGGCGAGCACGGCCCGTGAGCGGTGTCCTGTCTTCCGCATCCGCTGCTGATCCCCTCGGTCCTCGGCGACGGCTCCCCTCCCCATACAACGCGCGGGAGTTCCCGGGCGCGCGCGAAGCACCCCCTCCGCCCCGTACAGGCGTCCTGCCGGGTGAATGGCGGACGTTTCACGGCATCGGGACCGACGGTACGTCACACTCCTTGCGCCGCCGCACGGTAGCCTCGCCATCAGTGGGGCCGCCCGGCCACCGCAGTCCGCCAGTTCGCAAGATGTCCCGCTCAGCCCGGAGGTCCCGGTGACGACACGTGGAGTTCTGTACGTGCACTCCGCGCCCCGCGCGCTGTGCCCACACGTCGAGTGGGCCGTCGCCGGGGTGCTCGGCACGCGCGTCAACCTCGACTGGATCCGGCAGCCCGCCGCGCCCGGCACCTGGCGCTCGGAGTTCTCCTGGCAGGCCGAGGTGGGCACCGCCTCCAAACTGGCCTCCGCGCTCCGCGGCTGGCAGATGCTGCGCTTCGAGGTGACCGCCGAGCCGTGCCCCACCGCCGAGGGCGAGCGCTACAGCTGCACCCCGGACCTCGGCATCTTCCACGCGGTCACCGGCATCCACGGCGACATCCTGATCCCGGAGGACCGCCTGCGCGCCGCCCTGACCCGCTCCCAGCGCGGCGAGACGGACCTGGAGGCCGAACTCTTCAAGCTCCTCGGCAAGCCCTGGGACGACGAACTCGAACCCTTCCGCTACGCAGGCGAAGGAGCCCCGGTCCGCTGGCTCCACCAGGTGGTCTAGACGGTGCTCCCAAAGGGGTGGCGTAAGAACGCCCCGAGGGGCAACTCCCCAGGGGCGCGGGGAACTGCGCGACCAGCCACGACGCACACCGCACCCGGCGAACGACCCCACACCACAACGACGATGGCCCGGACCCCCCGAAAGGGGACCCGGGCCATCGCCACACCTACGGAGTTCAGACCGTACGGAACGCCAGCACCACGTTGTGCCCACCGAACCCGAACGAGTCGTTCAGCGCAGCGATACGGCCCTCCACGGGCAGCTTCCGCGCCTCCCCACGGACCACGTCCGCGTTCGCCTCGGCCTCGGGGTCGAGGTTCTCGACGTTGATGGTCGGCGGAGCCACCCGGTGGTACAGGGCCAGCACGGTCGCCACCGTCTCGACCCCACCGGCACCACCCAGCAGGTGACCGGTCATCGACTTGGTCGCGGACACCGCCATGTGGTCGGTGTCGTCGCCGAACACCTTCCGCAGCGCCTTCAGCTCCGCGATGTCACCGGCCGGCGTCGAGGTGGCGTGCGCGTTCACGTGCACGATCTCCGCCGGGTCCAGATCCGTCCGCTCCAGCAGGTTCTGCAGGGCGTGGCTGATGCCGCGCCCCTCCGGCTCCGGCTGCACGATGTCGTGGCCGTCGGCGGAGATGCCCTGGCCGACCGCCTCGGCGTACACCCGGGCGCCGCGCCGGGCGGCGTGCTCGGCGGACTCCAGGACGACGACACCGGCGCCCTCACCGAGGACGAAACCGTCCCGGGCGACGTCGTAGGGGCGCGAGGCGCCCTCGGGGTTCTCGTTGTTCTTGGACATCGCCATCATGTTGCCGAACGCGGCGATGGGCAGCGGGTGGATCGCCGCCTCGGTACCGCCGGCCACGACCACGTCGGCACGGCCGGAACGGATCATCTCGATGGCGTAGCCGATGGCCTCGGCGCCCGAGGCGCAGGCGGAGACCGGCGTGTGCACGCCCGCACGGGCGCCCACGGCCAGACCCACGTTCGCGGAGGGGCTGTTGGGCATCAGCATCGGCACGGTGTGCGGGGAGACGCGGCGTACGCCCTTCTCCTTGAGCACGTCGTACTGGTCGAGCAGGGTCGTCACGCCGCCGATGCCGGAGGCGATGACGGCACCGAGCCGGTCGGGGTCGACGTTCGCGTCCTCGCCCGCCTTCTCGGTGAAACCGGCGTCCGCCCAGGCCTCCTTGGCCGCGATCAGCGCGAACTGCGCCGAACGGTCCAGGCGTCGGGCCTGCGGGCGGGGGATCACCTCGGTCGGCTCCACGGCGACCGGCGCCGCGATCCTGACCGCCTGGTCGGCGGCCCACTCCTGCTCCAGGGGCCGGACACCGGAACGTCCGGCGACGAGGCCCTCCCAGGTAGAGGCCGCGTCGCCACCCAGCGGTGTGGTTGCGCCGATACCGGTGACGACCACGGTGCGATTGGTCGAGCTCACGGGAATTCTTTCTCCAACGGGATACGAGGATTCAGCGGCGCCACCGCCGGGTGGCGGGGCCGGGGCACGTCCGGCCTAAGGGACTCAGGCCTGGTGCTTGAGGATGTACTCGGTCGCGTCGCCGACCGTCTTGAGGTTCTTGACGTCGTCGTCCGGGATCTTGACGTCGAAGCGCTCTTCGGCGGCGACGACGACCTCGACCATGGACAGGGAGTCGACGTCCAGGTCGTCGGTGAAGGACTTGTCCAGCTGGACGTCCTCGACCGGGATGCCGGCGATCTCGTTCACGATGTCGGCGAGACCGGCGACGATCTCTTCCTGAGTGGCGGCCATGTCAGGCGCTCCTTCGTAGATTTCCAGAGGGTGTGGCGTTGATTCCGTAACGGACCGACACGATGATCCGGCACGGAGTGCCTAGGGGAGGGTAACGACAGTGGCTGCGTAGACGAGACCCGCCCCGAAGCCGATGACGAGCGCGGTGTCGCCGCTCTTCGCCTCGCCGGTCGCCAGGAGCCGCTCCATAGCGAGCGGGATCGAGGCGGCCGAGGTGTTGCCGGTGGTGCGTACGTCGCGGGCGACCGTGACGTGCTCCGGCAGTTTCAGCGTCTTCACCATCGAGTCGATGATCCGCTCGTTGGCCTGGTGGGGAATGAAGACGTCCAGGTCGTCCGGGCTGATTCCGGCCGCGTCCAGCGCCTGCTGGGCGACCTTCGCCATCTCGAACACGGCCCAGCGGAACACCGCCTGGCCCTCCTGCGTGATCGCAGGGAACTTGTCGACCTCGCCGGTGCGGTAGTCCGTCCACGGCACGGTCTGCTTGATGGTCTCGGACTTGTCGCCCTCGGAGCCCCAGACGGTCGGGCCGATGTGGGGTTCCTGGGCGGGACCCACGACCACCGCGCCGGCGCCGTCGCCGAACAGGAAGGCCGTCGCGCGGTCCTCCAGGTCGGTCAGGTCGCTCAGCCGCTCCACGCCGATGACGAGCACGTACTCCGCGCTGCCCTCGACGACCATGCCCTTGGCCAGGGTGAGGCCGTAGCCGAAGCCCGCGCAGCCGGCCGAGATGTCGAAGGCGGCGGCCTTGGCGGTGCCGAGCTTGTCGGCGATCTCGGTGGCGACGGCCGGGGTCTGCTTGAAGTGCGAGACGGTCGAGACGATCACTCCGCCGATCTGCTCGGCGGTGATCCCGGCGTCGGCGATGGCCTTGCCGGACGCCTCCACCGACATGGCGGCGACGGTCTCCTCGTCGTTCGCCCAGTGCCGGGTCTCGATGCCGGAGCGCGAGCGGATCCACTCGTCGGACGAGTCGATCGTCTCGAGGATCACCTCGTTCGGCACGACCCGGGTGGGACGGTAACCGCCCACACCGAGGATGCGCGCGTACGGGGCGCCCTTGCTGGGCCTGATCTTCGACATGCTGCTCGGCTCCTTGTCAGGCGCTGTGCTCAGCGATGAGCTCGCGAGCCGCGTCGAGGTCGTCGGGGGTCTTCAGGGCGAGCGTCGCCACGCCGGGCAGCGCGCGCTTGGCGAGGCCGGTCAGGGTGCCGCCCGGGCACACCTCCAGCAGCGCCGTGACGCCCAGCTCCTTGAAGGTCTCCATGCACAGGTCCCAGCGGACCGGGTTGGCGACCTGGCCGACCAGCCGGTCCAGCACCTCGGCGCCGGTGGCCACGGTCCGGCCGTCCTTGTTGGAGACGTAGGGGACCGTCGGGTCGGCGGGCGACAGCTCCTTGGCGGCCTCGGCCAGCGCGTCCACGGCCGGCGCCATGTGGTGCGTGTGGAAGGCGCCGGCGACCTTCAGCGGGACGACCTTGCGCACGCCCTCGGGCTTGTCCTCGGCGAGCGCGGCGAGCTGCTCCATCGTGCCCGCGGCCACGATCTGGCCGGCGCCGTTGATGTTCGCCGGGGTCAGACCGAGCTTCTCCAGGTGCGCGACGGAGGTGTCGGGGTCGCCGCCGAGCAGCGCCGACATCCCGGTCTCGGTGATGGCGGCGGCCTCGGCCATCGCCAGACCCCGCCTGCGTACGAGGGTCAGGGCGGCGGTGTCGTCCAGCACGCCCGCGAAGGCGGCGGCGGTGATCTCACCGACGCTGTGTCCGGCGACCGCGCCGGGGGTGATGTCACCCAGTGCCGCGGCGGAGAGGAGTCCGGCGGCGACCAGCAGCGGCTGGGCCACCGACGTGTCCCGGATCTCGTCCGCGTCGGCCTTGGTGCCGAAGTGGACGAGGTCGAGGCCGACGGCGTCGGACCAGGCGGCGACGCGGTCGGCGGCGCCGGGCAGGTCGAGCCAGGGAGTCAGGAAGCCGGGCGTCTGGGCGCCCTGGCCGGGAGCGACGAGTACGAGCACTCTCACACTCTCTCTTGGGGACGGCCACGGCCGCCCGTGGGGACAGGGACGAAGAACAGCAGGGGGTTTTGTGGGCCCCCGACAAAAACCTAGGGCTGAAGATCGCCGTCGACCAGACGTCCCAGGATGAGTGCGATCCGCAGCGTGAACGCGGAGCGTACATCGGAAGGCGACCAACCGGTGACGTCAGTCACACGTCGAAGCCGGTAGCGCACGGTGTTGGGGTGAACGAAGAGCATCCGGGCGGCGCCCTCCAGACTGCTCGCCTGTTCCAGGTAGACCGAGAGGGTCTCCAGCAGAGCGGACCCGGCCTCCTCCAGCGGTCTGTAGATCTCCTCCACCAACTGCTCGCGGGCGCTGGGATCACCGGCGATGGCACGTTCCGGAAGCAGGTCGTCCGCCAGGACCGGGCGCGGCGCGTCCTGCCAGGCGGAACAGGCTTTCAGCCCGGCCGCGGCGGCCTGCGCGGAGCGGGTGGCGGCGAGCAGGTCCGGCACGATCGGCCCGGCCACCACCGGACCGGCCGCGTACGGGCCGATCAGCGACTTGGCGACGGCGAGCGGATTGTCGCTGCCGCCCGCGATGACGACGAGCCGGTCCCCGAGGACACCGGTCAGCACCTGGAGCTTGGCGTGCCGGGCGGCGCGCCGGATCGCCTCGACGGTCAGCTCCGAGTCGCCGTCCGGGGCGGTGCCGAGTACCACGCACACATGTTCGGGCGAGTTCCAGCCGAGCGCGGCGGCCCGGGAGACGGCGCCCTCGTCCGCCTCGCCGCTCAGCACGGCGTTCACCACCAGGGACTCCAGCCGGGCGTCCCAGGCACCGCGTGCCTCGGCCGCCTGGGCGTAGACCTGGGCGGTGGCGAAGGCGATCTCGCGGGCGTAGACCAGCAGCGCCTCGCGCAGCACGGACTCGTCGCCCGGGGCCGCCACCTCGTCGATGGCGGACTCCATGACCTCGATCGTCGTCCGGACCATCTCCACGGTCTGGCGCAGCGTGATGGCCCGGGTCAGCTCCCGGGGCGCGGTGCCGAAGACATCGGTGGAGATGGCCTGCGGGGCGTCGGGATGCCGGAACCACTCGGTGAACGCCGCGATGCCGGCCTGGGCGACGAGACCGATCCAGGAACGGTTCTCCGGGGGCATGGCCCGGTACCACGACAGCGTCTCGTCCATGCGCGTGATGGCCTGGGCGGCGAGACTTCCGGAGGACTTCTCCAGCCGCTTCAGGGTCGCGGCGTGCGGATGGGCGCCGTGCGCTGCGGCTTCGGGCTTGCTGGCTTCGGGTTCGGGCACGGGGACAAGACTGCCTTATCCGGACGGGAGCATGCGCTGGTGGGGTCTACGGTGGGACGCGTGACGGACGTACGGCGCGCCGACGAGCGCTATCCAGGCGGCGACCCGGCGGCGGGGATCGAGTCCCGGCACGCCTTCTCCTTCGGTCCCCACTACGACCCCGACAACCTCCGCTTCGGGGCGATGATCGCCTGCAACGAGGAGCGGCTGGCACCGGGTGCCGGGTTCGACGAGCACCCGCACAGCCACACGGAGATCGTGACCTGGGTGGTCGAGGGCGAGCTGACCCATCGCGACTCGCACGGCAACGAGACCGTGGTCCGGCCCGGGGACGTGCAGCGGCTCAGCTCGGCCGGGGGCGTCCGGCACGTGGAACGCAACGACGGGGGCGGGCCCCTCGTCTTCGTCCAGACCTGGCTGGCCCCGCTCTCGCCGGGCGGCGACCCGGCGTACGAGATCGTCCGCGGGATCGCCGACTCCACGCCGTACGCCGTCCCCGAGGCGGGAACGATGCTCCACGTCCGCCGCCTGTCGCCCGGCGAACGCACCGCCGTTCCCGACGCGGCGTACGTCTACCTCCACGTGGTCCGCGGCGAACTCCGCCTGGCGGACCGGACCCTGGCCCCGGGCGACGCGGCCCGCCTCGTCGCCCCCAAGGACATGGAAGCCCTGGCAACGGCCGAGTCCGAACTCCTCGTGTGGGAAATGGCCCCGGCCTGAGATCGCCCCCGGACCCCCCTTCGGCCCCGAAAGGGCCTCGTCCTCAAACGCCGGACGGGCTGAAACCAGCCCCTCCGGCGTTTGAGGAGCGGGGGTCTGGGGGCGGAGCCCCCAGGTTGGGACGGGAAGGGGCGGCGGGGGCGAGAAGCCAGGCTCAGCCCCGCGCCTCCGCGAGGACCGCGTCCGTCAAGGCCGGCCACGCCTCCATCGCCCACGTCCCGAACGCCCGGTCCGCCAGGGCCACACACGCGCACCCCGCGTCCGGATCGACCCACAGGAACGTCCCGGACTGCCCGAAGTGACCGAAGGTCCGAGCCGAGGACGAACCCCCCGTCCAGTGCGGAGACTTCCCGTCCCGGATCTCGAACCCGAGCCCCCAGTCGTTCGGATTCTGATGCCCGTACCCCGGCAGCACACCCTTCGTCCCCGGATACTGCACGGTCATCGCCTCCGCCACCGTCCGCGGATCCAGCAGCCGGGGCGCCTGCACCTCCGCCGCGAACCGCAGCAGATCCTCCACCGTCGACACCCCGTCCTTCGCCGGCGAGCCCTCCAGCGAGGTCGACGTCATCCCCAGCGGCTCCAGCACGGCCTGCCGCAGGTACTCCCCGAAGGGGATCTCCGTCGCCTTCGCGACGTGGTCCCCGAGCTGCTCGAAACCGGCGTTGGAGTACAGCCGCCGCTCCCCGGGCGCGGCGAGCACCCGGTGCTCGTCGAAGGCGAGCCCCGAGGTGTGGGCCAGCAGATGCCGCACCGTCGAGCCCTCGGGACCGGCGGGCTCGTCGAGTTCGACCGCGCCCTCCTCGTAGGCGACGAGCACGGCGTACGCGGCCAGCGGCTTGGTGACCGAGGCGAGCGGGAAGCGGTGCCCGGCCGGACCGCGGGTGCCCAGAACCGTTCCGTCCGCGCGCACCACACCCGCGGCGGCGGTGGGGACGTCCCAGTTCTCGATCAGTGAAAGGCTCTGCAAGGACATGCCCGTGAGCCTAAGCCGCTCACAGGTGCAGCCGCATCGAGGGGTCGGTGTCCCGGGTGAAGCCCAGCGAGGCGTAGAGCGGCTCGGCGTCCGGGGAGGCGGTGAGCATGACGTACCCGGCGCCCCGCTCGCGGAACCAGTCCAGCAGCCCCTCCATGCACACGCGCGCGTATCCGCGCCGCCGTGCCGCGGGGTCGGTGGCCACACTGAAGACGTAGCCGATCAGCCCGTGCGGATTGTCGGCCCGGCCGATCCGGTACTCCAGCGTCCCCGCGGCGAGCGCCGCCAAGGTCCCCGGCCGCTCGGGGTCGTCCACGACGAACGCCGCGAACTGCCCGTCCGGCGCGGCCAGTCGGTCCCGCAGCGCCGGCAGTGACTCCGCGTGCCAGTCCGTGGCACCCCGCGCGGAGGCCAGCGAATCGATCATCACCTGGCGCAGTCGCAGCACTTCGGGGGCGTCCTCGGGCGTGGCGCGGCGTACGAGACTCATGCGCCGCACGCTAACCGGGGTGATCACGCCATGTCCCGTGGATTTCTCACCCATTCGCTTGCTTGGAGCGCACTCCAAGGCCATAGCGTTGAGCGCATGACGGTGATGGAGACCACGGGTACCAGGACCGACACCTGCGCGGGGCCGCCGAGCCCCGACCGGCGCCCCGACGGCCAGGACAGCTACACGATCAGCGAGGTCGCCGCCTTCACCGGCCTGACCGCGCACACCCTGCGCTGGTACGAGCGCATCGGCCTGATGCCGCACATCGACCGCTCGCACACCGGGCAGCGCCGCTACAGCAACCGCGACCTCGACTGGCTCGACCTGGTCGGCAAGCTCCGTCTGACCGGCATGCCGGTCGCCGACATGGTGCGCTACGCCGAACTGGTGCGCGAGGGCGACCACACCTACGACGCACGGTACGAACTGCTGGAGGAGACCCGCCGGGACGTCCTGACCCGGATCGCGGAACTCCAGGACACGCTCGCCGTGCTCGACCGCAAGATCGCTTTCTACGGCGACGCCGGGCGCGCCCTGGCGTCGGAGAGGCCCCGATGACCGAGAACGGCAGGATCCCCACGGCACGACTGGGCGCCACCGGCCCCGAGACCGGGGTGCAGGGCCTCGGCTGCATGGGCATGAGCTTCGCCTACGGCCCCTCGGACGCGAAGGAGTCCAGGGCCACCCTGGAGCGCGCGCTGGACCTGGGCGTCACCCTGTACGACACCGCGGACGCCTACGGGGCCGGGGAGAACGAGAGCTTCCTGTCCCCGTTCTTCCGGGCGCACCGCGACGAGGTCGTCGTCGCGACCAAGTTCGCCCTGTCGATCCCGCCGGGCGAGCCGACGCGCCGGGTCATCCGCAACGACACGCCGTACATCCGCCAGGCCGTCGAGGCGAGCCTGAAGCGCCTGGACGTGGAGGTGATCGACCTCTACTACATGCACCGCCGGGACGTGAACGTGCCGATCGAGGAGACCGTCGCCGTCATGGCCGAACTGGTCCGCGAGGGCAAGGTCAAGCACCTGGGCCTGAGCGAGGTCACGGCCGCCGAACTGCGGGCCGCGCACGGGGTGCACCCCATCGCCGCCGTCCAGTCGGAGTGGTCGCTGTTCAGCCGCGACATCGAGGCCCAAGTGGTGCCCGCGGCACGGGAGCTGGGCGTGGCGCTGGTCCCGTACTCCCCGCTCGGCCGGGGTTTCCTCGCCGGGTCCTTCGGGTCCGCGGACAAGGACCTCACCGCCGACGACTTCCGCCGTCAGCAGCCCCGTTTCACCGGCGACAACGCGAGGGCCAACGCGGCCCTGCTGGCGCCCGTCCGGAAGATCGCCGAAGCGCACGGCGCCTCCCTGGGGCAGATCGCGCTGGCCTGGGTCCAGCAGCAGGCGGCGGTGCACGGCCTGCCGGTGGTGCCGATCCCCGGCACCCGCAAGCCCGGCCGGGTCGAGGAGAACACGGCCGCCACCCGCATCGAACTGACCACCGACGAGCTGGCGTTGCTGGAGCCGATCGCCCAACAGGTGGCGGGGGACCGGTACGCGGACATGACGTTCACGTCCGCCGGCCGGGAGTAGCCCCGGGTCGAGGGCGGGACCTTCGAGTCACGCCCTACAGCTCCGCGAGCAACTCCGCCTTCTTCGCGGAGAATTCCTCGTCGGTGAGCAGTCCCGCCCGGTGAAGTTCCCCCAGATGGCGGATGCGTTCGGCGATGTCCGCCGGGTCGCTGCGCGGTGCCGCCGCGGCCGGGACGGCCGGGACCACCGGGACGGCGGGCGCCGCGGAGCGCACCGCGGCCAGCACCGAGGCCGCGAACGGCAGCGACTCGTGCACCGGCCCGTAGCCCAGACCGAACACCACGGCCGCCGGATCGTGGTCCACCTGGGCCGGGCCGGTCTCGCCGCGCCGCAGCAGCCGCAGATGCCCCTCGAAGACCTCGGGGGAGCGCCACTCGACGCCGCACAGGTCGCCGATCGCGAAGGACTGGTCCCCGGCCTTCCACTTCGCCGAGGACGCCCCCGTCCAGAACCACCGGAAGGAGACGGTGCGCCCGTCGAAGGACGCCTTGCCGTCGTACGCCTTGAACGCCCTCGGCGCCTCGGGCGCCGCCACGAGGAACCGGTCCGCCGGGCCCGACTCCTTGAGCCGCGCCTTGAGTTCGTCGGCGTAGTACTCGGCGAGGGTCTCCCGCTCGGCCGGCAGCACCAGCCGGTAGGGGTCGCAGCCTTCCTTCAACTGCCCGCCGGCCGCCTCCATCAGCGGATCGGCCCCGGGCCGCGGCTCGACCCGGAGCACCACGGTCCCGCGTTTGCCGGGATCGAGGGTCACCGCGGAGATCGCGTCCAGCGGCACGCGCCGCTCGCCGAGCGCCTGGAGCAGTTTGGGTGTCCGAATCCCCCGTTCGTAACGGATGAGCACGGAGTCGGACTCGAACTCCCAGGCGGCATGAAATCCGGCCAGTACGTCACCCATGCGGCTCATCGTATGCGGCACGAGCTCCTCCGTCGCCTCATCGAGCAGACCGTAGTTTCTGCGCTCTCTACGCGCGTCCGTCCGTCGTGGTGCCGGACAAACCCTCCCGGCACCCTTCGTCGTCGTCCTTGCAGTGCACCGAGTCATACGCGCCAACCCCGATCCCGGCGAGGTTGCGCACGCTGTCCGTGCCCGGTTCGAAGTACCCGCTGTGCCCCTCGGCGTCCGCCGCCGACAGCACCCGCGCCCCGAACGCCGAGGACATCGGGTCGGCGCCGTGGCCGAGTCCGCCCAGCTCCAGGTAGGGCACGTCCTGGATCCAGTCGTCCGCGTCCCGCATCGCCCACACCCGGGCCGAGGTGCCCAGGTGGGACGCCTTCGCCACCCGCATGCCGGGACTGCCCGCGACCGCGATGTCGGAGACCCGGCCGGGCGTCGAGCGCGCGGCGACCCCGCAGACCACCGAGCCGTAGCTGTGGCAGAACAGCGACACCGAGGCGTCGCCGGGCAGGGCGCGCACCAGCGCGTTCAGCCGTACGGCCCCGTTCTCGGCGCGGGTCGCGGTGGCCGAGTCCAGGCCGAGGCCGCCGGGCGCGGTGTAGTCGGCCCAGGCGATCACCGCGGTGCGGGTGCCGGGGGCGGCCGAGCGCTCGGCCGCGTACAGCGACTGGGCCATGCCGACCGGCGCCGCGTACTTGCGGTAGGTGCGCTGGAAGCTGAGCAGGTCGGTGTCGACACCGGGGACGACGACCGAGATCCGCTCGGCCCGGTCCAGGTCGCCGAAGACCTCGGCGACCCGCCCGGAGCCCGCCGGGTCGAAGGCGAGGATGTTCCGTCCGGGGCTCATCAGAGCCTCGTAGCGGTGCATCCGTCGGCCGGCCTCCCGCTGCCCCTCGGGCGTGAGCCGCTTGTCGTGCATCCGCTTCAGCTCGACCTTGCGGGCCTGGAGCAGCGCGACCCGGTTGGCGCGGTAGCGCAGTTCGACGGGGGCGCCGTTCATGTTGCCGACCGCGAGCGGATAGCGGCGCACCAGGGCGGAGCGCTGGTCAGCGGTGAGCGAGGCGAAGAAGGCGGCCAGCCGCGCGGAGGTCGACTCCGGGTCGGGCAGCGGGTGCCCGGCGATCCGTCCGTGCTCCCAGGCGGAGAGCGAGCGCTGGAGCGCGGGAGTCGTGCGCTGGTTGCGCACCGCGGTCCACCCGGTGGTCGCCAGCATGACGAACACGACGGCCAGCGCGAGCACCGCGCGCCAGACGTTCAGTTGCGGGGACGTGTCGAAGGAAGTCACTGGGAGGACACACTAGGAGAACGAACGAGTCTCCCGTTAACCGAGTGACGGGTCTCACGTTTCGCGCCAGCTCTCGGTCAGTGCGGGTCCCACCTGCTCCAGGTAGGCGATCGTGAGCCGGCGGATGCCGTCGAGGCTGAAGTCCTCGCCCATGCTCCACTGCCGCTCGGTGACCCGCATCACCCCGCCGAACACCGCCACCGCCAGCCGGGGCCGCGGGTCGGCGTCCACGTCGAGGCCCTCGCGCTCGGCCAGCACCCGCGCGATCCGCTCCTCGGTCTCCGCCGACCGCCGCAGATGCGCGGCGAGCAGCGCGGGCGTGGACTCCACGACCCGGTACATCCGCAGGTACAGCTCGACCGGCACGACCGAGGCGATGACGTCGTTGAGTCCGTCCCAGCCCTCCACCACGGCCTGCCGCAGCGCCTCCATCGGCCGCTCGCCGGGCGGCCGCAGCCGCACGGCCTCCACGTAGTGCGCCTCCGTCATCTCCTGCACGGCGAAGGCGGCCTCCTCCTTGCTGGCGAAGTAGCGGAAGAAGGTCCGCTGGGATACCTCGACGGCGTCGGCGATGTCGTCGACCGTCGTCTCCTCGTAGCCCCGGGTCGTGAAGAGCCGCAGCGCCGCCAGCAGCAGTGCGTCCCGAGTGCGCTGTTTCTTACGTTCGCGCAGAGTTTGCATATCCGTCAGTTACCGACTTGTGAATTGGTTTGTCAATTGTCAGAGGCTGTCACTAGCCTCGGCGGCATGACTAGTCAGACCGTCGTCGACAAGGCGCCCCAGGACGCCGTCCCGCCCTCCGGGCTCCGCGGGCATCCCTGGTTCACGCTCATAACCGTCGCCGTGGGCGTGATGATGGTGGCGCTGGACGGCACCATCGTGGCCATCGCCAACCCGGCCATCGCCGACGACCTCGGCGCCACCTTCGCCGAGGTGCAGTGGATCACCAACGCGTACTTCCTCGCCCTCGCGGTCTCCCTGATCACCGCGGGCAAGCTCGGTGACCGCTTCGGCCACCGGCAGACCTTCCTCGTGGGCGTCGTCGGCTTCGCCGCCGCCTCCGGTGCGATCGGTCTCTCCGACAGCATCGCGTTCGTCGTCACCTTCCGGGTGCTCCAGGGCCTCTTCGGCGCCCTGCTGATGCCGGCCGCGCTCGGTCTGCTGCGGGCGACCTTCCCCGCCGAGAAGCTCAACATGGCGATCGGCATCTGGGGCATGGTCATCGGTGCCTCCACCGCGGGCGGCCCGATCCTCGGCGGTGTCCTCGTCGAGCACGTCAACTGGCAGTCGGTCTTCTTCATCAACGTCCCGGTCGGTGTCCTCGCCGTCGCGCTCGGCGTGCTGATCCTGCTGGACCACCGGGCCGAGAACGCCCCGCGCTCCTTCGACCTGCTCGGCATCGCGCTGCTCTCGGCCGCGATGTTCTGCCTGGTGTGGGCGCTCATCAAGGCGCCGGAGTGGGGCTGGGGCGGCGGCCAGACCTGGGCCTTCCTCCTCGGGTCGCTGGCGCTCTTCGCGGCCTTCGCCTTCTGGGAGACGAAGGTCAAGGAGCCGCTCATCCCGCTCGCGCTGTTCCGCTCGGTCCCGCTGTCGGCGGGTGTGGTGCTGATGGTCCTGATGGCCATCGCCTTCATGGGCGGCCTGTTCTTCGTGACGTTCTACCTCCAGAACGTGCACGGCATGAGCCCGATCGACGCGGGTCTGCACCTGCTGCCGCTCACCGGAATGATGATCGTCGGCTCGCCGCTCGCCGGTGCCATGATCACCAAGTTCGGTCCGCGGGTGCCGCTGGCCGGCGGTATGGCCCTGACGGCCATCGCCATGTACGGCATGTCCACGCTGGAGACGGACACCGGCAGCGGCATCATGTCGGTCTGGTTCGCCCTGCTGGGCCTCGGCCTCGCGCCCGTCATGGTCGGCGCCACCGAGGTCATCGTCGGCAACGCGCCCCTGGAGCTGTCCGGTGTCGCCGGTGGTCTCCAGCAGGCCGCGATGCAGATCGGCGGCAGCCTCGGCACGGCCGTGCTGGGTGCCGTGATGGCCTCCAAGGTCGACAGCGACCTCGCCGGGAACTGGACGGACGCCGGGCTGCCCGCGCTGACCCCCGCGCAGGAGGCGCAGGCCTCCGAGGCGGTGCAGGTGGGTGTGGCGCCGGTGGCCGAGGGGACGCCGGACGCGATCGCCGCGAAGATCACCGAGGTCGCCCACGACACCTTCATCTCCGGTATGAGCCTCGCCTCGCTGGTCGCCGCTGCGGTGGCGGCGGTCGCCGTCGCGGTCGCCTTCCTGACCAAGAGGGGCGAGAACGCCGAGGCCGGGATGGGCGGCGCGCATATCTGACGCGGTTCCCGACGAGGTCGCTTTTCCCTCATCAGGGTGACAAAGCTAAAGATTCCTCGTCCCCGGCACGCGCCGCAGGTCACAGTGGGTCAAGCCCTCCGTACGGCATCCCTCGGGCAAGTTCGTACGGCAAGGAGGGCGACGGGTGCTGCGGCGCGCTGCCGGAGGGGGACAGCGCGCCCGGCAGCCCGTAGGCATATCCGCGGGGTACGGGGTATCCGATCCAGGAACCGAAATCCAACGAATCCAAGGTTCCCGGGAGTTGAGAAACCCATGGCGGGCTTCGGAAGTGCAACGCGCAGGCGCCCCCGCACGCGTGGCCGGATGCGGTCACGGTCCGGGCCGGATCGCGCGACCCTCGGCATCATCGGAACCATCTGCGCGGTCGCCGGCTTCTTCACACTGGGCATCGTCCTTGGCCCGGCGGCCATGGTCTGCGGCTGGCTCGCGATGAACCGCCGCTGGTCCGGACCCCGCCCTCTCCCGGCACTGATCGCCCTGGTCCTGGGCGCGATCGACACGGTCCTGGCCCTGACCTGGCTGACCGGCTCGGGCCCGCTCTAGCCCCATCCGTGCCGGGCGGTCCGGTAGTGGGCCGGCTGCGGGCCCCCGTGGCCGATCGCGCAGTTCCCCGCGCCCCTAGGTGGGAACACCTGGCCCAGGACCAAACGCCACGGCACCGCAGCCGAAGAACCACCGCCCCCACCCCGCACCCCAGGGGCGCGGGGAACTGCGCGATCAGCTCCCACGGGCCGGTGGTCGGCCCACTGCCGCGCGCTCCAGGCACCTCAGGGGCGCGGGGAACTGCGCGATCAACTCCCACGGGCCGGTGGTCGGCCCACTGCCGCGCGCTCCACGTACCTCAGGGGCGCGGGGAACTGCGCGATCAGCCCCCACCGGCCGGTGGTCGGCTCACTACCGGGGTTGCCGGACCAGGAAGCGTCGGCACCGCGTCCCCCGGCGGAGCCGTCCGTTCAGACAGCGCGGACACCTCCGCCCGCAGACGCCGCACCTCCTCCGTCAGCAGCCGGATCGCCTCCGTCTGACGCCGCTCCTCCTCGTCGTCCCGCTCGAAGCGCGCGATGAACCACGCGGCGATGTTCGCGGTGACGACACCCAGCAGGGCGATCCCGGACAGCATCAGGCCGACCGCGAGGATCCGCCCCAGACCGGTGGTCGGCGCGTGGTCCCCGTACCCCACGGTCGTCATCGTGGTGAACGACCACCAGACCGCGTCACCCAGCGTCCTGATGTTCCCATCCGGCGCGTCCCGCTCCACGGACAGCACGGCCAGCGAACCGAACATCAGCAGGCCGATCACCGTGCCGACGACATACGTGGTGAGCCGGACCTGGGAGGCCATCCGGGCCCGCCGGCCCGCCAGCATCAGCGTCGACACCAGACGCAGCAGCCGCAACGGCTGGATCAGCGGCAGCGCCACCGCGCACAGGTCCAGCCAGTGCCGCCGGACGAAGTCCCAGCGCCGCTCGGCCAGCCCCAGCCGCACCAGGTAGTCACCGGCGAACGCCGCCCACACCGCCCACTCCACGGCCGCGCACGCGCGCGTCAGCCCCCGGCTCGCCGAGCCGTCCACGATCGGCACGGCGTACGCGACGGCGAACAGCACCGCCAGCACTAGCAGCGGCCTTTGGGTGAGCCGCTCCCAGCGGACCTGCGCGGTTGTCTCCTTCATGCCCGCATCGTAGGAAACGTCGGAGGGCCGGGGAACTCCAGCCCCTCGGCCCTCCAGCCGCACCCGAGCGTTCCCTCGGGTCCGCTCTACGCGTCGCCGCCCGCGGCCCCGGGGTCCGCCGCCGAGACGTCCAGCAACTGGTACCGGTCGATCGCCTGCTTCAGCGCCGAGCGGTCCACCTTGCCCTCCTTGGCCAGCTCCGTCAGCACGCCCAGCACGATCGACTGCGCGTCGATGTGGAAGTACCGCCGTGCCGCGCCCCGGGTGTCGGCGAACCCGAACCCGTCGGCGCCGAGCGACTGGTACGTCCCCGGCACCCACCGCGCGATCTGGTCCGGAACCGACCGCATCCAGTCGGAAACGGCCACGAACGGGCCCTCCGCGCCGGACAGCTTGCGCGTCACGTACGGCACCCGCTGCTCCTCCTCGGGGTGCAGCAGGTTGTGCTCCTCGCAGGCCACGGCCTCGCGCCGCAGCTCGTTCCAGGAGGTCGCCGACCAGATGTCGGCCTTGACGTTCCACTCCTCGGCGAGGATCCCCTGCGCCTCCACGGCCCACGGCACCGCGACACCGGAGGCGAGGATCTGCGCCGGGACGGACCCCGCCGTGCCCTCGCTGAACCGGTGGATGCCCTTGAGGATGCCCTCGACGTCCACGTTCTCCGGCTCGGCGGGGTGCTGGATCGGCTCGTTGTAGACGGTCAGGTAGTAGAAGACGTCCTCGCCCGGCTTGCCGTCCGCCGTCGGGCCGTACATCCGCCGCAGACCGTCCTGCACGATGTGCGCGATCTCGAACGAGAAGGCCGGGTCGTAGGCGACACAGCCCGGGTTGGTCGACGCCAGCAGCTGCGAGTGGCCGTCGGCGTGCTGGAGTCCCTCACCGGTCAGAGTCGTGCGGCCGGCGGTCGCACCGAGGACGAAACCGCGCGACAGCTGATCCGCCATCTGCCAGAACTGGTCACCCGTCCGCTGGAAACCGAACATCGAGTAGAAGACGTAGACCGGGATCAGCGGCTCGCCGTGCGTGGCGTAGGCCGAGCCCGCGGCGATCAGGGAGGCCGTGCAGCCCGCCTCCGAGATGCCGTCGTGCAGCATCTGCCCGTTCGGCGCCTCCTTGTAGGCCAGCAGCAGCTCACGGTCCACCGACTCGTACTGCTGCCCGAGCGGGTTGTAGATCTTCGCACTCGGGAAGAACGAGTCCATGCCGAAGGTGCGGTACTCGTCGGGCGCGATCAGCACGAACCGCTTGCCGATCTCCTTGTCCCGCATGAGGTCCTTCAGCAGGCGCACAAAGGCCATGGTCGTCGCGATCGACTGTTGACCCGAGCCCTTCTTCACGGACGCGTACGTCTTGTCGTCCGGCAGGGCCAGCGGCTTCGCCCGCACGACACGGGTCGGGACGTACCCGCCGAGCGCCTGCCGGCGGTCGTGCATGTACTGGATCTCCTCGCTGTCCCGCCCCGGGTGGTAGTAGGGCGGCGCGCCGGACTCCAGCTCCTTGTCGGAGATCGGCAGGTGGAGCCGGTCGCGGAAGCGCTTGAGGTCGTCGACCGTCAGCTTCTTCATCTGGTGCGTGGCGTTGCGGCCCTCGAAGTTGGGGCCCAGCGTCCAGCCCTTGATCGTCTTGGCCAGGATCACCGTCGGCTGGCCCTTGTGCGCCGTGGCCGCCGAGAACGCAGCGAAGATCTTCTTGTGGTCGTGGCCGCCGCGCCCCAGGTGCAGGATCTGGTCGTCGGTCATCCCCTCGACCATGGCGCGCAGCCGGTGGTCGTCGCCGAAGAAGTGGTCCCGGATGTACGCGCCGGTCTCGGTGGCGTACGTCTGGAACTGCCCGTCCGGCGTGGTGTTCATCCGGTTGACCAGCACACCGTCCCGGTCCTGGGCCAGCAGCGGGTCCCAGCTGCGGTCCCAGACCAGCTTGATCACGTTCCAGCCGGCACCGCGGAAGATCGACTCCAGCTCCTGGATGATCTTGCCGTTGCCGCGCACCGGCCCGTCCAGCCGCTGGAGGTTGCAGTTCACCACGAAGGTGAGGTTGTCCAGGCCCTCACGTGCGGCGATGGACAGCTGGCCGAGCGACTCCGGCTCGTCCATCTCGCCGTCGCCCAGGAACGCCCACACGTGCGACTTGGAGGTGTCCGCGATCCCGCGCGCCTCCAGGTAGCGGTTCATCCGGGCCTGGTAGATCGCGCCGATCGGGCCGAGGCCCATCGACACGGTCGGGAACTCCCAGAAGTCCGGCATCAGCCGCGGGTGCGGGTACGAGGACAGTCCGTTCGGCGCCTTGGACTTCTCCTGGCGGAACGCGTCCAGGTTCTGCTCGGTCAGCCGGTCCAGCAGGAAGGCGCGGGCGTAGATGCCCGGTGAGGCGTGGCCCTGGAAGAAGACCTGGTCACCGCCGTCGCCCTCGTCCTTGCCCCGGAAGAAGTGGTTGAAGCCCACGTCGTACAGGGAGGCGGAGGAGGCGAAGGTCGCGATGTGGCCGCCGACGCCGATACCGGGGCGCTGGGCCCGCGAGACCATGACCGCGGCGTTCCAGCGGGTCGCGTTGAGGACCTTGCGCTCGATCTCCTCGTTGCCGGGGAAGAACGGCTCGGCCCGGGTCGCGATCGTGTTGACGTAGTCCGTGCTGCGCATCTCGGGCACGGCGACACGCTTCTCGCGGGCCCGCTCGATCAGGCGGAGCATCAGGTAGCGGGCCCGCTCACGGCCGCGCTCGTCCACGGCGGCGTCGAGGGAGTCGAGCCACTCCTGGGTTTCCTCGGGATCGAAGTCAGGAACCTGACTCGGAAGGCCGCCAATGATGATCGGATTGCGATCGGATCCGGAAGCCACGCTGTTCCTTACCTGTCGGAGGGCTGGTTGTCTGGCCTGCATCGGGCTTGTTCTCGCGCTGGTCGCCGCTGGTTGCGGGCTGCTCCGCCCGCACCGTCCCCATCGTCTACCTCGGGGAGGCATACGTCATCTCTTCCCCCGGGTAATCCAAGCGTGGTCCCCGAGGAGGGTTCCCAAAAGCGCAAAGAGGGCAGAACGGTGTGGCGTGTGTCACCTTGGGTCGTGGTGGCGTGACGGGAGTTGCGGTGACACAGCCCGGAACGTCACCGTTTCGGCGGTCTGAACGGCCGGGTACTTGCGCGATTCGCCCCGCCCGTGTGGACTACGGCCAATGCTTCGCGCACGCGCGTGGCTGAGTCATTCCCGAAGACATGATCAGGAGGCAACCCGTGAGCGCGACCGCGGACCACGCGGAGGAGCGGACGAACCCTGCCGTCAGGCTGGGGTTCCAGCCCGAGCAGGTGGTCCAGGAGATCGGCTACGACGAGGACGTAGACCAGGAACTCCGCGAGGCCATTGAGGAAGTCATCGGCAGCGATCTCGTGGACGAGGACTACGACGACGTCGCCGATGCCGTGGTGCTGTGGTTCCGCGACGAGGACGGCGACCTGACGGATGTACTGGTGGACGCCATCACGTACATCGAGGAGGGCGGCTCGATCCTGCTGCTGACGCCGAAGACCGGCCGCGACGGCTACGTCGAGCCGAGCGACATCTCCGAAGCCGCCACGACGGCCGGACTGTCCGCGTCCAAGAGCGTCAGTGTCGGCAAGGACTGGAGCGGCAGCCGACTGGTGACGCCGAAGGCGGCCAAGACGACCAAGAAGTGACCCTCCCCCGGAGACGCCGGACGGGCTGACTACGGTCGGCCCGTCCGTGGGCCCTTCACGATCGCTGCGTAGGGTGGTTCCAGACCACCCGAACAGCCCCATCGAAGGGACACAGCCGGTATGGCCATCCAGGTCGGCGAGAAGGCCCCCGACTTCGAGCTCAAGGACAACCACGGCCGCGCCGTGAAGCTCTCGGACTTCCGCGGCGAGAAGAACGTGGTCCTGCTCTTCTACCCGTTCGCCTTCACCGGTGTCTGCACCGGCGAACTCTGCGAGCTGCGGGACAACCTGCCGAAGTTCGCGGACCGCGACACCCAGCTGCTCGCCGTCTCCAACGACTCCGTTCCCACCCTGCGCGTCTTCGCCGAGCAGGAGGGACTCGACTACCCCCTGCTGAGCGACTTCTGGCCGCACGGCGAGGTCTCCCGCGCCTACGGCGTGTTCGCCGAGGACAAGGGCTGCGCGGTGCGCGGCACCTTCGTGATCGACAAGGAGGGAGTCGTCCGCTGGACCGTCGTCAACGGACTGCCGGACGCCCGTGACCTGAACGAGTACGTCAAGGCGCTCGACACCCTGTGATTCTTCGGTTCCAGGGCCTGCGTGCCACGGGAACCCCTCACTAGGATCGACACGTTGATCCGGTATCAAACGCACGGCGGGGCTCCCCGCCCATGGACATCAATGGAGGACTCGTGGGAGTCAGCCTCAGCAAGGGCGGCAACGTATCGCTGACCAAGGAGGCCCCCGGGCTGACCGCGGTCATCATCGGTCTGGGCTGGGACGTCCGCACCACGACCGGTACGGACTTCGACCTGGACGCGAGCGCGCTGCTGCTCAACAACTCCGGCAAGGTCGCCAGCGACGCGCACTTCATCTTCTTCAACAACCTCAAGAGCCCGGACGGCTCCGTCGAGCACACCGGTGACAACATCACCGGTGAGGGCGAGGGCGACGACGAGCAGATCAAGATCAACCTCGCCGGTGTCCCGGCCGAGGTCGAGAAGATCGTCTTCCCGGTGTCGATCTACGACGCCGAGAACCGTCAGCAGTCCTTCGGGCAGGTCCGCAACGCGTTCATCCGCGTCGTGAACCAGGCCGGCGAGGCGGAGATCGCCCGCTACGACCTCAGCGAGGACGCCTCCACCGAGACCGCGATGGTCTTCGGCGAGCTGTACCGCCACGGCGCGGAGTGGAAGTTCCGCGCCATCGGCCAGGGCTACGCCTCGGGTCTGCGCGGCATCGCGCAGGACTTCGGCGTCAACGTCTGAGCCGGCGCTCACCCGCGCTGTGACCGCCCGGCGCCGCACGGTTTGCGTGCGGCGCCGGGCGCGCAGGGAAACAACCAAAGAAGCACGACCCGGGGAGGACCAGCATCATGGGCGTCACGCTCGCCAAGGGGGGCAATGTCTCCCTGTCCAAGGCCGCACCCAATCTCACCCAGGTGGTGGTGGGACTCGGCTGGGACGCGCGCTCCACGACCGGAGCCCCCTTCGACCTCGACGCCAGCGCGCTGATGTGCAGTGGCGGACGGGTGATGGGGGATGAGTGGTTCGTCTTCTACAACCAGCTCAAGAGCCCGGACGGCTCCGTCGAGCACACCGGCGACAACCTCACCGGTGAGGGGGACGGCGACGACGAGTCGCTGGTGATCGACCTCTCCAAGGTGCCCGCCCAGTGCGACAAGATCGTCTTCCCGGTCTCGATCCACATGGCGGACGAGCGCGGCCAGACCTTCGGTCAGGTCAGCAACGCCTTCATCCGGGTCGTCAACCAGGCCGACGGTCAGGAACTCGCCCGTTACGACCTGAGCGAGGACGCCTCCACCGAGACCGCGATGATCTTCGGCGAGGTCTATCGCTACCAGGGCGAATGGAAGTTCAGGGCGGTCGGACAGGGGTACGCGTCGGGTCTGCGCGGCATCGCTCTGGACTTCGGGGTCAACGTCTCATAACGCGTTATGAGCAAAAGCCAGGACCGGGTGGGCCGCCGAGGGGGGCCGACTACACTGCGGCTTCAAAAGTTCGTAAAGCCGAGTACGGCGCGGGGGAGGCCCTCCTCCACACTCCGTGTGGGAGGGGCCCCCAACACAGGATTGGGTAGCCAGTGGTTCTGAAAACCTTCGGCTGGTCGTTCGCGGTCACCGCGGCCGGTCTGGTCGCAGCGGTCCTCATCGGGGGGTGGACCGCTTTCGGCATCGTGGCGATCCTCTCCATCCTCGAGATCTCGCTGTCCTTCGACAACGCGGTGGTCAACGCCGGAATCCTGAAGAAGATGAATGCCTTCTGGCAGAAGATCTTCCTCACGATCGGCATCCTGATCGCCGTCTTCGGCATGCGACTGGTCTTCCCCGTCGTCATCGTCGCCGTCAGCGCCTCGATGGGGCCCATCGAGGCCGTCGACCTCGCGCTGACCGACAAGGACCGCTACGAGCAGCTCGTCACCGACGCCCACCCGTCGATCGCGGCCTTCGGCGGCATGTTCCTGCTGATGATCTTCCTGGACTTCATCTTCGAGGACCGGGACATCAAGTGGCTCGGCTGGATCGAGCGCCCGCTGTCCAAGCTGGGCAAGGTCGACATGCTCTCGGTCTGCATCGCGCTGATCGTGCTGCTGATCACCTCCATGACCTTCGCGACCCACGCCCATCTGCACGCGGGCAGCGCGGACAAGGCAGAGACGGTTCTGCTGTCCGGTGTCGCCGGTCTGATCACGTACATGATCGTCGGTGGGCTCTCCGGCTACTTCGAGGACAAGCTGGAGGAAGAGGAGGAGCGCGAGCACGAGGCCGAGGAAGCGGCCGAGCGCGCGGGCAAGCCCCGCTCGGCGGTCGTCCTGGCCGGCAAGGCCGCCTTCTTCATGTTCCTCTACCTCGAGGTCCTGGACGCGTCGTTCTCCTTCGACGGCGTGATCGGCGCCTTCGCCATCACCAACGACATCGTGCTGATGGCGATCGGTCTGGGCATCGGCGCGATGTACGTCCGTTCGCTCACCGTCTACCTGGTCCGCCAGGGCACCCTGGACGACTACGTCTACCTGGAGCACGGCGCCCACTACGCGATCGGCGCCCTGGCCGCGATCCTGCTGATCACCATCCAGTACCAGATCAGCGAGATCATCACCGGCCTCATCGGCGTCGTCCTGATCGCCCTCTCCTTCTGGTCCTCGGTGCGCCGCAACCGCGCGCTCGCGGCCGCCGAGGGAAAAGCGGAAGCCTCGGACAAGACTGAGGTCTCGTCCGGGGTGTGACACCCCTTGGAGTGAGGAACGCTTCTGAACGGGGCGGCCGGGCCTCCGGCCGCCCCCTCGGTCTGTAGAAACGCGGGTGGGGGCGGGAATGGGCTTGTTGGACGGGCTGCTCTGGCGCGGACGTGCCGCGCAGTTCGACTCGGGGAGCGCGGCGAGCAACGCGATCGAGCTGACCAAGCGCCACGGCCAGGTGTCGCTCACCAAGCAGGACGCGGCCACCGGCCATCTACGGGTCAACCTCAACTGGCGGATGCGCAGCTCCGACATAGGCGGGCCGCAGCGGGAGAGCCTGCTGCGGCACCCGTTCAAGGCGCTGCGGCCGCCGGAGGTGGTCGGGCACAGCCAGAGCATGGTCAACGTCGACCTGGACCTCGGCTGCCTCTACGAGCTGGCCGACGGCTCCAAGGGGGTCGTCCAGCCGCTCGGCGGCCTGCTGGGGGACGTCAACGCGCCGCCGTACGTGAAGCTCAGCGGGGACGACCGGTTCGGCTCGGCGTCCGGCGAGACGATGTACGTCAATCTCGACCAGCGCGAGCACATCAAGCGGCTGCTGGTCTTCGTCTACATATACGACCAGACGCCGGCCTTCGACCGCACGCACGCCGTCGTCACGCTGTACCCGAGCAACGGGCCCCGGATCGAGATCGGGCTGGACGAGCGGCATCCGCAGGCCCGCTCCTGCGCGGTGGTGATGATCGAGAACGTGAAGGGCGAGATCGTCGTCCGCCGCGAGGTCAAGTTCGTCTACGGGTTCCAGGGCGAGCTGGACCGGCTGTACGGGTGGGGCCTCCAGTGGGGGCGCGGCTACAAGGCGAAGGCGGACCGCTGACCCGCCCCCGCCCTGCCGCGCGGGGCGTCTACCGCCCGATGAACTGAGGCCCCTGCGGGGGCAGCCGGAAGTCGCCGGCGGGGGCCGGGGCGACGGGCTGCGGGTAGCCGTAGCCGCCCTGGGCCGGCCGGGCCGCCGTCTGGGGGTAGCCGTACCCGGACTGCTGCGTCGTGGGAGGCGGGGCCTGCGGGTAGCCGTAGGCGGGCTGCGGCGGGACCACCGTCGTGGGCTGCTCGGGCGGCAGGGGCTGCGACCGGGGCTCCTCGGCGGGCTCCTGCGAAGCAATGCCCTCCGACTCGTCGACGGAGATCCCGAAGTCCGTGGCCAGGCCCTTCAGCCCGTTGGAGTAGCCCTCGCCGAGCGCGCGGAACTTCCAGCCCTCGCCCCGGCGGTACAGCTCGCCGCAGATCAGGGCCGTCTCCTCGCCCGTCTCCGGCTTGATGTCGAAGTGCAGCAGCGGCTCGCCGTCGGCGACGGAGGCGTCGTACAACAGGATGCGCAGGGACCGTACGCGGTCGAAGGCGGCACCGTCGGCCGAAGCGACCAGGTAAATCTGGCTGACGTCCGGCTCGACACCGGTGAGATCTGTCTGGATCGTGTCGGTGAGGCCCTCGGTGACCCGCTTCTTGCCGAGCCGCCAGACCTTCCCGGAGGGGTGCCGGGGCTGGTTGTAGAACACGAAGTCCTCGTCGGATCGCACACGGCCGTCGGGACCGAGGAGCAGCGCCGAGGCGTCGACGTCCGGGACCCCCTGCCCGGTAGTCCAGCGGAGCACGGCACGTACGGTCGTGGCTTCGAGCGGGACGTTCGACCCCTTCAGCATCGCGTGCGTCATGCGGTCATCCTGCCCTCTCGGTCCTGGTCACGACAACGCGGGGGGTCCATGATCTGCAAAGGGTGTCCGCGCTCGCGTTACCAGAAATTCATGCCCCACGGGAACCCCTGACATGGGTATCTACGTACTATTACCGGCCACCTGTGAACGGTTCACAGGAGCCGCTCAAGCCGCCACGGGGGAGTTCTATGCGTCATTTCGGGCACATCGCCCCTGAGGTGCGGCAGCGCCTCTTCCACCAGGAGCCGTGCGAGTTCGACGCGGACTCCCCGGCCCGGCTGCTCTCCGCGGCCCTGGGCGCCACCCTGTACAGCCCGGCCACCCGCCCGCGGCTGGCCGACGACGTCCTGAAACAGGCCGCACGTGGCGTGGTCTCGATGGTGCTGTGCCTGGAGGACTCGATCGGGGACGAGGACGTCGCCGCGGGCGAGGAGAACCTCGTCCGGCAGTTCACCGACCTCGCGGGCCGGGAGCGGGCGGATGTGCCGCTGCTGTTCGTCCGGGTCCGCGCCCCCGAGCAGATCCCCGACCTGGTCCGGCGCCTCGGCCCCGCGGCCCGGCTGCTGTCCGGTTTCGTACTGCCGAAGTTCACCGAGGAACGCGGCATGCCGTTCCTGGAGGCGGTGGCCGACGCCGAGGCGGCCAGTGGGCGGCGCCTGTTCGCCATGCCCGTGCTGGAATCCCCCGAGCTGCTCTTCCGCGAGTCCCGGGTGGAGACGCTGGAGGGGATCTCCCGGGCGGTCGACAAGTACCGTGAGAGGGTGCTCGCGCTCCGGCTCGGCGTGACCGACTTCTGCTCCTCCTACGGACTGCGCCGGGCCCCCGACATGACGGCGTACGACGTGCAGATCGTCGCCTCCGTCATCGCCGACGTGGTCAACATGCTCGGCCGCGCCGACGGCACCGGCTTCACCGTCACCGGCCCGGTGTGGGAGTACTTCCGCGTGCAGGAACGCATGTTCAAGCCCCAGCTGCGGCGCAGCCCCTTCCTGGAGGGGCGGGCCGAGGAACTGCGCGAGGTCCTCATCGAGCACGCCATGGACGGCCTGCTCCGCGAGATCGCCCTCGACCAGGCCAACGGCCTCACCGGCAAGACCTGCATCCACCCCTCCCACGTACCCGCCGTGCACGCACTGTCCGTGGTCAGTCACGAGGAGTTCAGTGACGCCCAGGACATCCTGCGCCCCGAGCGCGGCGGCGGGGGCGTCATGCGGTCGGCGTACACGAACAAGATGAACGAGGTGAAGCCGCACCGCGCCTGGGCCGAGCGGACCCTGCTGCGCGCCGAGGTCTTCGGTGTGGCCAACGAGGACGTCGGCTTCGTCGAGCTGCTCGCCGCCGGAATCCCCGGCTGACACCTGACAACCAAGGGACGCATGAACAAGGCAGTGAACAACGGGGTCTGGTCCGGCACCTGGGTCGCGGAGCGGCTCGGGGTCGGACTCCTGGGCGACGACACGCTGAAGGACCTGCTGGGTCTCGCGCTGCGCCGCAACCCCAAGCGGGCGCACCTGCTCGTCTCCCATGTGCTCGGCAAACACATCCCGCAGTCGCCGGCCGTGGTCTACGGACACGGCCTCGCCCTCGGGCGGCGCGTGCGCGAGCTGCTGGGCGCCGAGCAGGCGGCCGACGCCGTCGTCCTCGGCTACGCGGAGACCGCCACCGGCCTCGGCCACTCGGTCGCCGACGGCCTCGGCCTCGCCCCGTACCTGCACTCCACCCGCCGCCCGGTCCCCGGTGTCGCCCCGGCGGGCGGCTTCGAGGAGTCCCACTCGCACGCCACCTCCCATCTGCTGCTGCCCGAGGACCCGGCCCTGCTCGTCGGCGACGGCCCGCTGGTCCTCGTCGACGACGAGTTCTCCACCGGCAACACCGTCCTGAACACCATCCGCGACCTGCACGAGCGCTACCCCAGACGGCGCTACGTCGTGGTCGCGCTGGTCGACATGCGCTCGGCGGCGGACGCCGGGCGCCTGGAGGAGTTCGCCCGGGAGATCGGCGCCCGCGTGGACCTGGTCGCGGCCGCCTCCGGGACGGTGAGCCTGCCCGAGGGGGTCCTGGAGAAGGGGCGGCGGCTCGTCGCCGAGCACGAGGAGCGCACCGGCCCGCAGGCGCCCCCCGCTCCCGCCGACCCGCCGCACGGCCGCGCCACCCGGGTCGACCTGCACTGGCCCCGCGGCCTCCCCGACGGCGGCCGGCACGGCTTCACCCCCGCCCACCGGGACCGCCTCGAAGCGGCCCTGCCCGCCATGTCGGCCCGCCTCGCCGAGGCGATACCCGAGGACGCCCGGCGCGTCCTCGTCCTCGGCTTCGAAGAGCTGATGTACGCCCCCCTCCGCCTCGCCCGTGAGCTGGAACAGCTCACCCACGCCGAGGTCCGCTACTCCACCACCACCCGCTCACCCGTCCTCGCGGTCGACGACCCCGGCTACGCCATCCGCAGCCGCCTCGTCTTCCCCGCGCACGACGACCCCGCCGACGGGCCGGGCGACCGCTACGCCTACAACGTCGCCGGCGCCGGATTCGACACCGTCGTCGCCGTCGTCGACTCCACCGCCGACACCGACGGGCTGCACGCCCCCGGCGGCCTGCTCGACGGGCTCGCCGCGCACGCCCCGCACGTGCTGCTCGCGGTCGTGCCGTCCTACGTCCCCGAGCCGCTGTACGTACCCGAAAGGCCCTCGATGCTGCCCGAGCCCCTCCGCGGCCCCGCCTTCTCCTCGTACCCGCCCGAGGAGGTGGGCTGGCTGCTCCAGGACCTCTCCGAGGTCACCCTGGAGGCGCCGACCGAGGAGCGCGAGGAGGCCATCCAGAGCGGCGGCGCCCACTACGCGGAGTCCCTGCCGGTGGAGTACCAGCCGAGCGCCCGGTACCAGCAGCTGTTCCAGGACGCGCTGGAGGAGTCGGCGGACCGGCTCGCCGAGGCCGTCGGCGCGGTCACGGAGGTCGTGCTCGCCGAGCGGTCGCCCCGCCCGGTGCTGGTCTCACTGGCCCGCGCCGGCACCCCGGTCGGCGTCCTGATGCGCCGCTGGGCCCAGCACCGCCACGGCCTGGACCTGCCGCACTACGCGGTGTCCATCGTGCGCGGCCGCGGCATCGACGCCAACGCGCTGCGCTGGCTGGCCGCCCACCACGACCCCAGGGACGTCGTCTTCGTCGACGGCTGGACCGGCAAGGGCGCCATCACCCGCGAACTGGCCGTCGCCATCGAGGAGTTCGAGGCCGTCGAGGGCATCACCGGCTTCGACCCGGAGATCGCCGTCCTCGCCGACCCGGGCTCCTGCGTGCGGACCTACGGCACCCGCGAGGACTACCTGATCCCGTCGGCCTGCCTCAACTCCACCGTGTCCGGCCTGATCTCGCGCACCGTCCTGCGCGCGGACCTGGTCGGGCCGAACGACTTCCACGGCGCGAAGTACTACCGCGAACTCGCCGGTGCCGACGTGTCGGTGGACTTCCTGGACGCCGTCTCCGCCCGCTTCGCCGAGGTCGCCGACGCCGTCGACGCCCGCGCGAAGGAGCTGCTGTCGGCCGACCGCACCCCGACCTGGGAGGGCTGGGCGGCGGTCGAGCGGATCAGCGAGGAGTACGGCATCCACGACGTCAACCTGGTCAAGCCCGGCGTCGGCGAGACCACCCGGGTGCTGCTGCGCCGGGTGCCCTGGAAGATCCTGGCGCGGGCCGGTGCCGGCGCCGACCTGAACCATGTCCGACTGCTCGCCGAACAGAGAGGGGTTCCGGTGGAAGAGGTCGCCGAACTGCCGTACACCTGTGTGGGATTGATCCACCCGAAGTACACACGCGGGGCGACGGGCGCCGACGGCCGGGCGGTGACCGCCTGATGCCGGTGCTGGTGGCGAGTGACCTGGACCGTACCCTCATCTACTCCTCGGGGGCCCTCGCGCTGACCATGCCGGACCCGCGGGCGCCCCGGCTGCTCTGCGTGGAGGTGCACGAGAGCAGGCCCCTGTCGTTCATGACGGAGACCGCCGCCCGGTTGCTGGCGGAACTCGGCGACGCGGCGGTGTTCGTGCCCACCACGACCCGCACCCGCAAGCAGTACCAGCGCATCAACCTGCCCGGTCCGCCCCCGAAGTACGCGATCTGCGCCAACGGCGGGCACCTGCTGGTGGACGGTGTCACCGACGCCGACTGGCACGGCCGGGTCCTCGCCCGGCTGGCCGAGGAGTGCGCGCCCCTCGACGAGATCCGCGACCACCTCATGGCCACCGCGGACCCGGTCTGGGTGCGCAAGCACCGGATCGCCGAGGACCTGTTCGCCTACCTCGTCGTGGAACGCGAACTGCTGCCCGAGGAGTGGGTGAAGGAACTCGCCGTATGGGCGGAGAACCGGGGCTGGACCGTCTCCCTCCAGGGCCGCAAGATCTACGCCGTGCCGAAGCCGCTCACCAAGAGCGCCGCGATGCGTGAACTGGCCCGGCGCACCGGGGCCGACCTCACCCTGGCGGCCGGCGACTCGCTCCTCGACGCGGACCTGCTCCTCGCGGCGGACCGGGGCTGGCGCCCCGGGCACGGGGAACTGGCCGAGGCCGACTGGACGGCACCGGCCCTCGCCGCGCTGCCGGAGCGGGGCGTGCTCGCGGGTGAGCGCATCCTGCGGGAGTTCCTCAGGGCGGCGCGGGAGGCCAGGTAAGGGGCGTTGGGAGGGGTGTCGGGGCGGGCCGTTTCAGGGCCGCCCCGTACGGCCGTCAGCCGCAGCAGCCGCCACCGCAGCAGCCGCCTCCGCCGCCCCCCTGGGGCGCGGGGGCGCTCGCCGTTCCGCCCACGGCCACCGTCGACAGCAGTTTCACGCTGTCCTCGTGTCCCGCCGGGCAGGCCGCGGGGTCGGAGGACTGGGCCATCGGGCGGCTGAGTTCGAAGGTGTCGCCGCAGGTCCGGCACCGGTAGTCATAGCGAGGCATGCCGACAGGTTAACCGGCGCCGCCCGAACGCCACAGAGCCCTTCCCGGACCGGGACCGCGGCGGGTTGCCCCAGCACACCTCAGTGGCCCGCGCCGCGCTCCTCGCGGATCTGCGACACGACCCGGGCCACCGCCTGACGGACGCCCTCCAGCTCCGTCAGGAAGTGCCAGTAGTCCGGATGCCGTCCCTCCAGCGTCCCCAAGGCCCGGTCCAGCCGGGCCACCGAGTCGTCCAGCGGGCGTGCGTGCCGCGGATCGGGCGTGTTCCGTCCGGCCATCGCCAGCCGCTGGGCGTCCCGGACGGCGAACCGGGTCCGCTCGATCTCCGCCTGCGGATCCTTCTGCACCGCGTTCAGCCGGCGCAGCCGGTCCCCGGCCGCGGAGACCGACTCGTCGGTGGAGTTCAGCAGCGCGCGGACCGTCGACAGCAGGGCCGTCGCGTCCGGCCACCGCTGCTCGTCCCGCGCCGCGCCCGCCTCCCGCAGCTTCGTCTCGGCCTGCCGCACGTTCTCCAGCGCCTGGTCCGGCACGCCCTGGAGGTCCTGCCAGCAGGCCACCGCGAATCTGCGGCGCAGCTCGCTGAGGATCGGCTCGACCTGCTCGGACCGGGTGGTCAGGGCCTGCGCCCGGGTCCGCAGGGAGACCAGCCGGTGGTCGATCTCGGCGGCCCGCTCCGGCAGCCGCTCGGCCTCCGCGCGCACCGCCCCGGCCTCCCGCGCGACCCGCTCGGCCCGCTCCAGCGTCTGCGGTACGCCGTGCTGCCCCGCGCCCTGGTTCAGCTTGGTCAGCTCCGGGGCGAGCGCCGCCAGCCGGGCGGCAAGGTCGTCCGCCTTCAGCCCCGACCCGCGGGCCGTGTCCAGCGCGTTGGAGGCGGCGAGCAGCCCCTGCCGGGCCCGCTCCACGGCGGGCGCGAGCCGGGCCAGCTGGGTCTCCGCCTTGCCGAGCAGCGGTCCCAGACTCTGCTCGAAGCGGTCCAGCTCCCGCTTGACGTTCGTCAGCTCGTCCTTGGCCCTGGTCAGCTCCGTGCGCGCGCGGACGGCGGCCGACGCCTCCAGGTCGTCCCGGTCCAGGTCGTGGGCGTCGACGGCCTCGATGTACTGGTGGGAGACCTCGTCGATCCGCCTGCTGACCGCCTCGAAGTCGGTGACCGCGCGCCGGGCCGCGGGGGAGTCGTCGACGGCCGTGATGGTCTCTATCGAGATCCGCAGATCCCGCTGGGCGGTGTCGAGTTCGTAGAAGGCGGCGGCGGCCGCGTCCTTCGCCGCCTGCGCCTCGGCCCGCTGGCTCTCGGCGCGCCCGCCGAACCAGCGCCTGGTGCCGCCGCCGGCGAACGCGGCGGGGAGCGCGAGCGCAGCGGCGAGCGGCAGCGCGACCAGGGTGAGGGTGTCCGCGAGAGCGCGCCGCACGGGACGGGGCGCGCGCGGCGTCAACGGCGAGTACGGCTGCGATGGTGTCGCCGTCACATCCCTCTCCCGTGCTGTGGTCCGCCCTGCCCGGCGCTGTCATTCTCCCACCGGTTAAGGACGAACACACGGGCCGGTTAGTTCGCGGTTCGGACGGTGACTTTGCCGTCGCCGGTCCGGGCGGTGACCACATGCCCGCTCCGCTCGTCCCGCGGGACGTCGACGTCGACCCCGCCGTCCCCCGTCTCCGTGGTCACCCGGTACGTGGCCCTCGGCACCTCGATCGTCACGGAGCCGTCGCCGGTGCGGGACTCCACCAGGTCCGGTACGACGCCGAGTTCGAGCCGTACCGAGCCGTCGCCGGTCTGCGCGCGGACCTCGCGCGAGTCGACCTCGGCGCGCACCGAGCCGTCCCCGGTGCGCACCCGCAGCGGCCCGCTGGTGTCGGTGACGTGCACCGACCCGTCGCCGGTACGGATGTCCAGGGCGTCCTCGAAGCCCCGGGCGCGGACGCTGCCGTCGCCGTCCTCGACGCGTACGGCGACACCGCGCGGCACCTCGATCCGGTGCCGGGCGGAGCAGTCGGCGATCACTCCCGAGCACCGCATCCGCAGCGTCAGCCGGTCGCCCGCCATCCGCCAGGTCACCTCGGGCTCGTCGCCCACGACGACCGAGCCCTTGAACCACCGCGTCACCTCGACCTCGCCCGCCGTGTGCCCCTCGGCGGCGACGATCTCCAGCGCGGAGTCGTCGGAGTCGACCACGAGGGTGCTCCCCTGGAGCGCGAAGGCACGCCGCTCGGGTTCCCTGTCGTCCTCCGCGGAGGCGCCGCACCCGGCCACCCCCGCACCCGCCAGCAGCAGGACACCCCCTGCGACCACGGCACGAGCCACACCACCACGGGCCATGACGGCCTCCCCCTGTACGGAATCCGGAACGGAACGACGAACCACTCCGACCGTACGAACCCCCGCCCCGCGGCGGGATCCGGGACGCTCCCGGATCCCGGGTGGGGTTAACCCCCGGGTTTGCGGGGCAGTGCCCCGGGCAAGGTACGCTGTCGACTCGTCACGGGTGCGTAGCTCAGGGGTAGAGCGCCTGCCTTACAAGCAGGATGTCGGCGGTTCGAAACCGTCCGCGCCCACCGAAGTACGAAGCAGGCAGAGGTCTCCCGGGAATCCCGGGGGGCCTCTTGCTCGTTCCGGCCGGCGTCAGCTCGCGCTGCGGGCGGGGTGGCCGCGCACCTCCAGATGGTCGAGGAGGTCCGCGGTGGCCCGGGCGACGGCGTCGACGGCCTGGTCGAAGACCTCGCGGTTGTGGGCGGCGGGGGCGCGGAAGCCGGAGACCTTGCGGACGTACTGGAGGGCCGCGGCCCTGATGTCGTCCTCGGTGGCCTCTTCGGGCAACGCCGGCGGGCGGAGTGTCTTGATGCTTCGGCACATGTGTCCAGTCTTGCGCGCGGCACTGACAATCCGCGTCCCCGTGCCCGAGGGGTCTGCCATGATCGCCGCTGAGGCGGCCACCGGACCGACGGGGCCGACCGGCGAGAGGACGTACGACCATGACCAGTCTCAGCATCGCGATACTCGGGCCCGGCGGGATCGGTGGCCTGCTCGGGGCCCTGCTCTCCCGTGCCGGACACCGGGTCGTCTGCCTGGCGGGCGAGGGGACCGCCGAGGTGCTGCGCGACTCCGGGCTCCGGGTCCGCTCCGGTCTCTACGGCGACTTCACCGCGCGCGTGGAGGCCGACACCGAGCTGCGCGAGCCGGTGGACGCCTGTCTGATCGGGGTCAAGCAGACCTCCCTCGACGCGGCCCTGGAGCGGATTCCGGCCAAGGTTCTGGGCGATGCCCTCCTCGTACCGTTCCTCAACGGGGTCGAGCATCCCGCCGTGCTGCGGGAGCAGTACCGGGCCGATCTGGTCGCGCCCGGCGTCATCCGGGTGGAGTCCACCCGGGTCGCCCCCGGGGTGATCGAGCACGGCAGTCCGTTCGCCGAGGTCGATCTGGCCGGTGACACGGTCGATCGCGGGCGGCTGGACGCGCTCGCCGAGGCGCTCGGGGCGGCCGGGCCCGTCACCCGGGTCGTGGCGGACGAGACGGCGGCACTCTGGGCGAAGATGTCGTTCCTCGCGCCGTTCGCGCTGCTCACCACCCGGCACGCCCTGCCGCTGGGCGAGGTGCGCACCCGGTACCGGGAGGAGCTGACGGCGCTGGTCGAGGAGACCGCCGCGGTCAGCCGGGCGTGCGGGGGCCCCGCCGATCCGGCGCAGGCCCTCGCACGCTACGACGCGTTCCCGGCGACCACCCGCTCCTCCATGCAGCGGGACGCCGAGGCGGGGCGGCCCCTGGAACTCGACGCCATCGGCGGCGCCCTGCTGCGTGCGGCGGACCGCCACGCGGTACCGGTGCCGGTGACGTCCCGGCTGGTGGGCGAACTGAGGGCGGCGGGGCACTGAGCTGCCCTCCCGCCGGAGGCCCGCCATTCCCGCCGGAGGGCCGCCACTCATCCGGCCCGGCAGGCTCGCCGCCTGCCGGGCCGGGCCCGTACCCGTACCGGCGGCGAGGTCAGATGCCGAACGGCTTGGCGTAGTGGATCGTGCCGGGTGGGAGCGGGGCCGCCCGGAGGCTGAGGGCCATCAGGGCTTCCTCCGGGACGTCGAAGGGGGCTCGGATGCGGTGTGCGGCGGCTCGCTCGAAGCCGAAGCGCGGGTAGTAGGCGTGGTGGCCCAGGACCGTGACGAAGTCCTCGCCCAGCTCCCGGGCCGCCTCCAGGGCGGAGCGGATCGCCACCGCTCCGGCGCCCTGCCCCTGGTGGTCCGGGTGGACCGCGACGGGGGCGAGGCAGAGGGCCGGTACGTCGTCGATGCGGCAGCGGGTCAGCAGGGCGTGGCCGACGAGGGTGCCGTCGGCGTCGGTGGTGACGTGGGACAGGCCGTCGATCCAGGCCTCGTCGGCGCGCAGCGCGTCCACCAGGTCGGCCTCCAGCGGGGTGTCGAAGGCGGCCAGGACGATGTCACGTACGGCGTCGATGTCGGCGGCCGTCTCGGGGCGGGCGGTCCAGTGTGAGTGCATCCCTCCATTTTGGGCGTCGGTCAGCGCGGCGCGATGACGCACCCGTTCGAATGAACCCCGCGAAGCAACTCGCCTCTCAAAATCGAACAGGCGTACCATTGCCGACGTGGCTACGACCTATGACTTTCCGAGTGACCTCCTGGCCGGTCAGGAGGAGCTGCACCAGGTCAGGGCCGAGCTGTCGGCCCTGCTCAAGAGCCTGCCCTGGTCGGTGGAGCCGCTGGACGGATTCAGCGACGACCACGGCTGGCGCAGGATCGAGCGCCCCGCTTCCCCCGGCTGGACCGCCGACGAGCAGGCGGCCGTGGAGAAGCTCCGGCGGCGCGAGCACGAACTCGCCGTGTTCGTCAGCACCCACCGCTTCTGGGCCGAGGTCGCCGCGGCGGACCGCGTCGACGCCCGGATGCGGGCCAAGCACGCGCACGAGACGTCAGGCGCCGGTGAGGACGACTAGCCGCTGCGTCGCCCGCGTCATCGCCACATAGCGGTCCACCGCTCCCTCGATCCCCTCCCCGAACCGCTCCGGCTCGACCACGACCACCAGGTCGAACTCCAGCCCCTTCGACAGTTCCGGCGTCAGCGACCGGACCCGGGAGGTCGCCCGGAACGACGGGTCGCCGATCACGCAGGCGACGCCCTCCTCGTGCGCGGCGAGCCACTCGGCGAGCACCACGTCCCGGCCCGCGAGCCGGCCGTGCAGCACCGGGATCCCCGAACTGCGCACGGAGGTCGGCACGTTGGCGTCCGGCAGGGCCGCCCGGATCACCGGTGCCGCCTCCGCCATGACCTCCTCCGGGGTGCGGTAGTTGACGCTGAGGGAGGCCACCTCGATCCGGTCCAGGCCGATCCGTTCGAGCCGCTCCCGCCAGGACTCGGTGAATCCGTGCCGAGCCTGGGCCCGGTCGCCGACGATGGTGAAGCTCCGCGACGGGCAGCGTTGCAGCAGCATCTGCCACTCCGCGTCGGTCAGTTCCTGCGCCTCGTCCACCACGATGTGCGCGAACGGACCGGCCAGCAGATCGGGGTCGGCGGTGACCAGCTCGGACTCGTCGACGAGGTTGCGCCGGAAATCCTCCCGCCGCAGCTGGGTCATCAGACCCTCGCCGTCGTGGTCGGCGGCGATCAGGTTCTCCACGACCTGCGCCATCCGCTCGCGCTGCGCCGCCAGCGTGGCCTGCTGCCGCCGCCGGCGCCGGGCCGCGCCGGGGTCGCCGAGCCGCTGCCGGGCCGCGTCCAGCAGGGGCAGGTCCGCCACCGTCCAGGCGTGCGGCGCCTCCTTGCGCTGGAGCGCGCGGACCTCCTCGGGGGAGAGCCACGGCGCGCACAGCCGCAGATAGGCCGGGACCGACCACAGGTCGCCGACGAGGTCGGCCGCCTCGACGAGCGGCCAGGCCCGGTCGAGCGCCCCGACCAGCTCGGTGTCGTGCAGCAGCGCCTGGTGGAACCGGTCGAACGGCACCTCGGCGTCGAGCTTGTCCAGCAGGATCGTGGACAGCTCCTCCCGGATCAGCTCACGGGCCTCGTTGTGCGGGACGCCCGGCCCGGGGGCCTCGAAGGCCTCCGCCCAGTCGGTGGCCGTCAGGGGCACGTCGCCCCACGGGGTGCTCACCGTCATCGCGTCGGTGGGCGGCTCCTCGTAGAACCGGACCGCCTTCTCGATGCCGCGCACCAGGTCCGCGGCGGACTTCAGCCGCGCCACCTCGGGGTCGGTCTCCTCCCGGGCCTCGGCGCCCTCGGCGACCAGGTCGCGCACGGTGCAGGTCCGCACGCCCTCCTCACCGAGGCTCGGCAGCACGTCGGAGACGTACGACAGATACGGCTGGTGCGGGCCGACGAAGAGCAGGCCGCCGCGCCGACCGCCGAGCCGCGGGTCGGAGTAGAGGAGGTAGGCGGAGCGGTGCAGGGCGACGACGGTCTTGCCGGTGCCCGGGCCGCCGTCGACGACGAGGGCGCCGCGCGACCCGGCGCGGACGATGGCGTCCTGGTCGGACTGGATGGTCGCCAGCACGTCCCGCATCCGGTCCGAGCGGCCCGCGCCCAGCGTGGCGATGAAGGCGGACTGGTCGTCGAGGGCGGCGTGTCCCTCGCGGCCGTCGGCGGTGAACACCTCGTCCCAGTAGTCGCTGATCCGGCCGCCCTGCCAGCGGTAGCGACGGCGGCTGGCCAGGCCCATCGGGCTGGCGTGGGTCGCGGCGAAGAACGGCTCGGCCGCGGGGGAGCGCCAGTCGATCAGCAGCCGCTCGCCCGCGCGGTCGGTCAGGCCGAACCGGCCGATGTAGACGGGCCGGCCGTCGGCGCCGACGATGCGGCCCAGGACCAGGTCGAGTCCGAAGCGGCGCAGGACGCGCAGCCGGGAGGTGAGCCGGTGGACCTCGGCGTCCCGGTCCATCGCCGCGCGCCCGGAGCCGCCGGGAGCCCTCAGTTCGGTGGCGAGGCGGTCGGACAGTTCGGCGACCGTCTGCTCCAGGCTCTCCGCGACGGCCGTGAACTGCCGCTCGTCGGCGGCGATCAGCGCGGGGTCCGCCTTGGCGGCGAGGCGGTCGGGCAGGTCGAACGCGCTGTCAACCAGGGGGGCAGTCACTTCGGGAATCACTCATTTCCGCAGCTACGGGCGTTGGATGAGTGATTCTGAGGCACCAGGGGGGCCTTGCCGCAAGGCCCCCCGTGCGCTATAAGTTGAGAGTGGCAAGGGATGCGACTCCCTTGCTTTTCTTTTTTGAGCGGTCCCTCTCTGCGGGCGGCCTTTCTTCCTGAGCGGGCTTTCCTCGTGAGCGGGCCCGGCCCCTCAGGCCGCCGGACGCCGCCGCACCAGATACGTCGCTCCCGCGCCCGCCGCCGCCAGCGCCCCCAGGGACACCCCCGTGGCCAGCCAGCCGGCCCCCATCCACTGCGCGCCGAAGTAGCCGAGGGCGACGCTGTAGGCGGCCCAGGACAGACCGGCCAGCGCCGACCAGGGCAGGAAGTCACGGGCCCGCCGGTGTGCCGCGCCGGCGCAGAAGGAGACCACCGAGCGGCCGGCCGGGGCGAAGCGGGCGAGGACGACCAGGGCGCCGCCGCCACGGGCCAGCGCGGCGCCGAGACGTTCCTGCGCGAGGGTCAGCCGCCGGGAGCGGGCGATGGTCCGGCTCAGCCGGGTGCCGCCGTGCCAGGCGAGGCGGTAGGCCACCAGGTCGCCCAGCACGGACGCGGTCGTGGCGCAGAGCGTGAGCGCCAGGATGTCGGGCACCTCCGCCGCCGTGCCCGCCGCCGCGGCGGTGGCGGCCATGATCACCAGCACACCGCTCGGCAGGACCGGCAGGAACACGTCCAGCAGGACCGACAGGGCCACCACCCCGTAGATCCATGGACTGGCGGTCAGTGACCCCACACTTTCGAAACTCTCCAGCACCCCGACTCCCCGTTTCCCCCGTGGCTGTACAGCGTACGCCGCGGGAAGTGACGGGGGGTTCACAGGGGGCTCGTGTGCTCAATACGTGATGTTCACCCGGTCAGGCCGGGGTGGGGGTCCGCTCCACGGCGGGCTCGCCCGGCGCGGGGGAGCGCCGGGCGAACAGCCGGTCCAGGCCGAAGGCGCCGGAGCCGGTGAAGATCAGCAGGAACATCGCCCAGCAGTACATCGCGGCGCCCTCGCCGGAGTTCTGGATGGGCCACAGGGCCTCCGGCTGGTGGACCTTGAAGTAGGCGTACGCCATCGCGCCGGAGGAGACGAAGGCGGCGGCGCGGGTGGCGAGCCCGAGCAGGACCAGGGCGCCGCCGACCAACTCGATGACGGCGGCGTACCAGTTGGGCCAGGCGCCGGTCTCGACGCTGCTGCCGCCCAGCACGCCGAACAGGGAGGCGGCGCCGTGGCAGGTGAAGAGCAGCCCGACGACTATCCGGAACAGTCCGAGGGCGTAGGGCTGGGCGCTGTCGAGGCGTCCGGTCATGGGGGAACTCCTTGGGACGTGGGGGGTGGGAGTTGCTGTGAGTTCCCCAGGTTAGGTACGCCTAACCGTGCTTGCAAGTTCAACATTCAGCCGAACATCCGCCTCCGGTTGGCCGATCGTGTGCGATCCCGCCGCCCGCAGCGCGGCCCGCGCCACCGCGTCGGCGTCCGCGAGCGTGACGGAGTCCACGCCCGGCCGGGCGCCGGCCGCGGTCACCCAGTGCACGCCCTCCGTCGGCACGCCGAAGGCGAACCGGGCCCGGTGCGGCTTGCCTTGACGGTCCCTCAGGCGGTACGGCCGCTCGGTCACGTCCAGTCCGCCGGTCTCGTGGCCGTCGACCGTGTGCGGACGGCACTGCCCGGTCTTCAGCAGCCGGGCGAGGAGTTCGTCGGAGGTGCGGCGCAGGTCCGGTTCCGGCAGCCGGGCCTCCACGAGCGTGGTGACACGGACCGCCGAGCCCGGCACCTCGGGGGAGTGCGCGACCCAGGCCCCGTCCTCCTCGCGCACCTCCAACCGGGGCCCGAGCACCTCCACGGTCCCCGCCTCCAGCAGCGCGGTCAGCTCCTCCACCCGGCGCCGGGGCGGGCCGATGGAGAGGAAGGCGTTCAGCGGCGTGTACCAGCGGTCCAGGTGGTCCCGGCGGGAGGCGCCGGACAGTCCGCCGTGGTCCACGATCCGCCGCAGTTCGTTGCGCAGGTCCCGCAGGACGTCCAGAGCCGCCTTGAGCGGGCCCGCCACATTGCCCAGGGCGGCCTGCCGGGCGTCCTCGCGCAGATACGCCAGCAGCCACCCGCGCCACGCCCCGGGCCCGCCGAACCGGGTGCCCGCGTAGGGCCGCGAGATCCGGTCCCAGGACCAGCGGTCCGCCTCGGGAATCCCGAACTCGTCCAGCAGCGCCGCCTCTTCGGGGCCGCGGTGCGCGGTCGCCAGGAAGCGGCCGGTGAACTCCGGGGGCGTCCCGGGCAGGGCGGAGTAGTAGACCGACTCCACCTCCTTCGCCACCAGCGGCCATATCTCCGCGAGGAAGTCCGGGGCCCGCCCGGACCCGGCCCGCGCGCGGAAGCCGGCGATCACCTCGGAGGTCAGGACCAGCGGGAGATGGCGACCGTAGGGGCCCTTGGCGTTGTCACCGCGCGCCTGGTACGGCAGGCCGCGCCGCGAACCGGCGTACAGACGGGGCTCGTTGCCCGAGGGCAGATAGCGCAGCCGCCCTCCGGCGCGGACGAACCGGCCGCCCCTGCCCCGGGTCAGCAGTGCCAGGTGGTCGAAGAAGTTCAGGCCCAGCCCGCGCAGCAGCAGCGGCTCGCCCGGGGGTACGGCCGACAGGTCGACGTCGGCCGGGTTGGCGGGCGGGACATGGCGCAGGCCGTGCCGCCCGGCGTACGCGGAGAGGCGGCGCTGCGGGGCGTCGGGTGCCGTGGGCAGGTGGCCCTGGGCCAGCACGACGGCGGACAGGCCGGTCAGCGCGCGTCCGTCGTCGAGCGTGAGGGTCTGGTGGCCGTCGGGGGTGTCGTCGAGCCGGGTCGCGCGCGCCGCGTGGGTCCGTACCTCCACCGAGGGCGGTGCCTCGCGGACCGTGCGGGCGAACACCCACTCCAGGTAGCGGCCGTACTGGGCGCGGGTCGGGTACTCGTCCGGCCCGAGCGTGCCGCCCGCCCACTCGTACAGGCTGGGGCCGGGCCGCAGCGGGCCCGCGCAGTCCACGCTGGCGTCGGTGAACAGGGTGACCTGGCAGGCCACGGTGTTCATCAGCAGTTCGGGCGACTGGTCGGTGCGCCATACGCGGCCCGCTCCGGGCGGCGCCGGATCGACCATGTGGACCGTCAACCGGGCTCCGGGCGGCAGGAGTTCGGGGGCGGAGGCGCAGAGGCGTTCCAGTACGCCGGTGCCGCGCGGGCCGGCGCCGACCACGGCGACGGAGACGGGTGCGGGGGCCGTGGGCTGTGCGGGCAAGACGGTGACTCCCGGGCGGTGGGGCGCATGGGCGGGCGGACCGCCCGCCGTACGGCGGCGCCCGATGGCCCCACCGGAAGCGGACGGTCCGCCTCATCATGCCGTCGCCGGGGGGTGCTTCCGGGGCCGGGTCGGCGGGAGTGTGAGATGCGTCACCGATGTCGGGGGTACTCCCTACGACTTGTGTGCCAATTCCCCGAAGGGGGCTTATCGCCGGCTGAGTTCCGACTCCACGACCGTCCTCAGTCGTGCCCCGCCGCCCTTCACCGGGTCGGCCTGCTCCAGTCGCAGTGTGGCCGAACGTCCGCGCAGTACCAGCGTCATCAGCTGGTTGCCGAACCAGGGCCCGCCCGTGCGCCGCCAGTCGATCCGCGGCCGGGGCACTCCGCCGTGCCCCGCGACACGCCGGCCGAGGGCCCGCGCGAGCGCGCTCCAGCCGAACCGGAAGCCGAGCCGGATGTAGCGCGGAATGGAGTTGTGGACCGGGGAGCAGGTGAGCTGGAGGACGCGCGCCTCGGGACCGTCGCCGTCCGGCCAGGTGGGCTCGGCGACATACGCGTGATGGACGTCCCCCGACAGCACGCAGACCGTCGCCGGCGCCCCCGGCCCGGAGCCCGCCTGCCGGATCGCCTCGGCCAGTGCCTCGAACGAGGCCGGGAAGGCCGCCCAGTGCTCCAGGTCCGCCGCGCGCCGCAGCCGTTCCCCGAACCGCGCCCAGCGCTCGCCCCGATCGCCCCGGCACAGCGCCGCGTCCCACGCCTCGGCGTCGTGCACCAGGTGCGGCAGCAGCCAGGGCAGCGAGGTGCCGAGGAGCAGATGGTCGTAGGAGCCCCGGCCGTCGTGCACCTGCGCGCGCAGCCAGGCGGCCTCCTCGGGGTCGATCATCGCGCGCCGGTCCTCCTCCAGGACGCGGGCCGCCCGGGTGTCGATCATCAGCAGCCGGACCCGGCCGAAGTCGCGCCGGTAGCTCCAGCGCACGGTGGCGGGTTCGGCGTCGGCGCGGCAGGCGAAGGCGCGCAACTCGTCGGTGCCGTCCGGGGTTTCGCGTACGGCGGCGTAGAGCGGGTCGGCGGCCAGCTCGGCCGGGGTGAGGTTGCCCAGGTGCTGGTGGACCCAGTACGACATCAGACCGCTCAGCAGGCGCTCGCGCCACCACGGGGTGGCCCGCATGTCGGCGAGCCAGGCGGCGGAGGTGTTCCAGTCGTCGATGACGTCGTGATCGTCGAAGATCATGCAGCTGGGCACGGTGGAGAGCAGCCAGCGCACCTCGGGGTCGAGCCACGACTCGTAGTACAGCCGGGTGTACTCCTCGTAGTCCGCCACCTCCGCGCCCGGCGGCTCGCCGAGGTCGCGGCGGGCGGCGAGCCAGCGGCGGGTGTCCTCGGAGACCTCGTCGGCGTAGACCTGGTCGCCCAGGAGCAGCAGGACGTCGGGGCGCTCGCCGTCGGGGTCGGCCGCGATCCGGGAGGCGAGGGTGTCCAGGGCGTCCGGGCCGACCGGGTCGTGGCCGCCGTCCGGCGGCGCGGCCCAGCGGCAGGAGCCGAAGGCGACCCGGACGGTGTCCTCGGCGGCCGGGGTGCGGATCACCGAGGGCGGGAACGGGGAGTCGGGCGGCGGCCACACCCGGGCGCCGTCGAGGAAGACCTCGTACGCCTGGCTGGTGGCCGGGGTGAGTCCGGTCACCTCGACGAGCGCGTAGTGGTGCCCGGCGACCTGGAAGGTGCGGGTCCCGCCGTGCGCGCCCGCCGCGCCGCGCACCTCGGCGGCGCACGGACGGCTCGTCTCGACCCACACGGTCGCGGACGAGCCGTCGGCGTATCTCAGCAGTGGTCCCAGGCGCAGTTCCGCCACAGCGATCACTCCCCTCCGTCGCCCCGTACGGTACGGAACGACGGAGGGCGTTGGGGAGGTTCCGGAGCCTTCTTCGATCTGTCTTCCGTCGGTCTTCCGTCAGACTTCCGTCAGCACGCGTTCAGGTAGCTGGTGAGCGCGCTCTTCTCGGCGGTGTCCACGGAGAGGCCGTAGTAGTACTTCACCTGGACCCAGGCGCGGACGTAGGTGCAGCGGTAGGCGGTGCGGGACGGCATCCAGGTGGCCGGGTCCTGGTCGCCCTTGGCCTGGTTGACGTTGTCGGTGACCGCGATGAGCTGCGGGCGGGTGAGGTCGTTGGCGAAGGACTGGCGCTTGGAGCTGGTCCAGCCGTCGGCGCCGGAGTCCCAGGCCTCGGCCAGCGGTACGAGGTGGTCGATGTCGACGTCGGAGGCGGCGGTCCAGGTGGCGCCGTCGTACGGGGAGTACCAGCTGCCGCTGGTCGAGGCACAGGCGGAGTCGGTGACGACGCCCGAGCCGTCGCGCTTGAGGACCGTCTCACGGGTGTTGCAGGTGCCGGAGATGGTGATCCAGTGGTTGAACAGGTCGCGGTTGTAACCGGTGCGGTCCTCGGTCGCCACGGTGAGCGAGGCGAGGTAGGTGCGGGCGGTGGCGGCGCTGACCGGGGTGGGGAGGGCGGCGGAGGCGGCCGGTCCGTTGAAAAGGCCGACGGAGGCTATGAGCCCGGTGAAGGCGGCGAGTATGCTCAGGCGTCGACGCGCGTAGAACTTCGACATGCGAACTCCCTTGGGGTGTGGGGGTGTTGGCGATGCGGGCGTGGGAATGCTCGCGGCGCCGTGTTGCCGCGGGGTGTGCGTTGCGTGAGAAGTTAATGACGCGTGCATGACATGACAAGGTTCATGAAGAAACATTCACGTACACTCGGGGGCGCAGAAGGGGAGTAGCTCTTCGCCGGACCGTCGACATACTGCTCAGCTCGTCTGAGCCGGCGCCCGGAGGCCGACCTCGTCAGAGGTCGCGCCAGCGAGACCTTCGGCAAGCAGTGCATTGACCGTGCGCTGCCGTGCCGAGGTGTCTTTTTTCGCGGTGACGCACTCTCGGTGGGGCAGCCCGACCGATTGAGGAACCTTGATCAGCTTCAGTGTGACGGCGCTCGTGTTCGGCGTCGTCTTTCTCGCGGAACTGCCCGACAAGACGGCACTCGCGGGGCTCGTCCTCGGCACCCGCTACCGCGCCTCCTACGTCTTCGCCGGCGTCGCCGCCGCCTTCGCCCTCCATGTCGCGCTCGCCGTCGCGGCGGGCAGTGTGCTGACCCTGCTGCCGCAGCAGTTGCTGCACGCGCTGACGGGTGTGCTGTTCCTCGGTGGCGCGGCCGTGCTGCTGATGAAGAAGGACGAGGGCGAGGAGGAGATCCGCAAGCCGGAGAACCAGTCCTTCTGGAAGGTGTCCGGGGCGGGGTTCATGCTGATCCTCGTCGCCGAGTTCGGTGATCTGACGCAGATCATGACGGCGAACCTCGCGGCCCGCTACGACGACCCGCTCTCCGTCGGCCTCGGCGCGGTGCTCGCGCTCTGGGCGGTCGCCGGGCTCGGCATCGTCGGCGGGAAGGCGCTGATGAAGCGGGTGCCGCTGAAGCTGATCACGCAGATCGCGGCGCTGCTGATGCTCGCGCTCGGGGTGTGGAGCCTGTGGGAGGCGGTCGCCGGCTGAGCGCCGGTCGGCCGGCGGCCCGTCTGAACGGGGGATGAACGTTTCCCGGAGGCGGTGGCGGGATCATGGAACTGTTTTGTACCGTAGAGAAACAAAGTGGATCCCGCCTGTTCTCCCTGACCGGCGGGCGGGACCACCTTGTCAACCCCCCCGCGCTTTGGAGCTGCCGATGACGGCCACCGTCTCACTCACCGCCCGCGCCCTCCTGCTGGACATGGACGGCACCCTCGTCGACTCGCACGCCGTCGTGGAACGGATCTGGCGTCGCTGGGCCGACCGGCACGGGCTGAACGGGGACGAGGTCATGAAGGTCGTGCACGGGCGGCAGGGGTACGCGTCGATGGCGCTGCTGCTGCCCGCCCGGCCGATGGCGCAGAACCACGCCGAGAACGCGCGGATGCTCGCCGAGGAGACGGCCGACATGGACGGCGTCGTCGAGATCCCCGGAGCGGGGGAGTTCCTCGCCGCGCTGCGGACGGGGTCCGTGCCGCACGCGCTGGTGACCTCGGCGGACGTCGCGCTGTCCACCGCGCGGATGGCCGCGGCGGGGCTGCCGCTGCCGGACGTCCGGGTGACGGCGGAGTCCGTGGGGGCGAGCAAGCCCGACCCCGAGGGCTTCCTGAAGGGCGCCGCCGAACTGGGGATCGAGCCGGCGGACTGCGTCGTCTTCGAGGACTCGGGCGCCGGCATCCAGGCGGGCCGGGCGGCCGGAATGCGAGTGGTGGGCGTAGGCCCCCAGGCCGGCTTCCACAGCCCCGACGTCCTGGTCCGCGACCTTTCCCGGGTACGGGTGGAGGCGCTGGCGGACGGGGTTGTGCGGCTGCACGTGGGGTGAGGGGGGTCGCCCCTGTCCTTGCCGCCCCCAGGGACGGCCGCGCCGGGACCCCCGCTCGGGGTGCTTCCCGTGCTCGGAAGGGGCTCGGCTCCGCCCGTGAGTACAGCAGGATGATGCGATGACTCCTGGCCCGGTGCTTGCCTCGCCCTTCTCCTCGTCCGGGGGGTTCGACCAGATCGCGGTGTTCTTCGTGGTCGTCTGCGGGCTGTTGGTGCTGGTCGGGCTGTTCGTGTACGTCGGCTCGTCCCTGGCTCGTCGTGATCCCGGCGATCGGCGGGTGTGGATCAGGTGCGGGGCCGCGTTGTGTGCGTGCGCGGCCCTCGGTGTCTACCTCTGGGGCGTGCTGCACGTGCTGGCCATGGAGGACCTCACTATGCGCGAGGCGTGCACCCGGGCCGGCGGGGAGGCGGCCGCGTTCATGGTCAGCGGGTACGAGCACAGCTATCTGCCGCTCCGCTTCACCTGCCGCACCGGCGAGGAGGGCGGCTACCCGGCCGCAGTCCCCTCCTGGATCAATCCCGCCGTGGTGGTGTTCGCCGCCCTGGGCGTGCTGGTCGCCGCGGCGGCGCGGAAGGTCACCGACGATCGTCGGCCCTCCTGATGGGGCGCGGGGTCCCGCCGGGGCCGGGGACGGGGTCGGGATCCGGCTACGGTTCCGACGTCTCCGATTCCAGGCTTGCCCTGGTTTCTGCCGTGTAGACGCCCAGGTTGTCGCGGTCCAGGCCGCGGCTCCACTGGTAGTTGCGCAGGGCGTCCTCGACGCCCTCGGTGAAGTCGCCGTTGATGTCGTTGTTGTAGAGCCAGAGCTGGCGCAGGCGGAGCTGGAGTTCCTCCACCTCGGGGCCCGAGTCGCCGCGGCGGAGGACCACGGGTTCCGGCTCCTCCTCTTCCTCCTGCGCGGGCGGGGCGTCCGAGGCGCGGGCCGGGGTGGAGGTCTTGGACGGGGACGGGGACGCGGAGGCCGAGGCGGACGGGGACGCGCTCGACGCCGAGGGGGACTCGCTCACGGAGGGTGAGGGGGACGCGCTGGAGGCCGACGGGGACGGGGACGCGGAGGACGCCTGTGCCGTCGTAGGGCTGGGGGACGTGTCAGGGACGCTCGCCCGTACGGCCTCCGGGCGGGACGTGTCCCGCGTTGGGGTCTCGTAGCCGAACAGGCCGCTGGCCATGCCGGCCGCGCCCACCACCACGATCACCGCGGCCGCCGCCGCGCCCAGCAGCAGCGTCCTGCGGCGGCCCCGCGCGGGTTCCTCCGCCGGCGGTTCCGGGGCTGCCGGGGCCGCGTCCGGGCGCGGGGCCTCGAAGAGGCGGATGTCGGTGGCGCTCGGCTCCGGCGTCTGCGGCACCGGCGGGATCGGCGGGATGCGCAACGGCATCGTCTCCCCGGCGTCCGGCACGGCGGGCGCCGCCGGTTCCGGCTCCCCGCCGCCGTCCAGCTCCACGTACGGGCGTATGCGCAGCGGGTCGAAGTCCTCCGCCGCCGCTGCCTGGGCCTCACGCGCGTCGCGCAGGGCCTCCGACGCCCGTTCCGTGCAGGAGCAGGACGGAGTGTTGTCGGCACCGCGCGGCGTCCCGCACTCCGGGCAGGCGTGGTCCTTCGGTCCTGTCATGTCGTTCGACCCTCCCCTCGCGTCGCGACTCCCCTCGCGAACTCCAGAGATTATGCAGATTTCCTTCACAGCCGCGGCGACGCGCCCCCCGAAGTCGCCCCGAAGTCCGCCGGCGGTCCGGATCCCGGCGGGACTCAACAGGCCATAACCGGCCACACCACCCACGATGGAAGTTGCATTGAGCCTCGGGAGGCCGGGAGGACCGCACATGGCCGGGGATACCCACGCACGGCACGGGACCGTGGTCCGGGAGAACGTGCCCGGCAACGTCCTCGTCCCGATCGGCGCCCTGCTGCTCGGGATGCTGCTCGCCGCGCTCGACCAGACCATCGTCTCCACGGCGCTGCCGACCATCGTCAGCGACCTGGGCGGCATGGAGCACCTGTCGTGGGTCGTCACCGCCTATCTGCTGGCCTCCACCGCCGCCACCCCGCTGTGGGGGAAGCTCGGCGACCAGTACGGACGCAAACGGCTGTTCCAGATCGCCATCGTGATCTTTCTGATCGGCTCGGCGCTGTGCGGCATGGCCCAGGACATGCCGCAGCTCATCGGCTTCCGGGCGCTCCAGGGGCTCGGCGGCGGCGGGCTGATGGTGCTGTCGATGGCCATCGTGGGCGACCTCGTCCCACCCCGCGAACGCGGGCGCTACCAAGGCCTGTTCGGCGCCGTGTTCGGCACCACGAGCGTGCTCGGTCCGCTGCTCGGCGGACTGTTCACCCAGCACCTGAGCTGGCGTTGGGTCTTCTACGTCAACCTGCCCCTCGGTGTCGTCGCCCTCGTCGTCATCGCCACCGCGCTGCACATCCCGCGCCGCACCGAGCGGCATGTCATCGACTACCTCGGCACCTTCCTGATCGCCTCGGTCGCCACCTGCCTGGTCCTGGTCGCCTCGCTCGGCGGCACAACCTGGGACTGGGCCTCACCGCAGATCGTGGGACTCGCCGTCCTCGGCGCCGTACTCGCCGTCGCCTTCGTGGCGGTGGAGCGGCGGGCCGCCGAACCCGTGCTGCCGCTCAAGCTGTTCCGCATCCGCACCTTCACCCTGTCCGCCGTCATCAGCTTCATCGTCGGGTTCGCGATGTTCGGGGCGATGACCTACCTGCCGACGTTCCTCCAGGTCGTGCAGGGCGTGACACCCACCATGTCCGGTGTGCACATGCTGCCGATGGTGCTGGGGCTGCTGCTGGCGTCGACCGCCTCCGGGCAGATCGTCAGCCGCACCGGCCGCTGGAAGGTGTTCCCGATCGCGGGCACCGGTGTGACCACGCTCGGACTGCTGCTGCTCCACCGCCTGGACGTGGACAGCTCCACCTTCGTGATGAGCCTGTGCTTCTTCGTCTTCGGCCTGGGCCTCGGACTGGTCATGCAGGTGCTCGTGCTGATCGTGCAGAACGCCGTGGGCTACGAGGACCTGGGCGTCGCCACCTCGGGCGCGACCTTCTTCCGGTCCATCGGCGCGTCCTTCGGCGTCGCCATCTTCGGCACGGTCTTCGCCTCCCGCCTCGACGACAAGCTCGCCGACGCCTTCCGCGGCGTCGAACTGCCCGCCGGCGTCACCGTGGACGCGCTGGAGGCGGACCCGCGGGGCATCTCCGAACTGCCCGGCTCGCTCCAGCCGACCGTGATCGAGGCGTACGCCACCTCCATCACGGACGTCTTCCTCTACGCCGCCCCCGTCGCCCTCCTCGGCTTCGTCCTCGCCTGGTTCCTCAGGGAGGACAAGCTGCGCGGCTCGGTCACCGCGCCCGACATCACCGAGACGCTGGCCAGCAACCCGGTGGAGCGGTCGTCCTACGACGAGGTGTGCCGGGCGCTGTCGGTGCTGGGCACCCGGGAGGGCCGCCGCGAGATCTACGTGAAGATCACCGAGCGGGCGGGCTACGACCTCCTCCCCGGCGCGAGCTGGCTGCTGCTGCGCATCAACAAGTACGGCTGGGTGGAACCCGGCGGGCTCGCCGAGCGCAGCACCGTGCCGCTCCAGGTGATCCTCGACGCGGCCCGTCAGGTCGAGGAGCGCCGGCTGGCCACCCGGGAGGGCCTGGACCTGGTCCTGACCGAGGAGGGCCGCGAGGTGGCGCACCGGCTCGCCCAGGCGCGCGAGGACTCGCTCGCCGAACTGCTGGGCGACTGGTGGGGCCCGGACCGCCCGACGGACCTGACCCAGCTGGTCAAGGAACTCAACACCGAACTCTGCGGCTCGGACCGCGAACAGCCCCACGACGACTCGACGGGGCGGATTACTTGAGCTCCTTGCGGAACCAGTGCTCGGCGTAGGCATCGTTGTTGTGCGGGCCGGTCTCCGTGTAGCCGAGCCGGGCGTACAGGGCGCGGGCCTCCGTCAGGTCGCTCCGGGTGTCCAGGACCAGGCGAGTGGCTCCCAGGGCACGGGCGGCCTCCTCGGCGGCTTGCACGAGAAGCACCGCGCCGCCCTTGCCGCGCAGCGACTCGCGTACGAACACCCGCTTCAGTTCGGCGGTTTCGGCGGTCAGCAGGTGCACTCCCGCGGTCCCCGCCGCCTCTCCGGCCCAGCGGGCCACGAGTAACCGGCCTGCCGGGGAGGCGAGTTCGCCCCAGGTCCGGGCCGAGATCTCGCGCTCCAGTTCTTCCGGATCGGTACGACGCCCTTCGTGCATGAGGTAGTACCGGTCGCTGACCTCGGTGTAGTACTCCCGCCAGAGCGCCCCGGCGGCAGGGGAGTCCGGCGGTTCGGGTGAGACGGTCCAGGTCATGTCCGCCATTCTCGTACCGCCCCGTTTGAGGGTGTCCGGTGGGGCAACCCGGTGTCTCGTACCGGTTCGCACGGAGGGCCGGTTGGGTCGAGACCGGAAGGCATCCATGTCCACAGGCCTGATCATCGCTTTGATTGTGATCGTGGTGGCCGCTGTCGTCGTCGCGGCCGTCCCCGGTCTGCGGGCCAAGGGCCCGCAGCGGGGCCGGAGCCTCAAGCGGCGCTTCGGGCCCGAGTACGAGCTGGCGGTCGCCCGCCACAACGGTGACGCCAAGGCCGCCGAGCGGGAGCTGGGCGAGCTGGTGGAGCGTCACGGGTCGCTGAAGGAACGCCCGTTGGAGCCCGAGCGCCGGCAGGAGTACAAGGAGCGCTGGGCCGAGGCCCAGGCGCGCTTCGTCGAGTCGCCGGAGGAGTCCCTCCGCGAGGCCGACCGGCTGCTGGCCGAACTGGCCGTCGAGCGGGGTTTCCCCGAGGGCGGTCAGCGCGAGGAGCAGCTCGCCGCGCTCTCCGTCCACCACCCGCGTCACGTCGACGGCTACCGGCGCGTGCACCGGGCCTCGGCCGAGTCCAACGGTGCCGACACCGAGGAGATGCGGGCCGCCATCGTGGAGGCCCGAGGGCTCTTCAAGGAGCTCGTCGGCTTTGAATCGTCCCGTGAACCCGCGCTGCACAAGGGGAGTTGAGCGACATGCCCGACGAGAACACCAACGGCAGGACGACGGGTACCGACAAGCCCGTCGGTGACGGCAGGACCCCGACCGCCCCGACGCCGCCGACGACCCCCGACTACGGCAGGACGGCCGACGCAGACAGGGGCGACAGGGCCGACAAGGGCGTCCAGGGCGACAAGAAGGCCGGCGGCGGCCGGGCCGCGGACCACGCGCCCGTCGTGGACGGCGGCCGGAGCACAGGGCTCGGCGCCACCACCGGCACCACGGGCACGGCCAAGGGGGCCGACCCCGCGGCACCTCCGCCGCCGCCCCCGGCGGCCCCCGCACCCGTGCCGCTGCCGGACTCCCCGCAGGGCCGCACCGAGCGCCCGGCCCCGGTCGGCAGGTCCGCCGACGAGAGCAGGCCTCCCGCGAGCAAGCCGCACGAGAGCAAGCCGCACGACAGCAAGCCGCACGACAGCGAGCCGCACGCGGGCGACGCCCACCGGAAGAGCCCCGACAAGGCCCACGACGCGGGCACCAAGCCCCTGCTGTCCCGCGAGGAGTCCGACAAGCTGGACCTGCGCCTCCAGGGCGCGCTGTCCGGGTTCATCGACGCGCCGCGCGCCGCCGTCGAGGAGGCCGACCAGCTGCTGGAGGAACTGGCCGGGCGGGTCACCGAGGCGCTGCACCAGCGGCGTGACACCCTGCGCGGCTCCTGGCACGACCAGACGGCCTCCGACACCGAGCGGCTCCGGCTCGCCCTGCGCGACTACCGGGAGCTGGCCGACCGTCTGCTGCACGTGTGAGGGGTGCGGGCACCGCCTGCTACTCCTCCGAGGTTCCCGGCCGCCCGGCCTCCCGCCAGCGCCGTACCACGTCTTCCACGTCGTACGGCTTCATCCCCAGCGGGGGGCCGGGCGGCGGCCTGAACATCATGTCCCGGATCTTGACGTTGACGTCCGTGACGATCTTCCGGACCAGTCGTTCCGTGGGCGCCTTCAGCGCCGCCTCCAGGGCGTCCTCCGCCTCCTTGCGCAGCGCGAGGGTCGGCGGCAGCACCGAGAGCCCCTCGCGGGCCATCTTCTGCCTGATCCACCACAGTTCGTCGTACGAGGTGTCCGTGCCCGGGGGCAACGGCTGCCCGGCGCCCGGCAGTTGGTCGAACTCGCCCCGCCGCTCCGCGTCGCGGATCTGCTTGTCCACCCAGGACTCGAACGGGACCCCCGGTGGCTTTCGCTCGGTCATGGCTCCATTGTGCCGGACAGGGTCGGGCCGGGCGATTTATCATGCGGCCGCTGAGTAAGGACACTTCAGGAGGAACGCCCGTGCTCGAACTCACCATGGCCGCCGTCACCGCGGCGGAGGAGGGTGCCACGGCCGGCATGCTCATGGCCGACGCGCCCAGCGAGCCGGGCGCCGTGCTGCGCGTGGGCCGGGACAAGTCCGTCTGCCGGCTGAGCACCCCCGACGACTGGCTGTTCGTCTCCCGTGTGCACCTGGAGTTCCTGTGCGGCCCGGACGGCACCTGGCAGGTGACCTGGCTGCGCGGTTCGCAGCCCGACCCGTCCTCCGAGGTGCGTCTCACCGTCGGCGGGCACGTCCAGTCCCTCGCCTACGGCGGCACGGCCCCGCTGCCCAGGGGTGGCAGCGGGGAGATCGTCGTCCACGACCGCACCGCGCCGCGCAGCGTCAACGTCGGCTTCTACCACGAGGTCTGACGCCCGGAGCCGGACCCGGGCCCGCACCGGGACCCGGGCCCGCACCGGGACTCGGGCCCGCACCCGGTTCCGGGCCCCGGCCTACGCGAGCACCCGCGCCAGCGCGAAGCCGTCGTAGCCCTTGCTGCCCACCGTCTGGATCGCGGTGGCGCTCAGGCGCGGGTGGCTGCCGAGGAGTTCGATGGCCGCCCGCGTGCCCTGGACGTCCGGGGCGTTCGCGGCGGCGTCGGTCACCCGGCCGCCGCGCACCACGTTGTCCACGATGATCAGGCTGCCCGCGCTGGTGAGCCGGAGCGCCCACTCCACGTAGTGCGGGTTGTTCGCCTTGTCCGCGTCGATGAAGACCAGGTCGAAGGGGGCCGGGTTCTCGTCGGCGAGCTGGGGGAGGGAGTCGAGAGCCGCGCCCACCCGCACCTCGACCACCTTGTCCAGACCCGCGCGGGCGATGTTGCGGGTGGCGACCTCGGCGTGCACGGGGCTGTACTCCAGCGAGATCAGGCGGCCGTCGGCGGGCAGCGCGCGGGCCAGCCAGATGGTGCTGTAGCCGCCGAGGGTGCCGATCTCCAGGATGGTGCGGGCGCCCTGGGTCTGCGCCAGCAGTTGGAGGAGCTTGCCCTGCGGGGCGGTCACCGCGGCCTGCGGGAGGTCCGCCGTCTCGCTGTCGCGCACGGCCGCCCGGAGCGCCTCGTCCTCGGGGGAGAGGTGGGAGGAGAAGTAGTCGTCGACGGCGTCCCAGAGTTGCGACTCGCTCATGTACCTGTGCCTTTCATATGGCTAGTTAGAGCAGCTAAGTAGTGTTGCTAAGGAATATAGTCGCCCACCGGCCACCGTGAGCGGCGTACGAGGAACGCCGACACGGCCGCGACGCCCGCCGCCAGCGCGCCCGCCGCGGTCGGCAGCCAGACCGGAACGCCCGCCACCGTCCGCAGCCGGTCCTCGTGGATGACCTGCCGGAAGGGGTCGTCGGTCGCGGCCCGGCGCAGCAGATGATCGCCCGAGATCCGCTCCGGGTACGGGAACTCCTGGCCGATCGCGGTCAGGTACGGCGCCCCGGCCGCCAGTTCCCCCAGCGGCCCCGACGTGTCGCCCACCCGTCCGGCGTACGTCACCCGGGGTCGCTCCCCGCCGATCCGGGAGGCCGGTTCCATACGGTGCGCGGCGAGGACGTACAGGCCGAGCGACTGCGGGGCCGGGGCCAGCCGGGACAGCCGCATCGGGTAGACCGGCTCGGCCGCGTCGAAGCTCAGGTGGAGGGGGTCCAGGTCGCCGTCGAGCCGGTCGCCGGCGTGCTCGGGGCTCAGCCGCACCGCCACGTACTCCCAGCGGCGCTCCACGTACGGCCGCAGGGTGTCCGGCAGCCGGGGCGGGAGGGCGAAGCCGTTGCGCTCCAGCCAGCCGTCCAGGGCGCCGGGGTCGGTCGCGGTCAGCCGGGCCACCTCGAAGGGGCCGAGCCGCTGCCGCCCCACCACGCCCACCGGCCGCCCGCCCCGCCCGCCCGGCGGTGGCCCGGAACGCTCGTCATGGCCGCTGACCAGCGGCCAGTCGCCGTCCTGCGGCCAGAAGTGGTACCGCTCCCGGCTCACCGGCGCGGTGAGCGCGTGCAGCGCGTCGAAGAGGGCCGGGTCGCCGAGTCGCACGGTCGCCCTGCTGGGCACCGGCATGATCCACGCGGCCCGCTCCGCGTCCCCGGTGACGGTCAGCCGCAGCACGGTCTGCTGCCGCCGTCCGTCCCAGCGGACCAGGGACTCCTCCCGGTCCACCGTCACGCGCTGCCCGGCCGCCGGGATCACCGCCCCGCAGCCGCACGCGTGGGCCGGGGCGAGGATCCCGCCGGCCTGGGCGGCCACCAGGGCCAGCCCCACGACCGCGACCCGCGCCCCCGTCCGCCGCGGCGGCAGCGTCCGGAGTCGCAGCCACCGGAGCGGTATCCCCCGCAGCCGTATCCCCCGGAGCGGTATCCCCCGCAGCCGTATCCCCCGGAGCGGTAACCCCCGGAGTCGCAGGAAACGCAGGAGTCCCACCACCGAAGCCTTCCGCCGACCGCCCCCGTCAGGTCTCAGACGGTACGGGCGGCCGCCCGTACCGGTGGGCGGCGTTCCGCATTGTGATCGAACTCGCGCCCCACGCACGCCCCGCGAAGCGAAGGATCCGGCCCCGGACTATCGTCATTCGGACAAAAGGAGAGAGGACGTCAGGTGAATCGGGGGTTGCCTGCGTCTCTCCCCGGGGTGGTGCAAGCCTCATAGGGTTCGCAAAAGGGATCTTCCCGCGCCTCGCGCGTGGGACGGACGGGGCGGGAGGCCGACCAGGCGTGGCGAATGCGGAGCACAGCGGACGACCGGCGGATGCCTTCGGAGCGACGGCCGTCGGCGCGGCCGGAGCGCGCCTGCGCGCGGCCCGCGTCGGCCTGTGGCTTCTCGCCGCGATCCTCGCCGTACGTCAGGTCGCCGTCGTCCTCGGCACCCCCAGCGGAGAGCGCCTGACCGCTCTGGAGACCTGGGTCGGCCCCGACGGCGTCCTCCACGTCAACGGCTCGCTCTACGACTCCACGCAGTTCACCGGTACCCCTTTCGGGGGACTTGTGCTGAAGCCCCTGACCAGGTCCGCCGAGCAGGCCCTCGGCTGGGGCTGGACCTTCGGCACCCTGCTCCTGGTCGTCGCCCTCGGTCTGGTCGCCGCCCGCGCGCTGCCCCAGCCGGTGAGCCGGCGGACTTCCCTGATCGCCGCGCCCGTCGCGGTCAGCCTGCTCATGCTGTCGCTGCCCGTGCGCAACAGCTTCTGGCTCGGGCAGACCAGCATCATCCCGGTCCTGCTCGTCCTGCTCGGCTGCTTCGCCGTACGCGGGCAGCGGGCGAGCGGGGTGCTCATCGGTGTCGCGGCCGCCCTCCAGCCGACGCTGCTGCTCTTCGCCCCGCTGCTGTGGTGCACCGGGCGCAGACGGGCCGCCACCACCTCCGGGGCCACCTTCGCCGGGGCCACGCTGCTCGCCTGGGCGGCCATGCCGCACGACTCGTACACCTACTGGGTGCACCACATCGGCGGGGCCGGGCTCGGCGGGCCGGCCGACGCGGCGGCCAACCAGTCGCTGCACGGCGCCCTGCTCCGGCTGGGCCTGGAGGGTCCGCTGGAGATCGGCCTGTTCCTGACGCTCGCCGCCGCCGTGGCCGTCCTCGGCCTGCGCCGGGCGGTGCGCTACGCCCGGGACGGCCAGCTGCTCCTCGCCGTCGCCGTCACCGGCTGCGCCGCCATAGTCGCCTCGCCCACCGCCTGGCAGCACCAGCTGCTCTGGGTGCTGCTCACGGTGGTCGGCCGGGTCGGGAAGAAGGAGCGGGACCGTCCGCTGTGGCCCGTCGCCGTGGTGCTGGTGATGTCCCTCCCGGCGAAGATGATGCTGCCGAACATGGCGACGCTGTACCCGCTGCGGGACAACCTCGTCCTGCTGGCCGCGCTGGCCGCCGCCACCTTCGTACCGTTCCTCTCCCGCACCTCGCCCCACTACCGGTCCCCGATCCCGACCCGGTACGCCGACCCCGTCCCCACCCGGTTCAAGTACGTCCCGCTGCTGCCGTTCCTGCGCCGGGCGCTGACCCGCCCGAACCTGCTGCTGGAGCTGCTGCTCATCCGGGTCGGCTACGCCGCCTACGCCAAGGTCCGCCTCGCCGCGACCGGAGGCAGCAACTCGGCCGGGCGCGAGCGGGCGGAGGAGCACGGACAGCAGATCCTCGACCTCGAACGCCTGCTGCACATCGACATCGAGCACACGCTGAACCACGCCGTGGTGAAGGTCGGCTTCCTGCGGGACTTCTTCGACTTCTACTACACGTCGTTCCACTTCGTGGTCCCGCTGACCGTGCTCGGCCTGCTCTACTGGCGCCGCCCCGTCGACTACCGCTGGGCACGCTCCGCCCTCGGCTTCGCCACCCTGTTCGCCCTGGTCGGCTTCTGGCTCTACCCGCTGGCCCCGCCGCGCCTGATGCCCGGACTCGGGATCATCGACACGGTCCACGGCGTCCAGGACTTCTCCCAGCCGGACTACGGCACCCTCACCGCGCTGACCAACCAGTACGCGGCGATGCCCTCGCTGCACTTCGGCTGGTCGCTGTGGTGCGGCCTGGTCATCGCGATCGTGGCGCCGAGGGCCTGGATGAAGGCGCTCGGTCTGCTCCACCCCGCCTTCACGCTCACCTCGATCGTCGTCACCGGCAACCACTGGGTGCTGGACGCCCTCGGCGGCGCCGTCGTCGTCGGCGCCGGCTTCGGGCTGACCTACCTGCTCCAGGGCCCGCGGGCCCGCCTGACGCGGGAGGCGGCGGTCAGCGGCGCGCGGGAGCCGGTGAAGGACCGCGCGCCGAGCTGATTCCGGCCTCTCAGCCCAGGCTGACCCGGAGGTGCTTCACGCCGTTGATCCACGCCGAGCGCAGCCGGTCCGGGTCCCCGGCCAGCCGCAGTCCGGGCATCGCGTCCGCGACGGCGTTGAAGATGAGGTCGATCTCCAGCACGGCCAGCGACTTGCCGAGGCAGTAGTGCGGGCCCCCGCCGCCGAAGCCGAGATGGGGGTTGGGGTCGCGCAGCACGTCGAAGACCTCGGGGGCGTCGAAGACCTCCGGGTCGTGGTTGGCGGCCGCGTAGAAGACCCCGACCCGGTCGCCCTTGCGGATCAGCTTGCCGCCCAGCTCGGTGTCCTGGGTGGCGGTGCGCTGGAAGGAGTTGACCGGGGTCGCCCAGCGCACGATCTCCTCGGCGGCCGTCGCGGGCCGCTCCCGCTTGAACAGCTCCCACTGCTCGGGGTGGGTGAGGAAGGCGTGCATGCCGTGGGTGATGGCGTTGCGGGTGGTCTCGTTGCCCGCGACCGCCAGCATCAGCACGAAGAAGCCGAACTCGTCGGAGCCCAGGCTGCCTTCGTCCTCCGCCGCGACCAGCGTGGTGACGATGTCCTTCGCCGGGCACTCCTTGCGGTCGGCCGCCATGTTCATCGCGTAGGCGATCAGCTCGGTGGCCGACTCCGCGCCGACCTCCTCGGTGATCGCGTACTCCGGATCGTCGTACGAGATCATCTTGTTGGACCAGTCGAAGATCTTGGCCCGGTCGTCCTGCGGGATGCCGATCAGCTCGGCGATGGCCTGGAGGGGCAGTTCGCAGGCGACCTCGGTGACGAAGTCGAAGGGACCGGAGCGGGCGCGCGCCTCGGTGACGATGGCCTCGGCCCGGTCGCGCAGCCGCTGCTCCAACGCCCTGATCGCGCGCGGGGTGAAGACCCGCTGCACGATCTGGCGGACCCGGGTGTGCTCGGGCGGGTCCATGTTGAGCAGGATCAGCCGCTGGGCGTCGATCGCGTCGCGCGGGATGTGCTCGTTGAAGCGGATGATCGCGGTGTTGACCCAGGAGGAGAAGAGTTCCGGGTGCGTGGAGACGTACTTGACGTCCGCGTGCCGGGTGACCGCCCAGTACCCGTCGTCCTGGAAACCGGCCACCCCGCTCGGCTGCGGGATCCAGCGCACCGGCTCGGCCCGGCGCAGCGCGGCGTACTCCGGGAAGGGGACGCGGTGTCGGAGGAGGTCGGGGTCGGTGAAGTCGAACCCGTCGGGAAGCGCTGGACAGGGCATGGCGGCTCCAGCCATCGGCCGTCTCGGGCCGTCTCGGACAACGATCTGACGGACCATCAGGTATCGCGCAAAGTAACGGCGGGCTCCGAAGACTGCAAGACCCTTGCGGTGATGGGCGTCACATCCGCAGACTGCACACAGAACTAGAACACGTACTAGTTGTCACGTCTGCTGGTTCCGGACGAGAGGACCGTCCCCCATGGCCGCCGAACCCGTGATCGTCGAAGCCGTCCGCACCCCCATCGGCAAGCGCGGCGGCGCGCTGGCCCACCTGCACCCCGCCTACCTGCTGGGCGAGACCTACCGTGAACTCCTCGGCCGCACCGGCATCCCCGCCGACTGCGTCGAGCAGATCGTCGGCGGCACGGTGACCCACGCCGGCGAGCAGTCCATGAACCCCGCGCGCACGGCCTGGCTCACCATGGGCCTGCCCTACGAGACGGCGGCGACGACCGTCGACTGCCAGTGCGGCTCCTCGCAGCAGGCCTCGCACATGACCGCCAACATGATCGCCGCCGGGGTCATCGACGTCGGCATCTCCTGCGGCGTCGAGGCGATGTCCCGCGTGCCCCTGGGCTCGGGGTCCAAGCACGGGCCGGGCAAGCCGTTCCCGGACGAGGCCAACGTCGACCTCCCCAACCAGTTCGAGGCGGCCGAGCGGATCGCCCGCCTTCGGGGGCTGACGCGCGAGAACGTCGACGCCCTCGGACTCCGCTCGCAGGAACGGGCCGCCGTCGCCTGGGCGGAGGAGCGGTTCAAGCGGGAGACGTTCGCCGTCCAGGTCCCCACCACCGAGGACGAGCAGCGCGCGGGCCAGGGCATGTGGCGGCTGGTCGACCGGGACGAGGGCCTGCGCGACACCTCCATGGAGGCCCTGGCCGGCCTCAAGGCCGTCATGCCGAAGGCCATCCACACGGCAGGCAACTCCTCCCAGATCAGCGACGGCGCGGCGGCGATCCTGTGGGCCTCCAAGCGGATGGCGCGGGCGCTGAAGCTGCGTCCCCGCGCGCGCATCGTCGCGCAGGCCCTGGTCGGCTCCGACCCGCACTTCCACCTCGACGGACCCATCGACGCGACGAAGGCGGTCCTCGGCAAGGCGGGCATGTCCCTCAAGGACATCGACCTCGTCGAGATCAACGAGGCTTTCGCGTCGGTGGTGTTGAGCTGGGCCCAGGTCTTCGAACAGGACCTGGACAAGGTCAACGTCAACGGCGGTGGAATCGCACTCGGGCACCCGGTCGGGGCGACCGGGGCACGGCTGATCACCACGGCCCTTCATGAACTGGAGCGCGCCGACAAGGAGTTCGCGCTGGTGACGATGTGCGCGGGGGGTGGCTTGGCCACCGGCACGATCATTCAGCGGTTGTAGCGGCCCAGGTGGTGAAGGCGGAGAAGGCGGCGGGGTCGAGAGTGAGGACCGGTCCCGCCGGGGTTTTGGAGTCGCGGACGGCGACGGTGCTTGAACTCTCGGCGATTTCTACGCAGTTGCCGCCCTGGTCGCTGCTGTAGCTGGACTTACGCCACTTGTTCTCCATAGCTGTCCTCCATCACGCGCCGGATCAGCGCCGCCGATTCTTTGAGGGACAGCGCAGCGGCTTGCAGATGATCGTAACGGAGCGAGCAGTTCTTGACCGTGTCCGGGTTGGCCGTGGGGTGCGCGCTGCCGTAGCCCTCCGTATAGACGATGGTGGGGTCACCCGTGAAGCGGTAGATGTCGAATGAGCCCGTCAGTCCTGCGTGTGCTCCCGTCGCATAGGGAAGCACTTGGATGTTGATCCTGGGGCTCTCCTCGAAGGACAACAGATGGGCGAGCTGGCTCCGCATGGCCTGCCGTCCGCCGATCTGTTGGTGCAGTGCGGCCTCGCTGAGGATCGCCCAGAAGGTGGGCGGCTCCTCCTTCTCGAAGATGCTCCGCCGAGCGAGTCGTACTGCGACGCGGTCGTCGAGATTGGTCGTGTCCAGCGCGCCGAGCACCGCACGGGCGTACGCCTTCGTCTGGAGGAGGCCGTGCACCATATGGGTCTCGAACGAACAGATCTCCGCAGCCCTCGACTGGAGCTCCGCGACCTGCTGAAACCAGGCCGGAAGTTGACTGCGCATCACCAGTGCGACCAGCCGGGACAGTAACCCGCCCGTCTGGAGGGCCGCGTCCGCGCGCTGGCTGAACTCCGGGGTGGGGAGTTTGCGGGCCGTCTCGATCTGGCCGACGAGGGAGCCGGTGTAGTTGACGATGTCGCCCAACTGGCGCTGAGTGAGACCGGCGGCCTCGCGGTACCGGCGCAGCTCGAACCCGTAGTAGTCGAGCGGCGAGGCTCCCGGATCCAGCACGTTGATGTTCGTCACGAACTGCCTCCACACCTGGGCATGTTGTGTTCGACCGGTAGCCCAGCGTAGTCGCGGGAGGTCAGCCTCGTATCGTGAACGAATACATTCCCTCCGGGTACGCGATGCACCTCACGGTCGGTGAGCACTCGGCGCGGCACATCCGCCGGATCGCGCACTCGCTGCTGGCCGACTGGGAGTTGCCGGAGCTGTACGACGCCGTGGCGCTGGGCGTGACCGAGCTGGTCGCGAATGTCGTATGCCATGTCCCGGACCGGCGCTGTCGGCTGCTGTTGATGCGGCAGGAGACGGGGGTGCGGGTGGAGGTGGCGGACGGGTGCGCCGAACTGCCCTGCGTGGAGGCCGGGTCGGGGTGGGGCGCGGAGGACGGGCGGGGGCTGGTGCTGCTCAGCGCGGTGGTGGACAAGTGGGGGGTGGACCGGCGGGGCGGGAGTGGGAAGACGGTGTGGTTCGAATGCGGCGATCCGAATGGCCGGAAGTCCGACTTTCCCTGATTTGGGTCCGTGGTGAACGCGGGGCGATTGACGCGTGATCATCAGGTAAATATGATCTGCTGGTCCAGTGTCAACTCTGTTGCCTGGCGGATTAGTTGAGGCGCAGTCCAGAATTCAAGGAGTATCCCTTTCATGTTCAAAAAATAGCTGTCACTGCTGGCATGACTTCCGCATTTCTTCTCGCCCTGGCCCCCAATGCTTCTGCGAACTGGCAGAGCTTCATTTCCAATGCGGCCACTGGCTTCGAGTCGAGTCGTTGGGAAGACGAGCAATACAGCGAGGTTCGGTTCAAGGACTGTAATCAGTACTATGCGACCGGGGGATGGGTGAAGGTCGCGCTCTGGGAGGACAACTTTGCCTCGCCCGACACCAATCACGGCACTAAGGAATTCACCAACTGCTTCAATGGCACGAATTCCGTCAGTGCGGGCGAATGGACGGGTCTTCCCCTCGATGGCTACTACTTCCGCCTGCAGGACACCGATGGCGGTCTTCTGGATGTAAGAGTTGTCGCGATTGATACGACCAAGGCGGATTAGGGCGGATCTGTTAACGCGTCAAGCAGAGGGGGATCCATGGATCGGCGCCCCCCTCTGTCACTCCTCCCCCAGAGAGAAGCTTGTGCGTACAGGGACACTTCTGTTCGGCAGCAATGCGAAATGGTCGGCACCGTTCGCTGTGGTGCTGTCGCTTCTTTACTATTACGGAGGCGGTGTTGCCCGAGAGGGATTCGGGTATTCTCCGGCCTTGGTGTCTTCTGCCCTCGGCACTATGTATGCAATCGCGTACGCTGTCGCTTCTGCGCTCGCGGTGTGGGAAAGCGCCCGCCTGAGAAAGGCGGGGATTTGGGAAGCAGCTCCGGTTCGCTCTCGCTACCACGTGGCTTGGAACGGAATGGTCCCTGCTCTGGTGTCCGCGTGGATCTTGCTGCTTCTTCCGGTCGTGCTCGCACTGGGAAGCGCGGCCGCGCTTCCCACCCCGGCCAGTTTGGGGCCCTTGGTGATGGCGATGCTTCTTTGCCTCGCCCACGCGGTGATCGGGTTCGGAGTCGGCCTTGTCGCGCCGCCCGTTGTCGCGGCCCCGTTGATGGCCGTACTGGTCTGGGTGCTCGTCGCCTTTTCTTGGTCGGCTGACGCTTTCTGGATTCGGCACGTTTCGGGTCAGTACCCGACGACGCTGATGTTCGGCGAGTCCGCTACCTACGGGTCCTTGCTGCCGCATCTGTTGTTCACCGGAGGACTGGCGGTCGGAGCCGCGTTGTTGTGGCTGCCGATGCGATCGAGGTGGATCCGCGGGGGACTTGCTGCCGTGGTGGCCTTCAGTTGTCCGGTAGTCGCGGTTCGGGCCGTGCAAGGCTGGGAAGCGAATCCGCCTCTGCTGGCCGGTCAGGCGCCCATGGACTGTGTCGGAACGGCGCCGAAGGTGTGCGTGCCGCAGGCTGCTTCGGTCCGCGCCTCCGCCGTCCGCAAGGACGCGGTATCCGTCCTTGCAGACCTTCACTCCGCAGGATTCACGAAAACGCCGGACGTGATTGTCGACCGCCTGGGCGAGGGCCGGTACGCCTTGCCGTCGACGGCGACCATATGGCGGGTTGGCCTCACCAGTGGAGCACAACGGGATGAATTGCGCTATCAGATCGCCAGAGCCGCAGTTCAGTTCCCTTGTCTTAGCGTCGATCCCACCTACGGCAACGCGGTGATGCTCTGGGCGGCTACCGTGACGGGTGAAGCGGACACCTACAACGATCATATGAAGGGCCGGAAGTTCGTCGAAGAGGATGAAGTCCGCAGAACGGTGGACCGAGTTCTGACCACTGATCCTCGGGAACAGGGGAAGTGGTACCGCCAGAGTCTGATCGCCGGATGTCAGGCAGGATCATGATCTGGTGGGTCAAGGCGCGACGCGCTCACAGCGTCCTGCCGATCGTATTCACGCTCTTCGTGCTGCTCCTGCTGCTCCTGCAGGGCGATTCGGTTGTTCTCCCCTCCCTCACCGGTGGTGCCACGCACGTGGTCCTGGCTCTCTTCATTCCGGTTCCTTTGGTTTCCGGGCTGGCGATGTGCCTCGACTCGCGCCTGTACTCCGCCGAGGACACAGCGGTACGCGCGGTGCGGCACATCGATGGCGGTCTGGTGCTGGTTGTCAGTGCACTTGCCATGGCCGTGAGCGCAGTGGTCGGAGTGGCGCTCGGAGATGCGGTGACCGTGGCGGTGGGTAGGAACGCTCTGTTTCTGACCGGACTGATGCTGGTCGGCCGGGCACTGTTCGGCAGGGCCGGCATTCTGTTGCCCACGGCTTGGCTTCTCACAGTCTGTCTGTGTGGTTTCCGGCCCGGCAACGACGCATATCTCTGGACCGTCCTACCGGAACCTCTCGGCGCGCCGCATGCCGCCCTCGGAGCGGTACTGATGTTCGCCTGCGGAGTCACCGTTCAGATCCGATACGCGAGGAACTCGTCATGACGCTTGAACTCATCTCCTGCACGTACGGCTACGGACCCAAACGCCGCAAGAGGTATGTGCTCGACCACTTCAACTACCAACTGCCGAGCGGACTTACGATCCTGCTGGGCCCCAACGGTGCCGGAAAGTCAACGATGCTGAAAGTTGCCGCATCTGTGGTGAAGCCGGACAGCGGCACAGTTGTCTGCGGCAGCATTCCGAGTACTTCGAAGCAGTTCCGCCGGACCGTCGCACGGATGCCTCAGGACATCGTCCCTCTGCCCGGCCTCACCGCACGCGAATACGTGGCGTACGTCGGCTGGTTGAAAGGCATGAGCCGCAGTGATGCTTGGAAGACGGCACGCCGCGTGCTGGCCAGGGTGGAGCTGACGGAGCAGAGCGATGTCAGGACGACCGCGCTCTCGGGCGGACAGCTGCGGCGAGTCGGTGTAGCGGCCGCGCTCGTGCACGGTGCCCGAGTGCTCTTGCTGGATGAACCAACGGCGGGTATGGACCCGAGGCAACGTCGGGTGTTCCGGGACCTCCTTCGTGACCTCAGTGGCGAGGTGAGCGTGCTCATGTCCACGCATGATGTGGCCGATCTGGCCGAAGATGCCGATCAGGTAACGGTTTTGGCCGATGGCAGGGTGCTCCACTCGGGAACCACGAGCGCATTCCTGGCCTTTGCTCCTGACGGCACAGCCGCGGGTCGGACGGCCGAGGGCGCGTACACGGAACTGATCTCGCGACACGAGTAGGCACTGGGCAGGTCAAGCCGATTCGGATCGTGTCTTCCTGCCGGCTGGAAGGCAGGTCATTTGCTTCAACGCCGACTCGTTCGAAGCCTGATCCGGCGTGACGGAGCCCGACTGCTCGGGCCCCGCCGTGCAGGCGCTCCAGGTCGACGAGGATCACCTCTCGGTGAGTGCTTCGAGGAAGAAGCTCTTGCCCTGCCTGCGGCGTCCGGACACGACCCCCAGGCGTGGCCCCGGCTCCTCGTCGGAGACGAACGCGGTCAGCTCGCTCCACTCCCAGTCACGGTCGAAGACGTGGGGTGGCTTGGGGAGGTTCCGGTGACGGCGTCGCGGCATGGCGGCCTCTTATGTAGGGACGTAGTTCTAAGAAGTACATCCCTACAAACGACACCGCACCCGTGTGGGCACGGGTGCGGTTCTCTGTGTGGTCGGCTGCGGCTCAGTACCAGCCGTTGGCCTGCCAGAAGTTCCAGGCGCCGCAGGCGCTGCCGTAGCGGTCCTTCATGTAGTCGACGCCCCACTCGATCTGGGTCGCGGCGTTGGTCTTCCAGTCGGAGCCGGCGGAGGCCATCTTCGAGCCGGGCAGGGCCTGGACGAGGCCGTAGGCGCCGGACGAGGCGTTGGTGGCGTTCACGTCCCAGCCGCTCTCGTGCTCGACGATCTTGGAGAAGCACTGGTACTGCGCCGAGTTGCCGATCATCTTCTTCGCGGTGGCCTGGGCGGAGGAGGCGCCGGTCGTGGCGGCCTGCGCGGGCGCCGCGGCGATGATCGAACCGGTGGCGACAGCGGCCACAGCGGCACCGGCGAGAGCCTTCTTCGGGGAGGCGACGCGTCGAATGACGGAAACGGCGGACAAGGCGGTGACCTTTCGTCGGGGACGTTGCGGCCGCCGCACATCCGGACCACTCGGGGCGTGGGGGACATGCGTCGGCGCCGAGGCCCGTGGGCTTGTCGGCGCCGTGCGACGTCATCCAGAGAAGCAGGCCGGGAAGAGGTCCGCAATGACCGCTTTTGCTAGTTGTGGTCGTATGTGGGGTGACCGGGGTCCGTGTGACTCGGCTCTCAAGGTGCAGGTCAGGGGGTGTTATGGCGTGGACATGGCGTCCGAATTGTCCGACTAGGTCGGATCGTAGGTGATGTGGGTCATGTGGGGTGCTTCACCAAAGGTCTGACAGTCGGTCCGCGGGGGCTCACGCAGTGCGGTCGTCGAAGGTGACCGGGGCCTCGAACGCGGCTCTGCGGGTGGCTCGGCGCAGGGCCTTGAGGATGGCCGGGCCGAGGGTGAGCGTGAGGGCCACGGTGACCAGGGCCCGGCCCAGGTCCCAGCCGAGCGAGGTGGCCAGGCAGTACGCGACGAACCGGGCCAGGTTCTCCGGCAGGCCCGCGTCCGGGTCGTAGGCGATGTTGGAGGACAGCTCGCCCAGGAAGGGCCAGCCGGCGAGGTTCGTCATCGTGCCGTAGACGAACGCGGCGAGGAATCCGTACGCGGCGATCATCAGCAGCTCCGCCCGGCCCCGGAGCCGGTCCGGGCCGGGGAGCAGCCCCGCGCCCATCGTGAACCAGCCCATCGACAGCATCTGGAACGGCATCCACGGCCCCACCCCGCCCGTGAGCAGCGCGGAGGCGAACATGCTGAGCGCCCCGAGGACGAAGCCGAAGCCCGGTCCGAGGACCCGGCCGCTCAGCAGCATCAGGAAGAACATCGGCTCGATCCCCGCCGTGCCCGCGCCGAGCGGCCTGAGCGCCGCGCCGGTCGCCGCCAGCACGCCGAGCATCGCCACCGCCTTCGGACCGAGCCCGGACTCCGAGATCGTCGCCGCGACGACGGCGACCAGGAGGACCAGGAGCGCCGCGAAGAGCCAGGGCGCGTCCTGGGCGTGGGCGCTCGCCTGGGACTCCGGTGCCGCGATGAGCGGACGGCAGATCACGGCCAGGCCGATCGCGCTCACCAGGGTCAGGGCGGCCAGGGAGCGCGGGCCCAGCCGGATCGGGCGCGCCTGGCGCGTCGGGGGCGTGGCCGGGGGCGGGGTGGGGGTGGGCGTCGGGGTCATGCCAGGGCCCGTTCGATCTGGGCCACGGTCAGCCAGTGCTGCGGGGCGAGGATCTTCGTCACCTGCGGGGCGAAGGACGGCGACGACACGACCACGTCCGCGGTCGGGCCGTCGGCGATGATCTCGCCCTCGGCCATCAGCAGCACCCGGTGCGCCAGCTCCGCGGCCAGCTCCACGTCATGGGTGGCCAGGACGATCGCGTGGCCCTCGGCGGCCAGTCCGCGCAACACGGTGACCAGCCGGGCCTTCGCCGCGTAGTCCAGGCCCCGGGTCGGCTCGTCCAGCAGGAGTAGGGGCGGGCGGGCGGTCAGTACGACGGCCAGGGCGAGCGCCAGGCGCTGGCCCTCCGAGAGGTCCCGGGGGTGGGTGTCGTCGGCCACGCCGGGGAGCAGCTCGCCGACCAGGGCACGGCAGGTGCCGGGGTCGGCCTGCGCGTCGGCGTCGGCGGCCGCGCACTCGGCGGCGACGGTGTCGGCGTAGAGGAGGTCCAGCGGTTCCTGTGGGACGAGGCCCACGTGGCGGACCAGTTCGGGGGGCGGGGTGCGGTGGGGAGTGACGCCGCCGACCCGGACCGTGCCCCTGGTGGGGGCGAGCAGGCCCACGAGGGAGGAGAGGAGCGTGGACTTTCCGGCGCCGTTGCGGCCCATGAGCGCGATCGTCTCGCCGGGACCGACGGTCACGTCCACCTTGCGCAGGGCGCGGACCCCGCCACGGGTGACGGCGAGCCCGCTCACCTCGGCGGGGAGACGTACGGGCGCCTCGGGGCCGGCGGCCCCCTTCGACACCGGCGCGCGCCGGAACCAGCGACGGGGGGTGGGGGGAGCGGAGGGTGCGGGACGTCGGGGGGGTGTGGGGGCGGAGGGTGCGGGAGGCCGGGGGGTTGTGGGGGCGGAGGGTGCGGGAGGCCGGGGGGTACTGGTGTCGTCGGACCTCGCGGCCGAGTCTGCGGCGGCTTGGTGGGCCGCGCCTGCGTCGGGCTCCCCGGCCGTGTCGGTGACGGGTTCCCCGGTTGTGTCGGTGACGGGTTGCCCGGTTGTGTCGGGGGAGGGCTTCCGGGTCGTGTCGGCGACTGGTTCTCCGGCCGTGTCGGCGGCGGGTTGCCGGGCCGTGTCGGCGGCGGGTTCTCCGGTTGTGTCGGGGGAGGGCTTCGCGGCCGTGCGGGCGACCGGTTTCCCGGCCGGGCCGGTGACGGGATTCCCGGCCGGGCCGGTGAGGGGCTTCCCGGCCGTGTCGGTCGTGGGCTCGCCGAGTCGTTCCCGTAGGGGTGCCGCGCGGCGGCGGGCGTCTCGTACGGTCAGGGGGAGCGGGGTCCAGCCCGCCAGGCGGCCCAGGTCCACCACGGGCGGGGTCACCGGGGAGACCGCCATGACCTCGGCCGGGGCGCCCAGCACCGGGGCCTCGCCGGGACCGGGCAGCAGGACGACGCGGTCGGCGTACTGGATCACCCGCTCCAGCCGGTGCTCGGCCATCAGGACCGTCGTGCCGAGGTCGTGCACCAGCCGCTGGAGGACCGCGAGGACCTCCTCGGCGGCCGCCGGGTCCAGCGCCGAGGTCGGTTCGTCCAGCACCAGCACCCGAGGGTGCGGGGTGAGCACCGAGCCGATGGCCACCCGCTGCTGCTGGCCGCCGGAGAGGGTGGCGATCGGCCGGTCCCGCAGACCGGCGAGACCCAGCAGGTCGAGGGTCTCCTCCACCCGGCGCCGCATCACCTCCGGCGCCAGTCCCAACGACTCCATGCCGTAGGCGAGTTCGTCCTCGACCGTGTCCGTCACGAAGTGGGACAGCGGATCCTGCCCCACCGTGCCGACCACGTCGGCGAGTTCGCGGGGCTTGTGGGTGCGGGTGTCCCGGCCCGCCACCGTGACCCGGCCGCGCAGGGTGCCGCCCGTGAAGTGCGGGACCAGCCCGCTGACGGCACCGAGGACCGTGGACTTGCCCACGCCGGACGGGCCGACCAGCAGGACGAGTTCGCCCTCCGGGACCTCGAAGTCGACGTCCCGGACGGTGGGTTCGGTACGGCCGTCGTACGTCACGGAGACGTTCTCGAAGCGGATCACGACGACGGCTCCCTCGGGGCGGCGGCGGACGGAGTGGGGGGCGTGGGGGGCGTGGGGGCTACGAAGGCCGGCAGCAGGCCGAGCAGGATCGCGGCCGCGGGCCACAACGGCAGGGTGGGGGCGGTCAGCGGGAGCACACCCGGCTCCAGGGCGCCCGGATCGGCCGAGGCGGCCACGAACATCAGCGCGGCGACCGCCACGCCGGAGCCCGTGACCAGCCAGGCCCGCACGTCCCACGGGTCCGGGCGGTACCGGGTGCGGGCCGCCCGGCGCCCGCCCAGGCGCAGGCCCACCAGGGCGGCGGCCAGCCCGGCCAGCAGCAGCGGCAGCCCGTACGCCCCGCCCTCGGCCGTGAGGACGCCGTAGGTGCCGGCGCACACGCCGAGAAGGCCGCCGAGGGTGAACGCGGTCGTGGTGCGGCGCACCCGCGCCGGTACGTCGGCGGTACGGCCGTACCCGCGGGCGTCCATCGCGGCGGCGAGGGCGACGGAGCGTTCCAGAGCGCCTTCGAGGACCGGCAGGCCGACCTGGAGCAGGCCCCGGATGCCGTTGTCCGGGCGGCCCCGCAGGCGCCGGGCGGCGCGCAGACGCTGGACGTCGGCGATGAGACTCGGGGCGAAGGTGAGCGCGACGACGACGGCCACGCCCATCTCGTACAGCGCCCCCGGCAGGCACTTGAGCAGGCGGGACGGGTTGACCAGGGCGTTCGCCGCGCCGACGCAGATGAGCAGGGTGGCGAGCCGTACGCCGTCGTACAGGGCGACGAGCAGGCCCTCCGCGTGCACCCGGCCACCCAGCCGGATGCCCTGCGCCCAGTCGGGGAGCGGGACCTCGGGGAGCGTGAACAGGGTGTGGGTGCCGGGGATGGGCGAGCCCAGGAACACCGCGAAGACCAGCCGGATCAGGATGACGGCGAGGGCGAGCTTGACGAAGGCGCCGTAGGAGCGGGACCAGGGGGTGCTGCGGCGGCAGGTCACGACGACGTACGCGGACGTCGCCACGAGCAGCGCCAGCAGGAGGGGGTTGGTGGTGCGGGTGGCCGCGGCGCCGAGTCCCAGGGCCCACAACCACCAGGCGCCGGGGTGCAGTTGCGCGGGCGGGCGGGTTGCGGGGAGGGCGGGGGCGTCGCCCGTAGCGCCGCCGCCGCTGCCCTTGTCTCCGCCGGCGCGGACCGTACGCGTGGCGCGGTCCGTACGAACATCGCGGTCCGTACGAGTGCCGCGGTCCGCGCGGCCCGTAAGAGCGCCGCGGTCCGCCGGGTTACGCATGCCTGCGTCGGCGTGCCTGCCAGACCGCCGCCGCTCCCAGGGCCGCCACTCCCGCGACGCCCGCCCACAGGCCGAGGGACGGACCGTTGCCCTTGCCCTTGCCCTCGCCGGCCGGGGTCTTCGCGATCTGTTCCCCGCAGCCCCTGGCCGGGTAGCCGTCGATCGCGCAGAGCAGCGCGCTCGTGTCGTACCGCAGGGGCTTCGCCACCCGCGCCAGCGCCTCGGCCGTGGTCGCGTCCTCACCGACCCGCGCGCACACCGTCCGCGGCCGCGGCGGGGTCTCGCCCGACGGGGAGTCCGCCTTCGTGCCGAAGTCGATGACCAGGGCCACCCGTTTCTCGCCCGCCCGCGCCGGGGTGCGCGCGCAGATCACGTCGAAGTCCGCCGCGCCACGCGGCTGGGCGGCCTGCGCGGAGTCCTCGCTGAGCGTGAACCGGAAGCCCTGGACGTCGCCGTCCGAGGGGACCGCCACGGACGGCCCCTGGGTGGCGTAGATCCACGAGGAGCCGTCGTGGTCCCAGAAGGACCAGTAGCGGTAGGTGGCGGCCTGCGCCGGTGCGGCCGTCCACACCAGGAGCACGGCCGCCAGCAGTGCGCAGGCCCGGCGGATCACTGCCGCTGCCCCTTGTTGCGTCCGCTGATGAGGAAGCCGACGCCGATACCGGCGACCGCGCCGACGCCGATGATCCACCAGACGCTGACGCCGCCGTCCTCGTCCTTCTCCTCGTCCTTCTTCTCCTCGGACGCGTCCGAGGAGCCGGTCTGCGTCCGCGGCTCCGGGCCCGTCGCGTTCAGCTGGCTCACCAGGTTCGCGCCACCGAAGTCACGCGGGTCCGCGCCGGCCGCCTCCGCCGCCAGGATCAGCTGGGCGTACGCGGCGGGGCCGCTCTGCTTCGCCCAGTCCGCGGAGTTCTCCTCCAGCCAGGCCAGCGGCTTCCGCGCGGCCTCCGGGCCGCCCGTCACCGCGAGCGCGACGACCGCGTCGGCGGTGTTGCCGTAGTCGGGCTGGTCCTCGGCACCGGGCAGCGCCGACACCAGGTGACCGTCCTTCGCCATCTCCCCGGCCAGGTAGGACGCGCCGTTCGCGGCGGACTGCCCGGGGTCGGAGGCCTTGGCGGTGGCGCAGGCGAGCTCCGTGTCGTCGGCGGCCTTCGCCGACACCATGCTCATGCCCTTCATGCCGACCACGGCCGCCGCCGTCGCGTCCGCGTTGGCGGCGAGCTTGCCCTTCTTGTCCGGCTGGTAGGCGAAGGCACCGCCGTCCGCGCAGGACAGGGCCAGCTCGCGCAGGGCGTCGTAGGGCGACTTGCCGTCCTTCACGGCGGTCCCGGGGTCCTGGCCCACGGCGTTCAGGGCGCCGATGACGACCGAGGTCGAGTTGGCGTCGCTGGCGCCGCCGGGCGTGTAGCCCCAGCCGCCGTCCTTGTTCTGCACGCTCTTCAGCCAGGTGACCGCCTTGACGGCGTCGTCCATGCGGTCGCCGTCCCCGGCCAGGGACAGGGCCTGCGCCGCGGCGGCGGTGCTGTTGGTGTCGACCATCACCTTGGCGTCGCAGTCCTGGGCGGGCTCGGCGCGGAACGCGGCGAACGCCCCGTTCGCGCACTGCTGCCCGAGCAGCCAGTCGACGGCCTTCTCGGCGGGCTCGACGTCCGACCGGTACTGCGCGACCAGGGCGAGCGACTGGCGCCAGACACCGTCGTAGGTCGGGTCGCTGGTGCCGTACAGGCCGGACGGTATCGCCACGGACGGCGACGGCGACGGCGACGGGGACGCGGCCAGGGCGGGCGTGGCCAGGCCGATCACGGCGGTGGCGGCCAGGGCCGCGGCGCTGCGGCGGACGTTCATGATCGGCGGGTGCCTCTCCCTGAAGGGAGCCGGGCAGCGCGGGACGACCCCGGGCGGCTCGGCTCCGTAGACCTCGACGGTGCCCGTGCGCCGACGGACCGCCGGCGCACGCGAGCCGTTCACATGCCGTACGGGGCGGTCCGGCTCACAGCCTCGCGACTGCTCACGGTTGCGGGTCAGCGCCGGATTTGCACCGGCTTCTCCCTGTACGGGTGTAGTGACGACGCGGCCACTCTACCGGCCCGTAGGGAAGCGCCTGGGAGGAGGCTGTGCCGGGCCGGTGCGCGCGACACTCGTCGCGCTCCTCTCCGACCCCTCGGACGTCACGGAGGCGGGACTGGCCGAGGCCCGGCGCCGACGCGCCGCCAACCCCACCATGACGGTGGCCGAGATCGAAGCGCTCGGCGAGGCGGAGCGGTTGGTGCGTGCTTTCACGGACCGGGGAGCCCCGGAAGGGGACTGAGCCGGATCGGACGGCCACCTGCGTCGAGTCGGCTCAGACGGCCACGTACGTCACCGGATCACTGCCCGTGACCGCCTCCGCTCGGCCCAGCTTCACCAGGCGGCGCAGGTGCGACTCGGCCTCCGACACCGCGATGTTCCGTGATCCGTAGGGGATCCGCTCCCAGGGCCGGTTCCACTCCATGCGCTCCGCCAGCCGCCAGGGAGTGAGGGGTTCGGAGAGCAGGGCGAGCAGACCGGTGAGGCGCTCCTCGTGGTGCGCGAGCAACTCCCTTACGCGCGCGGGCGCGTCGGTGAAGGCGTGCTGGTGGGCCGGTAGCACCTCGGCGGGGGCCAGTCGGCCCACCCGTTCCAGGGAGTCGAGGTAGTCGCCGAGGGGATCGGTGACGGTGGTGTCGTCCGGGTCCTCGTACAGGCCGATGTGGGGCGTGATGCGGGGGAGGAGGTGGTCGCCCGAGAACAGGCGCCCGCGGCCCGGAAGTTGGGCCGGGTGCTCCTCCTCCAGGTGCAGGCAGACGTGGCCGGGGGTGTGGCCCGGGGTCCAGATCGCGCGCAGTCGGCGGCCCGGCAGGTCGAGCAGTTCGCCGGGGACGATCTCGCGGTCCGGGAGGGCGGGGGAGAGGCCGGGCAGGGTGCTGCGGCGGGCGCCGCGCAGGGGTGCCACGTGCTTCTCGGGGGCGCCGGCGGCGGTGAGCTTGGCCGTCATGTACGTGAACCAGCGCTCGGGTTCGGCCGACCGGGTGCGGCGCACGATCGCGGTGTCCGCGGCGTGCATCGCGATCCAGGCGCCGGACGCCTCGCGGACCTTGCCGCACAGGCCGTGGTGGTCGGGGTGGTGGTGGGTGACGACCACGCCGTGGATCTCCTCGACCGCGGTGCCGCAGGCCGCCAGCCCCTCGGTGAGGGCGTCCCAGGAGGCGGGGTCGTCCCAGCCGGTGTCGATCAGCACCGGGCCCCGGTCGGTGTCCATCACGTACACCAGCGTGTGCCCGAGGGGGTTGTCCGGGATCGGAACCTGGACGGACCGTACGCCCCCGCCGTGCTCGTGCGTGTTCGTCATCTGCCCTCCGCCTCGCGGCCATTGCCCACTATAACTAGAACTGGTATCAGTTCTGAAGCATCGTCAGAAATCAAGCACCGTCAGAAATCAAGCACCGTCAGAAATCAAGCACCGTCAGAAATCAAGCAACGCAACGGATCCGACCCACACAACCCGCTTCGGCTCCGCAGGAGGCGTCGGCCATGACCGAGCTCGTGGAACACGGACAGCTGTTCATCGGCGGGGAGTTGACCGACCCCCTCGGCAAGGACGTCATCGAGGTGATCTCGCCGCACACCGAGGAGGTCTTCGGGCGCGTGCCGCACGCCTCCACCGCCGACGTCGACCGGGCCGTCGCCGTGGCCCGGCGGGCCTTCGACGAAGGGCCCTGGCCGCGCGCGACCCTGGACGAGCGGATCGAGGTCGTCACCCGGATCAAGGACGCCATCGCGATCCGGCACGAGGAGATCGCCCGCGTGATCTCCTCCGAGAACGGCTCCCCGTACTCCTGGAGCGTCCTCGCGCAGGCCCTCGGCGCGATGATGGTCTGGGACTCGGCGATCACCGTCGCCCGGAACTTCACCTACGAGGAGCAGCGCGACGGCGTCCTCGGCCGGATCCTCGTCCGGCGCGAGCCCGTCGGGGTCGTCGCGGCCGTCGTGCCGTGGAACGTCCCGCAGTTCGTCGCCGCCGCCAAGCTCGCGCCCGCGCTGCTCACCGGCTGCACGGTCGTGCTCAAGCCGTCGCCCGAGTCGCCGCTGGACGCCTATCTCCTCGGGGAGATCGCCGCCGAGGCCGGGCTGCCGGAAGGTGTGCTGTCGATCCTGCCCGCCGACCGCGAGGTCAGTGAGTACCTCGTCGGGCACCCGGGCGTCGACAAGGTCTCCTTCACCGGCTCGGTCGCCGCCGGCAAGCGGGTCATGGAGGTCGCCGCGCGCAACCTGAGCCGGGTCACGCTGGAGCTGGGCGGGAAGTCGGCGGCGGTCGTCCTGCCGGACGCGGACGTCGAATCGACGGTGGCCGGGATCGTCCCCGCGGCCTGGATGAACAACGGCCAGGCGTGCGTGGCCCAGACCCGCGTGCTGCTCCCGCGCTCGCGCTACGACGAGTTCGCCGAGGCCCTCGCCGCCGCCGCGAACGCCCTCGTCGTCGGCGACCCGCTGGACCCGGCGACCCAGGTCGGCCCGCTGGTCGCCCGGCGCCAGCAGCAGCGCAACCTCGACTACATCCGCATCGGCCAGGAGGAGGGCGCCAAGATCCTCACCGGTGGCGGGCGGCCACCCGGGCTGGACCGCGGCTGGTACGTCGAGCCGACCCTCTTCGGCGACGTCGACAACTCCATGCGGATCGCCCGGGAGGAGATCTTCGGCCCGGTGATCTGCCTGCTGCCCTACGGCGACGAGGCCGAGGCGGTGCGGATCGCCAACGACTCCGACTACGGGCTGAGCGGCAGCGTCTGGACCGCCGACGTGGAGCGCGGCATCGACGTCGCCCGCCGGGTCCGTACCGGCACGTACTCGGTGAACACCTTCAGCCTGGACATGCTCGGCCCGTTCGGCGGCTACAAGAACTCCGGTCTGGGGCGGGAGTTCGGGCCCGAGGGGTTCGGCGAGTACCTGGAGCACAAGATGATCCACCTGCCCGCCGGCTGGGAGGCGTAGCGGATGGGGGACCGCTGGCACGTGGAGGTCGACCGGTCCGTCTGCATCGGCTCGGCCCAGTGCGTCCACCGGGCGCCCGACGGCTTCCGGCTCGACACCGCCCGCCAGTCGCACCCCGTGGAGCCCGACCTGGACGCGGGCGAGGGCCTGCTGGCGGCGGCGGAGAACTGCCCGGTGGAGGCCATCGCGATCACCCTGGCGGGTACCGGGGAGCCGGTCTTCCCGCCGGAGGAGTGAGCGAGCCCGCCCCGCGGCCCCGGCCGCGCGGACACGCCGGTGTCCGCGGTCGGGCGGTCGCATTCGTGCGGGCCGCCAGGCGGTCCTACTCGCGCCGGCCGTCGGGCATCCGTGCCCGCGCCTGCCCTCGGGTGTCCGTGCTCGCGTGGGCCGTTGGGCGTCCGTGTCCGGGTCTGCCCGCGGGTGTCTGCGGTCGCGTGGGCCGTCGGGTGTCCGTGTGCGGGTCTGCCCGCGGGTGTCTGCGGTCGCGTGGGCCGTCGGGTGTCCGTGTCCGGGTCTGCCCGCGGGTGTCTGCGGTCGCGTGGGCCGTCGGGCGTCCGTGCCCGCGCCTGCCCTCGGGTGTCCGTGCTCGCGTGGGCCGTCTCGGGCGTTCGTGCCCTCGGCGGTCCTCAGCCGTCCGTCGGCGTCGGCGTCGGTGCCGTCAGGTCGATCAGGCGGCACACCGTTTCGATGTCGATCTTCACCTGGGCGATCGAGGCCCGGCCCGACAGCCAGGTGATCAGCGCGGAGTGCCAGGTGTGCTCGATGACCCGGACCGCCGAGAGCTGTTCGGGCGTCGGGTCCGCCTGGCCCATCGCGTCCAGGATGATCACGGTCGTCTGCCGGGACACCTGGTCCACCTCGGGCGAGACGCTGCGGTCGGCGAAGGTCAGGGCGCGGACCATGGCGTCCGCGAGATGCGGCTCGCGCTGCAGGGCGCGGAAGGCGCGCATCAGCGTCTCCGCGACCCGTTCCGCGGCCGTGTCACCCGCGGGCGGCCGTTTCCGCAGCGTGCCGTGCATGTGTTCCAGCTGGTCCTGCATGGTCGCGACCAGCAGATGGATCTTGGACGGGAAGTAGCGGTAGAGCGTGCCGAGCGCCACCTGGGACGACTCCGCGACCTCGCGCATCTGGACCGCGTCGAAGCCGCCCCGGCTGGCCAGCTGCGCGCTCGCGTGCAGGATGCGGCGGCGACGGGCCTCCTGTCGCTCGGTCAGGGGCGGCGAGGCGGTCCGCGCGATGCTCGCTTCCACCGTGTCCCCCTTTTTCACCCTGGCTTGCGCAGGCATGGATCCCGTCCGTGGCAGTGGCAGTGACAGTCGGTGAGGGTGTGCGATCAGACAGCATGCCAGGGCCTCGGCCGTGGCGTGAATCACCTGATCCCCCGCTCACAGGGCCGCTACCTGCCGGTAGATTCGGAGCCTGTTTGAACGATCAAGTCTGTAACTTGTTCTAGATTAGCGTCCCGTCGTAATGTCGCGGGACCGTGCAGGGAGAAGGGGGCCCGGAGTGACCGCTGAGGCCAGTCGGACGGGTTCCTCGACGGAGCCCGCCGCGGACGGCGAGCGAGCTCTCGACATCGCGCTTCTCACCTATAAAGGGAACCCGTTCTGCGGCGGTCAGGGCGTCTACGTCCGCCACCTCTCCCGCGAACTGGCCCGCCTCGGGCACCGCGTCGAGGTCATCGGCGCCCAGCCCTACCCCGTGCTCGACGAGGGCGTGCCGCTGACCGAACTGGCCAGCCTCGACCTCTACCGCCAGCCCGACCCGTTCCGCACCCCGGGCCGCGACGAGTACCGCGACTGGGTCGACGCCCTGGAAGTCGGGACCATGTGGACCGGCGGCTTCCCCGAGCCGCTGACCTTCTCGCTGCGCGCCCGCCGTCATCTGCGCGCCCGCCGCGGCGAGTTCGACGTCGTGCACGACAACCAGACCCTCGGCTACGGCCTGTTGGGCGATGTCGGCGCACCCCTGGTCACCACCATCCACCATCCCATCACCGTCGACCGGCAGTTGGAGCTGGACGCGGCCGAGGGATGGCAGCGCCGGTTCTCCGTGCGCCGCTGGTACGCCTTCACCCGGATGCAGAAGCGCGTCGCGCGCCGGCTGCCCTCCGTCCTCACCGTCTCCGGCACCTCCCGCTCGGAGATCGTCGAGCACCTCGGGGTGCGCGAGGAGCGTGTGCACGTCGTCCACATCGGCGCCGACACCGATCTTTTCTCGCCGGATCCGTCCGTCGCGCGGATCCCCGGCCGGATCGTCACCACCTCCAGCGCCGACGTGCCCCTCAAGGGCCTGGTCTTCCTCGTCGAGGCGCTCGCGAAGGTGCGCACCGAACACCCTGACGCCCACCTCGTGGTGGTGGGCAAGAAGCCCGCCGAGGGCCCGGTCGCGCAGGCCGTCGAGCGGTACGGCCTGGAAGGCTGCGTCGACTTCGTCAAGGGCATCTCCGACGCCGAACTGGTCGACCTGGTCCGCTCGGCCGAGGTCGCCTGTGTGCCCTCGCTGTACGAGGGGTTCTCCCTCCCCGCCGCCGAGGCGATGGCCACCGGCACCCCGCTGGTCGCCACGACCGGCGGCGCGATCCCGGAGGTCGCCGGACCGGACGGGGAGACCAGCCTGTCGGTGCCGACCGGCGACGCCGGTGCGCTCGCCGCCGCGCTGAGCCGGCTGCTCGGCGACCCCCGACTGCGCGAACGCCTCGGCCGGGCCGGGCGCGAACGGGTGCTGGAGCGCTTCACCTGGGCCCGCGCCGCCGAGGGCACGGTCCGCCACTACCGCGAGGCCATCGCCCGCTCCGCCCGCTCCGCCCGCTCCGCCCGCGGCCCCGTGCCCGCGGCGCCCACGACCCCGACCACCGCAACCGGCGTCTATCCCGAAAGCAGGGCCACGTGCTGACCGTCGACTTCTCCCGGTTCCCGCTCGCCCCGGGCGACCGGGTGCTGGATCTCGGCTGCGGTGCCGGCCGGCACGCCTTCGAGTGCTACCGGCGCGGCGCCCAGGTCGTCGCGCTGGACCAGAACGCCGAGGAAATCAGCGAGGTCGCGAAGTGGTTCGCGGCGATGAAGGAGGCCGGCGAGGCCCCCGAGGGCGCCACCGCCACCGCCATGGAGGGCGACGCGCTCGCCCTGCCCTTCCCGGACGAGTCCTTCGACGTCGTGATCATCTCCGAGGTCATGGAGCACATCCCCGACGACAAGGGCGTCCTCGCCGAGATGGTCCGGGTCCTCAAGCCCGGCGGCCGGATCGCCATCACCGTCCCGCGCTACGGCCCCGAGAAGGTCTGCTGGGCGCTCTCGGACGCCTACCACGAGGTCGAGGGCGGCCACATCCGCATCTACAAGGCGGACGAACTGCTCGGGAAGATCCGCGAGGCGGGCCTGCGCCCCTACGGCACCCACCACGCGCACGCGCTGCACTCGCCGTACTGGTGGCTGAAGTGCGCGTTCGGCGTCGACAACGACAAGGCGCTGCCGGTGCGGGCGTATCACAAGCTGCTGGTCTGGGACATTATGAAGAAGCCGCTGGCCACCCGGGTCGCCGAGCAGGCGCTGAACCCGCTGATCGGCAAGAGCTTCGTGGCCTACGCGACCAAGCCGCACCTGCCCGCCCTGGCGGCGACCGCCGCGACCGCCGCGACCGCCGCGTCCTCCGAGGCGGCCGCCCAGTGACCACTCCCCGGACAGAACACCTGGTCCTGCCCGGGGTCCTCACCGCCGAGCAGGCCGCCGCGACCGTCGCCGGACTGCTCGCGGTGCAGCGGGAGGACGGCGCGATCCCGTGGTTCCGCGGACACCACCTCGACCCCTGGGACCACGTCGAGGCGGCCATGGGCCTGGACGCGGCCGGCGAACACGACGCCGCCGAGCGGGCGTACACGTGGCTCGCCCGCCACCAGAACACCGACGGCTCCTGGTACGCGGCCTACGCCGACGGCGCCCACGACGACGTCACCGACCGCGGCCGGGAGACGAACTTCGTCGCCTACATCGCGGTCGGGGTGTGGCACCACTACCTCTCCACCGGCGACGACACGTTCCTCGACCGGATGTGGCCCACCGTCTACGCGGCGACCGAGTTCGTGCTCCGGCTCCAGCGGCCCGGCGGCCAGATCGGCTGGCGGCGCGACGACGACGGCACCCCGACCACGGACGCCCTGCTGACCGGCTCGTCCTCGATCCACCACGCCCTGCGGTGCGCGCTCGCCATCGCCGAGCAGCGCGAAGAGGCCCAACCGGACTGGGAGTTGGCGGCGGGAGCCCTGCGCCACGCGATCCGGCGCCACCCCGAGCGGTTCCTGGACAAGGACCGCTACTCCATGGACTGGTACTACCCGGTGCTGGGCGGCGCGCTGACCGGCGCCGAGGCCAAGGCCCGCATAGAGGAGTCCTGGGACCGTTTCGTGGTCCCAGGACTCGGGGTGCGGTGCGTCGTCCCCAACCCGTGGGTCACGGGCGGGGAGTCGGCCGAACTCGCCCTGGCCCTGTGGGCGATGGGCGAGTCCGACCGGGCCCTGGAGATCCTCCAGTCGATCCAGCATCTGCGCGACGACGCGACCGGCCTGTACTGGACGGGCTACGTCTTCGACGACGACGCGATCTGGCCGCTGGAGCTGACCACCTGGACGGCGGGGTCCCTGCTGCTCGCGGTCGCCGCCCTGGGCGGTCACGAGGCGACCTGCCAGGTGTTCGGCGGGGAGCAGTTGCCGAGGGGACTGGACCCCGACTGCTGCGCCTGACTCGGTCGCGGGGCGCTCGGTTGTGGGACGGTCGGTTCCGGGGCGCTCAGTGACGGTGCACCCGGTTGGCGATGGCGTGGCCGACGAACAGGTACACCAGTGCCGCCAGGCCGTACCCGGCGACGACTCGTGCCCACGCCTCGTCGAAGGTGAACAGGTCGTAGGACCAGCCCGCGAGCCAGTGGGCGACGTCGTGGACGAACTGCACGAAGTCGTTGCCGCGGTTGGCGTCGAGCAGGTACATCAGGATCCACAGGCCCAGGATGAAGGCCATGACGTCGGCGACGACCGCGATGATCCGGCCTGCCGAGCTACCGTTGCGATATCGAGGGGACATGACCGTCGGGTTGCCGGTCGCGGCCGAATGAAACGCGTCACGTGGTGAGTTCGGCCAGCAGCCGCAGGGTCCGACGGTCCGGGGACAGCGCCAGCAGGTCGGTGACCGGGCCCTTGCGCCACAACTCCAGCCGCTCGGCGATGCGTTCACGCGGACCGACCAGCGAGATCTCGTCGGCGAAGGCGTCGGGCACGGCCAGCACCGCCTCCTCCCGGCGCCCTTCGAGGAACAGCCGCTGGATCCGGCGGGCCTGCTCCTCGTAGCCCATGCGGGCCATCAGGTCGGCATGGAAGTTGCGGGCCGCGTGGCCCATCCCGCCGATGTAGAAGCCGAGCATCGTCTTCACCGGAAACAGCCCCTCGGCCACGTCCTCGCAGAGCTGCACCCGGGCCATCGGCGCCACCAGGAAGCCCTCCGGGAGGGTGTCCGGCAGCGCGTAGGCGTCGGGGCGGGTGGGGGACCAGTACAGCGGGAGCCAGCCGTCGGCGATGCGGAGGGTCTGGGCGACGTTCCTCGGGCCCTCGGCGCCGAGCAGGACGGGCAGTCGGGAGCGCAGGGGGTGGGTGATCGGCTTGAGCGGCTTGCCCAGACCCGTGGCGCCCTCGCCGCGGTAGGGGAGGGGATGGAAGCGGCCGTCCACCTCCACCGGGCCCTCCCGGCGCAGCACCTGCCGTACGGCGTCCACGTACTCCCGGGTCGCGGTGAGCGGGGAGGCCGGGAACGGGCGGCCGTACCAGCCCTCCACGACCTGCGGGCCGGACAGCCCGAGACCGAGCATCATCCGCCCGCCGGAGAGGTGGTCGAGAGTGAGGGCGTGCATCGCGGTGGCGGTCGGAGTGCGGGCCGCCATCTGGGCAACGGCCGTTCCCAGCTTGATGGTCGAGGTGTGGGCCGCGATCCAGGTGAGCGGGGTGAAGGCGTCCGAACCCCAGCTCTCCGCCGTCCACACCGAGTCGTAGCCCAGCCGTTCCGCCTCCTGGGCGAGCGGGAGGTGGTCCGGGGAGGGGCCGCGGCCCCAGTAGCCGAGCGCGAGACCGAGCCGCATGCCTGCCTCCTGACGGTGCGTCAGCCGGGGGAGGCGACTGTACGACAGCGGCCCCTCACCGGGAAGGGTGAGGGGCCGCTGTACCGGTACGGCTGGTGCGACTCAGCCGCGCTGGATGCCGCTGGTGTCCTGGAGGACACCACGACGACCGTCCTGCGTCTGCGCGATCAGGCTCGGGCCGCGCTGCTCGACGGCCAGGTACCAGGTGCCGGGCGCCAGTTCGGCGATCGGCGACGGGGAACCGTCCTCCGCGAACAGCGGGCGCGGCACCGGCACCGCGAACCAGAACGGGGAGAAGTCCCCGGCCGGGGCCGGCGGCTGCGACTGGCCCGGCTGGCCGCCGAACGAGGGCTGACCGCCCTGCGGCTGCCCACCGAACGGCTGCCCCGGCTGCGGCTGCGGAGCGCCGGGGTACCCGTAACCACCCTGCGGCTGACCCCCGTAGGGCTGCGGCGCCGCCGGCCCGGGGGCCGGCAGGAGCGGAGCCTTGAGCGCGGGAAGAAGCGGCCCGGCGATGGCACCACCGGCCAGCAGCAGGGCTGCGATGAAGCCCAGGATGAGCGCCGCACCGGCGGAGACGCCGTCCGGGACGTCCACGAGGGTCCAGAACAGGACCCAGGTGGCGAAGATCGTGAACGCCGTGCCGACCACGCCCAGGTCAAGGCCGGCGACCTTGCGCGGGGCGGGCAGCAGACGGTTGACGACGATCAGAGCGGCACCGATCACCCCGCCCAGGTAGACACCCATCCCGGTGTTCATGTTTTCCCACGCGCTCGGGATGTCGCCGCCGAAGCCGTCGACGGAGTACATGTCGAGGAAGGACGCAATGAAGAGCAACACCGCTGCTCCGATCACCACGCCGTCGCCTCGAGTGAGGGAGCGGATATTCACTTCAGGTCCTTCGTAGGTCGTCTCGTCATCGGTAGAGGCGTCGCTCTCACCATGGCGCCGTCGGGCCCGGGTGTGAAGCGCGGGGGTGGCCCCTCATCGTAGGAATGACCTTATCCCCCCTACGATCAGGCTGTCCGCAGGGATCAGCGCGCTGATCGCTACCCGCGCAGGAAACTCACGATTCCCTCAGAGATCCCTTGCGCCGCCTTCTGCCGCCAGGCACCGCTGGTCAGCTGTGCCGCGTCCTTGCTATCGCGCATGTTGCCGCACTCGATGAACACCTTGGGAACCGTTGACAGATTGAGACCGCCGAGGTCCTTACGCGTGACGAGCCCGGTGCCGTCGCCCACGTAGTTGGAGGGCGCGCTGCCGGTGACCTTGACGAAGTGCCCCGCGATGCGCTCGCCGAGGTCCTTCGAGGGGGCGACGATCGGACGGGTGTCGGCGGAGCCGGAGTTCACCGCGCCGGGCAGGATGACGTGGAAGCCGCGGTTGCCGGTGCCGGAGCCGTCGGCGTGCACGGAGACCACCGCGTCGGCCCTCGCCTCGTTGCCGATCCGCGCCCGCTCGTCGATGCAGGGGCCGTAGGGACGGTCGCCGTCCTGGGTCAGCCGCACGGTGGCGCCCTGCTCCTCCAGCAGCGTGCGCATGCGGTGGGCGACGTCGAGGGTGAAGTCGGCCTCGGGGTAACCGGAGTTGGTGGTGGTGCCGGTGGTGTCGCACTCCTTCATGCCGGTACCGATGTCCACCTTGCGGTTGATCTCCGCGGTGTGCTGGAAGTTGGCGGGGTTGTGGCCCGGGTCGATGACGACGACCTTGCCCTTGAGCGGCCCGGACGCGGCGGACGCGGAGGGGGTGCCGTCGGTGGGGCCGGGGCTCGGCTTCTCGTCGTCGCCGGAGGTGCCGGAGGTGGCGGGGGAGGACACCGCCGGCGACGGCGTCGCCGCGGCCGCGCGGTCCGTACCGCCCCCGCCGTCCGAGCCGCCGAACGCCTCGTACGCCACCCAGCCGAGCAGGGCCCCGGGCACGAGCGCGGCGAGGGCCACGGTCAGGGGGCGGCGCCGGGGGCGGCGGGGCGGATCGAATTCAGGGCCTGCGTACGACACGTCTGCGACTCTAACCGCGCCCTCAGATCCCCGCCCCCGTTCGCCGCAGCACGCGCAGCGAGTCGGTCGCCGAGACCTCGGTGAACGCGCCGGAGGCGAGAGCCCTGAGGTAGACGCGGTACGGGGCCTGCCCGGTGAACTCGTCCACCGGGTCGGGGAAGACGTCGTGGATCACGAGCAGCCCGCCCTCGGCCACCTGGGGCGCCCAGCCCTCGTAGTCGGCGCCCGCGTGCTCGTCGGTGTGGCCGCCGTCGATGAAGACCAGGCCCAGCGGGCCCGCCCAGACCCGGGCCACCTGCGGGGAGCGGCCCACCAGCGCGACCACGTGCTCCTCCAGACCCGCCCGGTGCAGGGTGCGGCGGAAGGTGGGCAGCGTGTCCATCAGACCGATCTCGGGGTCGACCGTCTCCGGGTCGTGGTACTCCCAGCCGGGCTGCTGCTCCTCGCTGCCGCGGTGGTGGTCCACGGTGAGCGCGGTCACCCCGGCGGCGCGGGCCGCGTCGGCGAGCAGGATCGTCGAGCGCCCGCAGTAGGTGCCGACCTCCAGCAGGGGCAGCCCGAGCCGCCCGGCGTCCACGGCCGCCGCGTACAGGGCGAGGCCCTCGCCCGCGGGCATGAACCCCTTCGCCGCCTCGAACGCGGCCAGGATCTCGGGCTTGGGGGCCGGGGCCATGGGGGCGCCTTTCGGTCGTACGGGTGTCTCGGCGCCCCATGCTGCCGTACCCCCGGGCAGCGGGACTACCGGGGGGTAGGGCGGGGCCGCGTCAGGAGGCGGGGACGGTTCCGCGCGGCAGGGGGAGGTCCACGTCGATCGTGCCGTCGTCGCGCGCGTGGGTCGCCGAGGAGGCGTGCGGGCCGTGGCCGTCGGCCTTGGCGGCCAGCACGTAGGCGCCCTGGGAGGGGACCGCGAGGGCGTAGCTGCCGTCCTCCGCCGAGAGGGTCGCGCCCGCCCGGCGGCCGCGGCGGTCGATCAGGGTGACCCGGGCGCGGGCGACCGGCGCGCCATCGGCGTCCAGCACCCGGCCGCGGAAGCCGTTCAGGGCCTCCTCGGCGCGGGCCAGGTTGGCGTCCTCCTCACTGCTCGCGCGCAGCCTCGGCGCGCGGTCCGGCTTAGGCAGCAGCAGGGCCAGCAGCAGGCCGATCGCCACCGCGCCGGTCGCGATCAGGAAGGAGACGCGGAAGCCGTGCATGGACGGGACCTCCACGCCGTTCACGGTGTTCGCCGTGTTGGCCAGCACCATGCCGATGACGGCGCTGGAGACGGAGGTGCCGATGGACCGCATCAGGGTGTTCAGGCCGTTGGCCGCGCCCGTCTCCGAGGCCGGGACCGCGCCGACGATCAGCGCCGGGAGGGAGGAGTAGGCGAGGCCGATGCCCGCGCCCAGCAGGACCGCGATGACGAGTGACTGCCATGCGGCGCTCATCAGGCCGAGGCCGGCGCCGTAGCCGACGCCGATGATCAGCAGGCCCAGGACCAGGGTGAACTTGGGGCCGTGCTGGGCCGACAGGCGGGCGTAGACGGGGGCCGTGAACATCATCGTCAGGCCCAGCGGGGCGACCAGCAGGCCCGCCGTCACCATCGACTGGCCGAGGCCGTAGCCGGTGGCGGTGGGCAGCTGGAGGAGCTGGGGCAGGACCAGGGAGACGACGTAGAAGGAGACGCCGACCATGATCGAGGCGAGGTTGGTGAAGAGGACGGCGGGGCGGGCCGTGGTGCGCAGGTCGACCAGAGGGGCTTTCACGCGCAGCTCGTAGACGCCCCACAGCAGCAGTACGGCGGCGGACGCCGCGAACAGGCCGAGCGTGGTGGCGGAGGTCCAGCCCCAGTCGCTGCCCTTGGTGATCGGCAGCAGGAAGAGGACCAGACCGGCGGAGAGGCCGAGCGCGCCCGGCAGGTCGAAGGAGCCCTCGGCGCGCATCGGGGACTCCGGTACGGCGAGCAGGGTGAGGGCGATGGCGAGCAGGCCGAGGCCGGCGGCCCCGTAGAACAGGGCGTGCCAGTCGGAGTGCTGGGCGACCAGGGCCGCGGCGGGCAGCGCGAGGCCGCCGCCGACGCCGATCGAGGAACTCATCAGGGCCATCGCCGAGCCGAGCCGCTCGCGGGGCAGCATGTCGCGCATCAGGCCGATGCCGAGCGGGATCGCGCCCATCGCGAAGCCCTGGAGGGTACGGCCGACGATCATCGGGAGCAGGGCGCTGGTGACGGCGCTGACCAGGGCGCCGACCACCATCACGGAGAGGCTGAGGACCAGCATGCGGCGCTTGCCGTACAGGTCGCCGAGCCGGCCCATGATCGGGGTGGCCACCGCGCCGGAGAGCAGGGTCGAGGTGAGGACCCAGGTGGCGTTGGAGGGGGAGGTGTCCAGCAGCTGCGGCAGGTCCTTGATGACCGGGACGAGCAGGGTCTGCATCACCGCGACCACGATGCCCGCGAAGGCGAGAACGGGTACGACGGTTCCGCGGGCCGTTCCGGCAGTGGGCGGCTCGGGCGAAGGGCGTGTCATGTGTAGCTTGAACTCGGTGCGCCCGAGCAACTATTCCGATGCTTTGGCAACCTAACGAAATCTTGACCTTCTCTTGAGGCAACGGTCCGGGCTACACCCACCCCTGCCGGCGGGCCGCCCGCAGGGCCTCCGTCCGGTTGCGGGTGCCCGTCTTGCCGATGGCCGCCGAGAGGTAGTTGCGGACCGTCGACTCGGAGAGGTGGAGGCTCGCCGCGACGTCCGCGACGGTCGCGCCGTCGGTCGAGGCGCGCAGCACCTCGCACTCGCGGGAGGTGAGCGGATTGGGGCCGGCGCTCAGGGCGGCCGCCGCCAGCGCCGGGTCGATCACCGTCTCGCCGGTCAGGACCCGGCGGATCGCCCCGGCCAGCTCCTCCACCGGGCCGTCCTTCACCAGGAAGCCCACGGCGCCCGCCTCCATGGCCCGGCGCAGATAGCCGGGCCGGCCGAACGTGGTGAGGATCAGCACCCGGCAGTCGGGCACCTGGTCGCGCAGGTCGGCCGCGGCGTCCAGGCCGCTGCGGACGGGCAGTTCGATGTCGAGGAGGGCCACGTCGGGCCGGTGGAGGACGGCCGAGTCCACGATGGCGTCGCCCGAGCCGACCTGTGCCACCACCTCCAGGTCCCGCTCCATCCCCAGCAGCAGCGCCAGCGCGCCGCGCATCATCCCCTGGTCCTCGGCGAGCAGCACCCTGACCGACTTCGCGGGACGGTGGTCCCGGGGCATCTCGTTCACGGGCCCAGCGTAGGACGGGACGGTCCGGTCGGCGCGGTGTCGGAGCGGGGTTCTTGCAGGTGGCGGGTGGGGGAAGGGGGGAGACCGGGTGTGGTTGAAGCCAACTCCGGCTCCGGGGTTGGCAGTTCGGCGAGCAGCAGGAATCCCCCCTCGTCGTCGGTCCTGGACTCCAACACCCCGCCCGCGGTCGAGAGGCGTTCACTCAGACCCAGCAGCCCGGTGCCCCCACGGGGCACATCGGCCTCCGCGCCCGGCCTTCCCCGCACCCTCCCGCGACCGTCGTCCGACACCCGCAGCCGCACCGCCCCCGCCTCGGAGTCCCGCGAGACGGTGATCGCGCAGTGGCGGGCGCTGCTGTGGCGGATGACGTTGGTCGTCGCCTCACGGACGACCCAGCCGAGCAGGGACTCGGTGCGGGGCGGCAGGGGGAGGGCCGGACGGTCCACCGTCACCGCGATCCCCGCCGCCGTCAGCGCCGAGCGCGCACGGTCCAGTTCGGTGGCGAGGCCGCCCGCGCGGTAGCCGGTGACCGCCTCACGGATCTCCGTGAGGGCCTGGCGGCCCACCGACTCGATGTCGGTGATCTGGAGGACGGCCGCATCGACGTCGCGCGGGGCCAGTCGGCGGGCCGCCTCCGACTTGACCACGATCACCGAGAGGGTGTGGCCGAGCAGGTCGTGCAGGTCGCGGGAGAAGCGCAGCCGTTCCTCCTCGACCGCGCGCCGGGCCAGTTCCTCGCGGGCGGCGCCGAGTTCGCGTACCGCGTCGGACAGGGAGAGGATCGCCGCCGTCACGAGGGCGGAGATCGCCGTCGCGTAGACGGTGCCCAGGCCGCCCCAGCCGTCGCGCAGGACACAGACCACCGCGGCCAGCGCGGTCACCGCGGCCCCCGCCGTACGCAGCCGGGGCATCCGTACCGCCGCACCCGTGGCCAGCCCGAGCAGCGGGAAGAACAGCAGCCAGGTGCCGCCGTAGCCGAGGCCCAGGGCGCAGGTCACCGCGGCGAGCAGGGCGAGCGCGACCCGGGTGGAGAGCGCCTCGCGGGTCTCCCGGCCGAAGGAGCGGAAGGTCACGTAGATGTAGAGGGAGTTGAAGGCCAGCAGGCCCAGGCCGCCGATCCAGGGGTTGGACGCCTCGCCCTGGAAGAGGTTGGAGAAGGCGCCCATGCCCAGCAGTAGCCATGGCAGGAGGGTCAGCCGGGTGGGTGGGTGGTTCGGGGCGCTCCCGGCTCCCTCGGCCTTCCCGGCTCCCTCGGCCTTCCCGGCCGTCCGGCACCCGCACCCGCCCGCGCCCTCGCCCGCGTCCGCCGAGCAGTGTTCGTACGTCGTCATCCGGCAACCCCCGTTCGCCTGGTGGAGCACTCAGCGTAGGAAGCGGTCATGCCGTCGCGGCAGGGCCTGCCGTACGGACTCTCCCGGTACAAATGTCACCGGACCCGGAACAGCTGACGCTGCGTCAGGAGTCTTCACAACTTCGGGGCGCTCGGCTATAACGAGGGCGCCGGACTGGAACGCGTTCTAGGTCCGCCCATGCGCGACCTCGGTGCGGCCGACGGTGCGGACGACCGCGCCGAGGTCTCAGACCCGTCAGGAGTCCCATGCCCATCGACGCAGCGAAGGCGCTGGCCGCCGAACCCCGGACCGGGGAGATCACCTGGACCACCAAGGACGTGCAGCTCTACCACCTGGGCATCGGCGCCGGCATCCCCGCCACCGACCCCGGCGAGCTGCGCTACACCCTGGAGTCCCGGTTGCAGGTGCTGCCCAGCTTCGCCACCGTCGCCGGAGCCGGCGCGCCCGGCGTGATCAGCGGCCTGTCGCTGCCCGGTATCGAGGTCGAACTGGCCCGCGTGCTGCACGGCGGCCAGAGCCTGCGGCTGCACCGCCCCATCCCCGCCGAGGGCACCGCGACCACCACCTCACGCCTGGCCGCCCTGTACGACAAGGGCAAGGCCGCCGTCCTCGTCCTGCGCACCGAGGTCGAGGACGGGGACGGCCCGCTGTGGACCAACGACTCCCAGATCTTCGTGCGCGGAGAGGGCGGCTGGGGCGGCGACCGCGGCCCGTCCGCCCGCCTGGAACCGCCCACCGGTGAGCCCGACAAGACCGTCGAGCGGACCCTGCGCGAGGACCAGGCGCTCCTCTACCGTCTCTCCGGCGACTGGAACCCGCTGCACGCCGACCCCGAGTTCGCCGCGCGCGCCGGGTTCGAACGGCCCATCCTGCACGGGCTGTGCACCTACGGCGTCACCCTCAAGGCCGTCGTCGACACCCTGCTCGGCGGCGAGACCGGCCGGGTCCGCGCGTACTCCACCCGGTTCGCCGGGGTCGTCTACCCGGGCGAGACCCTGCGCATCCGGATGTGGGACCTGGGCGACTCCGTCCGGGTCACCGTCACCGCCGTCGACCGGGACGACGCGCCCGCCCTCGCCGACACCGTCGTCCAGCACACCTGAGCCCGAGCCCAGCCCATCGCCGAGGGGAGCCGCACCATGCGCGCAGCCGTACTGCACGAGACCGGCCAGGACAAACTGGAGGTCCTCGACGACATCGAGGCGGTGGGCTTCGGTCCCGGCCGGGTCCGGATCCGGGTGCGGGCCACCGGCCTGTGCCACTCCGACCTGTCCGCGATGAACGGCGTACTGCCCCAACCGGTGCCCTTCGTGCCCGGCCACGAGGGAGCGGGGGAGATCCTCGAAGTCGGCGAGGGCGTCGGCCACTTGAAGCCCGGCGACCGGGTCGTGGTGTGCTGGCTGCCCGCCTGCGGCGCCTGTCCCGCCTGCCGGCGCGGCCAGACCGAGCTGTGCCTGGCCGGGTTCATGAACGCCGGCACCCCCAACTTCAAGCGCCCCGGCGGCGATGTCTTCGGCTTCGCCGGCACCGGCACCTTCGCGGAGGAGGTCGTCGTCGACGCGGGCTGCGCGGTACCGGTCCCCGACGACGTGCCCTTCGACATAGCCGCGCTCATCGGCTGCGGAGTCACCACGGGCCTCGGTGCCGCCATCAACACCGCCCAGGTGGAGGCGGGTTCGTCGGTCGCCGTCATCGGCTGCGGCGGCGTCGGCATCTCCGCGATCCAGGGCGCCCGGCTCCAGGGCGCCGCCGAGATCGTCGCCGTCGACCCGGTCGAGGGCCGCCGCGAGGCCGCGCTGAGGTTCGGCGCCACCCAGGCCGTGGCACCCGAGGAACTCCCCGACGCCAAACAGCGGATCACCGCCGGAGAGGGCTTCGACTACGTCTTCGAGGTCGTCGGCAAGTCCGCCACCGCCCGCACCGCCTACGACCACACCCGGCGCGGCGGCACCCTCGTCATCGTCGGCGCGGGCGCCATGGACGACATGCTCCAACTCAACATGTTCGAGCTGTTCTTCGACGAGAAGCGCATCCTGCCCTCCATGTACGGCGGCGGGGACGTCCTGCGCTCCTACGAGCGGACCATCGCCCTGTGGCGGGCGGGCCGGGTCGACCTGGCCGGACTGATCACCCACCGGGTGCCCCTCGCGGAGATCAACGAGGCGCTGGACCAGATGCGCACCGGCAGCTCCCTGCGCACCTGCGTCGAGCTGTGACGGCCGCGCCCCTGGACGGGCTCACCGCCGTCGTCACCGGCGCGGGCCGGGGCCTGGGCCGCGCCGAGGCGCTGGAACTGGCCCGGCTCGGCGCGGCCGTCGTCGTCAACGACTTCGGACAGCCCGGCCGGGACGGCTCCGGCGCCGCCTCCTCCGGTCCCGCCGAGGAGACGGCCGCCGAGATCCGCGACGCGGGCGGCCGGGCGCTCGCCCACGCCGGGGACGTCGCCGACTTCCAGCAGGCCGCCGCCCTGATCGGGCTGGCGGTCCGCGAGTTCGGGCGTCTCGACATCCTGGTCAACAACGCGGGCATCCTGCGCGACCGCATGGTCTTCTCCATGACCGAGGACGAGTGGGACTCGGTGATCCGCGTCCACCTCAAGGGCCACTTCAACACCACCCGGTTCGCGGCCGCGCACTGGCGGGAGCGGTCCAAGGCGGAGGGGCGGCCGGTGTACGGGCGGATCGTGAACACCTCCTCGGAGGCGTTCCTCGCCGGGTCCGCCGGACAGCCCAACTACGCGGCCGCCAAAGGCGGGATCGTCGGCCTGACCACGTCCACGGCCCTCGCGCTCGCCAAGTACGGCGTGACCGCCAACGCCATCTGCCCGCGCGCCCGCACCCGGATGACCGAGGACGTCTTCCAGCCGCCCTCCAGTGCCGACGGCCTCGCGCCCTCGGCCGGCCTCGCCCTCTCGCCGGGCCTCGACCCACTTGCCCCCGAGCATGTCGCCCCGCTCGTCGGCTACTTGGCCTCGCCCGCCGCCGCCCGGATCAACGGGCAACTACTCGTCGTCCACGGCGGGATGGTAGCGATCGTCGAACGGCCGCGCGTGTGCGCCCAGTTCGACAGCAAGCAGGACACCTTCAGCCACGAGGAGCTGGACGCCGTCCTCACCGCGCACTACGCGGACCGGCCGCCCGGGGAGACGTTCGCGGCGGCGGAAGTGCTCGGGCTGAAGCGTTCGTAGCGGGCCCGCCGACACGAAGAAGGCCCCCGCGCACCTCGGTGCGCGGGGGCCCTTTTCGTCGGTTCAGGCCGCCGTCCCGGTCTGCTCCACCGGCTTGCGGTGACGGCCCTGCGGGGCCGCCTCGCCTTCCTGGGACGAGACCGGACCACGGTGCCTGCCGTGACCAGCGTTCTCCTGGATCTCGGCAGACGGCTGGGCCGTAGTGGCGTTGCTCATCGGAAGAAATTCACCCCGTAGACAATATCTTTCGGACAACCGGGCGAGCTTACCCGGCGGCCCTCGGGCCCGATCCAGCCGCACACGCCAACCGCCGCTACTTCGTTACAAGAGATGAAATCGTGACAAGGGGACAAGGGGGCAAGGGGACAAGGGGGCAAGGGGACAAGGGGACAAGGGGACAAGGGGGCAACGGGACGAGGGGGCAACGGGACGACGGCTCGCGGCAGGTTGCCGGTGCGCGCCGGCGCGTCACTTCGCGGCGAGACGCGCGAGCGGTGCCTGTTGCAGGGGGACCGGCCGGGCCGCGACGGGCTCCGGGGGATCCGGGTCCGCCGTCGGTGCCTGCGCACCGCCGAGGGCCGGATCCCCCGAAGCGTCCTCCCCCTCCCCAGTGGGAGTCCAGGCGGGCAGGACCCGCTCCACGCCGCACGGCACCTCGCCCGTGGCGTACGGCAGCAGCAGTTCCCCCTCCCGCGTCCACAGCCCGGCGCCCGTCAACCACCCGTCGGGCGCCGGAAGATGACGCATCTGCTTCTCCGCGGGCCGCCACACCCCGACCCAGTTCCCCGACGAGCCGCCCATATGCAGGGCCACCCCGCAGCTCTCCGGTGTCAGCACCTGCCCCGGCTGGATGGCGAACGGGGTCACCGAGCAGTCCGGCACCCGCAGGCACTCCGGGAACCGCACCGGAAGCGTGCTGCCCAGCACCCCCCAGCCCAGTCGGGGACCCTGCCCCGGATCCGGCGCGTCCGAGCCGATCAGCAGCAGCCCGCTGTCCGGGTCGGCGAGCAGCAGCCGGTCGTCGCTGTCCGCCGCGATCTGGAGCAGCGGCGACACCTCGCCGCCGCGCTCCAGGTCCACCACGATCGCCTTGGTCCGCCCGCCGACCTCCCGGTCCAGGGCCAGCATCCGCCCCGCCCGGTCCAGCCACACCCCGCCCGAGCAGCGCCCCGGCAGCTCGGCCACGTGCTCCGGCCCGAACGCGCCGCCCGCCACCAGCCAGATGTCACTGGTGTGCCGGCCCACCGCCAGGGCGTACGCGCGGCGCCCGCACGGAGCCGGGGGCAGCAGCCGCAGCCGGGTGCCGTCGTCCGGGCACTCGACCGCGCCGATCAGCAGCTCACCTGTGCCCGGCCCGGTCGGGTAGAGCAGGCTGAACACATGCCGTCCGTCGGTCGGCCGCCGGATCAGGACCCGCCCGTCGCCCATCGGCTGCACCTCGGTGCCGGGCTCCTCCGGCTGGTTGGCGGGCAGCGGCACCGCGTACGGCTCGGGCCCGTCCAGCGTCCAGCGCTCCGGGAACCAGCTCTCGCCGTCCAGCGCGAGCCGGGCGCCGTAGGCGCCGTCCGCGGTGATCGCGCACTCCGCCCGAGGGGTCCCGGACTCCGGAACCGCGGGTTCGATGGCACAGGCCGTCATCGTCTGGTCACCTCCGGCGACGAAGCTAGTTTTCGCACGCACAGACGGGGGACCGGCAGGCTTCCGCTTCACACATAAGGGTGGCCAAGAAACGATTCGCCTGAGGGAACGGGGGCGCCTGTGCTGTGCGGGAACCGTGACCGGCGACGGACCCCGCGACGGTTCTGCGGCACAGAGCAGGCAGGTAGCCTTTTCCCCGTGCCCCGTCTGTCTGAAGTCATCGCCGCGCTGGAGAACCTGTGGCCCGCCGAGCGGGCCGAGTCCTGGGACGCGGTCGGCACCGTCGTGGGCGACCCCGACCAGGAGGTCACCCGGGTCCTGTTCGCCGTCGACCCGGTGCGGGAGATCGTCGACGAGGCGGTGGCGCTCGGCGCCGACCTGCTCGTCACCCACCACCCGCTCTACCTGCGCGGTACGACCACGGTGGCGGCCTCCCACTTCAAGGGCCGGGCCGTGCACACGCTGATCAAGAACGACATCGCGCTGCACGTCGCCCACACCAACGCGGACACCGCCGACCCGGGCGTCAGCGACGCGCTCGCCGGCGCGCTGGACCTGCGGGTCGTACGGCCCCTCGTGCCGGACCCCACCGACCCCACCGGCCGCCGCGGCCTCGGCCGCGTCTGCGAGCTGGACCACCCGCTGACCGTGCGCGAGCTGGCCGCCCACGCCGCGAAGCGGCTGCCCGCCACCGCGCAGGGCATCCGCGTCGCCGGCGACCCCGAGGCGACCGTCCGCACGATCGCCGTGAGCGGCGGCTCCGGCGACAGCCTCTTCGACGTCGTGCGCGCCGCCGGTGTGGACGCCTTCCTCACCGCGGACCTGCGCCACCACCCGGCGTCCGAAGCCGTCGCCCAGAGCCCCCTCGCGCTGCTCGACGCGGCGCACTGGGCCACCGAGTGGCCCTGGTGCGAGCTGGCCGCCGCCCAGCTCGACGAGATCTCCGACCGTCACGGCTGGGACCTGCGCGTCCACGTCTCGAAGACGGTCACCGACCCCTGGACCAGTCACTCCCCTTCACCTGGAGCCCCCAACTGAACGCCGCGCCCGCCGACCAGATCCGCCTTCTCGACGTCCAGGCCCTCGACGTCCGCCTCCAGCAGCTCGCGCACAAGCGCCGCTCGCTGCCCGAGCACGCCGAGATCGAGTCGCTGACCAAGGACCTCACCCAGCTGCGCGACCTGCTCGTGGCCGCGCAGACCGAGGAGAGCGACACCGCCCGCGAGCAGACCAAGGCCGAGCAGGACGTCGACCAGGTCCGCCAGCGCGCCGCCCGCGACCAGCAGCGCCTGGACTCCGGCGCCATCTCCTCGCCCAAGGACCTGGAGAACCTCCAGCGGGAGATCACCTCCCTCGCCAAGCGGCAGGGCGACCTGGAGGACGTGGTCCTGGAGGTCATGGAGCGCCGCGAGTCCGCGCAGGAGCGGGTCGCCGAGCTGACCGAGCGGGTGGGTTCGGTGCAGGGCAAGGCCGACGACGCGAGCGCCCGCCGCGACGCCGCGTTCGAGGAGATCGACGGCGAGGTGGCGTCCGTGACGAAGGAGCGCGAGGTCGTCGCGGCCTCCGTCCCGGCGGACCTGCTGAAGCTCTACGACAAGCTGCGCGAGCAGGGCGGCGGGATCGGCGCGGCGAAGCTGTACGCGCGTACCTGCCAGGGCTGCCGCCAGGAGCTGGCCATCACCGAGCTGGCCGAGGTCCGCTCGGCGGCGCCGGACACCGTGGTGCGCTGCGAGAACTGCCGCCGCATCCTGGTGCGTACGGCGGAGTCGGGTCTGTAGGCCTTCTCGGTGTCGGCCGGTTTCTGAGGAGCTTGGGGCGTGCGGGAGTTCATCGTCGAGGCGGACGGCGGGTCGCGGGGCAACCCGGGGCCCGCGGGCTACGGCGCGGTCGTCAGCGACGCGACGACGGGCGAGACGCTCGCCGAGCGCGCCGAGTTCCTGGGCGTGGTCACCAACAACGTGGCCGAGTACCGGGGGCTGATCGCCGGGCTGCGAGCGTCGTTCGACCTCGATCCGACCGCGTCGGTCCATGTTCGGATGGACTCCAAGCTCGTCGTGGAGCAGATGTCGGGCCGCTGGAAGATCAAGCACCCCGACATGAAGCCGCTGGCCATGGAGGCGTCACGGGTGTTTCCACCGGAGCGGGTGACGTACGAGTGGATCCCCCGCGAGCAGAACAAACACGCGGACCGACTGGCGAACGAGGCGATGGACGAGGGCACCTCGACTACGCAGGATGCCTCTTCTTCGGGGGCCTCTTCTTCGGGTACCGGGGGTACGGGAGCCGACGGGGCATCCGCTGACGTCGGCGCCGGGGGCGGCAGCAGTCTTGGGGCCGGGGCTGAGACCGGTGCCGGTGCCGGTGCCGGGGTGCGGGCTGAGACCGGCACCCGGGCCGGAGCCGAGGCGGCGCGCGCGGGCACTGGTGCCGCGACCGGCATCCGTGCTGAGGCGGCTGCCCCTGCCGGGGCCGGTATTCGTGCCTACGCCGGTGCGCGCGCCGGGACCGGCGCCGCTGCCGGGATCCCTGCGGGCGCCGAGGCGGGCACCCGCGCCGGGGTCGCTGAGGACGCCGAGGCGGGCACCCGCGCCGGGGTCGCTGAGGACGCCGAGGCCGGCACCCGTACCGAGGCCGGTACACGCGCAGCGGCCGGCACCACTGCCGGGGCCGGCACCACTGCCGGGACCGGCACCACTGCCGGGACCGGCGATCGTGGCGGCGCCGACGCACGGGCCGCCGAGGCCGACATCCGGGCCGCCAAGGTCGTTGCCGCTCCCGGGTGGGCGCCTGCCGACATGGGGGCGCCCGCGACCTTCGTGCTGTTGCGGCACGGGGAGACCGCGCTCACCCCGCAGAAGCGGTTCTCCGGCAGCGGCGGCAGCGATCCCGTGCTGTCCGAGATCGGCCGGGACCAGGCCGAGCGCGTCGCCGCCGCGCTGGCGAGGCGCGGCACGATCCAGGCCGTCGTGGCCTCGCCCCTCGCCCGTACCCGGGAGACCGCCGGCGCCGTCGCCCGACTCCTCGGCCTTGAGGTGGCCGTCGAGGAGGGCCTGCGGGAGACCGACTTCGGGGCCTGGGAGGGCCTGACCTTCGGCGAGGTCCGCGACCGTTACCCCGACGACCTGAACGCCTGGCTCGCCGACCCCGAGGCCCGCCCCACCGGCGGCGGCGAGAGCTTCGCCGAGACCGCCACCCGGATCGCCGCCACCCGCGACAAGCTGGTGGCCGCCTACGCGGGCCGTACGGTCCTCCTGGTCAGCCACGTCACCCCGATCAAGACCCTGATCCGGCTCGCCCTGGGCGCGCCGCCCGAGTCCCTGTTCCGCATGGAACTCTCCGCGGCCTCACTGTCGGCGGTGGCGTACTACGCCGACGGCAACGCGAGCGTGCGGCTCTTCAACGACACCTCGCACCTGCGCTGAGTCCGGCCGCCGCCCGCGCCAGCGACTCGACGCGGGCCCAGTCCCGGGCGGCGACCGCGTCCGCGGGAAGCATCCAACTGCCGCCGACGCAACCGACGTTGGGCAGCGCCAGATAGTCCGGCGCGGAGTCGGGACCGATGCCCCCGGTCGGACAGAACCGGGCCTGCGGCAACGGCCCGGACAGCGACCTCAGATACGCCGTCCCGCCCGCCGCCTCGGCCGGGAAGAACTTCATCTCCCGCACCCCCCGCTCCAGCAGCGCCACGACCTCCGAGGTCGTCGACACCCCCGGCAGGAACGGCACCCCGGACGCCCGCATCGCCGCGAGCAGGGAGTCCGTCCACCCCGGGCTGACGAGAAAGCGCGCCCCGGCCCCGACGGCCGCGTCCACCTGCTCCGGCGTGATGACGGTCCCCGCCCCGACCACGGCACCCGGCACCTCGCCCGCCACGGCCCGTATCGCCTCCAGCGCGCACGGAGTACGCAGGGTCACCTCGATCGCGGGCAGCCCCCCGGCGACCAGCGCACGGGCGAGCGGCACGGCATCGGCCGCGTCCTCGATCACGACGACGGGAACGACGGGGGCGAGATCAAGCACGGAGGTCATGGCGACATCCTGCCGCCGCGCACCAACATGCGCAAAGGGCGTTGCAACATGCGCAACGCCCTTTCGTCTCCGGCGCGGGGTCAGTGAATCTCGTCCACCAGCACATCCAGCGACCAGGCGGTCCCCGCCTTCTTCGGCGCCTCCGCCTCCACCTCGTACCCCAGGTCCCGCAGCGCCTCCACCAGCTCCGCCGGCCCCGCCGGCCGCACCCCGCCCGCGAGCAGACTCCGTACGATCCGCCCCTTCGTCGCCTTGTTGAAGTGGCTGACGACCTTCCGGGTCGGCGCGTGCAGCACCCGCACGCTCGCCGTGCGCCCCGCGACCTCGCCCTTCGGCTTCCAGGCCGCCGCGTACGCCGACGACCGCAGATCCAGCACCAGACCGTCCCCGGCGGCCTCGGGCAGTACCGTACCCATCGCCGTACGCCAGTGGGTACCGAGCGCGCCGAGCCCCGGCAGCCTCACGCCCATCGAGCAGCGGTAGGAGGGGATCCGGTCGGTGACACGGACCGCGCCCCACAGCCCGGAGAACACCAGCAGCGACCGGGCCGCCCGCTTCTTCGCCGGAGCGTCGAGGGAGGCGAGGCCGAGAGCGTCGTAGAGCACACCGGTGTAGATCTCCCCGGCGGGCCGGGCGCCCGCCGTCCGCAGCTCCACGTTCTTGGCGACCTCGCCCCGCAGCCCCTCGCTCAGCCCGAGGACCTCGCGCGCCTTCTCCTCGTCCCCCGCGCACAGCTCGACGAGTTCGTCGAGGACGGCCTTACGGGCCTCGGTGAGCCCCGGCAGCGACAGCGACTCCGGCTTGAGCGGGGCGCCACGGCCGGAGGATGCCTTGCCCTCGGAGGGCGGCAGCAGGACAAGCACGGGTGGATCTCCTTCTGTAGAGCTCGGCCACAGCGTACGGCGTGCCGCCCGGCGGCCCCCGACCTACGCTCGCTGTATGCCCCGCCGCCACATCCGCGTGACCGGCACCCCCGAAGCGCCCCTCCGGGCGGCCCTCACCGCGTTGCGCGCCGAACTCGACATCCCCGGGACCTTCCCGCCGCAGGTGCTGGCCGAGGCCGAACGAGCGGCCCGCGACCCCCTGCTGCCGCTGACGGACGCCACCGACCTCCCCCTCTTCACCCTGGACCCGGCCACCTCCACCGACCTCGACCAGGCGATGCACCTCTCCCGCCAGGGCGACGGCTACCGCGTCCGGTACGCCATCGCCGACGTGGCGGCCTTCGTGAGCCCCGGATCACCGCTCGACACCGAGGCCCACCGGCGCGTCACGACCCTCTACTTCCCCGACACCCGGATCCCCCTCCACCCCGCCCTCCTCAGCGAGGGCGCCGCGAGCCTCCTCCCGGGCCAGACCCGCCCCGCCGCCCTGTGGACCGTCGACCTCGACGCCGACGGCAGCCCCCTCGCCGTGGACGTCCGCCGCGCCCTGGTCCGCAGCCGGGCCAAGCTCGACTACGCGGGCGTACAGAGGGAGATCGACAGCGGCACGGCGGAGGAGCCGCTGGCCCTGCTCAAGGAGATCGGACTGCTCCGGGAGGCCCTGGAGATCGACCGGGGCGGCATCTCCCTGAACGTCCCCGAACAGGAGATCACCGAGCGCGACGGCACCTACGAACTGCACTACCGGGCCCCCCTCCCCACCGAGGCCTGGAACGCCCAGATCTCCCTCCTCACCGGAATCGCGGCGGCGGACCTGATGCTCGCGTACGGCACGGGAGTGCTGCGCACGCTCCCGGCGGCCCCCGACGGGGCCGTCGGCCGACTGCGCCGCACCGCGACCGCCCTCCACATCGACTGGCCGCACCACGTCTCGTACGCGGCCCTCGTCCGCTCCCTCGACCCCGCGCTCCCGCACCACGCCGCGTTCCTCCAGGAGTGCACGACCCTCCTGCGCGGCGCGGGCTACACGGTCTTCCGCGACGGCGTGCTCCCGGAGATCGTGACCCACTCGGCGGTCGCCGCCCCGTACACCCACTGCACGGCACCCCTGCGCCGCCTCGCCGACCGCTTCGCCACGGAACTGTGCCTGGCCGCGGTCGCGGACGGTCCCGTCTCCGACTGGGTCCTCGCCGCCCTGGAATCCCTCCCGAAGGAGATGGCGGAGGGCTCCCGGAGGGCGGGCGCGGTGGAACGGGCGTGCGTCGACCTGGTGGAGGCGGCCCTGCTGAAGGACCGCCTCGGCGAGGTCTTCGACGGCTGCGTGGTCGACGTGGACGACCACGAGCCCGGCATCGGCACGGTCCAGCTGGAGACCCCGGCGGTGATCGGCCGCATCGAAAGCCCCGGCCCACTCCCGCTGGGGGAGCGAATCCGGGCCCGCCTCACCCAGGTGGACGTGGCGGCGGCCCGAGTGCGGTTCGCGCCGGCTTAGGGGCGGGGCAGCCCCGGGGTCCACGATCGGGGGACGAACTCCCGATCTCACGCACATGGGTCACCCCGGTGGTCGAGTCTGACGAGCGACGACCGAGTACTTCACTGGAGGGGGCGACACGCATGACCGCCATGTCCCACGAGTCCCTCAGTCACGCAGAGATCCTGCTCGGCGGGTTCCTGGCCCTGGATGTCCCGGACGGTTTCCGGGCGGAGCTGATCGAGGGGGAGATCATTGTGACGTCGCCGCCGGACGGGGACCACGAGCACTGCATCAGCCGGATCGCGCGACAAGTGATCAAGAAGTCCGGAACGGACATGGACTTCTCCGGCAACAAGGGACTGAAGCTGGGAAAGGCGGAGGGCTTCCCCGGGGACCGTGTGATCCCGGACGGTGCATTCGCGCCCGCACAACTGGAGCTCTACAGGGGAGCGGACCGCTGGATGCCCAGCGCCGGCGTCGCCATGGTGCTGGAGGTCACTTCCACCTGGCCCAGTCCCAGTCCCAGTCCCGACCGGGAGGAGGCCAAGCGCCGCGCGTACGCCAGGGGCGGCATCCCGCTCTACCTCCTGGTCGACCGGGATGCGGCCGCGGTCACCCTCTTCTCCTCCCCGGAGGGCGACGACTACCGGCAACTGCTCACCCTGCCCTTCGGCAAGCCGGTGCCCCTCCCCGCCCCCTTCGCCTTCGACCTGGAGACGGCGGACTTCCTGTGACCCGGGGCCCGGTACCATGGTCGACACGGCAGACGAGCCGGGCGGGCGGCCGCGTGGAGTCCCCTCACAGGGGCTTCCCGAGGAACGTCCGGGCTCCACAGGGCAGGGTGGTGGCTAACGGCCACCCGAGGCGACTCGCGGGACAGTGCCACAGAAAGCAGACCGCCGGGGACTTCGGCCCTCGGTAAGGGTGAAACGGTGGTGTAAGAGACCACCAGTGCCCAGGGTGACCTGGGCAGCTAGGTAAACCCCACCCGGAGCAAGGTCAAGAGGGAGCGCCCCGGCGCTCCTGCGCGGACGTTCGAGGGCTGCCCGCCCGAGTCCGCGGGTAGACCGCACGAGGCCGGTGGCAACACCGGCCCTAGATGGATGGCCGTCGCCCGGAGTTCCGCGAGGAACCCCGGGAACAGAACCCGGCGTACAGCCCGACTCGTCTGCCACCAAGGGTCCCTGACCAGCGAAAGCGCTGGTCAAAGGCCTTCCTTTGCCGGATCAGGGGCTCGCTCACACCCCGTTCCGCACCGGTTCAAACCGGACCGCTCGGCTACGTAAGTAGCCGCGAGAGTAGCCATGAATCGTGGGGCCGGAGATCGGCGCGGCGGGGTCTGACCAGGTGCAGGCGGCCTCTGTCCTGGGGCATCGGGACGGTTCCGCCACGACGCCTCCTTCGTCCTGACCGAGGGACAGGCCGAACGACAGCCCCCGGTTCATCCCGGTCCTAGACAAAGTCAAGGTCTGAGGTCCGGTCGGCTGCCCACGCGCCAGGCCCGACGCGGTTGCCGGCGACAGGGCGTAGTCCTCCCGCGCCAATCGCGCTCACCTGCGCAGACGGAACATCAAGACGGTGATCCCGGAGCAGGCTGACCAGGCCACCAGCCCCAAGAAGAAGGAGAGTGCCGGCGGTCGCCCGGTCAGCCACAACGCCGCGCCCAACAAAGATCCCAACACTGTCGAGCGCCTAACCAACAAGCTCAAAGCGTGGCGCGGCATCGTGACCCGCCACCACAAGACACCCCAGAACTACCTCGCCGGCCTCCGTCTGCGAGGAGCAGTGATCTGGATGTGCAGCCTTCAGTGATCGCGATCTCAGGCAGGACCTAGTTGGGTCCCGCTGCCGTGCAATCCTCCTTGTGGCGAGGGCCGTTGGTCCTGCGTTGCGGCCTGTCCGCGTGGTAGAAACCTGATGGTGTTCCCACGCTCTGACCGCTTCCGCCGGCCAGTTGCCCTCGGACGTTAGGAGCCCTCGGCTGTGTCACCCACCTTGTATCGCGACACTGGTTACACGCTCCGGCACCTGATCGAGAACATCGAAGGCGGCCGTATCGGACTCCCCGACATCCAACGCCCGTTCGTCTGGTCGGCGGCGAAGACCCGCGATCTCTTCGACTCGATGTATCGGGGCTACCCGATCGGCACCCTGATGTTCTGGGAGACCGGCGCTGAGGTGGGGACGCGGCAGATCGGGACGCAAGCCAGCGATCGAGCACCCCAACTGTTGGTCGTCGACGGGCAGCAGCGGCTCACCGCCCTGTTCGCCGTCCTCACCGGGCGCAAGATCGTCACCAAGTCTTTCGACGAGATCAACGTTCGCATCGCGTTCCGCCCGGAGGACCAGACTTTCGAGGTCACGGACGCGGCGATCGAGCGTGACGCCCACTTCATTCCGGACATCACCGCGCTCTGGGCCCACGGCGGTTACAAGCCCACCGTCCGGCAGTTCTTTCAACGGCTCGAACAGGTCGGCGGACAGCCTTTGTCGGACGCTGCCAAGGACGAGCTCGAAGAACGCATTGACAGGGTCCGGGACCTGCACGAGTTCCGCTTCCAGGTGGTGGAGCTGGGCGCTTCGGCCAACGAGGAGCAGGTCGCCGACATCTTCGTGCGCATCAACTCCGAAGGCGTGAAGCTCAACCAGTCAGACTTCATCCTCACCCTGATGTCAGTGCATTGGGAGAAGGGGCGCCGCCAGCTCGAAGACTTCAGCCGCAGCGCGGTGATCGCAGGACTCCCCGGTCCGAGCCCTCGGAACGCCTTCCTGGATCCCAGCCCGGACCAACTGCTGCGCGTAGCCGTCGCTGTCGCCTTCCGGCGCGCCCGGCTGCAGCACGTCTATAGTGTCCTGCGAGGAAAGGACCTCGAAACCGGCAAGGTCACCGCCGCTCGGCGGCAGGAGCAGTTCGACCGGCTCGCCCAAGCACACACGAAGGTCCTGGACCTGACCAGCTGGCATCAGTTCTTCCAGTGCGTCACGGCGGCCGGCTTCCGCAGCCGCAAGATGATCACCTCCGACAACGCCCTGCTGTACAGCTACACGATCTGGCTGATCGGACGCCACGACTTCGGGCTGACGGCCGATGAACTCCGCCCCGTGATCGGACGGTGGTTCTTCATGGCGCACACCACCGGCCGGTACTCCAACTCGCCCGAGTCACAGATGGAGTTCGATCTGGGACGCATCGGCAGTCTGCCGCCAGGTGACGGCCGAGCCTTCACCGCGGAACTCGACCGGATCATCGCAGCGAACTTCACCGGCGACTACTGGGACATCTCCCTGCCGAACCGATTGGACACCTCCTCGTCGCGTTCACCGGTGCTGTTCGCCTACCAGGCGGCGCTCAACATCCTCGACGCCGAAATGCTCCTCGGCGACCAACGAATCCGTGATCTGCTGGACCCCTCAGTCAAACCCGCCAAGGCTGTCGACCGGGACAACCTGTTCCACCGCAAGGCGCTCGCCCGGTTGGGTATCACCGACCGGCGCCAAGTCAATGCCATCGCCAACATGGCCTACGTGACGTGGCCGGCAGATGAGCTGTCCAACACCGACGCACCACATGACTACTGGCCGAGAATCACGGACGCGATGGACCCGAAGGTGCTCGAGCGGCAGGTACGGTGGCACGCGCTCCCGGTCGGCTGGGAACAGCTCGACTATTTCACCTTCCTGGAACGGCGGCGCCAGCTGATCGCCAAGGTCGTGCGGGAAGCGTTCGAAACCCTTACGGGGGAACGCCCCTCGTACGTCCCGACCACCCCGGCGGACATGATCGCTGCCGGCGAGTCCCAGGGCACCGAGTTCAAGGCCAGCGCCCGCTGGAACGTGCACACCCGGCAGGCCGACAAGTCCCTGCGGCACAACATCGTCAAGGCCGTCTGCGGCTTCCTGAACGGCGAGGGCGGAAACCTGTTTGTCGGCGTCGCCGACGACGGGACTGTCCTCGGCATCGAGAACGACCTCACTACTCTGGAGTCGCAGGCCGATGTCGACGGGTACGAGCTCTTCGTACGCCAACTCCTCGACAGCAGCCTGTCGACCCCGACAGCGACCACCGTCCGCGTACGCTTCCCCGAGATTTCCGGCAACGTCGTCTGCCAGATCAGCGTTGCCGCGGCCGGTAGGCCGGTGTTCGCCAAGCCCGCCAAGGGCGGCAACGGCGCCACCGACTTCTGGGTCCGGGTCGGCAACGCCACCAAGCAGCTCCACGGCGATGACCTCCTGCGTTACCAGGAGGAACACTGGGGATGAGCGTCCTCATGGCCCGCCCTCCGACCAGAGGGGAATGTGAACTGTTCCGGGGTTGATCGAGACTCTAGGTTGTGGCTGTGACCTGGTGTTTCGTGGTTTCGCGGTAGTAGTTGGTCTCGTGTTCGGCGGGTGGGATGTGCCCTACATCACCGTGCAGTCGGCGGTGGCAGTACCAGTCGACCCTCTCGGCGGTGGCCGGCTCGACCTCGGACGGCGTCTTCCAGGGCCGACGAGGCTTGATCCGCTCGGTCTTGAACTCTTCGCCGGTCGCCTCCTGCCGCCCACCTTGGGAGCAAGCCAAACGGATGCTGCCTGTCAGTGGGGCGCGGTAAGGTCAACCAGGGATTTTGGCCCGAAAGGGCGTGAGGAGACAGCGGAGGTCGGACGGTGACGGCAGGAGGCTCGCGGCCGGTGCCCAAGCCGGGACCGCCGCGTCCGGCGCAGCAGTGGTTCCAGGATCGCCCCTCCCCGTACCCCTGGGAGCAGGACGCTCTCGACCACGTACGCCGCCTGATGCCGGCCGCCGAGCCGTATCGCGCCTGGGCCACGTTCTCCTTCACCGCGCAGTCGGGCCGTATCAACGAGTGCGACCTGCTGATAGCGGTACCCGCCGGCCTTTACCTGGTCGAGATCAAGAGCCATCCAGGGCGGCTGGAGAACAACGGATCCACCTGGAACTTCCACGGCTCCGACCGCACCAGGACGATCAACAACCCCCTCCACTTCAACGACGCCAAGTCGAAGGACCTCAAGAGCAGGCTCCTGTGGGCGGCGCGCAAACTGGGTATCCCGGAGCGCTCCGTGCCGCGTGTGGAGCCGGCGATCTTCCTCTCGGCTCCGGACCTCGAGAGCCATCTCGACGACGTCCAGAAGGTCAAGGTCTACGGTCGTGACGACCGCCCCACCGGCCTGAAGCGCATCTGGCAGGACTTCCTCGGCCTGCCGCCCGACCGCCCCGACCGCCGCATCACGCCCGACTTCTCCCGCAACACGCTGCCGCGTCTGCTGAAGGCCATCGGTGTCCAGCAGTCCACGGCCCATCTCAGGTTCGGCGACGCCTGGAAGCTGCAGCCGCACCCCCTGGACCGCGGGCAGTCCTGGGAGGACCGCCTGGCCACGCGCGACGACGGCCTCGTCCAGGAGGAGGGCCGGGTCCGCATCTACCTGGTCGGTCATATGGCGACCGAGGCCGCGAAGAAGTCGACCGATCGCGCGGCCCGCCGCGAGTACCAGGTCCTGCAGGGCATCACGCACCGCGGCATCGTCGAGGCCGTCGAGATCCGCGAGCACCAGGGCGGACCCGCGATCCTCTTCCGTCACCGGCACACGGACCTGCGCCTCGACCAGTACCTGGCCACCTACGGGGGCAAGCTCACCCCCGAGATCCGCCTCGACCTCGTACGGCAGCTCGCCGAAGCCGTCCGCTACGCGCACAACCGCGCCCTCTACCACCGGGCCCTGGCAGCCAGTTCCGTCTACGTCTCCTTCCGGTCCGACGGGACGCGCCCCGAATTGCGCATCACCGACTGGCAGACCGCGGCCCGCGACTTCGACAGCAACGCCACCTTTTTCCGCTCCATCGGCGGCTCGGCACTCGACGCCGCTCTGATCGAGGACGCGGCCCGCCTCTATCTCGCCCCCGAGACCGATCAGCCGTACGCCGATCCGGCAGACCTGGACATGTTCGGGCTCGGCGCGGTCGCGTACCTGATCCTCACCGGTCAGCCTCCCGCCACTCAGCGCAGCGCGCTGAGCGAGCGGCTGCGCACCGACTCCGGGCTGCATCTGTACGCCGTCGCCGACGGTTTCTCGGACGCCCTCGACGACCTGGTCTTCAAGGCCACCCGCTCCGACGTGACCGAACGCCTGGGCTCCGCCGAGGAGTTCCTCGACCTGCTGGACAAGGCGGAGCGCGCCAGCGTGCTGCCCGAGGCACCCACAGCCGTAGGGGTCGATCCGCTGGAGGCGCTGCCCGGTCAGTCGCTCGACGCGGAATGGTCCGTACGCCGTGTCCTCGGCACCGGCGCCACGGCCCGCGCCCTTCTCGTGGAGCGCGCGGTCGAGGACGAGGACGGCGATGTACAGATCGACGAACGGGTCTTCAAGGTCGCCCTGGACGAGCAGAAGGCCGAACGGCTGCGTGCCGAGGCGGGCGTCCTCAAAGAGGTGGGCGGCGGCGCGGTCGTACAGCTGCGGGGTGAGGGGCTGCGCGAGATCGGTGGGCGGACCGTCCTGCAGCTCGAGTACGCCGGTGAGCAGTCCCTGGGCGCCCGGTTGCGCGGCAAGGGCAAGCTGACCTACCACGAGCTGGAGCGCTTCGGCGACGATCTGTTCAGGGCGCTCGACCAGCTGGCCGCCAACGGAGTCCTCCACCGCGACCTGAAGCCCGACAACTTCGGCATCCACCACAGCAAGGACCGCATCTGGCGTCTGAAGCTGTTCGACTTCTCCCTCGCCGACGCCTCCGAGCGCGACATCAAGGCGGGTACGCGCGGTTACCTCGACCCGTTCCTCGGCTCGTTGCGGCGGCCGTACTACGACGACCACGCCGAGCGGTACGCGGCGGCCGTCACCCTGCACGAGATGGCCGGCGGCGAGCGCCCCATGTGGGGCGACGGACAGCTGGACCCGCTCACCAACGAGTCCGCCGAACTGTACGTCGCCTCCGAGCTGTTCGAGCCGGCCCTCAGGGACGGCCTCACGTCCTTCTTCCGGCGGGCGCTGCACCGCGACACCGAGCACCGGTTCGACACGCTGCGGCAGATGCACGACGAGTGGCGCGAGGTGTTCCGGGCGGCCGACGCGACCAAACCGGCCACCACCCCGGCCACGGTCGGCACCCTGGCCGAGGACGCGGAGGAGGCCCGTGACGCCGCCGCCGAGGCCGCGGACGCCGAGACCCTGCTGGATGCCGCAGGCCTGTCGCCCCGGGCCGTGTCCGTCGCGCACGGGCTGGGCGCCACCAAGGTGGGAGAGCTGCTGGGCGTCCAGCCGTACGCGATCTCGAAGGCGCGGGGCGCGGGTGCGCTCGTGCGCAAGGAACTCAACCGGCGCCGCAAGCAGTGGGCGATCGCCCTGCGGCAGCCCACCGGGGCCGATGTCCGACCCGCGGTACCGGCCGCGCGCACGGACGGTGAGGCCGAGCCGGACGGATCGTTGCTCCTGTCGATAGACGACATGGCCGCCAGGCTCACCCCCGAGCCTGGTCGCAAGGGTTCCCACCGTGCGCCGGTGGTCCGGCTCACGCTCGGTCTGCCGCCCGAGGAGGGCGGACTGTCGCCGTTGGGCCCCTGGCCGGTCCAGGCCCGCATCGCCGACCACCTCAAGATCAAGCAGCCGCCGGTCTCGCGTCACCACCGCATCGAGATCAAGCAGTGGGCCGAGGCGGACTGGCTGCGGCGGGTGCGCGACGAACTCGTCGAGATCGTCACGGCGGCCGGGCGGGTCATGACCGCCCAGGAGGCCGCCGCCGAACTGCGCGTCCGGCACGGCGCGGGCGACGACACGCCCGAGCGCACGCTCGCGAGGGCGCTGGCCGTCGTACGGGCCGCCACCGAGGCCGAGCTGTGGGACGGCGAGGGCGTGGAACAGCACGAGCCACGCCTGGCTGTGCACCGGCGAGGCGACACCGTACTGATCGCCGCGGAGTCGCTGCCCGGGACCGACGACCCGAGCCCCCGTGAACTAGCGGACTACGCAGCCGAGTTGGGGTCGGTGGCGGAGCGACTGGCGCGTCAGGAGCCACTGCCGGGACGAGCCGCGGTGGTCCGGGACCTGCGCGCGGTGCCCGCCCCGGAGGGCTTCGCCCCGCTCGCGGACACCCGGCTGGTCGACCTCGCAGCCGCCGTCGCCGTGGGGACCGAGGTCACTCCGCGCCTTGAGCTGTACCCCCGTGACCTCAGCCTGGACCGCGCCCTGCGCATCTCGCAGGCAGGGGCGGGAGTACGACGGGACCGTGGCATCACCGTCGCCGAGCTGCTGGCGCGGCTGCGCGCGCGCTTCCCCGTGCTCGACGCGCTCTCCACAGAGCGGGAGCCGACGTACGTCGAGCTGGAGGACCCGCTCAGGGAGGCCCGCTTCGAGCTCCAGTACGACACCAAGCTGGAGCGGTTCTTCCCGCCGGCCCTGGAGACGGCCGGCCAGTGGACGTCCACCGGGACGGGCACCAGTTACGTGTCGCCCGGCCACGGCATACCGGCGGTCGCGGAGGTGGACGGGGACCCGCACGCCGCCACCCGTGCCAGGCTCGCTTCCCGGGTTCAGCGCGGCGGGTTCCTCGCGCTGACCGTGAAGGGCAGCCGGCTGCCGGGTGCCGCCGAGGCGGTGGCCGCGGCGTTCCCCGTCGAACCCGTCGACCTGGGGCGGGAGTTCCTCGCCGAGTTCCGAGCGCTGGCGGCGGAGAAGGGGCAGGACTGGGAGAAGGTCCTGCGCGCCGACGCGGGCTCCGCGCCGGGGCAGATCAAGCGGGGTCTGGCTTCGTTCGTACGTGCGGTCTGGGTACGTCTGGAGGCGGCCCTGCTGGAGCGGGCCGCGGCACCTCGCACGGTCCTCTTCCTGCATGATGCGGGGCTGCTCGCCCGGTACTGGGACGAAGGCGGCCACGACCTCCTGGTCCGGCTGCAGACGGCGGCCCGCCGATCGGCCGACGACCCGCACGGGCTGTGGCTGCTGTGCCCCGTGGACACGCGGACGCAGGTCCCGCACCTGGACGGCCGGACGGTCGAGGTGATTGGCGGCGACGGGGAACGGGCGTACCTCGACGGCGACTTCCTGACGGCGGTGACCGCGGCGGCCTGAGTGCTCCGCTGGAAGCGCCGCGTGGAAGCGCCGCGATGTGCCGTCGGTCGTTCTGTGGCGCCGTCGTGGCCGGTTCGCGCAGTTCCCCGCGCCCCTTCGGGGCGCCCTCCGCCGCCTTCAAGGCCGCACGCCGGGATCTGCCTGTGGTCAGTGCGCGCGCCGGGAGACGCCTCCCTTGCGGCCGATGCCGAAGGCCAGGCGGTAGACATCGGGAATGTCGACCGCGTAGTCGCGCAGGTCGGTGGCGCCCGCCGCGCGCCGTGTCATCACGCCGAGCCTCTCCAACTCGTCGATCAGCTCACGGTGGTTGTCGACATCCTCCGGGCCGCTGCCCTGCGAGCCGTTCGCCAGAACCTCGCGCAGCTTCGCGGAGAGGGAGGCGTCCCGCCAGTAGGCGAGGACCACCGACGGCTGCATCGGCACCTGGCCGCCCCGCAGTTGCTCGACCGCGACCGCCGCCCAGCGGATGTCCTCCGTGATCTCGTCCACACGGATCTGGGAGGCGGTACTCACGGACGCGCGGATGGCGTCGTAGTGAAGGGCGTATTCGTGTGCGGGGTATCGATCCCGGCTGATGGTCGCCGCTGTGGCGACGGCCTGGAGGAGCGTGCGTGGACTCACCTGACCCTTGCCGTCCTGCAGGTGGTTGGGAAGCCAGGTGTACGTGTGGCCGCGGCGATGGCTCGCGCCCATGTACGGGCCGGCCATCGTGACGAACAGATCGTGCTGCCGCTTCGGGGTGGCGATGACGTCGACGGGGGCGATGCACCGTCCTTCGCCCTCACTGCGCCAACTGCCGGTCGACGCACGGAACTTCTCCGCCTCGGGGCTCGGGTGGTTGCCGAGCTGGTGGTAGAGGAGGCCGTACAGGTTCTCCGTCGTCCAGGTCAGGTCGGTGGCGTTGGCGCCGAGTTTGGAGGCGTCGGGGAAGTGTTTGGGCGCGCTCTCGTACATGTCCGGGCGGACGAAGATCTTCGCCCGAATCGCGCTGGTGCTCATGCGAAGATCCAGTGCCACTTCGAAGAGGCCGGAAACCAGCTGGTCGACGACCGGCCTCTCGTTGTGGAGGTGCTCCAGGGCGTCGAAGATCAGCAGGCGGGTGCGGCCGCTCTTGCGGGCCTCCTGGTCGATCGTCCACAGCGCCCGTTCGTAGGACTCCATGTGCTCGGCGACCCAGCGGACCCGCTTGTCCCAGCCTTCGATGCGCAGGATCTCCGGGGCCCCGAGTCCGGCCAGGACCACGGCTGACCAGAGGTGCTGGGGTTTGACGTCGTCGTTCAAGAGCTTGCTGATGACGTTCTTGCTGGGGTGGTGCAGGTTGGGCTCGCCGCCCTTCGCATGGCCCGTGGCGACCGTCATCCGTTGCAGCCGGGGCATCATGTACGAGGCCGCCGCGATCTCGCGCATGCTGTCGTCGCTGAGCACCTTGGTCCACACGGTCTTGCCCGAACCGCGTGCGCCGCGCACCACCGTCACGTCGGGGTCCAGCGCACGCCGGTGGCTCGACGGCGTGAACAGCCGCGTGACGTCGGGGCTCACGGTGTCGGCGTCGAAGGCGCTGCCGGGCGCGGTGGCGAGCAGCGTCCGGTACTCGTCGGTGGACAGCGGGTCCGGGACCGTCATGACAGTTCCTCGCTCGGGAAGACGAGTTGGCAGACCTCGTCGAGGAACCTCTTGTACGCGGCCTCCACGAAGGGCAGTTCGGGCCAGCCGCGGTCCTGAAGCGGGTCGAGGCCGATCAGGTCGTGGCTGAAGAGGATCGGGATGGGCGAGTGCGGGGCCTGGTCGTCCTCCAGGGCCGGGTGGTACGCGTCCAGGTCCGCGCCCTCCGCGTCGTCGTAGAGCGTGTCGGCGAACATCTTCTGGGCGTTGTCGCGGAGCTTGTGCAGCCGCTGTATGTCCCCGGCGGACCGGAACATGGCGGCCACGATCCGGAGGCGCTCGCGCAGGTCGACGGCCCGGTCCGGGCGCTGCTTCCACTGGGAGAGCAGCATGCCGTAGCCGTACCAGGTGGACGGGTTGTCGACGGTGAAGAGCAAGGACAGCCCGCTGAGCTGGGTGAGGGTGACGGCGGCGATGTCGTGGATGCCGGCGCGGCTGTCGAGCAGGACGACGTCCGGCTGCCGCGAGATCCCGGCCACCTGGGCTTCGCAGGCGGCGATGGCCTCCTCCAGCCGCACGCAGAACGGCTTGGGCGCGCCGCCCGGTTCGGCGGCCGGAAGGTCGCTGTATATGCGGTTCAGCTTCGCGAGGTAGTCGTAGTCGTCGCGGGGGCGGCCTCCGGCGGGGGCCAGCCAGATCTCGCCGTTGCCCTGGGTGGGGGTGAAGAACGAGCTCTGGGTGACCAGCTCCAGCCCTTCGGCGTTGCCGACACCGGCCTCGACCAGATGGTCGACGATGCCGTGTTCGGGCAGTTCGTCGAGGCCGTGCAGGAGCGTGGAGACCCCGGGAGACTCCAGGTCCAGGTCGACGACGAGGACGCAGTGGCCCTTGTCGGCGAGGTGCCGAGCCAGGACGGCGGTGGCGGTGGAGCGCCCGACGCCGCCCTTGAAGCCGTACAGGGCGACGCGTCGCTCTCGCACCTCGGGCTGCGGTGAAGCGCCCGGTGCGGCTTCCCGGGCCCAGTCGGCGCCCACGACGGTCCGTTCGAGTACGGCGACGCGGCCCCGCTGTCCTTGCTCGCCCTGGTCCTGCACGATGAGTTCGGGGGAGGCGAAGAACATCTCCGGTGCGAACATCGTGGACGCGGCCTGGACGGGTTGGGGGCCTGCGAAGGCCTGGGTGTCGCGTCGGAACGCCTCCGCGAGCGATTCCAGCTCCTCGGCGGGCAGTGGCGCAGACTCGTCGTCGATGAGGAGCGACGCACGCCCGAACAGGTCGCGTACGAGGACGGTGTCCCGGCCGGTTTCGGCGGCCCGGTGCGCGTGGCCCAGGGCGGCGTGCCACGCGGCGTCGAATCGGGTGGGGTTCATGGGGCGGGCGCCTGCTTTTCCATTTCGGCTTCGGCTTGGCTTCGGCTGCGTTTGTGATTCGTGCTTTGTGCTACTTCGCCTGTTGGTAGGCGGCGATCACCGTACGGGCCGCGGCGAGGTGACGTTTCACGCGCTGATCCGATATCTGGCTGCTGTCACGGTAGCGGTGGGCCACGTCCCACTCGTCGGCGGATTCCCGGAAGGGGTTCTGCTGGGGGATCTGCGCGAGGACGGTGGCGCCGCGGTGGCCGTTGGCGAGCAGGAGGAGCTGGTCCCAGACGTGAGGGAGGTGACCGTGTTCGGAGGCCTTCCTCGCCTTCTCGATCTGGGTCTTGCTCGGCGCCGCCGGGTTGTTCCTGATCGCCGGGCTGTACGGGATCCCGAGCGGGGTGTCCTGTCGGGAACCGAAGAAGTCGAGGAGCATCGCCTTGATGACGCACTCCGCCGCAATTCCGGCCAGGTGGTCGGCGGAGCCGAAGAGCGGGGGTGACTTGGCGAGTTGCGTCGCCGCGTCGTAGTGGCAGCGGCCCACCTCTAAGAACGAGTGTTGGTGGGCGGGTGCGGTTCCCGGTGTGGGTGCGGGCGAGGCCGCCGGGACCGGAGGAGGTGTCTGAGCCGTCACGGTGATCACCTTAGCGGCGTGATCATGGCAGATGAGAGTACTTTGCCATGACTCCTGCGGGATCTGTTTCGGTCGACGGTGCTGGCAGGATTGGGACGCGAAACCGTATGGCGATGTGCGGTGGGTGACGTGGTGCTGCGAGAGGGATGCGAAGAGTGACGGTCACGGGCCAGGATGCGCGGGCAGGGCTGGACCAGGCGGCGCTGCTGAAGGATCTGCGGCGGCAGGTCGTGATCCTTGAGGACGATCTGCGTGCGCGCAGTGAGTCTGTGGAGGAGTACCGCGTCCGGCTGGAGTCCGAGTACCGGCGGGCCCGGGAAGCGCAGCGTACGGCAGCGACGTATGGGGCGTGGCGGGACGAGCGGGTGACTCAGGCTGCGGTGGCTTGGGTGCTGGCCTGTGTCTTCGTGCGGTTCTGTGAGGACCACGGACTGATCGAGGCGCCGTTCATCGCCGGGCCCGGGGAGCGGTTGGTCGAGGCGGAGGAGCGGCACGAGGCGCACTTCCGCGAGCATCCCGACCACAACGACCGGGACTGGCTGCTTGCCGCCTTCGAGCATCTTGCGGGGGCCCATGAGACCGTGGCCGGTCTCTTCGACCGTGCGCACAATCCGCTGTGGGAGCTGATGCCTAGCTATGAGGCCGCGACGGAGTTGTTGCGGTTCTGGCGGCGGTGGGACGCGGACGGGCAGATCGTTTACGACTTCTCGGATCTGGACTGGGATACGCGGTTCCTCGGTGACCTGTATCAGGACCTGAGTGACCATGCCCGGAAGACGTACGCGCTATTGCAGACGCCGGAGTTCGTCGAGGAGTTCATCCTCGATCTGACGCTGGAGCCGGCCATCGAGGAGTTCGGGCTGGATCCCGTGGTGGAGGGGCCGGGGGGTGTCGAGCGGCGGGGGCTGCGGACGATCGACCCCGCGTGCGGCTCCGGGCACTTCCTGCTGGGAATCTTTGGGCGGCTCGTGGAGAAGTGGCGGGAGGCGGAGCCCGGCGCGGACGAGTGGTCTGTGGTGCGGAGGGCTCTGGAGTCCGTCCACGGGTGCGACAAGAATCCGTTTGCGGTGAGTATCGCTCGGTTCCGGTTGCTGGTCGCGGCTATGCGGGCTGCGGGGGCTGAGCGGTTGGCGCTCGCGCCGGTGTTTCCCATCAATGTGGCGGTGGGGGACTCGTTGCTGCATGGGCGGGATGCGGCCGGTATTCAGACGGATTTGGGAACGTTGTTTGAGGAGGTGGAGGGGGGCGGTTCTGGAGGTGGAGGCGCCTTTCTTTACTCTACGGAGGATGCAGGGGATTTTGCCCGGCGGATGGATCTTCTGGGGCGAGGTTCGTATCACGTTGTGGTGGGGAATCCGCCTTATATCACGGTAAAGGATAAGCAGGAGAACGAGAATTATCGGGCGGCTTATGACGCCTGTGCGGGGACGTACGCACTATCGGTTCCGTTTGTGCAGCGGCTGTTCGAGCTGGCACTGAAGGGCTTCGGTGGTGCGGTCGGTGGGGGTGGTTTCGTAGGTCAGATTACTGCGAATTCCTTCATGAAGCGTGAATTCGGTAAGAAGCTCATCGAGGTCGTCTTCCGAAACCGGGTTGAACTCTCGTACGTGATCGACACATCCGGGGCGTTCATTCCCGGGCACGGGACGCCGACGGTAATTCTTGTGGGGCGGAACAGGGTGCCGAATTCAGAGCGGTCGGTTCGTGCTGTTTTGGGAGTTCGCGGCGAGCCGTCGCAACCTGCCAACGCTGAAGAGGCACTTGTTTGGAGGGCGATTGTTGAGCAGGTTGGAAGGCCTGGCAGCGAGTCTGACTGGGTGAGCGTCGTTGATTCTCCAAGGGAGCGTTTCAGGGAGTTCCCGTGGAGTCTCTCGGGTGGCGGATCGGGGCCGTTGCAGGAGCGTATCGAAGCGGCGGCCGTGGCTCGGTTGGGGGAGAGGTCTACGAGCATCGGGCGGACTACGGCCAGTGGTGCGGATGATGCCTACTTCTTGCCGGACCGGATGACGGTGCGCCGGTTGAGGGAAGGGGATGCCGCTCGTGAGCTGGTTACCGGCGATGTTGTTCGTGACTATTCTTTCTCCCGGGTTGTTCAAGTAAGGAACCCGTATACCGACGCCTCGAACTCATCACTCATCGACACGGGTCACCGACTTGTGACACATTCCCTGTGGCCGCTTCGAGTTCTTCTGGAGAGGCGAGTTATCTTCGGGAAGACCGTGACCGAGAATGGTTTTCCGTGGTTTGTTCATCTGGAGAACTATTCCAGTAAGCTTCGCGTGGCTGCGGGGCTAGGATTTGCGTTCGTAGCAACCCATAATCATTTCACCCTGGACCGCGAATCGCGGCTTTTCAATCGTACTGCTCCGGTAATCAAGCTGCCGGAGGGGGCGGGGGAGGATGAGCATCTAGAATTGCTCGGGGTGTTGAACTCGTCAACGGCTTGTTTTTGGTTGAAGCAAGTCAGTCACGATAAGGGAAGCCAGTCCGGTACTGGTGGATTCATGCATGACGAGTGGGAGCGCTTTTATGAGTTCACTGGCACGAAGCTGCAAGATTTCCCGATTCCTGGTCGATTGCCGCTTGCAGTAGGGCGCCTATTGGACTGTAAGGCGAAGGAGTTGGCTCAGGTCGAACCTTCTGCTGTTTGTGCTGCGGGGGCGCCGACTCGTGCTGTTCTCGATCGTGCACGCACTGCGTGCGCAACTATCCGTCAGCGGATGATTGCTCTCCAGGAGGAGTTGGACTGGCAGGTCTACGGCTTCTATGGCTTGCTGCCCGGAGGTGATGTAGCGCGGACTACTGTCGCGTCTCCCGATCAGGACGCTCCCGAAGTTAAGCTCGGGGAGCGGGCATTCGAGATTGTGTTGGCTCGGCACGTGGCACGTGGCGACACAGAAACGGTGTGGTTTGACAGGCATGGATCGACCCCCGTAACCGAGATCCCCGAGCGCTGGCCCCAGTGGTACCGAGACATCGTTCAGGCCCGTATAGACATCATTGAGCGGCGCAAGGACATCGGACTCATTGAGCGGCCCGAATACAAGCGGCGTTGGGCCGTCGAGCCATGGGAGAAGAAAGAGAAGGCTGCGATCCGTACCTGGTTGCTTGACCGGTGTGAAGATCCCGTCCTTTGGTTCAGCCTGCGTGAGGGCATCAAGCAGCCTCGCCCCCTCACTGTCAATCAGCTTGCCGATGCCCTGAGTTCTGACGCTGACTTCAACTCCGTCGCAGCGCTGTACGCCTCCGACTACCTCAACAAGCCGGACCTGCCGCTCGGGCACGTGCTCGCCGACGTCATCGCCGACGAGCACGTGCCGTATCTCGCTGCAATGCGGTACAAGGACCCCGGCCTCCGCAAGCATGCGCAGTGGGAGGAGGTCTGGGAGCAGCAGCGGGAGGAGGACCGGACTGGGCAGCGGTTCGACATCCCCGTACCGCCGAAGTACTCGTCCGCTGACTTCCTCAAGCACTCCTACTGGTCCCACCGCGGCAAGCTAGACGTGCCCAAGGAGCGGTTCATCTCCTATCTGGAGGCCGGGCCCGACGCAGATCCGACTGTGCTGCTCGGGTGGGCCGGGTGGGATCACAAGGATCAGGCCCAGGCGCTCATCAACCTCATCGAGGATCGTACGGAGCAGAGTGGTTGGGGCACCGAGCGGTTGACCCCGTTGATCGCCGGGTTGCATGAGGTCATGCCCTGGGTGCGGCAGTGGCACGGTGAGTACGACCCCGAGTGGGAGTCTGTGCCGGCGGAGGACTGTGATGCCTTCCTGGACGAGCAGATGGGCAAGCATCGGCTCAGCGCGGCGGACCTCAAGGGCTGGCGGCCGGTGAAGCGGGCGCGGGGGCGTAAGGCTGCCGCGTCGAAGAAGGCCAGCGTCCCGGAGCAGCCCGTCCTTGACGGCGAGTAGGCGGAACGTGGCGATGGGGCTGCCGGAGTACTGAACTCCGGCAGCCCCACGGGCGTTGGGCGGGTGTCAGAGTCGGGCGTCTGCCGCGTACGTGACGAAGGCCGACCACGTGGTGCGGGAGAGGGCTAGCTGGCCGCCGTCCTTGTCCTTGGAGTCCCGGACGTGGACAGCTTCAGTGCAGTGAGCGACCTCAACACAGTTGTCGCCCTGTGTCCCGCTGTAGCTGCTCTTGAACCAAGTCAGCTCGGTGGTGCTCATAGCGCTCCTCGCATCTGCTTCAACAGCCCCACGGTCGCCTCGTGGCTGAGGGCCTGCGAGCGCATCTTCCCATAGCGCTGAAGGAGGGCGCTGGTGTCTTTCGAGCCGGTGATCAGGGCACTTCCCTGCTGACCCTCGAAGTAGCCGAACCACTGGTTCTCCGGAGACTCCGCCAGGTACATGGGGCCGTCGAGTCCCGCGTGATCGTCTTGGCGCATGGGCATGATCTGGAGCTGCACATTGCGGAGTTCGGCCCGCTGCAGCAGGTGGTCGATGAGGATGGCGGTGACCTCGTCTCCACCCGTCCGGCGTTCGAGTAGCGCCTGCTCGATGATGAAGCTGAAGGCCACGTTCTGCTTCTCGGAAAGGACACGCTGTCGTTCGAGCCGCGCCTCGACCTGCCGTTCGAGTTGCTCATCGGTCAGCGGTGGCAAGCTACTCAGAAAGACCGCCCGAGCGTACGCCTCCGGCTGCAACAACCCAGGAATAGCCCGGCACTCATACGCATAAAGCGAGATCGCCTCCTCCTCGATCCCCGCCCACTGCACGAACCACGAAGCCAACCCCTGCCTCCGAGTCAGATGCCGTGCCGCCGCCTTGAGCACCCTCGGCGCCTGCAGGACCACCCCGGCCCGCTCGATGAACCTCACCGACGGGAACCGCTTCCCCTGCTCCAGCTTGGCCACCGCATGCACCGAGTACCGCACCTGCGGCGCGAACTCCTCCTGCGTCAGACCCGCTTCCTCCCGCAACGCCTTCAGGACCGCGCCGAAGCTCTTGAGGCCGTCCGACACTTCCGGTTCACTGCTCGCGACGCCGTCCAACACGCCCGGCCCACCTCCCACGCACCCACCGGGACATCAACCCACCCATGGTTACGGGGCGTCACTCACCCTGTCCACTCAGTGAACCCACCCAGCCGCGGCTGTACCAGCGCCGTACCTGTTGAAGTGCTCTACCTCCCACGACGCTGGCCGCATGACCGCACCTCAGACTCAACCGGCCGTCACCGTACGTGTGTTCCTCCAGCGGCTCAGCGCGACCCGGCGCGGCGCCCGCCTCGCCCGCCACCTCGCCACGCACCAACTCGACTCCTGGGGCATCCCGTTCGGCTCGGACCTCTCCGACACCGTCGCCCTCGTCGTCGCCGAGCTGGCCTCCAACGCCGTACTCCACGCCCGCGTACCCGGCCGCGACTTCGTCCTCCGCCTTGAACACCGTACGGACGCACTCCGCATCGAGGTCGCCGACGCCCGAGGCGACCGCCCCCTCACTGCGCAGCCGCCCGCGACCGGCGCCACGGACGCGACCACCGATCAAGACCACGGCCGGGGCCTCGTCATCGTCGACGCCCTCTCCTCCCGTTGGGGCGTCGCCGACCGTCGAGGGCCCTGCAAGGTCGTCTGGGCCGAGATCGACCTCCTCGACAGCGCCCCGAGCATCCGTCACGGCATCGGAACCGCCGGCGGGCTCGGCCGCTGCCAGTAGTGCAGCACCGGAGGATGCGCGACCTCCTCCCTGAGATCGGAGGTCAGCAGGTGATGCCGGGCAACCGCATCGTCGACGATCTGCCGCCACCACTCCAGCCTGTCCGGACCCGCGTCGGCCGAGATCAACTCATCGTGCAGCGCGTACAGCTCACACGTGTTGTGCCACTGCGACTCGCGTACGCCGGCGTTGCTCTCGCTGAAGCGGGACAACTCGGCGCCCTCGCACACCGCGCACCCGCACGTCCACGGTTCGACGCGCGCGAACCAGTTCTGCAGCACCTCCACCCGGTGGTACTTCAGCAGCTCGCGGACGAGCACCACCGGATACGGCCGCCAGCCCCGGCCCTTGCGGCGCGGGTCCATGCCGTGACGGAGCATGGCGGTGACCCCCACCGCCGTGCCCAGGGCGCCGTGCGCCAGTGCGTCGAACGCCGCCAGGTCCGTACGCCACAGCAGCAGACGCGGGCATGACCGGCACAGCACGCGCAGGCCCTCGGCGACGCCCACCCGCTCCAGCGGGTCCTTGTAGTGCTGCATGATCAACGCCACGGGATGCCGACTCGCCCGTACCGCCGCCACCAGGTGCAGCAGCGACTCGTCCCGCAGCCAGCGGTAGCTGCACGGCAGCAGAACGACCGTGTCCGTCCGCTCCAGCCGGTTGGCCTGGGTGATCACGGCACGCAGCACGCGCGCGTCGCCGTCTTCATCCGGCGGCGGTATGAAACAGGTCGGGGTCACCGCGAACGCCGCCTTGTTGGCCAGCTGGCCGTTCAGGACCTCCTCCAGGCCGGAGTGGTCCAGCGCGTGCCAGCCGTCGGCCGCCTGATAGCCGAAGGGACGGTCGGCGGTCGCGACCCGGTGTTCGTGGCCGCCGTAGTCGACGGCCACGACGGTGTCCGGGTAGCTGTTGCGTATGTTCCGGCACCTCGCGGCGGCATCGGCACCCGTGAGAAGCAGACCCCCGGTGTTGCCGTCGATGTGCGGTAGCAGACCGATTGCCGACCTGTCGTTCACCATGATCAGTAATCGGTCGCGCAGTAAGCCCTCGATCCCAGTGCTCCCCATGGGGTCCCCCTCGCGGTCATCAAGCACGCCGGCATGTCCCGCTGGTCACGAGTGTCAGAGCCGGTTGAAAAGGAGCACAAGACGGTCGTATGCGGGCTTGAGTGGTTCTCGGCCAGTCTGTCGGCGGGCCTACACCCAGGTGAAGGCCACGGAGAGATGCTCACTCGTCGCTTTGCGTGAGAGGTTCGTGCGCTCGAGTCGCTCAACGTGACATCAGCGTCACGCAACTTGCGTCTGGCCTGGGCACAAGGCATGCCAAGACTGGCAAGATTGGATGTCGCGCGTGAGATCCGGGAGATCGGCGCGCCCCGACTGCTGCCGAGTGAGGGAACGAGAGCCGGATGCCCACCAGCGAACTCTTCCTGCGGGATGTCATCGACATCAAGGAAGACGTCCATGCCGGCGATTTCAAGGTCGAGCTGTCCGGCGGGTTCACGGAAACCGATGCCCGCGTCGCGGAGTACGTGGTCACCGAGCAGCTGCAGGGGGCCTTCCGGAGCGCGCTCGGGCTGGTCGGGGCGGCGGTCAGGTCGGGGAACTCGCACGCCGCCTACCTGCACGGTTCGTTCGGCGCCGGTAAGAGCCACTTCCTGACCGTGCTGCACGCCGTGCTGAACAACAGCGCGGCGGCGCGCTCCAAGCCGCGGCTGCAGGAGGTCATCGCCGAGCACGACGACTGGCTGCGCGACAGCAGGTTCCTCATGGTGCCCTACCACCTCGTGGGCTCCACCGACCTGGACTCGGCCATCCTCGGCGGCTACGTGCACGCCGTGCGCTCCCTTGACGGGAACAAGCCCACCCCCGCCGTCTACCGGGCCGACTCCGCGCTCGCGGACGCGCGCAGGCAGCGGGAGTTCCTCGCCGACGACGCCAAGTTCGTGCAGTGGCTCGGGGACGGGGCCGCCGCGGTGGCCCCGGGCGGCGGTGCCGTCAGCGCGGACGGCGATGACGACGACCTCGACATGCTGGACTCGGACGACGCCGCCCCGGCCGCCGGCAGCTGGACCTCCGCCGACCTGGACCGTGCCTTCGACGCGCCCGCCGGGGACCCGTACCGCGAGGCACTCGTCTCCGCGCTGCTCTCCGGGCCCATGGCGGCGTACGCGCAGGGGGCCCGCGGTGACAAGGACGCCTTCGTGCCGCTGGAGAACGGGCTGTCGGTCATCTCCCGGCACGCCAAGTCCCTCGGCTACGACGGCATCGTGCTCTTCCTCGACGAGCTGATCCTCTGGCTCCAGGCGCACATGGGCGAGCAGGACTTCGTACGCGACCAGGTGCAGCGGCTGGTCAAGCTGATCGAGTCCGGGGACACCGACCGGCCCGTGCCGATCGTGTCCTTCATCTCGCGTCAGCGCGACCTGTCGCAGCTCATCGGCTCCGACGTGGCGGGCGCCGAGGTGCAGAACCTGGAACAGCAGATCGAGTACCTGGCCGGACGCATCGACGTCGTCAATCTGGAGGACAGCAACCTCGTCGAGATCATCAAGCGCCGTGTGCTGGAACCGAAGCCCGGGATGGAATCGGCCCGCGACGAGGCCTTCACGCTCGTCGAGTCGTCCAAGGACGAGGTCCGGCAGGTGCTGCTCGACGCCCACGGGCGGACCGAGGCCAGCTGGGACGACTTCCGCACCCTCTACCCGCTCTCGCCCGCGCTGCTCAACGTCCTCGTGGACCTCTCCGGAGCGCTCCAGCGCGAACGCACCGGCCTCAAGCTCGTCCAGGAACTGCTGCGGCGCCGGCGCGACGACCTGAGGATGGGGGAGCTGATCCCGCTCGGCGACCTGTGGGACGTCATAGCGTCGGGCACCGGCGAGGCGTTCACCGCCAAGCTGCGCCGCGAGTCCGAGATCGCGCACCGCTTCCACGCACGCGTACGGGCGCATCTGCTGGAGAAGTACGGGTCCGTCGACGATCCGCGCTACCGGCGGGACGACCGGCTCGTCAAAACGCTGCTGCTCGCCGCGCTCGCCCCCAACGTCCCGGCTCTGGCCCGGCTGACCGGTGGGCGGCTCGCCGCCCTCAACCACGGCACGATCAGGGCCCGGGTGGGGTCGGCCGGATCGATCGCGGTCAAGGCGCTGCGAGACCTCCAGGCCCAGGGCTTCGGCGAGCTGAGGAGCGAGGGCGACGCCGACCCGGTGTTCCATCTGCACCTGTCCGACCTGGACGTCGAGCCGCTGCTCGAAGAGGTCCAGGGGGTCGCGGACAAGGGCGGACACCGACGGCAGTGGGTCAAGGACCAGCTGTGGGCGGCCTTCGGCATCAAGGACACCCAGGCGTTCGTGTGCGAGCGCGAGATCGTCTGGCGGGGCACCAGGCGGACCGCCGAGTTCGTCTTCGGGAACGTACGGGATCCCCATCTGCCGGACGAGCAGTTCGAACCGCAGACGGACGGCAACATCCGTTTCGTGCTGGACTATCCCTTCGACGAGCCGCAGCGCTCGCCCATCGAGGACGTCCACCGGATCGAGGCCCTGAAGCGGTCGGGACTGTCCGGGAACACCATCGTCTGGCTGCCCGACTTCTTCTCCGAGCAGCGGGCCCGGCAGCTCGGACGGCTTCTGAAGATCAACTATCTGCTGGAGCGCGACCGCCTCGACGACGTCACCGCCACCCGCCCGACCGAGGAACGGATCCAGATCCGCCACCAGCTCAAGGCGCAGAGCGACAACCTCACCACGCAACTCTCCGCCGTACTGGAGCAGTTGTACGGGATCAGCAAGGCGGAGGCCGCGAACGTCGGGGCCGAGGTCCCGGCGGACCAGCACGTGTGGTCGCTGCGGCCCGGCTTCACGCGGCAGAAGCCCGAGCCCGGGATCGGCTTCGAGAAGAACCTCTACGCCCTCGCGGACGAGATGTTCGCCGTGCTCTACCCGAAGCACCCCGACTTCGACCCCGCCCTCACCCGCAAGCCGGTCACCCTGCGCGAGCTGAAGACGGCGCTGGAATGGATCGGCCGGGCCATGGAGAGCGGCGAGCGACGCATCGTCGTCGACAGTCACCAGCTGGCCATGGTGAAGAAGATCGTGCACCCGCTGGGACTGGGCGAGGTGTACGACGGTCCGCTGAACGTCAGCCGTGAGTGGCGGCTGCGGATCAACCAGAAGGCCGCCGACGCGCACGCCGGGACGGACCTGTCCGTCGAGGACATCCGCAGGTGGATCGGCCAGCTCGGGTTCACCGGCCTGGAGAAGAACGTCAGCAACCTGATCATCGCCACCTACGCGCTGCTCGACGACCGGACGTGGGTGTACCAGACCTCACCGCTGCGGCAGGCGCCGGAGCTGGACAAGATCGGTCCCGGCTACGGACTGCGCGCCGTCGAGAAGCCGACCGACGAGGAGTTCGCGACCGCGCGTGAACGGGCCGGAAGGATCTTCGGGGTTCACGTACCGGCCGCGCTCATCGCACTGAACGTCGCCAAACTCGCCACCGGCGTGAAGGAAGTGGCCGAGCAGCATCGCGATGCCGTGAGCGGGGTCCGGTCGGTGCTGCAGAAGCGGGCCGGAGAGCTGGGGCTGCAGGGCCCCCAGGGGACGGACGCCCCGCGGATGAGGTCCATGAAGGCCGCGGCGGACCTGGTGGCCCGGCTCGGGCGCACCGACGACGCGGCCGTGGTGGTGCGCGAGCTCGCGGCGGTGGCGTACGACGTGACCGACCAGGAGATCGGGGCGGCCCTCAAGCAGGCTCCCGAGGTGCTGGCCGCGCTCGACGACACCAACTGGAAGCTGCTGGGCAGCGTGCGCGGCTTCACCGGCCGGGACGACGGCGTGGGCGACCGGGCCGCACGGTTGATCCAGGTCATCGAGGAGACCGCGAACGACCACGAGCAGGCCCGCTCGCTCGTCCCCGTACTCGAACAGCTCCAGGACCGGGCGCTGGCCCTCGTCAACGAAGTCGCACGCCTCGCGCAGGTCGCCCAGCCCGTGCCACCTCAGCCGACCGCGGACGACATCAGCTTCACGGAACACGGGAAGCCGGTGATCCCGTCGGCGCCCGTCGTGCCGGAGGACACGCCGCAGCAGGTCGATGGTGGCGGGCGGCCGGTCGACGTACCCGCTCACGCCGTACGCCCGGGGGCTCCGCATGTCGTCGAGCCCACTCGGCTCGAAGCGTCCCTCGCCGCCACGGTCGCCGACGTGGAGGAGGAGATCAGGTCGTACCTCGCCGCGCATCCGGGCACCCGCATCCAGGTCACCTGGCGCCCCGTGCCCACCGACGACCAGGAGAAGGAGACCGGACGCTGATGGGCGCCGCCCTGCCCCAGGTGGGCCGTCGCACCATCGAGGCCCTGCTCGCCACGCACGCCTCCGGACTCGGAGACCGGCGTCTCGTCCTGGTGCACGGGCGCTACACGGCCGGCGCGCCCGAGGAGTTCACCGTGCGGACGGGGGATGAGACGCGGCGCGTCCGCGTCAGCCACCAGGCGTCCGTCCTGGGCATCCTCGAGGAGTGGACCAAGCACCGGGACAAGGCCGCCGGTGCGGACCTCCTCGTCGTCACCACCGGCGTCGACGACGGTCAGATCGGCTGGGACCTGCGCGGGCAGGCGGTACGGCGGCAGACGCTCACGGTGGAGAACGCCGAAATCGTCATGCAGCGCTTCGGAGCGGCCGGACTCGACCCGCGCATGTACGACGAGGGATGGCTGCTGGAGGCGCTGCTCGACGCCGAGCCGTCCCAGGGGTGGAGGCGCGCGGGCTCCGTCCTGACGCGGGACGCGGCGCTGCGCGCGCTGGCCGTGGCCCGGCTCGGGCTGGGCGACGGCGACGACGGGGCGGCCCCGGCGGCGGGGACAGTCGTCGATCTGGACGCCCTGCTCACCTGGTCCCGAACACCTGCGGGGCCCATGCGGTTCGCCGAGCTGGACCAGACCGAACGGGACGAACTGAAGAAGTGGCTCGGTGAGACCACGGGACCGGCCGCACCGGTCCTGATGTCCCTGGCCGAGACCGGGCGCGGACCGGACGCGATGCCGCTCGGTCTGCTGGGAGCCGTCCTGCGCGACCAGGCCGCGAGCCCGGACGTGGTGCTCGCCGTGGGCGGGCTGTTCGGCCAGGTGATGCCGCGCCGGACCGAACTGCAGTCCTTCACCGAGGCCGTCGAGGGCGCCCTCATCCGCTGGATCGGGGAGGCCCGGCACAACGCCGACGCACTGGAGCGGGTCTCCGCCGTCCTCAAGCGCGCCGACAAGCTCGCCGAGGACGCCGGACTCACCACGGCCCTCGAATCCAACCGCTTCCTGCCGTCCAGCTTCACGGCCCAGCTGCGGCAGGTGACGGCAGCGGCCCGCACCTCCCCGGAAGCGGGGGAAGCGGCCCTGGCCGAGCTGAAGGCGCACATGCTGGCCCGGCTGAACGCGGACCGCGTCGGCGTGGCCGAGATGGCCGTTCGGATCGCCCGCTGGCTGGCCCTTCCGCGGCCCTCGGTGGCGTCGGTGGCGGCCGGAGTACGGGACCAGGCGGGGGACTGGGGCTGGGCGGACCGGGCGCTCGCCGTTCTGTGGGCCGGCGACCCCGAGGGGGACGCCGCCGCGGGCGAGGACCTTCGTGCGCTGTACGAGGCGGCCAGGGAGCGGCGGGAGCGGCTGGACGAGGAGTTCGCCCGGCGGCTCGCCTCCTGGACGCCGAATGCCACCGCGCTCCACCCCGGCGGCTGCCTGGTCGTCGAGAACGTACTGGCCGAAGCCGTCAGGCCGCTGGCCGGCGACACGGCTCCGCTCGTCCTGGTGCTGGACGGCATGAGCTGCGCCGTCGCCGCGCAACTGGGCGAGGAGGCCGAGCGCGAGGGCTGGACCGAGGCCGTGCCCGGCAAGGCGGGCTCGGAGGAAGAGCCGCGGCGGATGGCCGCGGTGTCCATGCTGCCCTCGGTCACCGAGGTCAGCCGTGCCTCCCTGCTCACCGGAACGGCGGTCAAGGGCGGGCAGGCGAAGGAGAGTTCGGGATTCGCCGCCTTCTGGAAGCAGCGGCGACTCGACGCGCTGCTCTTCCACAAGGCAGGGATAGAGGGAGGAGCGGGAAGGTTCCTCTCCGAGGAGATCATGGCCGCGCTCGCCTCCGACGCGGTCGTCGGCGTCGTACTGAACACCATCGACGACGCCCTCGACAAGGGACAGCAGGGGCGGCGCACCCAGTGGAGCCTGGGTGACGTCACCTACCTGCGGGAACTGCTGTCGGCGGCCAAGGGGTACGGGCGCCCGGTCGTGCTCGTCGCGGACCACGGCCATGTGCTGGAGCGGGGCGCGAGCCAAGGACCTGTGGGTGATGAGGGCGCGGGGCCCGGCTCGGCCCGATGGCGTACCGGCGCGGCGAAGGACGGCGAGGTCCAGCTGTCGGGGCCGCGCGTCCTGGAAGGCGGCGGCAGCATCGCCGCGCCCTGGCGGGAGGACATCCGCTACACCGGCCGCCGGGCCGGGTACCACGGTGGAGCCGCGCTCGCGGAGGTCACGGTGCCGCTGCTCGTCCTGGTGCCCGACCGCGACATGGTGCCGAAGGGGTGGGAGGCCCTGCCCCGGGAGCAGGCCGTCCCCCGGTGGTGGGCCCCCTACAAGGGCGGGCGGCCCGAGGCCGTGGCAGCGCAGGAGGCACCACGCAAACCGAAGCGGGGCAAGCCGAAGGAGCAGCACGTGGGCGAAGGGCTCTTCGCCGCTGCCGACGTCGTAGCGCCGGCCGCGGACGGAGCCGCCCCTGCCACCCTGGGCGAGCGAGTGGTCGCCAGCGAGGTGTACGAGGCGCAGAAGGAGTACGTCCGCAAGGCTCCCGAGAGCAAGGTCGTGGCGGCCGTCATCGACGCGCTGGCCGGGGCGGGCGGCACCATGTCACCGGCCGCGCTCGCCGGCGCCGTCTCGGCGACCGGGCGGGTGCGGCGCAACATCGACGGGTTCATCGCCACCGTGCAGCGGCTGCTCAACATCGAGGGCTACCCGGTCCTCGGCTTCATCGACGCCGGGCACACGGTGAAACTCGATGTGACCCTGATGCGCGACCAGTTCTTCCCGAAGGAGCCGACGTGACGCCGATGACGCCGCCGCCCGACGTGAGCGCGGTCCGGCGGCGGGAGGTCGTCGACGCACTGCGCCGGGGCACCGTGCCGCACTCCGGGCTCGACCTCTTCGCGGTCGGCCTCGACCGGTTCACCGGCGCCCTCGACGAGGACGTGGCCACGGTGGCGCGGGGCGGGGCAGCCTTCCACGCCATCCGCGGTGAGTACGGCTCCGGCAAGACCTTCTTCGCACGCTGGCTCGCCGAGCGGGCCAAGCGCGCCGGGCTCGCCACGGCCGAGGTGCAGATCTCCGAGACGGAGACACCTCTGCACCGGCTGGAGACGGTGTACCGCCGGCTGACCGAGCGGCTGTCCACCGCGACACACCAGCCCAGTGCGCTGCGCGCGATCGTCGACTCCTGGTTCTACACCCTGGAGGAGGAGGTCCTCGACAACGGGGACGTGGACGAGGACGACGAGGTGGCGCTGGCAGCGGCCGTCGACGTACTGATGGAGCGCCGGCTTGCCGATGTGGCCCGCACCACACCGGCGTTCGCCGCGGCGCTGCGCGGGTACCGGCGCGCGGTCGCGGCCGACGACGCGGCGACCGCCGAAGCCCTCATCGCCTGGCTCGGCGGTCAGAAGTCCGTCGCGGCGTCTGCCCGCAGGGCCGCCGGAGTACGGGGAGACCTCGACCACTTCGCGGCGCTCGGCTTCCTGCAGGGACTGCTCACGGTGCTGCGGGACTGCGGCCATCCCGGCCTGCTGGTCGTCCTCGACGAGATCGAGACTCTCCAGCGGGTACGTGGTGATGTGCGGGAGAAGGGGCTCAACGCTCTGCGGCAGCTTCTCGACGAGATTGACGCGGGACGCTTTCCCGGGCTGTTTCTCGTCATCACCGGGACCCCGGCATTCTTCGACGGTCAGCAGGGAGTGCAGCGGCTTCCGCCGCTGGCGCAGCGGCTGGCGACCGACTTCAGCACCGACCCGCGCTTCGACTCTCCGCGAGCGGTCCAACTGCGGCTTGCGGGCTTTGACTTGGAGCGGCTCGGCGAGCTGGGCAGGCGAGTGCGCGACCTGTACGCGGGTGCTGCCCGGTATCCGCAGCGAGTCGAGCAGCAGGTGGACGACGCCTATCTCATGGAACTCGCCACTGCCGTCACCGGCGGACTCGGGGGCAAGGTCGGGGTAGCGCCCCGCGTCTTCCTGCGCAAGCTCGTCGCCGATGTGCTCGACCGGGTGGACGAGTTCGAGGACTTCGATCCGCGCAAGCACTACGCGCTCACCATCACGGACGGCGAGCTGACCGAAGTGGAACGCAACGCGGCGGCCGCACGCGCCGACGACATCGACCTGGAGATGCCGTGAGCGGCATCGACGATCTCGAACCCGCGCTGGTCCACCACATCGTCAACACGCTCGGCTGGCCCGGACTGCGCCCTCTGCAGGAGGAGGCCATCGGGCCGCTGCTCGCGGGCGACGACGCGCTTCTTCTGGCACCCACCGCCGGAGGCAAGACGGAAGCCGCCTCGTTTCCACTGCTGTCGAAGCTGGTGCAACGGAGGTGGTCAGGGACGTCCGTCCTCTACGTGTGTCCGCTCAAGGCGCTGCTCAACAACCTGCTGCCCCGGCTGGAGACGTACAGCTCGTGGCTCGGACGCACGGCCGCCCTGTGGCACGGGGACGTCACCTCCGGCGCGCGGAAGCGGATCCTGGCCGCGCGGCCCGACATCCTGCTCACCACGCCGGAGTCGCTGGAGGCGATGCTGGTGAGCGCGAATGTCGATCACACGCCCTTCTTCTCCGGACTGCGCGCCGTGGTTGTCGACGAGGTGCACGCCTTCGCCGGGGACGACCGGGGCTGGCATCTGCTCGCGGTCCTGGAACGGCTGCAGCGCGTCGTAGGGCGCCCCGTCCAGCGCGTTGGGCTGTCCGCCACGGTCGGCAACCCTGAGGAGCTGTTGCTGTGGTTGCAGGGATCCGGAGCGGGGAAGCGGCCGTCCGTGGTGGTGGCCCCGCATCTGGCCGACCCGCAGTCGGCGACGCCGGGAGCGGTGTCGCCGCCCCCGGCGGACATCCAGCTCGACTATGTGGGTTCCGTCGACAACGCCGCAACCGTGATCGCGGCCCTGCACCGCGGCGAAAAGCGGCTCGTCTTCTGCGAGTCCCGTCAGCTCGTCGAGGAGCTCGGGGAGAAGCTGCGAGCCAAGGGCGTGACGACCTTTCTCTCCCACGCCTCCCTTTCGGTCGACGAACGCCGTCGCGCGGAACAGGCATTCGCCGAGGCCCGCGACTGTGTCATCGTCTCCACGAGCACCCTCGAACTCGGCATCGACGTCGGGGATCTGGAACGGGTCATCCAGATCGACGCCCCGCTCACCGTCGCCTCCTTCCTGCAACGGCTCGGCCGCACCGGACGCAGGCCCGGGGCATCACGCAACTGCCTGTTCCTCGCGCTGGACCGCGATGGACTCCTCGGCGCCGCGGCCCTTCTCCTGCAGTGGTCGCGCGGCTGGGTGGAGCCTGTCGTCGCCCCGCCGGAGCCGCGGCACATCGTGGCCCAACAGCTTCTCGCGCTGTGCCTGCAGGAACCGCAGGTCGGGGACCGTCTCTGGCAGGAGTGGTGGAATGGCCTCGGCCCGTTCGGTCAGTCCGCCGAGCCGATCGTCCGGCACCTGGTCGACAACGGCTACCTGAATCAGGACGGCGGACTCCTGTTCATCGGCCCCGAGGCGGAACGGCGCTTCGGGCACCGGCACTTCATGAACCTCACGGCGGTCTTCACCGCGCCTCCCCAGTTCACAGTGCTGCAAGGCCGCCAGGAGATCGGCAGGACGGATCCGAGCCTTCTCACCGAACGGATCGACGGACCAAGGCGGTTGCTCCTGGCCGGGCGGAGCTGGCAGGTCACGTACATCGACTGGAAGCGCAAGCGGTGCTTCGTCGAGCCCGTCGACGGCGGCGGCAAAGCAAAGTGGAGCGGTGCCGGCCTCGACTTCGGCATCTCCTTCGAACTCACCCGCGCAGTACGAGAAGTGCTTCTTGGGGCGAACCCGCCGGTGGACCTCACGGCGCGAGCGGAGAAGTACCTGGTCGAAGCACGGGAGCACTTCATGGAAGAGGTGCACCCCGGAGGCACGGTGATCACCCGCGGTTCCGGAGGATACGTGAGGTGGTGGACATGGGCCGGCCATCGGGTGAACGCCACACTCGCGGCGACGCTCGCTGAGGTCGCCGTACCTGCCCAGCAGATCAACGACTGCTGGATCCGGCTGCGTGAGGACCTCAGCCCTGACGCCTGGAAACAGGTCTCGGCCGCCGCTTCGGACCATCTGTGCCTGCCGGAGGTCGACGAGCGGGCGGTCAAAGGACTCAAGTTCGCGGATGCACTGCCGCCCAAGCTCGCCGAATCGACGCTGGCAAGGCGGCTGGCGGACCTGGAGTCGGTAGCGCGAGTGCTATCTGAACACGTGCGGTTCGTTGCACGGCCATGACGAGTACTTGGGTGAGCCTCACTCAAGTCGACTGATACCGCCTCTGGTTGAGGGCCGCTGCAGACTGCCGCTTACCTTTCAACGTCGTGCTGCCGCAGCTCCAGGCACCTCAGCCATTGAACAAGAGCCGCCCGTGCCTTCGGCAGCTAAATCCTCTGCAAACCACTCGTCCACGAAGCCGGTCCTCGCCGTCCGCTGTACGACGATGACCAGATATGCGCAGATCGGTCTCGCGAGGCCGGGACACGTCGGCAGGCGACGAGTCGACCTCAACGGCCGCCTCCCGGCCCACAATCCGATTCAGCAGGCGCGGCGACGCCACCGACTGCTGCACCTCGTCGGCGATCGATTCGAGATCGGCCAGTTCTGCTGCTACCTCTTCCCCGGCTTCCTGGGCGAGTGGTTGCCGCAGGCGTTCCCCGGCAACCTCGCCGTGTGCACCGGCTTCATCGAACACGCAGTCGCAGGCGTTCAGTCCGGTGAATGCCCGCTCCATCGTGGCGATCGAGGCTCTCAGCATGCCCGCTGTGTCCTCGCCGAAGATGAAGATTGCGCAACACCAGGCGATGACCATGACCAGGTTCCAGCGCTGATCGTGGCCCGAACTGTACGCCGACGAGGGCCTGCACTGTACTCAGTGAGGCCTTGGACGCTGCGGACCGACTGCCCACAGGCGACAAAGCTCTGCTGTACGGTCTGGTGCCGGGGCAGGGACTTGCTGCTACGGGGGAGATGGGACGCATCCGCGCTTGCGTAGCCGCCAAAGTAGCCACGCTGGTGGACGTTACGGCCATCTGTGCACGTCATAGCCCTGCGACGGCTCTCCCCGGCGTACAGCCCGACTCGTCTGCCGCTCACGGCGGTGTACTGCGACGCCGGGCCCGAGTTCGACTCGGGCTCCGGATTCCGCATCGAGGTCGGCTCCGAGAGCCGTGCCGATCCCCGGCGACAATGCCGTTCACCCGTACGACCGCCGGTACCGCCGGGTACCCTCGGACACGTCGTCAACGCGGCCCGACGGGCTTCCGCTCCACTCCGGTGGAGTCTCGAAGGACATGCCCCCACCCGCACGAGTCCTTTCGTGCTGCCTGGGGGAATTCCTTGCTGTTCCGCGCGTCCGCGAAAACGGTCGCCGTCATGGCACTCGACGGTTCGCTGTTCCTGCACCTCACTGACAACTTCGTCCACATGCGCGGCTATCGGCCCGGCACCTCGGAGGCACGTTCCTGGGAACGCAGCATTCCCGTGCTGGCCGCGGCGCTCAACGACGCCGGCCTGGGCGACGTGGAGGTCATGCTGGAGTACGCGCTCCCGCTGAACAGCAAGCGCGCTGACGCCGTCCTGGCGGGAGTGCACCCGGGCACCGGTGAGCCGTCGTACGTCGTGATGGAGCTGAAGCAGTGGAGCCAGGCGTTGCCCCACGAGGACGACCCCACCCTGTGTCATGTCGACGCCTATGCTCACCCGGTCCTCAACCCCATTGAGCAGGTCCGGCGTTACCGCGACTACCTCGTCAACTTCAACGGGGCGGTGGCCGAACAGGGACACCGTGTGGCCGGAGTGGCGTATCTGCACAACGCCACCGAGTTCGGTGTGACCGGCCTGCGTGAGATCGAGCGCGACGGCCGCGGACTGCTTTTCACCGCGGAACGCCGAGGGGCCTTCACCGATCACCTTCGTACGCTGCTGAGCGACAGGCATACCGGGGCCCAGGCGGCCGACGAACTCCTCGCGGGCGCCACGGTGCCGTCGAAGCAGCTCATGTCCGTGGCCGCCGAAGAGGTGCGTGAACGAACGCAGTTCGTCCTCCTCGACGAGCAGCAGGTCGCGTACCGGATGGTGCTCAACGCGGTGGAGAAGGCGAAGCACGCCGATCGCAAGGAGGTCGTCATCGTCACGGGCGGCCCCGGCACCGGCAAGAGCGTCATCGCTCTCCAACTGCTGGGTGAGCTCTACCGGCGCGGGGTGCCCGCACTGCACGCCACCGGCTCACAGTCGTTCACGAAGACGATGAGGAAGGTCGCCGGAGCCCGCAAGCGGGAAGTCCAGGACCTGTTCAAGTACTTCAACAGCTTCATGACCGCCGAGAAGAACAGTCTGGGTGCCCTGATCTGCGACGAGGCTCACCGTATCCGGGAGACTTCGGCCAACCGCTACACGCGCGCCGAGAACCGCACGGGCAGGGCGCAGATCGACGAACTCATCGATGTCGCCCACGTGCCCGTGTTCTTCCTCGACGAGCACCAAGTGGTACGCCCCGGCGAGATGGGCACGGTGTCCGACATCAAGGCGGCAGCGGCCACCCGAGGCATCCCTTGTCACGTCGTCCCGCTGGACAGCCAGTTCCGCTGCGGGGGCAGTGACGCGTACCTGCGCTGGGTCGTACGGCTCCTCGGGCTCCAGACCGGCGGTCCGGTGGTTTGGGAACCCGACGACCGCATGCAACTGCTGGTCGCCGACAGCCCGCAGGAGATGGAGGCGTTTCTGGAAGCCCGCCGGGCCCAGGGCTACGGCGCACGCATGTCCGCAGGCTACTGCTGGCGCTGGTCTCCGGAACCCAAGCCCGGCGACCCGCTGCCTCCCGACGTCGTCATCGGAGACTGGGCCCGCCCCTGGAACCTGCGCGGCGACCGCTCCGTGTCCGGTGCGCCCCCGGCTGCCCTGTGGGCCACCGACCCGGCGGGCTTCGGCCAGGTCGGCTGCGTCTACACCGCCCAGGGCTTCGAGTACGACTGGTCCGGCGTCATCGTCGGCCCTGACCTGCTCTGGCGAGGCGACCGTTGGGTTACGGACCGCACGGCGTCCAAGGACCCCGTCTTCAAGAAGTCCACCCCGGACGCCGACGTGGACCGCCTGATCCGCAACACCTACAAGGTGCTGCTGACGCGGGGCATGGTCGGCACGGTCGTGTACTCGACGGACTCGGAGACACTGGGGAAGCTGCGGGAACTCGCGGGAGCGCCGACGCGCAGACTGGCAGCGACCTGATTGCGGCATCCAGCGCCGGAATAGCGATCGAACCCTGGGGCGGACCGGGCAGGCCGTGAACCCTTCCAACGCCGCGGCACAACCCTGTGGGCCACTTGTGGGTCTCCCTATTGATCACGTCGTGATCGGAGCTACGAGGAGACCATCATCAACGCTGTACGCAAGACCCTGACCGCCACCGCCGTCGTCGGCGCCGTTCTCGCGGGAGCCGCTGCCTGCGGGACCGTGGAGCAGTTGTCCGCCGGCCAGAAGCTCGACCGGGCCTTCGACAAGCTCGGTGAGAAGAACACCGTCTCCTTCGAGCTCGACCTGGACACGGACGCCGCGTCGCTGAAGGCGCTGGACGCCTCGTCCGACCCCGCGCCCGGTGACGAGATGCCGGACGAGATCGCCGAGATGTTCAGCAGCGCGAAGATCACCATGACGGTGCACTCGAAGAAGCCGCTGGAGAAGTCCGGGGAGAAGGACCTCGTCGGCATGGCCATGAAGGTCAGCACCTCGGACGGTGACCTCGTCGAGTACCGCCTGATCGGCGACGACGTCTACCTCCGTGCCGACATGGACGTCATGGGCGAGGCGATGGGCGCTCCCCTTCCCGACGCCGACGAACTGCCCGCGGAGGCGGGGGCGTTCAAGGACGTCATCGAAGGCAAGTGGGTGAAGTTCAACGTCAAGGAGATGGAGGAGGCCGCCGAGGAGGGGCAGGTGGGCGAGCCGGCTCCTGAGCCGTCTCTCGACGCCAAGCAGCAGAAGAAGCTCGTGAACGCCCTCCGCAAGGTCATGGCCCGTGAGGTGGAGTTCAAGACGTCCGACGGCGAGGACGGCACCGAGCACGTCACCGCGACGGCCCCCTTCCGCACGCTGATGACCGAGCTGCTGGGGGAGGTCGAGCCCCTGCTGAAGGACCTGCCGATGGGCGCGCCGATCCCGACGGAGAAGGACCTGAAGGACGCCCCCAACGCCAAGGTGACCGCCGACTTCACGCTCAAGAACGGCGAACTGGCCCAGGTGGACCTGGACCTCGCCAAGCTGACCGAGAACGCCAAGGTGAAGAAGCTCGGCCTGACCCTGCGCGTGGTCGAGGGCAAGAAGCCGACCGCTCCGGCCGGCGCGACAAAGCTCGACATGGGCGAGCTCATGACGGGGCTGCTCGGCGGGTCGATGATGGGCGACGCCGAGTTCGAGACGAGCGGGCTCGACGACCCGGAGTTCACGCTCGACGAGTTCTGATCGCGCGGCACGGTCAACGAGCGCTCCAGGCAGGCAGCTTCCCCATCCGGGCGGCTGCCTCCTGGGGCGTCACCTCGGTGTCGACGCCGATGACGTGGACGCTTCCCAGCGTTCCGCGCGGTCCGTCGATCCGCAGGACCCGGTGCGCCATGCCGCCGGGACTTGGGTGGACGATCACGGCACGTGGATCGGCGCCCGACGCGTATCCGGCGCCGTAGGTGAGGAGTTGGTGGACATCGGCGGCTCCGACGCCGTGCCGGTCGTAGCGCTTGTACTTGGCGTCGATCGGCAGCAGCGCGCGCGGGGCGGACTCCCGGCCGGGGAGGCCGAGCAGGACATCCGGCCGGAAGGCCGAGGCGTTGCCGAGGTCGCCCCGCACGGTGATGCCGGTCGCGCCGCCACCGGAGACGGCGTGCCCGCCCAGCGGTGCGGTGGCGTCCACGGCGAGGCGCCGTACGACGGCCTCCCAGAGAGCCGGCATGGGGAGCAGGAGGCCGTCCGCGGTGGTACCGCGGTCGGCGAGGAGGTCGGTCACGCCTCCGCCGCGCAGGACCAGCCGGGCCCAGGTGTGGGCCGCGCGGTAGCGGGTGTTCAGCGGTGTGTACCGGGTGCGGTCCAGGGCGCGCAGGGCGGCTTCGGAGGTGGCGGCCCGCGGGAACGCGCCCGCGACCGAGGCGAGGTCGCGGACCAGGTCCGGTTGTGTGGCCAGGCGCTGGGCGGCCCGCAGCGCGGTTCCCAGGACCCGGTTGTCCCACACGTCCGTCTCCCGGTCGAAGGTGCGGACGTACAACTGGTCCAACTGCCCGTAGCGGCGGGACACCTGGGCGTTGAAGTCCAGGCGCCCCCGCAGGACCGGTTCCACGCTGTCGCGTCGTACGTAGTCCCGGCGCAGCCCTTCCCGTACCAGTTGTTCGCACCGCTCCAGCAGGGCGGCGGCCACGAGGTCGGCGTAGCCCTCCGGGCCGGTGGCCCACCGTCGTGCTGTCGCCGGGAGCGGGGCGGGCGCGCCGAGAGCGTAGGACAGCCAGCTCATCAGCCGGTCGCCCCGGACGGCGAACTTGGGCACGATGACCAGCCGGACGCGGTCGAGTACGAGGACGCCCACGGTGGCGTCGGCCTTGAGCCTCCATCCGGACGGGGCCTCGTCCAGGGTCAGGCGGCCACTCGCCTGGAGGGAGCGGAGCCGCTCGACGTCCCGCGCGGTGAGCTGCTCGGCTCCCAGCCGTACGGTTCCGTACTCCGCGAGCCGGATCTCCGCGCGGTCAGGCATCGGGGCCGGGCGCGCCGGTGGTGAACTCGGTGGCGAGGGCGGCGGCGAGGTCCTGCGGTGACATCAGCGCGGGACGTCCGGTGTCCGCGTCGACGAGGCCGCCGAGAATGCGGTGCAACAGGTCGGCGCGGCCGAGGCAGTAGTCCTCCAGGAGCGGGATCACCTCATGGTGGAAGGCGGCCGCCAGGTCCGCGTCGGTGGCGAGCGGTTCGCCGTCCCGGAGCAGGTAGGCGTGCCCTATCTGATGGTCGGCGTCCAGGTGCCGGGAGATCCGGGTGTTGAGGGACTCGAAGAACTGCGCCAGGTCCAGGGGGCCGACCGTGCCGGACAGCGCGTCGGGGTCCGGGCCGACCGGGAGGAAGGCGAAGCGGCGGCGAATGGCGGCGTCCAGGTGACTGATGCTGCGGTCCGCCGTGTTCATGGTGCCGATGATCCGCACGTTCGGAGGCACGGAGAAGGTGCGCCTGCTGACCGACAGCGCGAGCGGCAGATCCCGTTTGTCGAGTTCGAGCAGCGTGATCAACTCACCGAAGATCCGGGGCAGATCACCCCGGTTGATCTCGTCGATGATCAGCAGGAACGTCTCGTTCGGGCGCTCGGCCGCCCGGGTGCACAGGCTGTGGAACACGCCGTCCACGAGGGAGAGGGTCAGCCCTGTGCCCTGGGCGCTCAGATCGGGCTTGAAGCCCTCCACGAAGTCCTCGTAGCCGTAGGACGGATGGAAGGTCACCATCTGGACGCGGCCGGAGCGCAGCATCTCGGCCTGGGCGGTGGCTCGTTGGTCCGACGCCGAGTTCAGGGCGTCCGGACGTCCCGCGAGGGCGAGGGCGGTGCCGAGCGCGAGCCGGGTCTTGCCCGTGCCGGGGGGCCCGTGCAGGATCACCTGCCCCTTGCGCTCCAGCGCCTCCAGCACACCCGCGACGTCCTCCGGCAGAGTGACCGGCTCGTCGGCGTGGGGCGGGTGGTGCTCCGCGCCCGGTTCGCCGGGGCTCGTGGTGAGCCGGGCGAAGAACGCCGGCGGCACCTTGGCGAAGGTGGACCGCCAGCCGGGCTGGGGCTCGGACAGCCGGCGTCCGTGGGAGACGTCCCAGGACACCGGTACGACGTGCCGGTACTCCGCGTGGTCGGCCTCGAAGCGGTAGTTTCCGGAGACGGTACCGGTGGCCAGCACCTCGTCCGTACCGCGGTTGGCCACGATCCGGTCGCCCGCCTCCAGGTCGCGGAAGGCCAGCAGGCGTCGGGCGAGCGTCAGACTGCCCCCGCTGCTCCGGGGCCAGATCGCGTCGAGGGCGTTCTTCAGTTCGGTGTCGCTCTGGAACTGGCCGAGGTCACCGAGCTGGTCCCAGCCGACCCGGATCTCCTCCCTGTCCCGGCACTCGTCCCACAGACGGCCTCGTTCACCGGGAGCGATCTTCCAGATGCTGCGCTGCTGGGTACGGGGGTTGAAGTTGTCGTACAGGAAGCGCATGACCTGGCGCCTGCTCCAGCCCTCGAACTCCGGGCGGGTGCGGACGAGTTCGAGGAGCCGTCGGTTGGTGTGCCAGGACGACGCGCCGGCCTTCGCCGTTCCGCCCAGCAGGGCGACGAACGTGCGCAGGTGCTCGGCCGCGTAGATGGGCAGGAAGTGGTCGGGGAAGTAGGTCGCGAGGGACTTCGTCACCAGCGTCGGGCCGAACCGGAGCGCCTCCAGGTCGTCCACGGCCTCGAAGTCGCCCGCGGCCACGGCCTCGAAGGCCCGCACGAACTGTCCGCGCAGTTCCTCCCACGCCTCCTGAGGCTCCATCCCGCGCAGCGGGGCGGCGACCCGCCACTCGCCGGAGTTGTGGTGGTACATGATGTGCTTCGCGGCGCTGCCGCCCTTGATGCTGCCGAGGTGCGGGGTGCCGAACTCCATCAGTCGGCAGTACGTCGAGGCGCTCCCGGAGGGTGCGGCCTGTCCCAGGGCGTAGCGCGACAGGGGCAGTGACGGCCATTCCTCCAGGGGGAACTGCGTGAGCACCTGCTTGCGTTCGTCCTCGGCGGCCGCCTCGGCTTCCGGCGCGTTGGATCGGTCATAGGTCGCCACTGCCTCGCGCAGGGCCGCTTCGTCCGCCATGAAGGTCATGATGCCGGATCAGCGGCAGGCCGGCCGGAGTCACTCGTGCCGCTGTCTCCAACTGGCGTCGTCGTCACGACGACTTCCCCGCGCAGGCGGGGGCGGTGTGAACAGCCCCCTCTACGCTCAACCAGCTGATCGCCGGCCTGGCGGAGGTGGCCGGGGGCCAGAAGTGGTGTGGAGCCGTCCGGACGGCTCGCTCGTGGTCGCCGCAGTAGGGGGCGTTGTGGGCCGGGGAGTCCATCTGGAGGGACTCCAGGGCTGGACGACGGTGAAGGGCTGACCGCCACGGCTGCCCGCACATCCCGTACGCGGAGTAAGCGTACGGGGGCGGAGAGTGGACAGTACGCGGCGCGGGCCGTCACGCTGAGTGGCGGGTGCGGTGCGGCGTACGGAGCCGTCCGGGTGCGGAGAGAGGCGGCGCATGGACATCGTCGGAGTCGAGGACGGCAGGGCCGAGGGCGCGGGCGGGCGGGTGGGTGGTTCCGCGGGGGAGTGGGAACGGGAACCCCACCCGTCAGACAGCCTCCGTACGTTCGGGGCGGTCGTCCAGGCGTTACGCGAGCACGCCGGCCTGAGCCGGGGGGACCTCGCCGTGGTCGTCCAGTACTCCAAACACACGGTGGAGTCGGTGGAGTTGGGCCGCCGCATGCCCGACACGACGTTCGTGGAGCGCGCGGAGGCTGCCCTCGGCAACACCGGTGCGCTGCGGAGGGCGGCCCGCCATCTGACCCGGGGCGAGGCGGGCCTCGCGGCCTGGTTCCGCCGGTGGGCCCGGCTGGAGCGGGAGGCGGTGAGCCTGTGCACGTACGAGTGCCGTTTGGTGCCGGGGCTGTTGCAGTCGGAGGCGTACGCGCGGGCGGTGTTCGACAACAGCATCCCGCTGCTGACCGATCAACAGACGGAAGCACAGCTCACGGCGCGAATGGAGCGGCAGAGGATGCTGTCGGAACGGCCGACTGTGCCGTTCAGCTTCATCGTGGAGGAGTCTGTTCTCCGGCGGCGGCTGGGCGGTACGGAGGTGCAGGCGAGCATGCTGGACCACGTGCTCGCCCTTACTGCGCCGCGCAATGTGACGCTTCAAGTGGTGCCGGTGGATGTGGAGTTTCACGGCTGTCTGGACGGGCCGGTCCAATTGCTGGAAACGCAGGACGGGCGACGGCTCGGGTACTCGGAAGGACAGCAGAACGGACGCTTGATCTCCGACGTGAAAGAGGTGAGCCTGCTCTGCCGTCGCTATGAAACACTGCGCTCGCAGGCCCTGAACCCCCAAGATTCCAGGGATCTGTTGGAGCGACTGCGAGGAGAGCTATGAGCAGCGGTACGACGGGCCTCGCCTGGTTCAAGTCCAGCTACAGCGGCACCCAGGGCGACAGCTGCGTGGAGATCGCTATCGCCGAACAGGTCGTCCACGTGCGGGACTCCAAGGACGTGACGCGTCCGGCGTTCGCTGTCGGGCGGGCCGAGTGGGACCCGTTCGTGCGCTTCGTGGCCCGTTGAGAAGGGTCCGGCGGCACACGGCCTGGGTGTCGCCCGGCGGCCCGCCTTCGCGGAACGGGCCGCCGCCCATCGCGTGACGTTCGCTCAAGCTTGCTCGTGGCGTTCCCCTTTAGGGCGAAGTCCTTGCGCGAGACGGTCACTTCACGGACCGAGAGCCTCGCGATGAACGAGGTGATCACCGGCTGAGGGCGAGGGGGCGAGGACCTCGGCACCACCACGAACCTACGCCCCGTCTCCCAGCGACCGTTGCCGGACCCGGTTCAGGTGGTGGGTGAAGACCTCGCCCGGTTCCGGGGTCAGGGTGCGCAGGGCGACCAGGGCCGTGATCGCCACGTCGCAGAGTTCCGCCCGGACGTCGTCCCAGGTGTGGGTCGTGCCCTTGCGCGGGTTGCGGCCCGTGGCGCCGATCACCGCCTCCGCGACCTCGCCTACCTCCTCCGACAGCTTCAGTACGCGGACCAGGAGGGTGTCCGCGCTGTCGGGGGCGCGGTTCGACTCCAGCCAGGTCCAGAGGTCGTCGATGCCCGTCCAGAGGTCGGCAGGGGGAGCGGGGGGAGTGGCCGGGTCCGGCGTACGCGTCATGCGCGCAGCCTTTCACCGGCCACTGACACGGACCCCGTCAGCCGGTGAACTTCTCCTCGAACAGGGCCCCCTGCTCGCCCTCCCGTTCCTCCCTGAGGCGCTTGTTGCGCATGCCCACGACCACCGCCGTGCCGGCCGCCGTCGCCGCGAGGGCCATGGGGACCATCCAGCCCCGGTCGACGACGTGGCCGAGCGCGTGGTCGAGGGAGAGCCGGCCGGGGCCCGCGATCGCCAGGCCCGTCGCGGCCAGGCCCAGGGTCGCCGCGTACTCGTAGCCGCCGCCCGTGTTGAAGAAGCCGTTCGGGGTGTGCACCGCGGCCGCGCCCGCCATCGCCCCGGCCGCCGCCGCGCCCGCCGCCGGAGTGGCGAGCCCCAGCGCCAGCAGGGTGCCGCCGCCCGCCTCGGCCAGGCCCGCCAGCCTCGCGTTGGCCTGGCCGGGCCGGTAGCCGACGGACTCCATGAACTGTCCGGTGCCCTCGATGCCTCCACCGCCGAACCAGCCGAACAGCTTCTGCGCGCCGTGCGCGGCCAGGACGCCGCCGGCACCCAGCCGGAGCAGGAGCAGGCCCAGATCACGTCGGTCGTAAGCGCTCACGATGTCTCCCGGAACAGGCAGCAGGTACGCGGTCCCCTCCCGCTGTCCAACCGTCCACCTCCGCCGCCGACCCGGCCCGTCCGGGCCAGCCGTTCGGGTGGCGGGGTGGCGGGAGCGGTGTGAGTCTGGCGGGCATGACGATCCAACCGAAGAACCTCAGCGACCCGGTCGTCCGGGACTTCGTGACCGCCGTCAACGCGCACGACCGCGATGCCTTCGTGGCCCTGCTCACGCCGGACGCGACCATGGCGGACGACGGCTCCGACCGCGACCTGGACGACTGGATCGACCGGGAGATCTTCTCCTCCAACGGTCATATGGAGGTCGACCGGGAGTCCGACGGGGGCCACGCCCTCATCGCCCGCTACCGCAACGACACCTGGGGCGAGATGCGGACCCGCTGGCGCTTCGAGGTCGACGACAGCGTCGGCAAGATCCGCCGGTTCGAGACCGGTCAGGCGTAGCAGGCGTACGAGACCGGTCGTAGGCAGAAACAGGAAGGGCCCGGTAGGTACCTCCACAGGTACCGACCGGGCCCCTTCCGGTCGCGTCAGTACGCCACCTGCTGTTCCGTCAGCGTGATCTGTCCCGACCTGATCGTCGCCAGGCGCGGTGCCCGGCGGGCGATCGACGAGTCGTGGGTGACCATGACGAACGTCAGCCCGTGCTCCCGCCACAGCCCTTCCAGCAGGGCCATGATGTCGTCCCGGGTGCCCTCGTCGAGGTTGCCGGTGGGTTCGTCGGCGAGCAGCACCTTCGGGCGCTTGACCAGCGCGCGGGCGATGGCGACGCGCTGCTGCTGGCCGCCGGACATCTCCGAGGGCACGTGCGTCAGGCGTTCGCCGAGGCCGACCGAGCGCAGGGCCTCGGCCGCCCGCTCGCGCCGCTCGGCGGGCTTCACGCCGAGCGGGACCAGGGCCGTCTCGACGTTCTCCTGGGCGGTCAGCGTGGGGATCAGGTTGAACGCCTGGAAGATGATGCCGATGTTCTCGGCGCGTACCCGGGTCAGCTTGGCCTCGCTGACCTTCGCCAGGTCGACGCCGTCGAGTTCGACGCTTCCCTCGGAGGGGCGGTCCAGGCCGCCGATCATCTGGAGCAGCGTCGACTTGCCGCCGCCGGTGGGGCCCTGGATGACGAGCTGGTCGCCGTCGGCGATGGTCAGGTCGACACCGCGCAGCGCCTCCACCGTCTCCTTGCCGCGCGTGTAGCGCTTGGTGACGCCGGTGAGCTTGTACATGGGTTCTTCTCCGAAATCTCGGTGAGGGGTCAGGAGACGCTGCGCAGCGCGTCCGCGGGGCGCATCCGGGAGGCGCGCCAGCCGCCCATGGCGCCGGCGATCAGGCCGCCGGCCACCGCGAGGCCGACCGCGAGGGCGATGGTGGTGACGGAGACCGGCGCCGACAGGGCGATCTCCATGGTGTTGGCGGTGGACTGCTGGCCCGGGCCGCCGCCCATGCCGCCACCGCCGCCGCCGGGGCCGCCGCCCATGCCGCCCCCGCCGCCGGAGGAGCCGAGCTGCGCGGTCAGCTTGGGGCTGATCGCGGTGACGGTGTAGGCCGCCGCGAGGCCGAGGGCGATACCGAGACCGCCGCCGATCAGGCCGTTGACCATCGACTCACCGACCACCTGCCGGGTCACCCGGCGGCTCGGCCAGCCGAGCGCCTTGAGGGTGCCGAACTCGCGCACCCGGCGCGACACGGCGGAGGAGGTGAGCAGCGCGGCGACCAGGAAGGCGGCGGCGAGCACCGCGATCGACAGCCACTTGCCGACGCTGGTGGCGAGGTCGGAGGCGGTGGACAGCGAGCCGGACACGGTCTCCGCGAGGTCGGCGGAGGTCGTCACGGTCGTACCGGAGATGTTCTTCTGGATCGCCGACTTCACGGCGTCGATCTGCTGGGAGTCGGTCGCCTTGACGTAGATCGTGGTGACCTGGTTCTTCGCGTCGCCGAGGGTCTGCGCCTGCTTCAGCGGCAGGTAGACGTCGGTCGTGGAGTCGCTGCTCTCCGGGGTGGCGATGCCGATGACCGTGTACTTGGTGCCGGAGATCTTGAACTTCTCGCCGACCTTGTACTCGTTCTCCTTGGCGTACGACTTGCTGAGCACCACCACCTTCGCGTTGGCCTGCGCGGTGGTGAAGGTCTTGCCGGAGGTGATCTCGGAGCCGGCCAGCGGGCCGAGGTCCTGGTTGGTGACGTCCACGCCGGCTACGGAGTAGGAGTTGACGTCGAAGGAGGCGCCGCCGCCCTGGACCTGCGGCTGGCCGGTGGAGCCGGCACCGCCGCCGGGGCCGCCCTGGGACTGGCCCTGGTCCTGGGACTGGGCCTCGCCCTGGGTGAAGGAGCCGTCGACCTTGGTGACGTTCAGGGTGAGGGCGCCGACCGCGTCGGCGACGCCGTTCTGCGCCGCGACCTTCTCGACGAGCGCGGCCTTCAGTGCCTCGCCGCCCTGGGTCATGACCCGGTCCGAACTCTGCTCGGCGTCCTCGTCGGAGCCGGCGTCGAACTCGAACCTGGGACCGCCGGAGGTTCCGCCCGAGGCGTTGTCCGTCGGCGCCGAGCGGGCCTTGGTGACCGTCATGTCGGTACCGAGGCCGTAGAGGCTCTCAAGTACCTTGTCCTGCGCCTTCTGCATGCCCGCCGACACGGAGCTGACCGTGATGACGAGCGCGATTCCGAGCGCCAGACCCAGGGCGACCACCAGAGCCGCCTTCTTGCGCCGGCTCAGCTCGCGCTTGAGATAGATGCCAAACATCCCGTTCCTCGAGGTTCTTGGCGCCCGCTGTGGGCGCGGCCTCAAGCTAGGGACGAAACGTTGCGTGGCCGTGAGTAAGGGTTATGTACGACCTGAGAAGGAATGTGAGCGAGCTGAGAATCCGCCCGCCGGCCCGCCGGCCCGCCGTGGGCCTTCGGTCCCGCCGACCTCCGGTCTGTGCGGCAGCCGCTCACGGCGCGGAGCGCACCCCGCGGTCCCGCGCGGGGTCCACCCCCAACCCGCGCCGTGAACGGCTGCCGTCTCCCCCCTCGGTGTGGTCGGCGGAAGGCCATCCTTCCAACTGTGAAGCTCTTGTGTAGGTGATTTGAGCATATGGCTCCGACCGGCCGCAATGGAGCGGACGGTTAAATTCCGTATGTGTAGGTTGTGGAGTCAACCGCTTGAGGGGCGGCGCCCGTTGCCGCCCGGGGCGGGCTCAGCCGCGGCCCACGTACGGCATCGCCGTCGCCAGTACTGTCGCGAACTGCACGTTCGCCTCCAGCGGCAGCTCCGCCATGTGCCGGACCGTGCGCGCGACATCGGCCACGTCCATCACGGGCTCGGGTGCGATCTCGCCGTTGGCCTGGAGCGCGCCGGTCTGCATCCGGGCGGTCATGTCGGTCGCCGCGTTGCCGATGTCGATCTGTCCCACCGCGATGCCGTAGGGCCGGCCGTCCAGGGACAGTGACTTGGTCAGTCCCGTCAGCGCGTGCTTGGTCGCCGTGTAGGCGACGGAGTGCGGGCGGGGGGTGTGGGCGGAGATCGAGCCGTTGTTGATGATCCGGCCGCCCCGCGGATCCTGCCCCTTCATCTGCCGGAACGCGGCCTGCGCGCACAGGAACGCGCCGTTGAGGTTGGTGTCCACCACGTGCCGCCAGGCCTCGTAGGGGAGTTCCTCCACCGGGACCCCGCCCGGACCGAACGTCCCCGCGTTGTTGAACAGCAGGTCGACCCGCCCGAACCGGTCCACCGTCGCCGCGAACAGCGCCGCCACCTGCTCGGGGTGTGAGACGTCTGTACGGATCGTGAGACCCGCCCCCTCGGGTGCCTGTGCCGCGGTCTCCTCCAGGGTCTCGGTGCGGCGGCCCGCCAGCGCCACCGACCAGCCCGCGCGCAGCAGCTCCACGGCGACCGCGCGTCCGATGCCGGAGCCCGCACCCGTCACCACGGCGGTCCTCGGTCCCTCAGTTCGCATGGTGTTCATGGGCCCGCAGCGTACGGGAGGGTCCGGCATCCGGAACTCATCAGTCCGTCATGCGAATGTTGTGTACGCGCCAATCGAGGGTCGTCCCCGGCCACTCCAATGCCTGAGGCAATCACCTCGCCTGGGGAGAACCGGATGACACTCGACGCACGCCAGTCCCAGCACGCGCCCGAACTCCGCGCCACCGCACGGCACTTGAACCGGCGCCGCTTCCTCACCGTCGGCGGTGCCGCGGCCGCGCTCGCCTTCGCGGTGAACCTGCCGGCCGCCGGTACGGCCGCGGCCGCCGAACTCGACCCCGCCCGGATCACCGCCGACCCCTTCACCCTCGGAGTGGCCTCCGGCGACCCGAAACCCGGCTCCGTCCTGCTCTGGACGCGCCTGGCGCCCACCCCGTACCAGGCGGACGGCGGACTGCCCGCCGAGCGGATCCCCGTCCGCTGGGAGGTGGCGCTGGACGAGCGCTTCCGCCGGGTCGTCAGACGCGGCGAGACCACCGCGCACCCCGAGTTCCACCACACCGTGCACGTCGAGGTCGACCACCTCGCCCCCGGGCACGAGTACTACTACCGCTTCCGCGCGGGCCGTTGGACCAGCCCCGCCGGCCGCACCCGCACCGCGCCCCACGAGCACGCCCGCGGCGGCGCCCTCACCTTCGCGCTCGCCTCCTGCCAGCGCTACGACCAGGGCTACTGGACCGCGTACCGGCACCTGGCCGAGGACGACGTGGACGTCGTCCTGCACCTCGGCGACTACCTCTACGAGTACGCCGTCACCTCCGTCGGCGGCGCCCGCGCCTACCCCGCCGGCACCCTCCCCGACCTCTTCAACCGCGAGACGACGACGCTGGAGGACTACCGGCTGCGGTACGCCCTCTACAAGACCGACCCCGACCTCAGGGCGGCCCACGCCGCGCACCCCTTCGTCGTCACCTGGGACGACCACGAGACCGAGAACAACTACGCGGGCGACACCCCCGAGAACACCGTCCCGCCGGAGGAGTTCCTGCTCCGCCGGGCCGCCGCCTACCGCGCCTACTGGGAGAACATGCCGCTGCGCCGCCCGCAGCTGCCCAGCGGCCCCGACCTCCAGCTCTACCGGCGCCTGCACTGGGGCCGGCTCGCCCAGTTCGACGTCCTCGACACCCGCCAGTACCGCTCCAACCAGGCGTACGGCGACGGCTGGCAGTTCTCCGGACCCGAGTCGGAGGACCCGGGCCGCACGCTCACCGGGGACGCCCAGGAGCGCTGGCTGCTCGACGGCTGGCGCCGGTCGGACGCGGTGTGGAACGTCGTGCCGCAGCAGGTCACCTTCTCCCGCCGCTACAACTCCACCACCCTGCCCTCCCGGGTCTCCATGGACTCCTGGGACGGCTACCCGGCCTCCCGCGAGCGGGTGCTGGCGGGCGCCGAGGCCGCCGGGATCCGCAACCTGATGGTGCTCACCGGCGACGTGCACGTGTCCTACGGCTTCGACATCAAGCGGGACTTCGACGACCCGGAGTCGCGGACGCTGGGGACCGAGATCGTCACGACCTCGGTCAGCAGTGGCGGCAACGGCTCCGAGAAGCCGTCGAACTGGGCCACCTACCTCGCCGCCAACCCGCACCTGAGGTTCTACAACGGGCAGCGCGGCTACGCGACGGTGGCCCTCGACCGGGAGCGGGCGCGGATCGACTACAAGACCGTGCCGTACGTGACGACGCAGGGCGCCGCCCTCACCACGTACGCGTCCTTCGTCACCGAGGTCGGCGACCAGGGGCTCAAGCCGGCGTGACGGCCTGAGCCGGCCCGGCCCCGGCGGTCCGGGCGGCTGCGGTCTCCGCCCCTGCGGTCCGGGCGGCTGCGGTCCGGGTCCCTGCCGTCTCGGTCCCTGCGGTCCGGGTCCCTGGGGTCCGGGTCCCTGCCGTTCAGGCCCCGGCGGTCTCCGCGGGGTAGCGGACGCCGACGCGGTCCCGGATCGTGTCGAGCGTCCGCATCACGGCGAGGGTGCCGTCCAGCGGGACCAGCGGGGACTCCTGCTCGCCGGCCCGCAAGGCGCGCATCACCTCCACCGCCTCGTGGCGCATGGTGTTGCGGGGGCCGTCGGCCGGGTCGGCGGTGACCGTCTCGGGGTCCCGGCCGTCCCGGTGCAGGACGAAGTGGTCGGGGAAGAAGAAGCCGAACGGGATGTCGATCCGGCCCCGCGAGCCGGTGATCGACGCCGAGTTCGCCGTACCGCCGACGATGGAGCAGTGCACCGAGGCGAGAGCACCGCTCTCCCAGGAGAGCAGCGCACCCGTCTGGAGATCGACGCCCTCGTCGGAGAGCACCGCTCTCGCGGCGATGTCCGAGGGCTCCCCGAGCACCAGGTGCGCGAACGACACCGGGTACACACCGAGGTCGAGCAGCGCGCCCCCGCCCTGCTGCGGATCGCGCAGCCGGTGCGCGGGCGGGAAGGGGCCCGCGAGACCGAAGTCCGCCTGCACCGTGCGCACCTCACCGATCGCCCCGTCGTCGACCAGGGCCTTGATCCGGCGCACCAGCGGATTGCAGTACATCCACATCGCCTCCATCAGGAAGCTCCCGCGCTTCCTGGCGAGGCCGACCAGTTCCTCCGCCTCCCGCGCGTTCAGCGTGAACGCCTTCTCGCACAGCACGTTCCGCCCGGCCTCCAGACACAGACCGGCCGCCTCCCGGTGCGCCGAGTGCGGGGTGGCGACGTAGACGACATCGATGTCCCCGTCCGCCGCGAGCGAGGCCCAGTCGCCGTACGCCCGCCCGATGCCGAAGCGTTCCGCGAACGCGTCCGCCGACGCCTGCGAACGGGAGGCCACCGCCACGACCTCGGCGTCCGGCAGATCCACCAGATCGGCCGCGAACGTCGCCGCGATCCCTCCGGTCGCCAGGATTCCCCAGCGCACCTTCTGCTCCGTCATCCCGAACCCCACCCTTGCTCTAGCGACCCTCGGCACTGTGTTCGAGCTGAGAGCATAGGGGCCCTGAAGCGAGAAGAGGGAGGGCACATGCCCGACAGCGGGGCGTCCAGGACATCCCCACCGAACGACCGGCAGACGGCCGCGGCCATCACCGAACCGGCCGCCCGCACCCTGCGGCGCACCGGTCTGCTCGTCACGCTGATCCTCGGTGGCCTGACCGCCACACCACCGCTCGCGATGGACATGTACCTGCCCGCCCTGCCGCAGGTCACCGAGTCCCTGCACGCCCCCGCGGCCACCGTCCAGCTCACCCTGACCGCCTGTCTGGTCGGAATGGCCCTGGGGCAGCTGGTGGTCGGCCCGATGAGCGACCGCTGGGGCCGCAGACGCCCGCTGCTCACAGGCCTCGTGGTCTACGTCGTGGCGACCGCCCTGTGCGCGCTCGCCCCCACCGTCGAGACCCTCGTCGCCCTCCGCCTGGCGCAGGGACTCGCGGGCGCCGCCGGCATCGTCATCGCACGGGCCGTCGTCCGCGACCTCTACGACGGCGTGGAGATGGCCCGCTTCTTCTCCACCCTCATGCTGGTCTCCGGGGTCGCGCCGATCGTCGCGCCGCTGATCGGCGGGCAGATCCTTCGCGTGACCGACTGGCGGGGCGTGTTCGTCGTGCTGACGGTCGTCGGGGCGCTGCTGACCTGGGTGGTGTGGGCACTGCTCCCCGAGACGCTGGACCCGTCCGAACGGCACGCGGGCGGCGTGCGGCAGGCGCTGCACGCGATGCGCGGGCTGCTCGCCGACCGCGCCTTCTGCGGTTACATGCTGACCGGCGGCTTCACCTTCGCCGCGCTCTTCGCCTACATCGCCGCGTCACCGTTCGTCATCCAGGAGATCTACGGCGCGTCCCCGCAGACCTTCAGTCTCCTCTTCGGCCTCAACTCCGTCGGGCTGGTGGCGGTCGGCCAGATCAACGGCAAGGTCCTGGTCGGGCGGGTCAGCCTGGAGTCGGTGCTGGGGGCCGGCCTCGCCGTGGTCACGCTCGCGGCGGTCGCGCTGCTGCTGATGTCGACGGGGGTGTTCGGCGAGGTCGGCCTGGTGCCGGTCGCGGCCGCGCTGTTCGTCCTGATGGCGGCGATGAGCCTGGTCCTGCCCAACACCCAGACGCTCGCGCTGATGCGCACCCGGCAGGCCACCGGATCCGCGTCGGCGCTGCTCGGCACCACCTCCTTCCTGGTGGGCGCGGTGGCGTCCCCGCTGGTGGGTGTCGCCGGCGAGGACACGGCCGTCCCCATGGCCGTCGTCCAACTGGTGGCCGCGGTGGTGGCGGTGACCTGCTTCGTGGCAATGTGCCGTCCCTGGAAGCGACGCGCGAGCCTGGAGGGGGCGGACAGCTGAGCGCACCGAGACTGCGCGGCGAGACACCGGAGCGCGCCGGACTGGACCCCGAGGAACTCGGGCACCTGGTCCGTGAGGTCCACGACCTCACCACGGGCGAACGCCCCTGGGCGGCCGGCACGGTGGTGATGGCCGGCCGCGGCCCCTGCGTGGCCGTGGCGGAGGCGGCGGGCTGGGCCGTCCGCTACGCCTCCCACGACCCGGAGACGGACACCGGTGTGGAGCTGCCGCGCGCCGCGCGGGTGCCGATGACCGTCGAGACGCCCTTCGACCTGGCCTCGGTCACCAAACTGTTCACGGCCGTCGCCGCGGTCCAGCAGATCGAGCGGGGCACGCTCGGCATCGACGCGGAGGTCGGGGCGTACCTGCCGGACTTCCGCGCGGCGGCACGGCACCGGGTGACGGTACGGCAGCTGCTGACCCACACCTCGGGACTGCGGCCCGACCTCCCGCTCCACGACTACGACGACGACACGCAGCGGCTCGACCGGCTGCGGGCCGAGGTCCCGGTGGGCGTGCCCGGCACGTACTGCTACTCCGACCTCAACCCGCTGCTGCTCCAGCACGTCCTGGAACGCATCACCGGCCGCGGCCTGGACGTCCTGATCCGTGACGGCATCACCCGCCCGCTGGGCATGACGGCCACCCACTTCGGCCCCTGCCCCGGCGCGGCGGCCACGGAGGACCAGCGGCGGCCCTGGGCGAAGGCGGAGCGCGGGCTGCTGCGGGGCGTGGTCCACGACGAGAACGCCTGGGCGCTGGGGGGTGTGGCGGGCCACGCCGGTCTCTTCTCCACCGCCCGCGACCTCGCCGTGTTCTGCCGTGCCCTGCTCGCCGGGGGCTCCTACGGGCCGGCGCGCATCCTCGGCCCGGACTTCGTGGAGCTGCTGCTGACCCCGCCGGGGCTCGGCTTCGCCATGGACCAGGAGTGGTTCATGGGGGAGCTGGCGGGGCGCGGGGCGGCCGGGCACACGGGGTTCACCGGGACGATGCTGGTTCTGGACCGGGCCACCGACACCTTCCTGATCCTGCTCGCCAACACGGTGCACCCGCGTCGCCGGGCCCCGGACAGTGGGCCGCGCGCGGCGGCGGCCACGCGGGTGGCGCGAGCGGTACGGGAACGGTGACGACCGTGTTCGGGTGCGGCGGGGTGGGGGTTTGTCGCGCAGTTCCCCGCGCCCCCAAGGGGGCGATCGTGGGTCGGCTGCGGGTGCGTGGGGGCTTGGCGCGCAGTTCCCCGCGCCCCTGTCCAGCCTTCGGCTGGTCGCGCAGTTCCCCGTGCCCCTGGGGTGGGGACTGGCTCGGCATGCCCTGGCGGTACCCACTCAGGGGCGCGGGGAACTGCGCGACCAGCCCCCACTCGGCCGCACCCGAATCTGAACCCCCTAGAGGCGCGGTGATGGCGCGTGCTCGGTTGCGCCTACGATTGGCGGGTGTATGACCGCGTAACCTCGGCAGAGACCCTGCGCCGCGCCCTCGACGGGCTCCTCGACGGACTTCCGCCCCGACAGGCCGCCGCCGCGGTGGACCGGCTGATCGCCAACTACCGCGGCGCCACCCCGACCGACGCACCCATCCTCCGGGACCGCGCCGACGTCGCCGCCTACGCGGCCTACCGCATGCCCGCCACCTTCGAGGCGGTCCGCTCGGCGCTGGAGGCGTTCGCTGACGCCGCCCCCGAGTGGACGCCGACGAGCCAGGTCGACGTCGGCGGCGGCACCGGCGCCGCCACCTGGGCCGTGAGCGCCACCTGGCCCGGCCCGCGTCCGGTCACCGTGCTCGACTGGGCCGAGCCCGCCCTCGCCCTCGGCCGGGAGATCGCCGCCGCCAACCCCGATCTCGGGGACGTCCGCTGGCAGCACGCCCGGATCGGAGCGGCGCTCTCCGTCGAGAGCACCGATCTCGTCACCGTCTCCTACGTCCTCAACGAGCTGGCGGAGCCGGACCGCGCGACCCTCGTCGACACCGTGGCCGCCGCAGCTCAGGCCGTCGTCCTCGTCGAACCCGGCACCCCGGACGGCTACAGCCGGGTCATCGAGGCCCGGGAGCGGCTGATCGCGGCCGGTTTCCATGTCGCCGCGCCCTGCCCGCACAGCTCCGGGTGCCCCATCGTCCCCGGCACCGACTGGTGCCACTTCTCGGCGCGGGTCAGCCGTTCCTCCCTGCACCGCCAGGTGAAGGGCGGGTCTCTCGCCTACGAGGACGAGAAGTTCGCGTACGTCGCCGCCGCCCGCTTCCCCGTCGACCCGGCGCCCGCCCGGGTCGTCCGCAGGCCCCAGATCCGCAAGGGCCAGGTCCTGCTCGACCTCTGCGAGACCGCACCCGCCCTGGCGCGGACGACGGTCACCAAGCGCCACGGCGACCTGTACAAGGCCGCCCGCGACGCGGACTGGGGCGACACCTGGCCCCCGGCGCCGGAGCAGAACCCCTAGGCCGAGGACCGGACGGTGTGCGTCAGTCCTCCGCCGTCTCCGTTTCCGTGGCCGCCTCCCCGCGCTTCTCCTGAAGCCTGCGCAGCAGGTCCCGCTTCTGGGCCGCGGGGTCCTGCGGCCCGGCCGCGCGGGCGCCGCGGCCGCCGCCGCGCAGTGCGTCCCGGCCCAGGTTCCTGCGCGTGCCGCCCACGCCGAGCATGTTTCCGGCTCCGCCTCGTGACATCACCGGCTCCTTCCATGCGCTTGGCCCGCAAGGGCCCAGTAAGCCGAGACGTATCGTCTCGCTGCGAACTCTTCCAGAGTCCGGCGAGACGCTCCGTCTTGTCAACCTGGTAAATTCGACACATGGCCAAGAACCTCGCCCCCGACTCCGCCCGCCGCAGCGAGAAGTCCCGCCGCGCCATCTACGACGCCGCCCTCGCCCTCGTCGGCGAGGTCGGCTACCCCAGGACCACCATCGAGGGGATCGCCTCCCGCGCCGGTGTCGGCAAGCAGACGATCTACCGCTGGTGGTCCTCCAAGGCCGAGGTGCTGATGGAGGCCTTCCTCGACCTGGGGGAGCAGGCGAACCGGGACGCCGGGCACGAGCCGTACGCCATCCCCGACACCGGCGACCTCGCCGCCGACCTCAAGCTCGTGCTCCGTGCCACCGTCGACGAGCTGACCGACCCGCGCTTCGAGGTGCCCTCACGCGCCCTCGCCGCCGAGGGTGTCGTCAACGAGCAGCTCGGGCGGGAGTTCGTGACCAAACTCCTCGAACCCTCGCTCCAGCTCTACGTCGCGCGGCTGCGCGCCGCCCAGGAGGCCGGGCAGGTCCGCCCGGAGATCGATCCGCGCATCGCCCTGGAGCTGTTCGTCTCCCCGCTCGCGCAGCGCTGGCTCCAGTACACCGGGCCCATCTCCCACGAGTACACCGACACCCTCGTCGACTACGCACTCCACGGGATCGCGCCCCGCTGAGCCGTCCGCGCACTTCCGGAGGCCGCCGGTCCGCTCCACGTGACCCTGGCGACACCGTAGGCTCGTAAATCATGCCAAAGCATGCAATAGCACTCGATCCCTGGCTCGTCCCACGTACCCCTGTTGTCGGCTCCGGCCCCCCGGGGCGCAGGAAGGTGGGACGATGAGGCATGCTGTTTTGCACGACAGCGAGGCGAGGGGACAGATGAGCGCGGCGTTCGGCGACCGAGGTCCACAGGGCAAAATCTCCCGCTGGCTGCGCGGCCGCCGCCCCCAGCAGACCGCCGACGACGGCGGTCGCGAGACCCTGTTGCTCGCCGCCGCCGAGGCGGGACTCCCGCTGGCCCCCGCCGCGCACCCCGCCCCCGGCTACCGCTGCTCCTGCGACCGGGTGGGCTGTCCCACCCCCGCCCAGCACCCCGTGTCCTTCGCCTGGCAGACGCAGTCCACCACCGACCGCGCCCAGATCGAGCGCTGGGCCCGCCATCAGCCGCAGGCCAACTTCATCACCGCCACCGGCATGGTCCACGACGTCCTCGACGTCCCTCTGGAGGCCGGCCGGGAAGCCCTCGAACGGCTCCTCGAAGCCGGGATCGAGGTCGGCCCGGTCGCCGAGCGCGACGACGGGCGCCTGCTCTTCTTCACCCTCACCCGCGGTACCCCCGAGGACGAGGACGAGTGGTGGCCCTGCGAGCTGGACTGCCACCCGGAGACCATGGACGAGCATCCGGGTCTGCGCTGGCACTGCCGTGGCTCGTACGTCCTCGTACCGCCCGCGCGGCTCTCCGGTGATGATCAGGGTGTGCGGTGGGTGCGCGGGCCCGAGCATCCGCTGCCGGATCCGTTGAGTCTGCTGGAGGTCCTCACGGACTCCTGTGCCCGGTATGCCGGCCAGGACGCGGATCATTCGCATGCGGCCTGGCCCCTGCGTCGCTGAGACCCGGGTTCGGTGCGGCTGGGTGGGGGCTGGTCGCGCAGTTCCCCGCGCCCCTGTCCAGCCTTCGGCTGGTTGCGCCGTTCCCCGCGCCCCTGTCCAGCCTTCGGCTGGTCGCGCCGTTCCCCGCGCCCCTGAGCAGCCTTCGGCTGGTCGGTGTTATTCGCCCTTCGCTCCCGTGAGGCCCTCGATTCGGCCCAGGATTGATACCGGGCCCGAGCCGCGGGGCGGGTTCAGTGCCACCTCGTTGGAGACGAACTCCATCGTCAGCGACTGCTTGATCTCGCCGGTCGTCAGCGCCGCCACGTTCTTGTTGGGCGTCGGGACCGAGGCACCCGGCGCTGCCGTCTGCTTCTGGAAGTGGTGCGTGGTGAAGAACACCACCGCCCCGCCGTCCGTCGTGCGCAGGGCGAGCGGCGCGTAGTCCCCCTCGGTCAGCGGCTCGTCGATGTACTGCGTCACCAGACCGGGCCGCTCCGCGCCCTTCTCCCGCTTCTCGCGCCATTCCGAGGTGTGGCTGCCGTCGGCGAAGGAAGCCCCGCCGCCCTTCAGGTAGTTGGCGTAGTCCCTGCTCAAGTTGGCCGGGCGCACGGCCAGTTCGGTGGAGTTCGCGTCCACCGCCTCGGCCCAGCCGTCCTTGTCCTTCTTGAACTCCGGCAGGTCGCCGGGGGAGACCAGCGTCAGATACGCGACCTCCCACGGCGCCTGAACGGCGTCCCGGGTGAACACCAGCAGCCAGCGTGACTCGCCGCCCCGGCTGCCCTTGGCGTCCGCCAGGAACCAGCGCGGCCAGCCCGGCTTCTTGGGGATGGTGAACTCGGCGTCGGTGAACGCCAGCGGCGTGTGGGCGGGGTTGCCGTCCGGATGGTTGGCGCGTCCCGCCTTCAGCCGCGCCTCGTCGATGTCGCCGAGGGCGCCGGTGACATGGTCGGCGTCGAGGGAACTGTCGTACGCCTCGTCCGCCGCGTTGTACGCCTCGGTGAACTCCGCCAGCGCCTCGGCGGCCTCGGCACGGGTGGCCGCGGGGATCAACTCCCGCTCCCCGTGCACCACCACGCATCCGCTCGCCGTCAACGACAAAGCGGTCACGGAGGCCGCTATCAGCACCCTCCGGTCAAGCCTGCGGAGCCTGTTCGGGCCGCGATCCGTACTCATCGGGTTCCTTCACCCTCCCCTTCCCGGAGGGGAACCCTACCGGGGCGCGGGACCGCACGAGTGCCGGGAGCGGCTACGGCGGCCACACCGTGACCTGGACCCGGCGACCGGCCCGGCACGCTGTCCGCCGCCGACACGACGGCGGTCAGTCCGCGCGCCGCGGGACGACCAGGACCGCGCCCGTGCGGGGGTGCGGGAGCACCTCCACCGGCTGGTCGTAGACCTCCGACAGGAGGTCCTCCGTGAAGATCTCCGCGGGCGGGCCGTCGGCGGCGATCCGGCCGGCCCGCAGCACCGCGACCCGGTGCGCGTAGGCGGCGGCGAGCCCGAGATCGTGGAGGACCACGACGACGGCGTCCCCGGCCTCCGCCCGCTCCCGGCACAGCAGAAGCACCAGTTCCTGGTGCTTCAGGTCGAGCGCGGCCGTCGGCTCGTCGAGCAGCAGCAGCGGGGCCCGCTGGGCGAGCACCCGGGCGAGGGCGACACGGGCGCGTTCGCCGCCGCTCAGCGCGGAGAACGGGCGGGACGCGAAACCGGCCACCTCGGTCAGCGCCATCGCCTCGGCCACCGCCGCGTCGTCGTCCTCGGTGTGCAGCCCGGCCCAGGGGGCCCGGCCCATCCGTACGACCTCCTCGACCGAGAAGGGGAAGGTCAGCGTCGCGGACTGCGGCAGGACCGCGCGCCGCAGGGCGAGTTCGGGGGCGGACCAGGCGGCGACGGAACGGTCGTGGATCCGGACGACCCCGTCCGCGGCGGGGGTGTCGGCGGCGAGCGCGCCGAGCAGGGTGGACTTTCCGGCACCGTTGGGTCCCACCAGCGCCAGCACCTCGCCCGCGCGGACGGTCACATCCACGCCGTGCAGCACATCCCGGCCCCCGAGCCGGACCGACAGTCCCTCGGCCTCGGCGACCACCTCACCGGGCACGGAGGGAATCGGAGGAACGGGCCGAGCCCGCAGAAGTCTCATGAACGGTTCCTTGAAGCCGAGAACAGAAGGACGGACAGAACGGCCAACTCCTCACGCCACCCCTACGCCCACCCCCCTTGCCGCCGCCGCGTCCTCCGCAGCAGCCAGAAGAAGAACGGGCTGCCCAGCAGGGCCGTCAGCACACCCAGCGGCAACTCCGCCGGCGCCGCCATCGTCCGCGAGGCGAGATCCGCCGCCAACAGCACCACCGCCCCCAGCAGCGCACTCGCCGGCACCAGGAACCGATGCCCCGGCCCGGCCGCCATCCGCAGCAGATGCGGCACGACCAGCCCCACGAAGCTGATGATCCCCGAGACGCTCACCGCCGCGGCGGTCAGCAGCGCGATGACGAAGACCAGCGTGATCCGGAGCCGCTCGACATCCACCCCCAGATGGCGCGCGGGCCGCTCCCCGAGCGCCAGCAGGTCCAGCCGCCGGGCGTACAGGGGCGCCACGGCCAGCCCCAGCACCGCGCACGGCAGCACCGCCAGCACCTTCGACCAGGTCGCCTGCGACAGCGAACCGAGCTGCCAGAAGGTGATCTGCTGGATCGCCGCCGCGTCAGCGAAGAACAGGAACAGCCCGATCAGCGCCCCCGCGAAGGCGTTCACCGCGATACCGGTCAGGATCAGCGTCACCACCTCCGTACGGCCTCCGGAGCGGGACATCACGTACACCAGCAGGACCGTCGCCAGACCTGACACGAACGCGGCGACGGTGACCGTCCAGTTGCCGAAGAAGGTGAGCCCGAGCGCGATGGAGGCGACCGCGCCCACCGCCGCGCCGGAGGAGATCCCGATGACCCCGGGCTCGGCGAGCGGGTTGCCGAACACGCCCTGCATCAGCGCGCCGGCGCACCCCAGCGAGGCGCCGATGAGCAGGGCGAGGGCGATGCGCGGGAACCGCACGTTCCAGAGCACCGACTCCGCCACCCGGTCCAACTCCGTACCGCCCAGGCCGATCCGGTGCTGCACCGAGGCCAGCACATCGCCGACCGGCACCGGATAGGCCCCGATGCCGGCCGCGACCGGCACCAGGACGACGAGGGCGAGCACCAGCCCCGCGGTCATCAGCCACGCGGCGGAACGGGGGGCCCGCGCGGGAGTCCCGTCGGTGCGCGGCGCCGTCTTCTGAAGGACCGTCACGCGGCACCGTCCGGGTAGAGCTGGGCGACGACGGACTTCAGCACCTGGTCGGTGCGCGGACCGTAGTTGAGGAGCACGCCGTCCTCCACGGAGACGATCCGGCGGTCCATCCCGGCCGGGGTCTGGGCGACCCCGGGGATCTTGACCAGTCCGTCGATCCCGCCGACCGAGTCGAGGCCCTTGGTCATCACGAGGATCGCGTCCGGTGCCGCCTTCACCAGCGCCTCGCTGGTGATGGCGGTGAAGTCCTTGGTCAGTCCGGACGCGGCGCCCGCGTCCACGCCGCCGGCCGCCTCGATCAGCGAGGTCGCGCCGGACCCCTTGCCGCCGATCAGATAGACGGAGGCCGAGCCGCGGAGGTAGAGGAAGGCGACCCGGGGCGGCTCGTCCGCGTCCGGAACACCCTTGCGTACGGCGGCGATCCGCTGCTCGGAGCGCTCGGTGAGCCGCTCCCCGGCCGTCGGTACGCCGAGCGCCTCGGCGACCGTCCCGATCCGGGTGCCGACGTCGTCGAGGCCCTGCGCCGGGTCGACCACGAGCACCGGGACGCCCGCGGCGCGGATCTGCTTTATCGCCTCCTGCGGGCCGCTGCTGGTCTCGGCGATCACCAGGTCCGGGCGGAGCGCGAGCACGCCCTCGGCGGAGACGTCGTGGCCGCGGGTGACCACGGGCAGCTTCTCGGCCTGCCGGAAGGTGGCGGTGATGTCGCGGGCGACGACCCGGTCGCCGAGTCCGAGCGTGAACACGATCTCGCTGAGGCTGCCGGACAGGGGGACGATCCGGTCGGCCTTCTCGACCGTCACCCGCTTGCCGTCGGCGGAGTCGACGGTGACCGGGAGTCGGGGCGTGGGCGCGGGGGAGAGGGGCTCGACCCGGTCGGCGGTAGCCGCGGAGGCCGAGGCGGCGGCGGTCCCCGGTGCGGCCGCGGTGGCGCCTCCGCAGGCCGTCGCCGTGGTGAGGGCGAGCACCGCCAGCAGCGCTCCCGCCAGTCGTGTGCGCAAGCGTCGCACGGTGGGCCCTTCCTCTCCGCGCGCGTCCGACGTGCGCTTCTTTCCTGTCAATCGGCTGTGTTCACGCCAAGACCTGTCGATCAGGGCGTGTCGTAGTTTAGGTTAGCCTTACCTCAGCTGGCCAGAAACCGTCGAGTGTCGGCCGGATCTCGCTGTCCCTGGAGGTCACCCATGTCCCCATCCCTGCCGAGACGTCTCCACGGCGCGCTCGCCGTGCTGTGTCTGGCCGTCCTCGGAGCCCTGCTCCCGACGGCCGACGCGCACGCCGCGAACCGTGCCGTGCAGGGCGGCCGGCTCGACTGGGGCATCAAGTCCTCCTTCCAGAGCTACGTCACCGGCCCCATCGCGAACGGCAGTTACTCCCTCACCGGCGGTGCCGCCACCGTCGGCAGCGGCAGCTTCCGCTTCCACTCGGCCACCGGCGGCTACGACGGCGCGACCGGCGCCTTCACCGCCTCCTTCAGCGGGGGCGTGCGCTTCATCGGTCACAGGACCGACTCCGGCTCCTACGAGCTGGACCTCACCATCAGCCGGCCCACCGTCCGCGTCTCCGGCTCCTCCGGCACCCTCTACGTGGACATCACCAGCAAGGCGAAGGGCACCGGGGCGGTCACGACGTCCCGTCAGGTGCCCTTCGCCTCACTGTCCCTGGGCGGAATCGACATGCGGGGCGGCGGCGACACCGTCGTCCTGAACAACCTCCCCGCCACCCTCACCGCGCAGGGCGCCCAGTCCTTCGCCGGGTACTACACCGCCGGGACCGCGCTGGACCCGGTGAGCCTGTCGGCGGACGTGCGGCCCGCGGCCGTCACCAAGTCGCCCACGCCGACCGCGTCCGCCGAGAAGCAGACGAAGAAGGCCGAGAAGGCGAAGAAGACCTCGGACGGCGCGATCGAGGACGGCGCCGTCGACTGGGGCGTGCGCCGCACCTTCCGGGAGTACGTCACCGGTGACATCGCCCAGGGCGAGTGGACCCTGTCCGCCGGAGCCCAGGACGGGGGCGCGCTGTTCCGCTTCCCCGAGGGTGAAGGGACCTACAGCGGGGGCGAGTTGACGGCCCGCTTCAAGGGCGCCGTCCGCTTCACCGGTGAGCACGGCCTCGACCTGAGGCTGAGCGCGGTCCGCGTCACCGTCGAGGACGGCAAGGGCACCCTCTACGCCGACGTGGCGTCCTCCGACGCCACCGGCAAGAAGGTCCCGCTGGTCACCTTCACCGCCAAGGGGCTGAAGTCCGTCGACGGCGTCGCGAAGCTCACCGAGGCCCCCGCGAAGCTCACCTCCCGCGGCGCCGAGGTCTTCGGCGGGATGTACCCGGCGGGCACCGCGATGGACCCGGTCTCCCTGGCCGTGGCCACCCGCGCGGGCGCCGACCTGCCGGCCCTGCCCGACCTGGGCAGCAGCCCCGAGGCCAGTGCCTCACCGGACCCCTCGGCCTCCGCCGATCCGTCCGCCGATCCGTCCGCCGAGCCCGTCGCGAGCGCGTCGGACGACGGCGGTGTCCCCCTCGCCCTGCCGCTCGGCATCGCGGCCGGCTGTCTGGCGCTCGCCGCCGCGGCCGTGCTGGTCGCCCGCAGGCGCCGGAACTGAACCCACCACCTCACCGAGGAGAACCCCCGATCATGCCCGTCAGATCGCACCGCCGCCCCCTCGCCCTCGCCGCCGCCGTCGCCACCGCGGCCGCCCTCGGCGCCACGGCCCTCGCCACCACCACCGCCTCCGCGGCCGAAGTGCCGCTCAGCGGCTACGAGTTGACCTGGGGCATCAAGCAGTCCTACCGGACGTACGTGACCGGTTTCGCGGCCGGCAGCTTCACCGCCACCGACGGCGCCTCGCAGGCCGCGGACAACGGCGTGTTCGCCTTCACCGACGGCACGGGCACCTACGAGTCCACCGCGCACACCGTCGACCTCGGCTTCAAGGGCAGCCTGAAGATCGAGTCCACCGCGCACCGCTTCGAACTGACCCTCTCCGACGTGCGGTTCGACAGCGCCACGGCCGAGGTCACCGCCGATGTCACCAAGAGCGGCACGACGACGCAGGACGTGCCGCTCGCCGACGTCACCGTCACCCGGTCGATGACGGACATGGCGACCACGCTGACCCAGGAGGCGGCCGACGTCTTCGGCAGCGCGAGCTACGCGGGCGCGGCCGGCGACCCGCTGACGGTGGTCCAGAAGACGCAGCCGAGCCCCACGGCCTCGGCCTCGCCGTCGACGTCCGCCTCGCCCTCGGAGAGCGCCTCCCCCTCGGCCTCCGCCTCCCCCTCGGAGAGCGCCTCGCCGTCCACGTCCGCCTCCCCGTCGGCCTCGGCCTCGGCTTCGGCCTCCGCCACCTCGCCCTCCACCAGCGCCTCCCCGTCCACCCAGGCACCCACCAAGGGCGACATCGTCGACGGCACGCTCGGCTGGGGCGTGAAGGAATCCTTCCGGACGTATGTCGTGGACGGGGTCGCGAAGGGCTCCATCACGACCTCGGGCGGGGCGAGCCAGGCCGCCGGCAACGGCGTCTTCACCTTCGTGGACGCGCAGGGCGAGTACGACACCGAGGCGGACTCCCTCAGCGCCTCCTTCGAGGGCGCGGTGAACTTCAAGGGCCACGAGGAGGACGGCGAGTACGGCCTCGACCTGACCCTGACCGGCCTTGAGGCCACCCTCGACGGCGGCTCCGGCGAGCTGACCGCCGACGTGACGAGCCTCGGCAGGACGTCCAAGGACGTCGTACTGGCCGAACTCAAGGCGGACGCCGCCGAGTTGACGGCGAAGAACGACGTGATCACGCTCGACGACGTCACCGCCACCCTCACCGACGAGGGCGCCGAGGCCTTCGGCGGCTTCTACACGGCCGGCACCGAGCTCGACCCGGTCGACCTCTCGGTGGCGCTCACCGAGGACGCCGACCTGCCCGACGGCGACGGCGGCTCCGGGACCGGCGGCTCCGGGACCGGTGGCTCGGGCGACGGCTCCGGCACGACGGGCTCCACCACCGGCGGCACCGGCTCCACGACCGGCGGGATCACCGGCGGCCTCGCCGCCACCGGCTCCGACGTGCCCGCGGCGGCCCTCGGCACCGCGGCCGCGGTGACCGTGGCGGCCGGCGCGGGTGTGGTCCTCGCGATGCGCAGGCGCCGCACCGCCGAGTGAACCCGTAGCTGAGACCGGTCCCTTGCGAACATCGGACGGGGGACCGGACAGCCGCTGCCAGGGGGCGGACCGGCACCGGCCGTGACGGGCCGGCCCGGCCCGCCCCCACGCCGTCCTGCCTCCACCCCGTGAGTGCGGTGGCCTGGGAGGGCCTTGCGGCCGGGACGATGCTTGAATGCCCCCGTGACTGATTACGACGTGCTCCGGGTCTTCTGCGGCCCGCGCGGTGGATACGGCAACGAACTGGGCGTCGTCCGCGACGGATCGGTGCTGCCGGAGCGCGAGGACCGCCAGGCGCTGGCGGCGAAGCTGGGGTTCAGCGAGACGGTGTTCGTGGACGACCCCGAGCGGGGTGTCATCGACATCTACGCGCCGAGCGTGCGGCTGCCGTTCGCCGGTCACCCCTGTGTGGGCACCGCCTGGCTGCTGGACGTCCCCGAGCTGGTGACGCCGGCCGGAGTGGTCGGGGCGCGGCAGGACGGGGAGTTCTGCTGGATCGAGGCGCGGGCCGAGTGGGCCCCGCCGCGGACCCTCAGGCAGTACGGCTCGGCGGCCGAGGTGGACGCGCTGGAGGTGCCGTCACCGGGGGAGCGAAGCGAGATGGGGGCACCCCCGGGCGAAGCCTGGGGGAGGATCTACGCCTGGGCCTGGGAGGACGAGTCCGCGGGCCGCGTCCGTGCCCGGGCCTTCCCCGGCCGCGGCGACGGCATCGACGAGGACGAGGCGACGGGCGCGGCGGCACTGCTGCTCACCGAACAGCTGGGCCGCGCCCTGAACATCACCCAGGGCGCGGGCTCGCAGATGCTGACGGCACCCCAGCCGGGCGGCTGGGTGGAACTCGGCGGCCGCGTCTACCTGGAACGCTGACCGGCCGCCGCGCGGCTCAGGCCGAGAGCGGGAACTCCTCGCCCAGGGCTCGGAAGACGGCGGTGTTCAGCGCGAACGCCTTCTTGCACTCGGCCACGATCCGCTGCTTCTCCAGGTCGTCCGCGCTCACCGCGTCCAGCAGTTCGCGGTACTCCCGCTTGAAGGCCGCCGGGTTGGTGACCTCCTCGAAGACGTAGAAGCGGACGCCGTCGCCCTTCTTCTCGAAGCCCCAGGTCTTCTCCGCCCGGTCGCGGATGATCTGGCCGCCGGAGAGGTCGCCGAGGTAGCGGGTGTAGTGGTGCGCGATGTATCCCGCGGGCCACTCCCGCGCGCACTCCCGGACCCGGTCCGCGTAGGCGCGGGCCGCCGGCAGGGCGGAGACCCCGGCCCGCCACTCGGGGCCCCGCAGATGCGCCAGGTCCCGCTCCAGCGCCCGGAGCCGGAACAGCTCGGGCTGCACGAACGGGCCGGCCACCGGGTCCGAGGCCAGCCGGCCGGCCTCGCTTTCCAGGGCCTCGTAGACGAACCACAGCTGCTCGGTGTAGCGCGCGTACGCGTCGACGCCGAGGCGGCCGCCGAGCAGGTCGCTCATGAAGGTCGAGGTCTCGGCCTCCACGTGCTGCTCGTGGGACGCGGTGCGGATGACGGTCGAGAAGGAGTCCATGCCGCACATCCTCTAAGGTAAGGCTTACCTAAGTCAATAGGTTTGCCGACGCCCTGTCGGTAAAAGCGTACAAGAAAAGACCCGCCCCCATCAGAGGGCGGGTCGAGGTCGCTCCGCGGAAGGGCGTCGCGCTACGGAAGGGTCAGGATCTCCGCGCCGGTCTCGGTCACCACCAGCGTGTGCTCGAACTGGGCCGTCCGCCTGCGGTCCTTCGTCACCACCGTCCAGCCGTCCTCCCACATGTCGTACTCGTGGGTCCCGAGCGTCAGCATCGGCTCGATCGTGAAGGTCATCCCCGGCTGCATCACGGTCGTCGCGTGCGGGCTGTCGTAGTGCGGGATGATCAGGCCCGAGTGGAAGGACGAGTTGATGCCGTGACCGGTGAAGTCACGGACCACGCCGTACCCGAAGCGCTTGGCGTACGACTCGATCACCCGGCCGATGACGTTGATCTGCCGGCCCGGCCGGACCGCCTTGATCGCGCGGTTCAGCGACTCACGGGTCCGCTCCACCAGCAGCCGGCTCTCCTCGTCGACCTCGCCGACCAGATAGGTCGCGTTGTTGTCGCCGTGGACCCCGCCGATGTACGCCGTGACGTCGAGGTTGACGATGTCGCCGTCCCGCAGCACCGTCGAGTCCGGGATGCCGTGGCAGATCACCTCGTTGAGCGAGGTGCACAGCGACTTGGGGAAGCCCCGGTAGCCGAGCGTCGACGGGTAGGCGCCGTGGTCGCACATGTAGTCGTGCGCCACCTTGTCCAGTTCGTCCGTGGTGACGCCGGGCGCGATCAGCTTCGCGGCCTCCTCCATCGCCCGCGCGGCGATACGGCCGGCGACCCGCATCGCCTCCACGGTCTCCGGGGTCTGCACCTCGGGACCCGAGTACGGCTTCGGCGCGGGCTTGCCGACGTACTCGGGCCTGCGGATGTTTCCGGGTACGGAACGGGTGGGGGACAGCTCCCCCGGTACGAGCAGCGACTGGCCAGACATGCCAGCGAGTCTAACGAGCCGCGGTGGGGGAACATGACCCTGGCGAGAGGAGCAGGTCATGGCGTTGTTCAAGAAGAGGACCGTCGGCAAGCCGGGCGAGTGGTACTACTGCCTGGAGCACCGGAAGGTCGAGGAGGGCCCGGACTGCCCGGGCAAGGACCGGTTCGGTCCGTACGCCTCCCGTACCGAGGCCGAGCAGGCGATGGAGACCGCCCGCGAGCGCAACCTCGAATGGGAGAACGACCCCAAGTGGCACGACGCCCCCCGCGGCGACGACTCCTGAACCGGCGGGCGGGACCGGTCAGGTCCCGGTCGGCGTCCGGGCCGCCGCACGCTGGGCGCGGACGCTCTTCGCGTGCTCGCTCGTGCGGGCGTCGTACGACATCAGCCTCGGCAGGCACAGCGCCAGCAGCCCCACCGCGCCGGCGCACAGCAGGCCGCCCGACCACACCGACGCCCGCACCCCCCACCACGCGGCGAACCCACCGGCCCTGACCTGTCCCAGGGTCGGTCCCACCGAGTACGACAGCAGTTCGATCCCGGCGAGCCGGCCACGCAGCTCGTCCGGGATCGTCTGGTTCCACATCACCCCGCGGAAGATCCCGCTCACCATGTCGCAGCCGCCCGCCACGGCCAGGAACAGCAGCACCAGCCACACGTTGTCCACCACCCCGGCCGCCGCGATCGCCACCCCCCACAGGGCCGCCGCCAGCACCACCATCCGCCCGTGCCGGTGGATCCGCCCGGTCCAGCCGCTGGTCACGCTCACCAGCAGCGAACCGAACGGCAGCGCCGCGTACATCAGGCCCAGCGACCACTCGGCGTCCAGCTCGTCCGCCAGGAACGGCAGCAGGGCCAGCGGCATTGCCAGGAACATCGCGGCCAGGTCGACCGCGTAGGTGCCCAGCAGCTCCTTGCGGCTCCACGCGTAGCGGGCGCCCTCGGCGATCGCCTTCAGCGACGGCTTCGCCGCCTCGTGCGCGGCGGGGGAGGCGGCCAGTGGGACGATCAGCACCACCGAGACCAGGAAGGTCAGCAGATCGGCCGCGTACGCCCAGCCCAGGCCCGCGTACGCCACCACCACGCCCGCCGCCGCCGGGCCCGCGACCCCGCCGACCGTCCAGCGCAGGGCGTTCAGGGACGCGGCGGCCGGCAGCTGGTCATGGGGCACGATCCGCGGCCACAGCGAGTCCAGCGCGGGCCGCTGCACCGACACCAGCGCCGAGGACAGCGCCGCCACCACGTACAGCGGCCACACCGCCGGCTCCGGCAGCACCGCGTTCACCAGCAGGGCCGCGCTCAGCACGCCCTGCCCCGCCTCCGTCCACAGGATCAGCCCCCGCTTGTCGACCGCGTCGGCCAGGGCCCCGCCGTACAGCCCGAAGACGATCAGCGGGATCAGCTCCACCGCGCCGATCGCCCCGACGGCCGCCGCGGAACCGGTCAGCTCCTTGATCTGCACGGGCAGCGCCACGAACGTCAGAAAGCTGCCGAAGGTGGAGATCAGTCCCGACAGCCACAGCCGCCGGAAGTCGGCGGAGCTCCGCCAGGGGGTGAGGTCGGGGAGGAAGGAAGTCACGAGAGGTCATGATCTGCACAGATGGGAGACCTGAGCAACCGAATTTCCCCGTGGCGCTCACCACCGCGCCGGCGGCGGCGCCGTCAACTGGTCCGCCAGCGCCGACAGCCGGTCCCGGAACCGCCGCCGAGCCCGGGGGGAGGGCAGCACGTTCTCCCCGGCCGCCGCGCTCACCAGGTGCTGCACCGTGTCGAGATCCAGGTCCGTGCCCTCGGGCACCGCCAGCGACTCGTGCGCCATCGCCGTCAGATCGCCCTCACCGGGACCGAGCGCCAGCACCGTCGCCCCGGCCCGCCGCGCGTCGTGCACCCGCTCCAGCAGTTCCGCACCCGGCCCCCGCTCCGCCACCACCAGCAGCGTCTCGCCCCGCCGCGCCGCCGCCAGCCGGCCCAGACCGACCGCGAGATGCGCCGGATCCGTCGGCCGCGCCGCGTGCCGCACCAGCGTCGGCGTCAGCTCGGGCGTCCCCGACCAGGCGGCCTCGTCCACCAGATGCGCCGCGAGATGCCACGGCTCGTGCTCCGCCGTCCCCACCAGCAGCAGCCCGCCCCCGTGCGAGACCACCGAGCCCCGCAGCACCCCCGCGAAACGCCGGGTGGTCCCCAACCACTCGGTCCCGGCCAGCACTTCACGCAACAGCGCGACCCGTACGGCGTCCATGGCCCGCATCCTGCCGCACCGGCCCGCCCGGGACCGGCGGTTCGGCCCGAATTCCCCCAACCCGGTCATGCGGGACGGCAGGACCGGGGCCGCCCACGCCCCACGTAGAGTCGGCCCATGACCTCTACCGACAGTGCTGCACAGAAGGCCCCCGCCAAGGACCCCTGGGACCTTCCCGATGTCTCCGGGCTCGTCGTCGGCGTGCTCGGCGGGACCGGCCCGCAGGGCAAGGGCCTCGCCCTCCGGCTCGCCAGGGCCGGCCAGAAGGTGATCATCGGCTCGCGGGCCGCGGACCGCGCCCAGGCCGCCGCCGGGGAACTCGGGTACGGCGTCGAGGGCGCCGACAACGCCGAGACCGCCCGCCGCAGCGACATCGTCATCGTCGCCGTGCCGTGGGACGGCCACGGCAAGACCCTGGAGTCACTCCGGGAGGAACTGGCCGGGAAGCTGGTCGTCGACTGCGTCAACCCGCTCGGCTTCGACAAGCAGGGCGCCTACGCGCTGAAGCCCGAGGAGGGCAGCGCCGCGCAGCAGGCGGCGGCCCTGCTCCCGGACTCCCGGGTCACCGCCGCCTTCCACCACCTGTCGGCCGTCCTGCTCCAGGACCCGGAGACCGACGAGATCGACACCGACGTGATGGTGCTCGGCGAGGCGCGCGCCGATGTGGAGATCGTGCAGGCGCTGGCCGGCCGCATCCCCGGGATGCGCGGGGTCTTCGCCGGACGGCTGCGCAACGCCCACCAGGTCGAGGCCCTCGTCGCCAACCTGATCTCGGTGAACCGCCGCTACAAGGCGCACGCGGGACTCCGCATCACGGACGTATGAGGGGATGGGGGACACTGGAGGGCGTCGTACCGCAGTGATCCCCCCTCCCGCGCCGTCCCCGACAGGAGCCCCCCGTATGCCCCGCCTCGCCCTCTACGCGCTCATCGTCTGCCTCCTCGCGGTGGCGGCGGCCGTCGTCTCCTTCGCGCAGGGCAGCTTCCTGGGCATCGTCTGGGTCCTGCTCGCGGGCCTGTCGTCCAACATGTGCTGGTACTACCTCAAGCGCGAGCGGGTCCGCCGGTCCTCCGTCACGGGCTGACCGAGCAGTACGGGTCGCTCTCGCGCCAGAACCGGAACAGGTCGTAGCCGCAGTACGTCAGGTTCTCCTCGACGCCCAGGCCGCGCAGGATCGCGTCGACCATGTCGAAGAAGACACCGTTCACCTGCGGCAGCCACAGCAGCGCGAACACGAACAGCAGCCCGAACGGGGCGAACGGCTCCACCTGCCGCCTGACCTTGTACGACAGCCACGGCTCGATCACCCCGTAGCCGTCCAGGCCCGGGACCGGCAGGAAGTTCAGGATCGCCGCCGTCACCTGGAGCAGGGCGAGGAAGGCCAGCGCGTACCGGAACCCGGCGGGCACACCGTCCAGCGCGTCCAGCCAGAACGGCGCCGTGCACACCGCGGCGAACAGCAGGTTCGTCAACGGCCCCGCCGCCGAGATCAGACTGTGCCGCCAGCGCCCCGGGATCCGCCCGCGCTCGATGAACACGGCACCACCGGGCAGACCGATCCCACCCATGATCACGAAGACCACGGGGAGCACGATGCTGAGCAGCGCGTGGGTGTACTTCAGCGGGTTCAGCGTGAGGTAGCCCTTCGCGCCGACCGTGATGTCCCCGCCGTGCAGGGCCGTACGGGCGTGGGCGTACTCGTGCAGGCACAGCGAGACGATCCAGGCCGACGTCACGAACAGGAAGACGGCGAGCCCCGGCTGCTCGGCGAAACCGGTCCAGGTCGCCCAGCCGGTCACCGCCGTCACGGCCAGGATGCCGGCGAAGACCGGGCTCACCCGGCGGTCGGAGCTGCGGGCGGTGGTGGCGGTCATGCGGCTCCCCGGACTGATCGGCACAGACTGGCACCGGCCCGTACGGTCCGGTACTGGGGCCCGACGGTACCGGGCGCAACGGGAAAACGTCTCGCGGGCGGGCCCCGGTTCCGGAGAGGGTGGGGCGGACGGGTCCCCGCCACGTGACCCGCCCCCGTCCACCCCGGCCGGGCCGCCTCCGTCCCCGCTTCCGCACCAGAGACAATGGACCCCGTGCGCTATCGCATCCTCGGCACCACCCAGGCACTCCACTCCGACGGCACGCCCGTCCCGGTCGGCGGGGCCCGGTTGCGTGCGCTGCTCTGCGTGCTCGCGCTGCGCGGCGGCCGCGCCGTGCCGGCGCGGCTGCTCGTCGAGGAGGTCTGGGGCGCCGACCCGCCCGCCGACGCCCCGGGGGCGCTCCAGGCGCTCGTCGGACGGCTGCGGCGGGGTCTGGGCGCCGGTGCCGTCGAGTCCGTGGACGGCGGCTACCGGCTGGCCGCCGCCCCCGAGGACGTCGACCTGCACCGGTTCGAGCGGCTCACCGCGGACGGCCTGCGCGCCCTCTCCGACGGCGACCCCGCCAAGGCCGCCGCGGTCCTCGACGACGCCCTCGCCCTGTGGCGCGGCCCCGCCCTCGCCGACCTCCCCGACCGCACCGCCGAGGCGGCCCGCTGGGAGACCCGGCACCTGGACGCCCTGCGCGCCCGCCACACCGCCGCGCTCGCCCTCGGCCAGGCCGGACCGTCCCTGCCCGAGCTGACCGCCCTGTGCGACAGCCACCCCCTCGACGAACGGTTGCAGGCGCTGCGGCTGCGCGCCCTGCGCGACCTGGGCCGTCCCGCCGAGGCGCTGTCCGCCTACGACGAGGTGCGCCGGCTCCTCGCCGACCGGCTCGGCTCCGACCCCGGGCCCGAACTGACCGCCCTGCACGGCGAACTGCTGGCCCCGGCGCCGGCCCCCGCGCCCCTGGGGAACCTCCGCGCGCGGCTCACCTCCTTCGTCGGCCGGGAGGCCGACATCAGGGCGATCCGCGCCGACCTCGGCGGCGCCCGCCTGGTCACCCTCCTCGGGCCCGGCGGCGCCGGGAAGACCCGGCTCTCGCAGGAGGCCGCCGAGACCCTCACCGACACCGCCCGCGACGGGGTGTGGCTCGCCGAACTCGCGCCCGTCGACGACCCGGACGCCGTACCGGAGGCCGTGCTCACCGCCCTCGGCGCCCGCGAGACCGTGATGTACGGCGCCGGCGCCGAGGAGTTCCGCCAGGCGGTCGCCGACCGCCACGACGACCCCGTCGAACGCCTGGTGGAGCACTGCGCCCGGCGCCGCATGCTGATCGTCCTCGACAACTGCGAGCACGTCGTCGGCGCCGCCGCCCGGCTCGTGGAGCACCTGCTGGCCCGCTGCCCCGGTCTCACCGTCCTCGCGACCAGCCGCGAGCCGCTGGGCGTCCCCGGGGAGGTGCTGCGCCCCGTGGAGCCCCTGCCGGAGCCGTACGCGCTGCGCCTGTTCGCCGACCGCGGCGGGGCCGCCCGCCCCGGCTTCAGCGTCGAGGACGACCCGGAGGCGTGCGGCGAGATCTGCCGCCGTCTCGACGGCCTGCCCCTCGCGATCGAACTCGCCGCCGCCCGGCTGCGCATGCTCACCCCCCGCCAGATCGCCGACCGGCTCGACGACCGGTTCCGGCTGCTCACCTCCGGCAGCCGGACCGTCCTGCCCCGCCAGCAGACGCTGCGGGCCGTCGTCGACTGGTCCTGGGAGCTGCTCGACGAGGACGAACGGGTTGTCCTCGGACGGCTGTCGGTCTTCGCGGGCGGCTGCGATCTGCCTGCCGCGGAGGCCGTGTGCGGTCCCGCCGCCCTGGACGCGCTCGGCTCCCTCGTCGACAAGTCCCTCGTGGTGGCGGCCCCTTCGGGGGACGAAGGGATGCGTTACCGGCTCCTGGAGACGGTCGCCGAGTACGCCGGCGAGCGCCTGGACGAGACGGGCGGCCGCGCGGCCGCCGAGCGCGCCCATCTGACGTACTACCGCGAATTCGCCCGCACCACCGACCCGTTGCTGCGCGGACCCGGCCAACTTCAGGCCGTGGGGCGGCTCCAGCGGGAGTACGAGAACCTGCGGACCGCGCTGCGGCACGCCGTCGCCGAACGCGACGAGCAGGAGGCGCTGGCGCTGGTCCTGTCGCTGTGCTGGTACTGGCAGATGCGCGATCTCCGGTTCGAGGCCCGCAACTGGTGCGTGGAGGTCATGGCGCTCGGCCCCGACCCGTTCGCCGAGCCGCTGCGGCCGGCCGAGCCGGTCTGGCAGCGCTGCACCGATCAGCCGCCCCCGTACACCGGGGAGGTCCTCGCCGAGGCCCGGCGCGGTGTCCATCTGGGTCATCTCGCCTGCATGGACACCGAGTTGGAGGCCTGGCAGAACCCGGCCGCCCAGCAGAAACTGCGCAACATCGTCGATGTCTACCCGCCGGGGCTGCCCCAGCTCTGCCGCAGCCCCGGCATGATCGTCGTCTTCGCGGTCATGCTCACCGGCGGCATGGACCGGCTCGCCGGCATGCTCGACGCGGCCGTGGACACCTGCCGCCGCACCCCCGGCTTCGAGTGGGAACTGGCCGCCACCCTCCAGATGCGGGCCAACCTCCTCGCCAACAGGCCCGATCGGGCCGGCCGGGCCGCCGCGGACGCCGACGAGTCGCTCACCGTCTACGGGCGCCTCGGGGACTCCTGGGGCAGAGGGGAGGCGCTGTCGGCGCGCGCCGAGGCCCGCGAGCGCAAGGGTGACTACCTGGAGGCGGCCGCCGACTTCGAGGCGGCGATCGAGGAGGCCCGGCGGCTCGGCGCGCACAGCCAGGAGGCCGTCCTCTCGGCCCGGCTGGCGAGCACGCTGCTGGAGAGCGGGCAGGGCGAGCGGGGCGAACGGCTGCTGCGGGAGGTCATCGCCAGTCTGGACGGAGGGCACAACGAGGCGATGCCGTTCAGCCGGGTCATCCTGGCCGGCTGGCTGAGCATCACCGGCCGGATCACCGAGGCCCGTGAACATCTGCGGCTGCTGCGGGAGAACTTCAGCCTCGCCCAGTTCGAGGTCTTCGACGCCTTCATCCTGAGCGGGGAGGCGTGGATGGACGCCGCCGAGGGGTTGTGCGGGGAGGCCAGGGAGAAGCTCCGGCGGGCCCTGGAGCACGCGCGGGATCCGCTCACGCAGGCCATGGCCCCGCAGTTGGGCCCGGCCTGCCTGGTCATCGCCGCCGTGGCACTGGCCGGGAGCGAGCCCCTCGACGCCGCCCGCTGTCTCGGGGCCGCCGAGGTGGCGTGGCCGATCGGGCACGTCAACTCCGCGCTGGAGCGCGAGTGCCGGGACCGGGCGGTCGCCGCGGTGCGCGCGGTCCTCGACGAGCGGGCCTACGCGGCCGGGTACGCCGAGGGCGGCGGGCTCACCGTGGAGGAGGCCGCCGCCCTGGTGTGATCCGCCGGGCGGATCAGGTCTTGGTGCGGAACTTGTGGATGGCGATCGGCGCCATGACCGCCGTGAGCAGCGCCGACCAGCCGAGCGTCAGCCACAGGTCGTGGGCGACCGGACCGCCGATCATCAGTCCGCGGGCCGCGTCCGCCAGCGCGGAGAGCGGGTTGTAGTCGGTGAATGTCTGGAGCCAGCCCGGCATCGAGTCGGTCGGCGCGAAGATCGACGAGCCGAACTGGAGCGGCATCAGCACCAGGAAGCCCATCGCCTGCACGGACTGCGCGTTCTTCATCACCACGCCGAGGGTGAGGAAGACCCACATCAGCGCCGAGCCGAAGGCCACCGACAGGGCGACGGAGGCCAGCAGACCGCCCCAGTCGGTGATGTCGAAGCCCACGAGCAGCGCCACCACCATCAGGACGGCCGTCGCGAACAGCATCCGCAGCAGCTCCACCGCGATCTTCGCGAAGAGCACCGAGCCGCGGCCGATCGGCAGGGACCGGAAGCGGTCCATGACACCGGTGTTGAAGTCCTGGTTGAAACCGGTGCCCACGCCCTGGGCCATGGTCATGCCCATCATGGCGAGCATGCCGGGGACGACGTACTGCACGTACGCCTCCTGCCCGCCGCCGAGGGACTGCCCGATGGAGCCGCCGAAGACGTACACGAACAGCAGGGTGAAGACGATCGGGAAGAGGACGGCGTCGGCCATCGACTCCGGGTCCTGGCGGATCCACAGCAGGTTGCGGCGGACCAGGGCGCCGGTGTGGCGCAGGTGCCCGCGCAGCGGGATGCGGGCGTCGGCGGTGTCGACCGCGGCGACGGCGGGGCGGGTGGCGGTGGTGGCGCTCATACGGCGACCTCCTCGCGGTGCTCGGTGGGTACGGCGTCCTGCGGGGCACTGGCGCGGTGGCCGGTGAGCGACAGGAACACCTCGTCCAGGCTGGGCAGTTCGGTGGTGACGGAGGAGAGCGTGACGCCGCGTTCGGTGACCGACCGGACGACCGCGGTGAGCTGGTCGTCGCTGAGGATCGGCACCAGCAGGGCGCCGCGCTCGGTGTCCACGGTGGTGGTGGCGAGCCCGGTGATGCCGAGGGTGTCCAGGTGCGCGGCGAGCGGCCGCAGCTGCGTGGGATCGGCCGGCCGGACGCGCAGGGTGCGGCCCCCGACCTTCGCCTTCAGCTCGTCGATGCCGCCCTTGGCGATGACCTTGCCGCGGTCGACGACCGTCAGCTCAGAGGCGAGCTGCTCGGCCTCCTCCATGTACTGGGTGGTCAGCAGCACGGTGACGCCCTCGCCGACCATGGTCTTGACCTCGTCCCAGACCTCGTTGCGGGTGCGCGGGTCGAGTCCGGTGGTGGGCTCGTCCAGGTACAGCACCTCCGGACGGCCGATCATCGACGCGGCGAGGTCGAGCCGCCGCCGCATCCCGCCCGAGTAGGTGCCGGCCGGCCGCTTGGCGGCGTCGGTCAGCGAGAAGCGCTCCAGCAGCTCGTCGGCGCGGGTCCGGGCGTCGCGCCGGGAGAGGTCCAGCAGCCGCCCGATGAGGTAGAGGTTCTCCCAGCCCGGCAGCTTCTCGTCCACCGAGGCGTACTGTCCGGTCAGCCCGATCACCCGGCGCAGCTGCCGGGGCCGGCGCACCACGTCGTAGCCGGCCACGACGGCCTCTCCGGCGTCGGGTGCGAGCAGGGTGGAGAGGATGCGGACGAGGGTGGTCTTGCCGGCCCCGTTGGGGCCGAGCACCCCCATCACGGTGCCCTCCCGTACGTCCAGATCCACACCGTCCAGCGCCTTGGTCTCGCCGTAGTGCTTGACCAGTCCCCGTACCGTGACGGCGTTCGCGGCGCCGCCGGGGTTCCTGTCGATTCGTGTCATGGGGACGACGGTGCCAGGGGCCACCGACAAACCACCGACAGCCGGCCGACGCCCGCCGACAACCCGCCGACAGAGCGCCCGGGAAGCGGTCCGGGAACGGCAGCGGCCCGCCGACGGGGGAAATCGGCGGACCGCTGTGGTGCCACTGTGGCTCTAGTGGACGGAGTGCTCCTCCAGCGGGAAGGTCCCGCCGACGACGTCCTCCGCGAACGCCTTCGCCGCGTCGCCCATGGCCTCGCGCAGGGCCGCGTACTGCTTGACGAACTTGGGGACCCGGCCGCCGGTCAGGCCCATCATGTCCGTCCAGACCAGTACCTGGGCGTCCGTCTCGGCCCCCGCGCCGATGCCCACGGTCGGGATGTGCAGGGTGCGGGTCACCTCGGCGGCCAGCTCCGCCGGGACCAGCTCCAGCACGACCGCGAAGGCGCCCGCGTCCTGGACCGCCTTGGCGTCCCGGAGCAGCTGCGCCGCCGCCTCCTCGCCGCGGCCCTGGACCCGGTAGCCCATGGCGTTGACGGACTGCGGGGTCAGGCCGATGTGGGCCATCACCGGGATGCCGGACTCGACCAGCAGCTCGATCTGGCGGTGCGAGCGCTCGCCGCCCTCCAGCTTGACCGCGCCGACGCCGGCCTCCTTCACCAGCCGGGTCGCCGAGCGCAGCGCCTGCACCGGGCCCTCCTGGTAGGAGCCGAAGGGCAGGTCGCCGACGATCAGGGCGCGCGAGGTGCCCCGTACGACGGCGGCGGAGAGCATGGTCATCTCGTCGAGGGTGACCGGCACGGTGGTCTCGTACCCGAGGTGGCAGTTGCCCGCCGAGTCCCCGACCAGCATGACCGGGATGCCGGCCTCGTCGAAGACGGACGCGGTCATCGCGTCGTAGGCGGTGAGCATGGGCCACTTCTCGCCGCGTTCCTTGGCGAGGGCGATGTCGCGGACGGTGATGCGGCGGGTGCCCTTCCCCCCGTACAGCGCATTGCTGCCGCCGGAGGGCGTGTTCCGGGCAGCCGAAAGCTGCGTCATGGCAACGGCTCCTTCTTACGTCATCTCGAGGCGCCCTGACGGCGTCCCCGGATCCCCTCCATGGTGGCACTTCGTGCGTGACGCGGCTAGGGCGTGTTGTGAAAGTCCCGTCGTCCGCCCGAAGGGCGGGCCCCGCGGCGTCTGGTGCGTGCGATCGCAAGGCGCCGGAGCGCCCTAATAGCGGAGCTATTCGGGCGTTTCGGCAACGCGGCTGGGGGTCCCCCCTCTGGGGGAGTGCGTGCCAGGCGTCGCGGGGCAGGCGGGACTTTCACAACACGCCCTTGGGGGGCCTCGGTCACCCTCGACCGGGGCCGGAGCGGGTGCGGGAACCGGCAGGTGCGGGAGCCGGCGGGTGTAAGAACCGAGTAAGAGAATTACGATACGACACGGTCCCGTATCGTAAATAACCTAGGGTTGGCGCATGACTACCTCCGCTCCTGCCGTACCCCGGATACCGGAAGCGGTGCACCGCCGCCGCTGGGCCATCCTCGGCGTGCTCATGCTGAGTCTGCTGATCGTGGTGCTGGACAACTCCATCCTCAACGTCGCGATCAAGACGATCTCCACGCCCGCCCCGACCGGCCTCGGCGCCACCCAGAGCGAGCTGGAGTGGGCGATCAACGCCTACACCCTCGTCTTCGCCGGCCTGCTGTTCAGCGCCGGTCTGCTCGGTGACCGGCTCGGCCGCAAGAAGGTCCTGCTCGGCGGTCTCTTCGTGTTCGGCGCCGGCTCCGCCCTCGCCGCCTTCGCCGGTTCGCCCGCCGAGCTGATCGGCTTCCGCGCGCTCATGGGCCTCGGCGCCGCCTTCGTGATGCCCGCCACGCTCGCCGTCCTGATGAACGTCTTCGAGCGCGACGAACAGCCCAAGGCCATCGGCATCTGGGCCGGCGGCGTCGGTCTCGCCATCGCCATCGGCCCCATCACCGGCGGCGTCCTGCTCGACCACTTCTGGTGGGGCTCGGTCTTCCTGGTCAACGTGCCGATCGTGCTGCTCGCGATCGTCCTGATGATCTGGCTGGTTCCCGACTCCCGCGACCCCGCCCCCGGCCGCATCGACCCCGTCGGCGTCACCCTGTCCGTCGTCGGCCTGGTCCTCCTCGTCTACGGCATCATCCGCGGCGGCGAGCTGGCCGACTTCGGGGACCCGACCGTGCTGGCCACCATGGGCGCCGGGCTCGCCGTCCTCGTCGCCTTCGTGCTGTTCGAGAAGCGCAGCGACCACCCGTCCATCGACGTCGGCCTCTTCAAGGACAAGGTCTTCTCCGCCGCCATCGCCGCCATCGCGCTGGTCTTCTTCGCGCTGATGGGCGTCACCTTCTTCTCCGTCTTCTACACCCAGAGCGTGCGCGGCTACTCCCCGCTGGAGACCGGCCTGCTCCTGCTGCCGCTGGCCGCCGCGCAGCTGATCTTCGCGCCCCGCGCCCGGCTGCTCGTCGACCGCTTCGGCAACCGCGTCACCACCACCGCCGGCATGGCGCTCATCGCCGCGATGCTCGCCGCGTTCGCCACCCTGGACGCGGACACCCCGATCTGGCTCCTGGAAGTGATCTTCTTCCTCATGGGCACCGGCATGGCGCACATCATGACCCCGGTCAGCGTCGTCATCATGCAGTCCCTGCCCCGCGAGAAGGCCGGCTCCGCCTCCGCCCTCAGCAACACCTTCCGCCAGCTCGGCGGCGCCCTCGGCATCGCCGTCCTGGGCTCGGTGCTCTCCACCTCCTACCGCTCGGCCGTCGAGGGCGACCTCGGCGCGGTGCCCCCGCAACTGCGCCACACCGCGGGGGAGTCCATCGAGTCCACGCTCGCCGTGGCGGCCCGGCTCGGCGAACCGGGCCGGCCGCTGGTGGACCACGCCAACGACGCCTTCCTGCACGCCATGCACGTCACGGCCATCGGCGGAGCCGCGGTGGCGCTGCTCGGCACCCTGGTGGTGGCCCTGTTCCTGCCGGGCCGGACACCCGAGGACGCGCCCGGACGGCCGTAGGGGAGAATCCCGGTACACCGAAGGGACGGGCGCGTGAACCTCGCCGACAACCACAGCAGGGCCGAGGCCCCCACCCGGGGCCGCCCCCGCAGTGAGGCCGTGGAGCGGGCCATCATCGAGGGCGTGATGGAGCTGCTGGAGGAAGGGGTTCCGCTCGCCGAGCTGTCCATCGAGCGGATCGCCCGCACCGCCGGCGTCGGCAAGGCCGCCATCTACCGCCGGTGGAGCGGCAAGGAGGAGCTCTTCGTCGACGTCGTACGGGCCGCCGAACCGCCCGACGCGGAACTGCCCGGCACCTCGCTCCGCGACGACCTGGTCGCCCTGCTGGAGACGCTGCGCCGGCGCGGCCTGGTCAGCCGTTCCTCGGCGATCCTGCACAACGTGCACGTCCAGATGAAGAGCAGCCCGAAGATCTGGGCGGCCTACGACAACCTCGTCGTCGCCCCCCGGCGCCGGATCGGTCTCGAACTGCTGCGCCGCGCGCAGCGGGACGGCGAACTGCGCGCGGACGTCGACGTGGAACTGCTGAACGACCTGTTCGTCGGCCCGATGCTGCTGCGCACCGTCATGCGCCCGGACGCCGGGCTCCCCGACGGGCTGTCCGAGCAGATCGTCGACACCCTGCTGGAAGGGCTACGGCCCGTCAGTTCACCGCCCGTCAGTTCGCCGCCCGCGCGGTGACCCTGTGCGCGTTGCGTCACAGAGCGCGCTTTCCGCGTCGGGGGCCGGAACTCCGGAAGGCGAGTTGTGCGTCCTCGTGCCCGTACGGCCGTCACGGGACGGCAGGAACGGAACCGATCATCCCCTAGGGTCGTAACAGCGGGGGACGATGGTGTGCACGGCAGGCAGTGAGGCGACGGTATGGCGCAGCAGGCGTACATGACGGAGACGGACAACGGCGGCTCGGGACCCGAGCACCGGGGAGCCCGCTTCCGGCGTCTGCTGGACAGACTCGTCACCGGCTGGCGCGGCGACCCGCGGATCTGGCGCCGGGGCATCGTCACCGCCGCCGTCGCGGTCGTCCTCGCCCTGGTCATGCTGGTCCACTCGCGCATCCCCAACCGCATCGGCAACCTCGGCAGTCTCACCGAGACCTTCCTGCCCTGGATCGGCCTGTTCGTCCCGCTGCTGCTGCTCGTCGCCCTGCTGCGCCGGTCCGCCACCGCGCTGATCGCGGTGGTGCTGCCCGCGGTGGTCTGGCTGAACCTCTTCGGCGGCCTGCTGGGCGACAAGACCGAGGGGGGCGGCGACCTCACCGTCGCCACGCACAACGTGAACGCCGACAACCCCGACCCCACCGGCACGGCCCGCGACGTGGCCGCCTCCGGCGCGGACGTGCTGGCCCTGGAGGAGCTGACCGCGGCGGCGGTCCCGGTCTACGAGAAGGCGCTCGCCGCCACGTACAAGTACCACTCGGTGCAGGGCACGGTCGGGCTGTGGAGCAAGTACCCGCTGACCGGGGTGAAGGCCGTCGACATCAAGCTGGGCTGGACCCGGGCCATGCGCGCCGCCGTCGCCACGCCCTCCGGCGAGGTCGCGGTGTACGTCGCCCACCTGCCCTCGGTACGGGTCAAGATGGAGGCCGGGTTCACCGCCCGGCAGCGCGACAAGAGCGCCGACGCCCTCGGCGAGGCCATCGCCGACGAGAAGCTGCCGCGCAGCGTGCTGCTCGGCGATCTGAACGGCACCATGAACGACCGCGCGCTGAACGCCGTCACCTCCCAGATGCGCTCCACGCAGGGCGCCGCGGGCAGCGGCTTCGGGTTCAGCTGGCCCGCCTCGTTCCCGATGGCGCGGATCGACCAGATCCTGGTCAAGGGGGTCGAACCGGTCACCTCCTGGACGCTGCCGGAGACCGGGAGCGACCATCTGCCGGTCGCCGCGCGTGTGAAGGTCGACACAACGGCCTCGTAAAAGCCCACGGCAACCTGGGGTTAACCCCCAGGAATACCGGGGGTGGGAGAGTTTGTTCCGCACATGAACATAAGATGTGCGGAACTCCTCTTCGAAAGGCTCAGGCCCGTCATGCCCCTCGCCCTGCTCGCGCTCGCCGTCGGCGCGTTCGGCATCGGCACCACCGAGTTCGTGATGATGGGCCTGCTGCCCGACGTCGCGGACGACCTCGGCATCTCGATCCCGTCCGCCGGGCACCTCGTCTCGGCGTACGCCCTCGGCGTCGTCGTCGGCGCCCCGCTCCTCGCCGCCGTCACCGCCCGGATGTCCCGCCGCACGGTCCTGATCGGCCTGATGGTGCTCTTCGTGGCCGGCAACGCCCTCTCGGCGTTCGCCCCCGGCAACGGCTCCCTGCTCGCCGCACGCTTCCTCAGCGGCCTGCCGCACGGCGCCTTCTTCGGTGTCGGCGCCGTCGTCGCCACCGGCCTGGTGGCGCCCGAGCGCAAGGCCCGTTCGGTCTCCCTGATGTTCCTCGGCCTGACCGTCGCGAACGTCGTCGGCGTCCCCGCCGCCACGCTCATGGGCCAGCACCTGGGCTGGCGGGCCACCTTCCTCGCGGTGAGCGCGATCGGCCTGGCCGCCATCCTCGCGCTGGCCCTGCTGATCCCGCACGACCACGACCGGGCCCCCGCCCAGGGCCTGCGCGGCGAACTCGCCGCGCTGCGCTCCCTGCCCGTCTGGCTGGCCCTCGGCACGACGGTCGCCGGCTTCGGCGCGCTCTTCGCGGCCTACAGCTACATCGCGCCGATGCTGACGGACGGCGCCGGCTACGCCGACACCAGCGTGACGGCGCTGCTCGCGCTGTTCGGCGTGGGCGCGACGATCGGGAACCTGCTGGGCGGACGCCTGGCCGACCACGCGATGCGCGCCACCCTGTTCGGCGGCCTGGCCTCGCTGGCCCTGGTCCTCGCCCTGTTCCCGCTGCTGATGTCCACGCCGTGGTCCGCGGCCCTGGCGGTGCTGCTGCTCGGCACGGCGGCCTTCGTCACCGGCTCGCCGCTCCAGCTGATCGTGATGGAGAAGGCGTCGGCGGCCCCCTCGCTGGCCTCCTCGGCGAACCAGGCCGCCTTCAACCTGGCCAACGCCGGCGGCGCCTGGATCGGCGGCCTCGCCCTGGCGGCCGGCTTCGGCGCGACGTCCCCCGCGCTCGCGGGTGCGGCCCTGGCCGTGCTGGGCCTGGGCGTGGCCGGGGTGGCCCTCGCCGTGGACCGGCGCGCGACGCCTCGGGGCACCGGGCGCGAACGGCTCGTCGCGGGGCACCTGCCGCGGGAGGTGGAGGCGGTCCGTTCCTGACGTGGGTCGAGGCGGGGATGGTTCGCTTGGCGTTGGTCGGCGCGGAGGTGGTCCGTTCCTGACGTCGGTTGGCGTGGAGGTGGTCCGTTCCTGACGTGGGTCGACGCGGGGGCGGTCTGTTCCTGAGGTCGGTCGACGCGGGGGCGGTCGGCCGACGTCCGTCGACACGGAGGCGGTCCGCTCCTGACATCCGTCGAACACGGAGGAGGGCCGGACGGGCAGCGCCCGTCCGGCCCTCCTCCTCCGCTCGCGCTACTCCCGCCAGCCGTTGGTGATCGGCAGGCGGCGGTCCTTGCCGAAGCCCTTCGCGGAGATCTTCGTGCCCGGCGGGTACTGGCGGCGCTTGTACTCGGCCGTGTCCACCATCCGTAGCGTCTTGGAGACCAGGGCCGGGTCGAAGCCCGCCGCGGTGATCACGTCGGCGCCCTCGTCGCGGTCCACGTACCGCTCCAGGATCGCGTCCAGCACCGGGTAGTCGGGCAGCGAGTCCGTGTCCACCTGGTCCGGGCGCAGCTCCGCGCTGGGCGGCTTGGTGATCGAGTTCTCCGGGATCGGCGGGGTCTGCCCGCGCTCGGCCGCCGCCCGGTTGCGCCACTCGGCGAGCCGGAAGACCGAGGTCTTGTAGACGTCCTTGATCGGCCCGTACGCGCCCACCGAGTCGCCGTACAGGGTCGAATACCCCACCGCCAGCTCCGACTTGTTGCCCGGCGCCAGGACGATATGGCCCTCCTGGTTGGAGATCGCCATCAGCATCGTGCCGCGCAGCCGGGACTGGAGGTTCTCCTCCGCCAGGCCCGTCAGCCCCAGGGACGACATATAGGCGTCGAACATCGGCTCGATCGGCACCGTACGGAAGTTGAGGCCGGTACGGCGCGCCAGCTCCGCCGCGTCACCCTTGGAGTGCTCGGAGGAGTACTTGGAGGGCATCGAGACGCCGTACACGTTCCGCGCGCCCACCGCGTCGCAGGCGATGGCCGCGACGAGCGCCGAGTCGATGCCGCCGGACAGGCCGATCAGGACCGACTCGAAGCCGTTCTTCGTGACGTACGCCCGCAGGCCCACGACCAGCGCCGAGTAGACCTCCTCGTCGTCGTCGAGACGGTCGGCGTACCCGCCGGTCAGCTCCGGCTCGTACGCGGGCAGCGGCTCCTCGGAGAGGATCACGCGGTCGATGCGCAGCCCGTCGTCCACCACGCCCGTCGGCGCGTCCCGCTCCGCCGCCGGCAGGTCGAGGTCCAGGACCACGCAGCCCTCGGAGAACTGAGGCGCCCGCGCGAGCACCTCGCCGGCCGCGTCGACGACGATCGAGTCGCCGTCGAAGACCAGCTCGTCCTGGCCGCCCATCATCGCCAGGTAGGCGAGGGTGCAGCCGGCCTCCTGGGCACGCTTGCGGACCAGCTCCAGCCGGGTGTCGTCCTTGTCGCGCTCGTACGGTGAGGCGTTGACGGAGAGCAGCAGCCCCGCGCCGGCCGAGCGGGCGGCGGGCACCCGGCCGCCGTCCTGCCAGAGGTCCTCGCAGATGGCCAGGGCCACGTCCACGCCGTGCACCCGCACCACGGGCATGGTGTCGCCGGGCACGAAGTAGCGGAACTCGTCGAAGACGCCGTAGTTGGGGAGGTGGTGCTTGGCGAAGGTCAGGACGACCTCGCCGCGGTGCAGCACCGCCGCCGCGTTGCGCGGGGCGCCGGCCGGCTGGCCGTACTTCGGCTGGGCCGTCTCGGAGCGGTCGAGGTAGCCGACCACCACCGGCAGCTCCCCGAAGCCCTCCTCGGCGAGCCGGGCGGCCAGCGTGCGCAGGGCTGTGCGGGACGCCTCCACGAAGGAGGACCTCAGGGCCAGGTCCTCGACGGGGTACCCGGTCAGCACCATCTCCGGGAACGCCACCAGGTGGGCTCCCTGCTCGGCGGAGTGCCGGGTCCAGCGGAGGATCGACTCCGTGTTCCGGCCGAGGTCACCGACGCGCGCGTCGATCTGATTCAGGGCGAGGCGAAGTTGAGGCACGCGGCCAGTGTAATCGTCAGAGCGACGCGATGGGGGGTCGGGGGAGTGTGGGCCGGGCCACGCGGAGCCGCGCGAGGCGCTATCGCCGGGCCTCGGCGCCCCGCGCCCTGAGCATGTCCGCCATCAACAGGATCTCCGACTCCTGGCCGTTGACCATGGTCTGCGAGAGCCGCTTCTCGACCTTCACCTCGCACCGCTTCACACACGCCTCGGCCATGTGGATGCCGCCCTTGTGGTGGTCGGTCATCAGCTGGAGGAAGAACACCTCGGCCTGCTTGCCGCTGAGCGTGCCCAGCTTCTTCATCTCGGTGTTCGTCGCCATGCCCGGCATCAGCGCGCCGTCCTCCCCGGAGGCCATGGAACCCATGTCCATCCAGGTCATCGGCGCGTCCGAGGACACCTTCGGCAGCTCCCACAGATCGAGCCAGCCGATCAGCATCCCGCGCTGGTTCGCCTGCGTCTGCGCGATGTCGTACGCCAGCCGCCGCACCTCGACGTCGTCGGTGCGGTCCCGCACGATGTACGACATCTCGACTGCCTGCTGGTGGTGCACCGCCATGTCCCGGGCGAACCCGGCGTCCGCGGAGTCCGCGGCGGGGGCCGCGTCGGACCCCCCGTCCCCGGCGACGGCGTAGGTGACCGCGCCCGCGGCGACGAGCACGGCCGCCGCGGTGCCCGCGATCCACCCGACGTGCTGCCTCACTACGCCTTACCGCCCGTGCACGCGGCGCCCGGCTCGGGCGTCTGCTCGCCCTGGACGTACTTCTCGAAGAACTTGTCGAGGTTCGGGTCGGTCGCGCTCGTCACCGTGCGCTGCGCGCCCCAGGCCGACAGCATGATCGGCGCCTTCTGGTCCTCGTACGGGCTCATCAGCGTGTACGGGGTCTTCTTGACCTTCTCCGTCAGCGCCTTGACGTCGGCCTCGGACGCCTTGCTGCTGTACGTCACCCAGACCGCGCCGTGCTCCAGGGAGTGCACCGCGTTCTCGTTGGCCACGGCCTCGGTGTAGACGTCGCCGTTGCAGTTCTGCCAGACCGGGTTGTGGTCACCGCCGACCGGGGGCTCGACCGGGTAGTCGACCTTCTTGCTGACGTGGGTCTGGGACAGCTTGCCGCCCTTCCACGTGCTGATCCCGTCCGCCCCGGCCACCAGGGAGCCGGTCGTCTTGGCGTCGACCGCGTCGCTGTCGTCGGACTGCGACTGCACCAGGATCACACCGCCGACCACCAGGGCGGCGACCACGGTCACGCTCGCGCCGATGGTGAGGATCCGGTTGCGGCGCTCGCGGGCCTGCTCGGCGCGCCGCATCTCGGCTATGCGGGCCTGGCGTGCCGCGTTGGTGCTCTTCTTGGCGGATCCCATGGCGGAAGTCCTTCTGCGGAAAGGGACGGTCGGGTCCGCTGATCGTAATGGTGAGGGAGTGACCTCTCGTAGGGAGGCCACAGGAAAGGGCCGGATCGCTACGGAACCGACAGGTCCCGGAGATTAATTTGAGCCCCAGATGCACATTATCTACCCTTCCCTCATGCGGCTGCTGCGCTCCACCGACCTCGCCCTGCGCGTCCTGATGCGACTCGCGGTCGTCGACGGCACGACCCCGACGACCCGTGAGGTCGCCGCGGACATGGACGTGCCGTACACCCACGCGGCGAAGGTCGTCGCCGAGCTCCAGCACCAGGGTCTGGTCGACGCGCGCCGCGGCCGGGGCGGTGGTCTCTCGCTCACCGAGAAGGGGCGGACGGCGTCCGTGGGCGCGGTGGTGCGGTCCTTCGAGGGCGACGGCGACGTCGTCGACTGCGAGGGCGGTACCACGCCGTGCCCCCTCCACACCGCCTGCCGCCTGCGCGGCGCCCTCCGCAGGGCCCAGGAGTCCTTCTTCGCCACCCTGGACCCCCTGACCGTCGCCGACATGATCACCCCACCCACAGGCCCCCTCCTCCTCCAGATCACCAGCCCCCCAACCCCCTGACACCGCTGGCAGGGCGACGCCCAGGGTCACGATGCAACTAGGGCCGCCGCCATCTCCCTCAGGGGCGCGGGGAACTGCGCGATCGGCCCCCACGGCGCCGCACCCGAACCACGCCAGCGCGGCCCCGGCCCACGATGCAATCCGGGGCCGCCACCGTCTCCCTCAGGGGCGCGGGGAACTGCGCGATCGGCCCCCACTGCGCCGCACCCGAACCACGCCAGCGCGGCCCCGGCCCACGATGCAATCCGGGGCCGCCACCGTCTCCCTCGGGGGCGCGGGGAACTGCGCGATCGGCCCCCACGGCGCCGCACCCGAACTACGCCAGCGCGGCCCCGGCCCACGATGCAACCCGGGGCCGCCACCATCTCCCTCAGGGGCGCGGGGAACTGCGCGACCAGCCCCCACGGCGCCGCACCCCGACGAACTACCCCTCCTGGCCGAGCCACAGGTCGGGCCCGAACACCTCGTAGTGGATGTCGGAGGCGGCCACCCCCGCCTCCAGCAACCGCCCCCGAACCCCCCGCATGAACCCCAGCGGCCCACACAGATACGCCCGCGTCCCCGGCGCCACCACAACCCCCGCAAGATCGACCCGCCCCACCCCGTGCTCCCCGTGCTCCCCGTCCGCCGCCCCCTCCTCGTACCAGAACCGCACCACCGAGTCCGCCAGCTTCCCCGCGTACATCTCCTGCTCCGCCCGCAGCGCGTGCGTCGCCGGCGACCGGTCGCCATGCACCACGGTGACCGACCCTCCGTGTCCGTCCGCCGCGAGCTGCGCCAGCATCGCGACCATCGGCGTCACCCCGATCCCGGCGGAGGCGAGCAGCAGCGGCCGGTCCGCGACCTCACCCAGCACCAGGTCGCCGTAAGGCGCGGACAGCTCCAGCACGTCCCCCTCACGCACGCGCGCGTGCAACGCGGCGGAGACCTCCCCGTCAGGAGAGGCGCCGTCGCCCGCGACCCGCTTCACACTGATCTGCCGCAGCGCGGACCCCGGCGCCCCCGACAGGCTGTACTGCCGTATCTGCCGCGCCCCGTCCGGGAGCTGAACCCGGACCGACACGTACTGCCCCGCCCGCGCGTCCGCCACGGGCCCTCCGTCGCAGGGGCGCAGCCGGAGCGTGACGACCTCGCGCGTCTCCGGAACCCGCTCCACGACCTCCCACCGCCGCCAGCCCGGCTCCCGCGACTCCTCGTACAGCCGCTTCTCCAGAGCGACGAGCGCGTTCGCCATCAGCCAGTAGACCTCGTCCCACGCGGCGGCGACCTCCGGCGTGACGGCCTCGCCGAGCACGTCGGCGATGGCCGCGAACAGGTGCTCGTGGACGAGCGCGTACTGCTCCGGGGCCACCCCGAGCGAGGCGTGCTTGTGGGCGATGCGGGCGAGCATCGCGTCGGGCCGACGGTCCGGATGCTCCAGCAGGTACGTGGCGAAGGCGGCGACGGAACCGGCCAACGCCCGCCGCTGGGTGCCGGCCGCCTGGTTGCCGCGGTTGAACAGGTCACGGAGCAGATCGGGGCGGGCGGCGAACAGCCCGGCGTAGAAGCGCTCGGTGATCTCGTTCAGGTGGGCGCCCACGGCGGGGAGGGTGGCGCGGACGGTGGCGGCGGACTGTTCGGACAGCATCGGGGCTCCTCGGGCTCTCGGCCGATCTGATCGGCCCTGATCGGCGCTGACCGGCACGCTATTAAAACTTGCATCTGAGATGCAAATTAAACGAAGGTGCTTCCGACCGCAGCCGACACCGGCCGGGCATTACGGATGACGGCGCGAGCAGGCAAGATGGGCGGCAGAGCCGTACACCCGCGGCGCGCCGTGCGTTCAGGCCGGGGTCGTCCCGCCGATCAAGGTCGGCAACGCGCGCGAAACGGTGTTGTGGTGTGATGCTCAGGTGCCCGACCGGCTTCCCGTGACAACCGGGACAGACGGCCTGACCAGCAAGGATGGGGAAGCGGAAGATGGACAAGCAGCAGGAGTTCGTGCTCCGTACGTTGGAGGAGCGCGACATCCGGTTCGTACGCCTGTGGTTCACGGACGTGCTGGGCTTCCTGAAGTCCGTCGCCGTGGCCCCGGCCGAGCTGGAGCAGGCCTTCGACGAGGGCATCGGCTTCGACGGCTCGGCGATCGAGGGCTTCGCCCGTGTATACGAGTCCGACATGATCGCCAAGCCGGACCCGTCCACGTTCCAGGTGCTGCCCTGGCGCGCGGAGACCCCCGGCACGGCCCGGATGTTCTGCGACATCCTGATGCCGGACGGCTCCCCGTCCTTCGCGGACCCGCGCTACGTCCTGAAGCGGGCCCTGGCCCGCACCTCGGACCTGGGCTTCACCTTCTACACCCACCCCGAGATCGAGTTCTTCCTGCTGAAGGACCGCCCCCTCGACGGCTCCCGCCCCACCCCGGCCGACAACTCCGGCTACTTCGACCACACCCCGACCAACGTCGGCATGGACTTCCGCCGCCAGGCGATCACCATGCTGGAGTCGATGGGCATCTCGGTGGAGTTCTCCCACCACGAGGGCGCCCCGGGCCAGCAGGAGATCGACCTCCGCTACGCCGACGCGCTGTCCACCGCGGACAACATCATGACCTTCCGCCTGGTCATGAAGCAGGTGGCGCTGGAGCAGGGCGTGCAGGCCACGTTCATGCCGAAGCCGTTCTCGGAGCACCCGGGCAGCGGCATGCACACCCACCTCTCCCTCTTCGAGGGCGACCGCAACGCGTTCTACGAGTCGGGCTCGGAGTACCAGCTCTCCAAGGTCGGCCGCTCCTTCATCGCGGGCCTGCTGCGGCACGCCGCGGAGATCTCCGCGGTCACCAACCAGTGGGTCAACTCCTACAAGCGCATCTGGGGCGGCACCGAGCGCACGGCCGGCGCGGGCGGCGAGGCGCCGTCGTACATCTGCTGGGGCCACAACAACCGCTCGGCCCTGGTCCGCGTCCCGATGTACAAGCCCGGCAAGACCGGCTCGGCCCGCGTCGAGGTCCGCTCCCTGGACTCCGGCGCCAACCCCTACCTGGCCTACGCCCTCCTGCTCGCCGCGGGCCTGAAGGGCATCGAGGAGGGCTACGAGCTGCCCCCGGGCGCCGAGGACGACGTCTGGGCCCTCTCCGACGCCGAGCGCCGCGCCCTGGGCATCGAGCCCCTCCCGCAGAACCTCGGCGAGGCCCTCACCCTCATGGAACGCAGCGACCTGGTCGCCGAGACCCTCGGCGAGCACGTCTTCGACTTCTTCCTGCGCAACAAGCGCTCGGAATGGGAGGAGTACCGCTCCGAGGTCACCGCCTTCGAGCTCCGCAAGAACCTGCCGGTGCTGTAGGCGGCGGCGTACAGCGGTGTGGCCCCGCCTCCCCGGTGTGGGGGAGCGGGGCCACAGCCATGAGGTCGGGGTCAGCCCGCCTGGTCCGTCAGGAACTTGTGCAGGGGCTCCTCGGCCCGGCGCCGGTACTCCTGGATCGACCAGCCGTTGCCGTCGGGGTCCTTGAAGTACATGAACGTCGCGCCGTCGTCCGGCGTGTACTGCACCGGATCCGACACGTCGAGACCCCGCCCCACCAGCTCCGCGTGCGCGGCCTTGATGTCGGCCACGCACAGCTGGAGGCCCTGGTAGGAGCCGGGCTCAGGGGTGGTCTCGCCCTTGGTGAGGTCCCAGATGCTATTGCCGAGGGCGATCGAGCAGCCCGAGCCGGGAGGCGTCAGCTGGACGATCCGCATGCCCGGCATGACCTCCTGGTCGATGTCGACATGGAAGCCCACCTTGTCCCGGTAGAAGTCCCTGGCTCGGTCGATGTCGCTCACGGGCAGCGGGATCACTTCAAGGGTGAAGTCCATCGCTAGTCCTCCCTGGAGAATCGCCAACGGGTCTGGCTGAACGGCTCCCCCTTACCGAAGCCGAAAACCGTGCGCGGCGCCACCGAGAACACGAAGGCGTGCCCCGCGCCGTGGTGGAAGCAGCCGTCACGGACCTCGAAGTGCCAGAAACTGCCGTACTTCGCCTCCCAGGCCGCCGCCAGCCCGGCCAGCCGCTCCTCGTCCGTCACCCGCACCGCGGTGCCCTCCACCACGAGGTCGTAGCCGCGGGCCCAGGTGTTCGTGCCCGTGGTCAGCACGACCTCGGGGTTGGCCGCCAGGTTGCGGGCCTTGCGTTCCTCGGGGCCGGTGCAGAAGTGCAGGGCGCCCGCCGACCAGACCGCCGGCAGCGGGGTCACGTGCGGCCGCCCGTCCGGCCGTACCGTCGAGATCCAGAACAGTTCCGCCGCGGCCAGCAGTTCCCGCGCCTTCGGCCAGGGGCGCGCCGAGGCGCTGTCGTCGCTGTAGCGGGCGTCCAACAAGGTCTGCGGTGAGTTGTCGGTCATACAGGGCAGACCCGTCGGCGGCCCGGAACTCATCGGGGCTTCCCACCGGCTGTGCGGTTACGCTCGATCCGGTACGACCTTGATCGGACAGGAGGCCGGGATGACGGCGCCGGGGCGCAGGAGCAGTACCTTCACACGGCTGCTGCGGCACGGTTTCACCGACCCGAGCGCCGCCGAGCGGCTCCTGGAGGCCCCGGAACTGGCCCCCGTACGCCAGGACCCCGTGCTGCTGGAGGCGCTCGGCGCCACCGCCGACCCCGATCTCGCGCTGCACGGTCTGGTCCGGCTGCTGGAGGCGCAGCCCGGCCCCACCGACCACCGTGAGCTGCTGGACACGGTGATAGCCGCCAAGCCCCTGCGGGACCGGCTCCTCGGCGTGCTCGGCGCCTCCGCCGCCCTCGCCGAGCACCTCGCCCGGCACTCCGGGGACTGGCGTGCCCTGGTCACCTACGAACCCCGGGACCTGCACCCCGGCGTCGCCGAGTTCGAGCGGGGCCTCGCGGAGGCCACCGACCCCGTCTCGCTGCGCGTCGCCTACCGGCGCTGCCTGCTCTCCATCGCCGCCCGCGACGTGTGCGGCACCACCGACCTCGCCGAGTCCGCCGCCGAGCTGGCTGACCTCGCCACCGCGACCCTGCGCGCCGCCCTCGCCCTGGCTAAGGCCGCCGCCCCCGAGGACGCCGCCGTCTGCCGGCTCGCGGTGATCGCCATGGGCAAGTGCGGCGGCCACGAACTCAACTACGTCTCGGACGTCGACGTCATCTTCGTCGGTGAGGCGACGGAGGGCGCCGACGAGACCAAGGCCGTCAGGGCGGCCACCCGGCTCGCCTCGCACATGATGCGGATCTGCTCGGAGACGACCGTCGAGGGCTCCATCTGGCCCGTGGACGCCAATCTGCGCCCCGAGGGCCGCAACGGCCCGCTGGTGCGCACCCTCAGCAGCCACCTCGCCTACTACCAGCGCTGGGCGAAGACCTGGGAGTTCCAGGCGCTGCTCAAGGCCCGCCCGGTGGCCGGCGACCTCGACCTCGGCGAGGAGTACGTCGCCGCGCTCCAGCCCCTGGTCTGGAAGGCCGCCGAGCGGGAGAACTTCGTCACCGACGTGCAGAAGATGCGGCGCCGGGTGGTGGAGAACATCCCCGTCGCCGAGCTGGACCGCCAGCTCAAGCTCGGCCCCGGCGGCCTCAGGGACGTCGAGTTCGCCGTGCAGCTGCTGCAACTGGTGCACGGGCGCGCGGACGCCTCGCTGCGCAGCGGCACCACCCTGGACGCCCTCAAGGCCCTCGCCGCCGGCGGCTACGTGGCCCGCGCCGACTTCGCCCAGCTCGACGCCGCCTACCGCTTCCTGCGCTCCATGGAGCACCGCATCCAGCTCTACCGGCTGCGCCGCACCCACCTCGTCCCCGAGGACGACGCCGACCTGCGCCGCATCGGCCGCTCGCTGGGCCTGCGCAGCGACCCGGTGGCCGACCTGAACCGTGAGTGGCGGCGGCACGCCACCGTCGTACGGAGGCTGCACGAGAAGCTGTTCTACCGGCCGCTGCTCGACGCCGTCGCCCAGCTCGCCCCCGGCGAGGCGCGGCTGAGCAGCGAGGCGGCCCGGGAGCGGCTGATCGCGCTCGGCTACGCCGACCCGGCCGCCGCCCTGCGCCACCTGGAGGCGCTGGCCTCCGGCGTCACCCGCAAGGCCGCCATCCAGCGCACCCTGCTGCCCGTGCTGCTCGGCTGGTTCGCCGACTCCGCCGACCCGGACGCCGGTCTGCTGAACTTCCGCAAGGTCTCCGACGCCCTCGGCAAGACCCCCTGGTACCTGCGGCTGCTGCGCGACGAGGGCGCGGCGGCGGAGAACCTGGCGCGGGTGCTGTCCGCCGGGCGCCTCGCCCCCGACCTGCTGATGCGCGCTCCCGAGGCGGTGGCGCTGCTCGGCGACGGCGACGGCGGGGGTCTGGAACCGCGCCCGCACGCGCACCTGGAGCAGGAGATCCTCGCCGCGGTCGGCCGCGCCGACAACGGCGCCCAGGCGGTCACCGCGGCCCGCGGGGTGCGCCGCCGCGAGCTGTTCCGCACGGCCGCCGCCGACATCGTCGGCTCCTACGGCACCGAGGCCCAGCCCGCCGCCGCCGATCAGGGCGCGCTGGTGGACCTGGTCGGCGGGGCCGTCTCGGACCTGACCGCGGCGACCCTGGCGGGCACCCTGCGCGCGGTGGTCCGCGAGGGCTGGGGCGACACCCTGCCCACCCGGTTCACCATCATCGGCATGGGCCGCTTCGGCGGGCACGAGCTGGGCTACGGCTCCGACGCGGACGTCCTCTTCGTCCACGAACCCCGTGAGGGCGTCGACGAGCAGGAGGCGTCCCGCGCCGCGGGCCGCGTCGTCTCCGAGATGCGCCGGCTGCTCCAGATCCCCAGCGCCGACCCACCCCTGCTGATCGACGCCGACCTGCGCCCGGAGGGCAAGACGGGCCCGCTGGTGCGCACCCTGAAGTCGTACGAGGCGTACTACCGGCGCTGGTCGTTGGTGTGGGAGTCGCAGGCGCTGCTGCGGGCCGAACCGGTCGCCGGGGACGAGGACCTCGGCCGCCGCTTCGTCGAGCTGATCGACCCCCTGCGCTATCCGGCCGACGGGCTCACCGACGAGGCGGCGCGGGAGATCCGCCGGCTGAAGGCCCGGATGGAGACCGAACGGCTGCCGCGGGGCGCCGATCCCAAGCTGCACACCAAGCTCGGCCCCGGCGGCCTGTCCGACGTCGAGTGGACGGTGCAGCTGCTTCAGCTGCGGCACGGCGCGGACCTGCCCGGTCTGCGCACCACGCGCACCCGGGCGGCGCTGGCCGCGGCGGCGGAGGCGGGGCTGATCCCGGCGGAGGAGGCGGCCACGCTGGACGAGGCGTGGGTGCTGGCCACCCGCGTCCGCAACGCCGTGATGCTGGTCCGGGGCCGGGCCGGGGACACCTTCCCCTCGGACCCCCGCGAGCTGGCAGCCGTGGGCCGCTACCTCGGGTACGGGCCGGGCCGCGTCGGCGACATGCTCGACGACTACCGCCGCACCGGCCGCCGGGCCCGCAGCGTGGTGGACGAGCTGTTCTACGGGAGCTAGCGCTTCACCCTGTGCGAGCTACCGCTTCGCCGGGCGGCGGAGGAGGCGGGGGCGGGCGCGTGGGGACTCCGCCGCCGGGACCGTCCGCGGCAGGCGGTGGGGGAGCGCGCCGTACCAGAGCCGGGCCACTGTGTAGCCGAAGGCGAGGCAGAGCATGCCGCCGACCGCGTCGAGCCAGAAGTGGTTGGCGGTGGCGACGATGACCACCAGCGTGGCCACCGGGTAGAGCAGGCCCAGGACGCGCACCCACGGCAGCGAGGCCAGCGCGAAGATCGTCAGGCCGCACCACAGGGACCAGCCGATGTGCATCGACGGCATGGCGGCGTACTGGTTCGACATGTTCTTCAGGTCGCCCGAGGCCATCGAACCCCAGGTCTGGTGGACCAGGACCGTGTCGATGAAGGAGCCGCCGGTCATCAGCCGGGGCGGGGCGAGCGGATACAGGTAGTAACCGAGCAGGGCCACACCGGTGGTGGCGAAGAGGACCGTGCGGGTCGCCGCGTAGCGGCCGGGATGGCTGCGGTAGAGCCAGACCAGTACCCCGAGGGTCACCACGAAGTGCAGCGTGGCGTAGTAGTAGTTCATCCCGACGATGAGCCAAGTCACCGAGTTCACGGCCCGGTTGAAGGACTCCTCGACGGCGAGCCCGACGGCGTGCTCGGCGTTCCAGATCCAGTCCGCGTTGCGCAGCGCCTCGGCCTTCTGCTCCGGGACGGCGTTGCGGATCAGTGAGTACGTCCAGTAACTCACCGCGATCAACAGGATCTCGAACCAGAGGCGGGGCCGGCGCGGAACCCGCAGCCGACGCAGCGGACCCGGCCGTTCGGAGGCCGTGACGGCATACGGAGCGGCCGCCTGATCGCGGTCTTCCAGCTCGGTCACGGTCGTGTCACCCATAGGCACAGATCCTGCCAGACTCGCCTTCCCCCACCGATCATCCCCTGGTCGGGTTCCGGCCGCACGTCCTACGACGGGCGGATGCCCGTCGTCTCCTACGGGCGCACGGTACCGGGCCGGACTCGATCGGCCCTAGGGACGGTTTCGGTCCCCGGGCGCAGAAGCGGTCGAACCGCGTACCACCAGTTCCGGCATGAACACGAACTCGCTGTGCGGCGCGGGGGTCCCGCCGATCTCCTCCAGCAACGTGCGCACCGCGGCCTGGCCCATCGCCGGGACCGGCTTGCGGACCGTCGTCAGGGGCGGGTCGGTGAACGCGATCAGCGGGGAGTCGTCGAAGCCCACCACCGAGATGTCGGTGGGAACCTCCAGGCCCCGCTGCCGGGCGGCCCGTATGGCGCCCAGGGCCATCATGTCGCTGGCGCAGACCACCGCGGTGCAGTCGCGGTCGATCAGCGCGGTGGCGGCCGCCTGGCCGCCCTCCAGGGTGTACAGCGAGTGCTGGACCAGCTCGGTCTCTATGACCTCGGCGGGCAGGCCCAGCTGGTCCTGCATGGTACGGACGAAACCGTCGATCTTCCGCTGGACCGGGACGAACCGTTTCGGTCCGAGCGCCAGGCCGATCCGGGTGTGGCCGAGCGAGACCAGGTGCGTCACGGCCAGGGTCATCGCCGCCCGGTCGTCGGGGGAGATGAACGGGGCCTGCACCTTGGGGGAGAAGCCGTCGACGAGGACGAAGGGAACGCCCTGGGCCCGCAGTCGCTCGTAGCGCTGCATGTCGGCGGTGGTGTCCGCGTGCAGTCCGGAGACGTAGATGATGCCCGCGACCCCGCGGTCGACGAGCATCTCGGTCAGCTCGTCCTCGGTGGAGCCGCCCGGTGTCTGGGTGGCCAGCACCGGTGTGTAGCCCTGCCTGGTCAGCGCCTGCCCGATGACCTGGGCGAGGGCGGGGAATATCGGGTTCTCCAGTTCGGGGGTGATCAGCCCCACGAGGCCCTCGCTGCGCTGCCGCAGACGGACCGGGCGTTCGTAGCCCAGGACGTCGAGGGCAGCCAGCACGGACTGGCGGGTGGTGGCGGCGACGCCCGGCTTCCCGTTGAGGACGCGGCTGACGGTCGCTTCGCTCACCCCCGCCTGCGCAGCGATATCGGCAAGCCGTGTGGTCACGGCACTGGACTGTACCGGTCGTATCTCGCCTTGCACACCAATCGGGCGTCGGGTGCGGACGGTTGACCGGCGCGACGCGCCTTGCTGTGACATGGCGTCCCCTCGTGAAACTGACGGCAAGAGCTTGCAGAGTCTTGCACAACACCCCCCGCCCCCGCTCGACCCCGGAGAACAACGGTCTCACCGCAGTCGCCGGGAGGTCACGCGCGGGTAACTTCGGTGATGCCTTGCACTTTTTTGCTGCAAGGTCTTTCGCGCCGCTTACATCGCTGTTACGTTCACGTCGCCCGGCGGCCGCAACGGCGCAGTCGGCAAGACGGCAGGGCAGGCAGACGGGGCCTTCCCTGTTCCACACGGGCTTTTCACCCTCAAGGAGAACTCATGCGGCGTGGCATAGCGGCCACCGCGCTGGTGGCGTCCATCGCCCTCGCGGCGACGGCCTGCGGCGGGGACAGCGACAGCGGCGACAAGGCCGACGGTCCGGTCACCATCACCTGGTGGGACACCTCCAACGCCACCAATGAGGCGCCGACGTACCAGGCCTTGGTCAAGGAGTTCGAGGCCGCCAACAAGAACATCAAGGTCAAGTACGTCAACGTCCCCTTCGACCAGGCGCAGAACAAGTTCGACACCGCCGCCGGTTCCAAGGGCGCCCCGGACATCCTGCGTTCCGAGGTCGGCTGGACCCCCGCCTTCGCCAAGAAGGGCTTCTTCCTGCCGCTGGACGGCACCGAGGCCCTCGCGGACGAGGCCAAGTTCCAGTCCTCGCTGATCGAGCAGGCCAAGTACGAGGGCAAGACCTACGGCGTTCCGTTCACCACGGACACCCTCGCCTTCGTCTACAACAAGGAACTGTTCGAGAAGGCCGGCGTCGAGGCGCCCGAGACCTGGGACGACCTGAAGAAGGCCGCCGCCACGATCAAGAGCAAGACCGGGGTCGACGGCTACTGGGGCTCCACCCAGGCCTACTACGCCCAGTCCTTCCTCTACGGCGAGGGTACCGACACCGTCGACGCCGACGGCAAGAAGATCACCGTGAACTCCGCCGAGGCCAAGAAGGCGTACGGCACCTGGCTCGACCTGTTCGACGGCAAGGGCCTGCACAAGGCCGACACCACCGCCGACGCCTACGCCCACATCCAGGAGGCGTTCGTCAACGGCAAGGTCGCCTCGATCATCCAGGGCCCGTGGGAGATCACGAACTTCTACAAGGGTTCGGCCTTCGCGGACAAGGCGAACCTCGGCATCGCCAAGGTCCCGGCCGGCTCCGCCGGTCAGGGCGCCCCGACCGGTGGCCACAACCTCTCGGTCTACGCCGGCTCCGACGCCGCCCACCAGGAGGCCTCGCTGAAGTTCGTGAACTTCATGACCTCCGCCAAGGCCCAGGAGACCATCGCGCTGAAGAACTCCACGCTGCCCACGCGTGAGGACGCCTACAGCGTCAAGGTCGTCGCCGACCCCGGCATCGCCGGCTACCAGGAGGTCCTGGCCGTCGCCCAGCCGCGCCCGGCGCTGCCCGAGTACAGCTCCCTGTGGGGCCCGGTCGACACCGAGCTGCTCGCCGTCGCCGGTGGCAAGAAGGACCTGGACGAGGGTCTGAGCAGCGCTGAGACCGCCATCGCCAAGCTGGTGCCGGACTTCAGCAAGTGATGCCCGTGGCCGCCGGGTCCCGCCTGTAGGGGGGAGGGACCCGGCGGCCGCCGGCCTGTGCCCGGGCCCAACCCGCCGATCTTCCAGAAGGTGTCGAGAACCATGACAGTCGCCATCGACCGCGCCACCGGCAAGCGCCACGGTGACCGCGCTCCGCGGCCCGGGCTGGGCCAGCGCCTGAAGCACGCCTACCAGAAGCACTGGTACGCCTACGCGATGATCACGCCGGTGATCGTCGTCCTCGGCGTCCTCGTGCTCTACCCCCTGGCCTACGGCTTCTACCTGACGCTCACGGACGCCAACAGCCTCAACACGGGCCGCACCATCGGCGTCAACGAGATCGAGGCCACCTACAAGTTCATCGGCCTCGACAACTACGCCGACATCCTGTGGGGCGAGACCTCCTACGACCGGTTCTGGTCCCACTTCATCTGGACGATCGTGTGGACGGCGGCCTGTGTCGCCCTGCACTACACCCTCGGTCTCGGCCTCGCGCTGCTGCTCAACCAGAAGCTGCGCGGCCGCACCCTGTACCGGCTCATCCTGATCCTGCCCTGGGCCGTGCCGACCTTCGTGACCGTCTTCGGCTGGCGCTTCATGCTCGCCGACGGCGGCATCATCAACTCCGGCCTGGAGTTCCTGCACCTGCCGACCCCGCTGTGGCTGGAGGACACCTTCTGGCAGCGGTTCGCGGCGATCATGGTGAACACCTGGTGCGGTGTGCCGTTCATGATGCTGTCCCTGCTCGGCGGACTCCAGTCCATCGACAGCACACTGTACGAGGCCTCCGAGATGGACGGCGCGAGCAAGTGGCAGCAGTTCCGCTACGTCACCCTGCCCGGCCTGCGCTCGGTCAGCTCCACCGTGATCCTGCTCGGCATCATCTGGACCTTCAACCAGTTCGCCATCATCTTCCTGCTGTTCGGCGACACCGCCCCCGACGCGCAGATCCTCGTCACCTGGGCCTACTACCTCGGCTTCGGTCAGCAGCCGCGCGACTTCGCGCAGTCCGCCGCCTACGGCATGCTGCTGCTCGCCATCCTGATCGTCTTCACCTCCTTCTACCGCCGTTGGCTGAACCGCAATGACGAGCAGCTCGCGATCTGAGGCAGGAGTTCCCATGAGCACCACGACCGTTGAGACCTCCGCCGAGGACCGGAAGGAGACCCCCGTGGCCCCCGCCACCACCCCGGGCAAGGCGCGCCGCCGCGGAGAGAAGAGCCTCGCCGGCTCGCTGCTCTCCCACGGCATCCTGACCGTGGCGAGCCTCGCCGCCCTCTTCCCCATCGCCTGGCTGGTGTTCCTGTCCCTCGGCCCGGACAAGGACGACTACCTGCACCCCGGCGGCATCTGGGGGAAGATGACGCTCGACAACTACTCGTACGTCCTGACGGAGACCAAGTTCTTCGACTGGCTGACGAGCACGATGATCGTCTCGCTCGGCACCACGATCATCGGCGTGATGATCGCCGCGACCACGGGCTACGCCGTCTCGCGGATGCGCTTCCCCGGCTACAAGAAGTTCATGTGGGTCCTTCTGGTCACCCAGATGTTCCCGATCGCCGTGCTGATCGTGCCGATGTACCAGATCCTCTCCGACCTCCAGCTGGTCGACAGCTTCCTCGGCCTGATCCTGGTCTACTGCTCGACCGCCGTGCCCTACTGCGCCTGGCTGCTCAAGGGCTACTTCGACACCATCCCCTTCGAGATCGACGAGGCCGGACGCGTCGACGGACTGAGCCCCTTCGGCACCTTCGTCCGGCTGATCCTGCCGCTCGCCAAGCCCGGTCTCGCGGTCGCCGGCTTCTACAGCTTCATCACCGCGTTCGGTGAGGTCGCCTTCGCCTCGACGTTCATGCTCTCCGACACGAAGTACACCTTCGCCGTCGCCCTGCAGACCTTCGTCAGCGAGCACGACGCCCAGCGCCAGCTGATGGCCGCCACCGCGGTACTCATCGCGATACCGGTCTCCGCCTTCTTCTACCTGGTCCAGAAGAACCTGGTGACCGGCCTCACGGCCGGCGGCACGAAGGGCTGACGCCCGAAGACCCGAGGCGGCCGCGGTCGTCCATCCGACCCCGCTGACACCGCGGCCGCCTCGCCGAACGCCGTACCGACGAGTCCATGACCTCGACTCCCTTACGCAGCAAGGACACCATGAGCCAGCACTCCGCCGACCCGGCAACGAACTCCGCCGTAGCCACCGTCGCCCACCGCCGCGACTGGTGGCGGGACGCGGTGATCTACCAGGTCTACCCGCGCAGCTTCGCCGACAGCAACGGCGACGGCATGGGCGACCTGGAAGGCGTACGCTCCCGACTTCCCTACCTGCGCGACCTCGGCGTGGACGCCGTGTGGCTGAGCCCCTTCTACGCCTCCCCGCAGGCGGACGCGGGCTACGACGTCGCCGACTACCGTGCCGTCGACCCGATGTTCGGCAACCTCCTCGACGCCGACGCGCTCATCCGCGACGCCCGTGAGCTGAGCCTCAGGATCATCGTCGACCTGGTCCCCAACCACTCCTCCGACCAGCACGAGTGGTTCAAGCGCGCGCTGCGCGAGGGCCCCGGCTCCCCGCTGCGCGACCGCTACCACTTCCGCCCCGGCAAGGGCGAGAACGGCGAACTCCCGCCCAACGACTGGGAGTCCATCTTCGGCGGCCCGGCGTGGACCCGCGTCGAGGACGGCGAGTGGTACCTGCACCTCTTCGCGCCCGAGCAGCCCGACTTCAACTGGGACCACCCGGCGGTCGGCGACGAGTTCCGCTCGATCCTGCGCTTCTGGCTGGACATGGGTGTCGACGGCTTCCGTATCGACGTCGCCCACGGCCTGGTCAAGGCCGACGGACTGCCCGACCTCGGCGACCACGATCAGCTCAAGCTGCTGGGCAACGATGTCATGCCGTTCTTCGACCAGGACGGGGTGCACGCGATCTACCGCCAGTGGCGGACGATCCTCGACGAGTACGCAGGCGAGCGCATCTTCGTGGCCGAGGCGTGGACGCCGACGGTCGAGCGCACCGCGAACTACGTCCGCCCCGACGAGCTGCACCAGGCGTTCAACTTCCAGTACCTGGGCACCGCCTGGGACGCCGAGGAGCTGCGCACCGTCATCGACCGCACGCTGGAGGCGATGCGCCCGGTGGGCGCCCCCGCGACCTGGGTGCTGTCGAACCACGACGTGACCCGGCACGCCACCCGCTTCGCCAACCCGCCCGGCCTCGGCACCCAGATCCGCACCGCGGGCGACCGCGAGCTGGGTCTGCGCCGGGCGCGCGCCGCCACCCTGCTGATGCTGGCCCTGCCCGGCTCGGCCTACGTCTACCAGGGCGAGGAGCTGGGCCTGCCGGACGTCGTCGACCTGACCGACGACGTCCGGCAGGACCCGGCGTTCTTCCGCGGCGCCGGCCAGGACGGCTTCCGTGACGGCTGCCGGGTGCCGATCCCGTGGACCCGCGAGGGCTCCTCCTACGGCTTCGGCAGCGGCGGCAGCTGGCTGCCCCAGCCGGCCGAGTGGGCCGAGCTGAGCGTCGAGGCGCAGACGGGCGTGGCCGGTTCCACGCTGGAGCTGTACCGCGCCGCGCTCGCCGCCCGCCGCTCCGAGCCCGACCTCGGCGCCGGTGACGCGGTCGAGTGGCTGAAGGCCCCCGAGGGCGTCCTGGCCTTCCGCCGCGGCGAGTTCGTGTGCGTGGCGAACACCACGGGCGAGTCGGTCACCGTTCCCGCGCACGGCCGGCTGCTCCTCGCCAGCGGCGAGGTGGCCGAGACGGACGGCGAGGCGAAGCTGCCCGCCGACACGACCGCCTGGTGGACCACCGCCTGACGACGCCACGACGGAGCGCCGCCACCCCGTTCCGGGGTGGCGGCGCTCCGCCTCTACCGCACTACTTCCAGGTGTCGCTCGCGGTGTACCCCGCCGAACTCCCGGTGCTGTAGGACCGGTTGGTGCCCGATTCCCAGGTCACGTTCCCGGAGCCGTCCTTCTTGATGTACTTGTACTCGAAGGCCGTGCTCTTCGGCACGATCACCAGCTTGCTCCAGGTCGGGTACGAGGCCGAGGAGAGCGGGATCGCGTCGGCCGGGTTCCAGGAGCCGAGGGAGGCGACGGAGCCGACCACGTAGACGTTGGTGCCGAGCGTCGTCGTGGCGTTGACGTTGAAGGTGACGTCGGTGGCGTTCGCGCTCGCCACGTTCCAGGAGTTGTTCAGGGTCAGCGCCGAAGTCGTCGCCGAGGCGGACCGGTTGGCGTTGGACTCCCAGGTGACGTTCCCGGAGGCGTCCTTCTTGATGTACTTGAACTCGAAGGCCGTGTTGACCGGCACGCTCGCCGCGCCCGACCAGACGGGGTATCCGGCCGAGGAGAGCTTGACCGCGTTCGCGGTGTTCCAGCCGCCGAGGGCCGCGATGGAGCCCACGACGTACACGTCCTGGCCGGAGGTGGTGGGCGCGTACTCGTTGAAGGTGGCCGTCACGGTGGTGCCGCCGTCGTCCGGCTCCTCGCAGGCCGTGTCGCACGGGGTGAACTCGCCGTCGTAGAAGGCGATCGCGCCCTTCGCCGGCACGGTGAGCGTCGCACTGCCGCCCGAGACCGTCACCGTCGTGGCGCCGTTGTCGACGACGTTGGCGTAGGTGCCGTCGGCCATGCCCGTGGCGAAGGTGTACGTCGCCGCGGAGGAGCCGTTGTTCAGGGCGACGTAGCCGGCCGTGCCCCGGCCGAAGCCGATCACGTTCGACGACTTGCTCGACCAGTTCGTCACCGACTCCGAGCCCACCGCGTTGTGCCACTTCACCATGCCGGTGATCGCGGTGTCCCGCTGGAGGCAGTACCAGCCGCCCGAGCAGTCGGTGTCCGTGACGAAGCCGCCCGAGTTCGGCGGGGCCTGGTCGGAGGAGGAGAACTCGAAGCCCGAGTAGACGGTCGGCGTCGACCACTTGTAGGCCAGCTGGAAGATGTTGGCCAGCCGGTAGGTGTCGCCGTCCTTGTAGCTCAGGTGCAGGCCGTTGCGCTCGGTGTCGTGGTTGGTCACGAAGGAGACCGAGTTGGCGGGGGTCAGCGCGCCGGAGGAGGGCAGCGACTCCAGGTCGCTGATGTTGCCCTGGAACGAGGACTTGACCTTGCTCGCGTAGGAGAAGTCCAGGACGTCGCCGGTGGAGTAGTAGTCGGAGGCGGCCGGGGTGGAGCCCGGGTAGACCTCCTGGAAGATGTACGGCTCGGCGCCCGCCGTCGTGTTGTCCAGCTTGGCCCAGATGGCGTTGAGGTCGGCCACCGGCATGTGCTTGGCCGCGTCGATCCGGAAGCCGTCCACGCCGAGCGTGAGCTGCTCGTTGAGGTAGGCGGCGATGCCGGAGCGGACGTCGTCGTCCTCGGTCTCCAGGTCCGGCAGGCCGAGCAGTTCGCAGTTCTGGATCTCGGTGAGGTTGGACCAGTCGTCGATGATCAGGTCGGAGTCGTTGCACTCCGCCGAGGTGTGGAAGTCGTCCGGGTCCCAGTCGGGGGTGTCGTACTTGTTGCTGATCGTGGTGCCGTTGTAGCCGGTGCCGGTCTGGGCGGCGGTGTGGTTGATCACCGCGTCCGTGTAGACCTTCACGCCCGCGTCGTGGCAGGCGTCCACCATCGAGGCGAACTCGGCGGCCGTCCCGAAACGGCCGCTCAGCTCGTAGGAGTAGGGCTGGTAGACGTCCCACCAGTAGTAGTTGGTCTGCTTGAGCGACTCGGAGGGCGGGGCCACCCACACCGCGCCGTAGCCGTTCGGACCGAGGACGTCCTGGCACTCGGAGGCGACGGAGTCCCAGTTGTAGGACCACAGGTTGGCGATGACGTCGCCGGAGGCGGTGGCGTCGGCGTGGGCGGGGGAGGCGGGCAGCGCGACGGCGCCGGCCAGCGCGAGGGCACCCGCGGCGACCAGGCTCGCGGCACGCCGGCGGAGCGGATCCGGGGGTCGGTTGTGCGTCATGTGCGGCTCCGGATGGGGGAGTTGGATTCAATGCCTTTCAACCAGTGGTGAGAGTGAGGGAGTTGAGAAGGGCACGTCAAGAGCTTGCTTGAAAACTCTTGCTATGAGTTTCAAAGACCTTGCTGTAACGGTTTCGTTAGCGGTACGTTCCGCGGACGCCGGGCAACGGAGCCCGGCCTCCCCCACGAGGAGTCATCCGTGATATCGAGATGGTCCGTCGCCGCGACCGCGCTCGCCGCGACCGCGGCCGGCGTCCTGGTCCCCGGAACCGCCCACGCCGCCCCGCCCGGCACCAAGGACGTCACCGCCGTGATGTTCGAGTGGAACTTCGCCTCGGTCGCCAAGGAATGCACCAACACGCTCGGCCCGGCCGGCTACGGCTACGTCCAGGTCTCGCCGCCCGCCGAGCACATCCAGGGCGCGCAGTGGTGGACGTCGTACCAGCCGGTGAGCTACAAGATCGCCGGCCGGCTCGGCGACCGCACGGCCTTCCAGAACATGGTCACCACCTGCCACGCGGCCGGGGTGAAGGTCGTCGTCGACACCGTCATCAACCACATGTCCGCGGGCAGCGGCACCGGCACCGGCGGCTCGTCGTACTCCAAGTACGCCTATCCGGGCCTGTACTCCTCCTACGACTTCGACGACTGCACCAGCCAGATCAGCAACTACCAGGACCGCTGGAACGTCCAGCACTGCGAACTGGTCGGCCTCGCCGACCTGGACACGGGCGAGAGCTACGTCCGCTCGGCCATCGCCGGGTACATGAACGACCTGCTCTCCCTCGGCGTCGACGGCTTCCGGATCGACGCCGCGAAGCACATGGACACGGCCGACCTCGCCAACATCAAGTCCCGGCTGAGCAACCCGTCCGCGTACTGGAAGCAGGAGGTCATCTTCGGCAGCGGCGAGGCCGTCCAGCCCACCGAGTACACCGGCAACGGCGACGTCCAGGAGTTCCGCTACGCCTACGACCTCAAGCGCGTCTTCAACAACGAGAACCTCGCCTACCTGAAGAACTACGGCGAGGGCTGGGGCTACATGAGCAGCGGTGTCTCCGGTGTCTTCGTCGACAACCACGACACCGAGCGCAACGGCTCCACGCTCAGCTACAAGGACGGCGCCAACTACACCCTGGCCAACGTCTTCATGCTGGCCTGGCCCTACGGCGCGCCCGACATCAACTCCGGCTACGAGTTCTCCGACACGGACGCCGGGCCGCCCAACGGGGGCTCGGTGACCGCCTGCTGGCAGAACGGCTGGAAGTGTCAGCACAACTGGCCGGAGATCAAGTCGATGGTCGCCTTCCGCAACGCCACCCGCGGCCAGGCGGTCACCAACTGGTGGGACAACGGCGCCGACGCCATCGCCTTCGGCCGCGGCAGCAAGGGCTACGTCGCCATCAACCACGAGTCGGGCAGCCTGAGCCGCACCTACCAGACCTCGCTGGCCGCGGGCACGTACTGCAACGTCCAGAACAACACCACGGTGACCGTGAACTCCAGCGGGCAGTTCACCGCCACCCTCGGCGCCAACACCGCTCTGGCCCTCTACGCGGGCAAGAGCAGCTGCTGAACCGGCGCCCGGCCAACTCGGCCCGCTGAAAACATTTTCCAGCTGTTTCAAGACTCTTGCTGTAAACCTTTCCACGGCGATACGGTCGCGCGGGGTCGGACCCGCAGAGCCGTACATCGCAAGGAGTCCACGTCTTGATACCGAGATGGCCGGCGCCGCCCAGGCGCAGAACCTCGCAGGCGGGACGGGTTGCCGCGGTCACCGTGACCGCTCTGGCCGCGGCACTCGTCCAGCCGCTCGCGGCACGGGCCGCGACCCCGCCCGCACCGCCGTCCGACGCGAGGCTCGCCGCCGAGCCCGCCCGGCACGAATCCACCCGCGAGCAGTTCTACTTCGTGCTCCCGGACCGCTTCGCCAACGGCGACACCGCCAACGACAAGGGCGGTCTGACCGGCACCCGGCTCGCCACCGGCTACGACCCCACCGACAAGGGGTTCTACCAGGGCGGTGACCTCAAGGGCCTGACCAAGCGGCTCGACTACATCAAGGGCCTCGGCACCACCTCCATCTGGATGGCGCCGATCTTCAAGAACCAGCCCGTGCAGGGCACCGGCAGCAACGCCTCGGCCGGCTACCACGGTTACTGGATCACCGACTTCACCCAGGTCGACCCGCACTTCGGGACCAACAAGGACCTGGAGACCCTCATCACCAAGGCGCACGCCAAGGGCATGAAGGTCTACTTCGACGTCATCACCAACCACACGGCCGACGTCGTCGACTACGAGGAGAAGTCCTACGACTACCTCTCCAAGGGCGCCTTCCCGTACCTGACCGAGGACGGCGAGCCCTTCGACGACACCGACTACGCGGACGGCGAGCGGGACTTCCCCGACACCGACTCCGACTCCTTCGCGCGCACCCCGAAGGTGAGCAAGAACAACAAGGTGCCGTCCTGGCTCAACGACCCGACGATGTACCACAACCGGGGCGACTCCACCTTCGCCGGTGAGAGCTCCGAGCAGGGCGACTTCTCCGGCCTCGACGACCTGTGGACCGAGCGTCCCGAGGTGGTCGAGGGCATGGAGAAGATCTACCAGCGCTGGGTCAGGGACTTCGACATCGACGGCTTCCGGATCGACACCGTGAAGCACGTCAACATGGAGTTCTGGACCCAGTGGGCCACCGCCCTCGACGCCTACGCCGCCAAGCGGGGCCGGGACGACTTCTTCATGTTCGGCGAGGTGTACTCCGCCGACACCGACATCACCTCCCCGTACGTGACCCAGGGCCGGCTCGACGCCACCCTCGACTTCCCCTTCCAGGAAGCGGCCCGCCAGTACGCCTCCCAGGGCGGCAGCGCGCAGCGGCTCGCGAGTGTCTTCGGCGCCGACTACAAGTACACGACCGACAAGGCCAACGCCTACGAGCAGGTCACCTTCCTCGGCAACCACGACATGGGCCGCATCGGGTACTTCCTGAACCAGGACGACAAGGACGCCACCGACGCGGAGCTGCTGAAGAAGGCGAAGCTCGCCAACGAGCTGATGTTCCTCAGCCGCGGCAACCCCGTCGTCTACTACGGCGACGAGCAGGGCTTCACCGGCTCCGGCGGCGACAAGGACGCCCGCCAGACCCTGTTCGCCTCGAAGACCGCCGACTACCTCGACGACGACCGGATCGGCACCGACGCCACCCACGCCGAGGACGCCTACGACACCGGCGCCCCGCTGTACCGGCAGATCAGCGCCCTCGCCCAGCTCCGCAAGGCGAACCCGGCGCTCGCCGACGGCGTCCAGATTGAGCGCCACGCGGCCGACGGAGCCGGCGTCTACGCCTTCTCCCGCTTCGCCACCGACCGCACCGAGTACGTCGTCGCCTTCAACAACGCCACCGAGGCGAGGACGGCGACCTTCGCCACCGGCTCGGCCGGCCAGCGCTACAAGGGCCTCTACGGCACCGAGTCCTCCGTGACCTCGGACGCCGACAAGAAGATCACCGTCACCGTCCCGGCCGGTTCCGCGATCGTCCTCAAGGCCGCGGGCCGGCTCGCCGCGCCCGCCGCCAAGCCGACGGTCACGCTCAACGCCCCGGCCGCCGGCGCCACCGGCACCGTGGAGATCGGCGCCGATGTCGACGGAGGCCAGCTCAACCGCGTCGTCTTCGCCGCCCAGACGGGCAACGGCAAGTGGAAGACGCTCGGCTCCGCCGACCACGCCCCCTACAAGGTCACGCACCACATCGGCGAGGACGTCCCCGCCGGAACCGCCCTGCGCTACAAGGCCGTCGTGATCGACTCGGCCGGCCGCACGGCGAGCGCCACCGCCGCCTCCACCACCGGAACCCCGCCCGTCGAGGAGACGCCCACCGCCTCCTCCCGGGACTACGCGATCGTCCACTACAAGCGCACGGACGGCGACTACGAGAACTGGGGCCTGTACGCCTGGGGCGACCTCGCCGACGGCGAGTCCACCAACTGGCCGGACAGCCACCCCTTCATCGGCCGGGACGCCTACGGCGCCTTCGCCTACGTCAAGCTCAAGCCCGGCGCCTCGAACATCGGGTTCCTCGTCATCGACAAGGACGGCAACAAGGACGTCTCCGCCGACCGCACGATCGACGTCACCAGGAGCGGCGAGATCTGGATCGAGCAGGGCAAGGAGGAGGTGCGGACCGAGCGCCCCGAGTACCCGGCGCAGGACGAGTCCAAGGCCGTACTGCACTACCACCGCGCCGACGGCGACTACGACGGCTGGGGCCTGCACGTCTGGACGGGTGCCGCGAACCCCACCGAGTGGTCGAACCCGCTGAAGCCGGTGAAGACTGACAGCTATGGTTCGGTCTTCGAGGTACCGCTCACCGACGGCGCCACCAGCCTCAGCTACATCCTGCACAAGGGCGACGAGAAGGACCTGCCCGCCGACCAGTCGCTGGACCTCAACGCCAACGGGCACGAGGTGTGGCTGGTGAGCGGCCAGGAGAAGTACCTGCTGCCGCAGCCCGCGGGCAGCGCCGCCGCCCTCGACCTGACCACCTCCAAGGCGGTCTGGATCGACCGGAACACCCTCGCCTGGAACGGCTCGGAGGCGGCCGCCTCCACCCAGCTGGTCTACTCCCGCACCGGCTCGGTCGCCGTCGAGGACGGCGCCCTGACCGGCGACGACCAGCGGTGGCTGCGCCTGAACAAGTCCACCCTCTCCGACGCACAGAAAGCGAAGTTCCCGCACCTGAAGGCGTACACCGCCTGGACGGTCGACCCGCGGGACCGCGACCGGGTGCGCGAGGCCCTGCGCGGTCAGGTCGTCGCCTCCCAGCGCGCGGCCAACGGCGCGGTGCTCACCGCGACCGGCGTGCAGATCGCGGGCGTCCTGGACGACCTGTACGACGCGACGAAGGCCGACCTCGGGCCCACCTTCGGCAAGGGCCGCCCGACGCTCTCCGTGTGGGCGCCCACCGCGCAGAAGGTCTCCCTGGAACTCGGCGGCTCCCTGGTGCCGATGAAGCGGGACTCCGCCACCGGCGTCTGGTCCGTCACCGGCTCCCCGTCCTGGAAGAACAAGCCCTACCGGTACGTCGTCCAGGTGTGGGCGCCGAGCGTCGCCGAGGTCGTCACCAACAAGGTCACCGACCCCTACTCCGTCGCCCTGACCGCCGACTCCGAGCGCAGCCTCGTCGTCGACCTCAAGGACAGGTCGCTGGCGCCGGCGGGCTGGTCGACGTACACCAAGCCCAGGGCCGTCCCGCTGAAGGACGCCCAGATCCAGGAGCTGCACGTCCGCGACTTCTCGGTCGAGGACTCCACCGCCTCGAACCGGGGCACCTACCGCGCCTTCACCGACAAGCTCAGCGACGGCTCCAAGCACCTGCGCGAGCTGGCCGAGGCGGGCACCTCCTACGTGCACCTGCTGCCCGCGTTCGACATCGCCACCATCCCCGAGAAGAAGGCCGACCAGGCGACCGTCGACTGCGACCTGGCCTCGTTCCCGGCCGACTCCGAGCGCCAGCAGGAGTGCGTGGCGAAGGCGGCCGCGAAGGACGCCTACAACTGGGGCTACGACCCGTACCACTACACGGTCCCCGAGGGCTCCTACGCCACCGACCCCGACGGCACGGCCCGTAACGTCCAGTTCCGCGAGATGGTCAAGGCGCTCAACGAGGACGGCCTGCGCGTCGTCATGGACGTCGTCTACAACCACACCGCCTCCAGCGGCCAGGCGGCCACCAGCGTCCTGGACCGGATCGTCCCCGGCTACTACCAGCGGCTCCTCGCCGACGGCTCGGTCGCCAACAGCACCTGCTGCGCCAACACGGCCACCGAGAACGCCATGATGGGCAAGCTCGTCGTGGACTCCATCGTCACCTGGGCCAAGGAGTACAAGGTCGACGGCTTCCGCTTCGACCTGATGGGCCACCACCCGAAGGAGAACATCCTCGCCGTCCGCAAGGCCCTGGACGCCCTCACCCTGAAGAAGGACGGCGTCGACGGCAAGAAGATCATCCTGTACGGCGAGGGCTGGAACTTCGGCGAGGTCGCCGACGACGCCCGCTTCACCCAGGCCACGCAGAAGAACATGGCCGGAACCGGTATCGCCACCTTCTCCGACCGCGCCCGTGACGCGGTGCGCGGCGGCGGGCCCTTCGACGAGGACCCGGGCGTCCAGGGCTTCGCCTCCGGCCTGTACAACGAGCCCAACTCCTCGGTGAACAACGGCACCACGGCCGAGCAGAAGGCCCGGCTGCTGCACTACCAGGACCTGATCAAGGTCGGTCTGTCGGGGAACCTCGCCGCGTACCGGTTCACCGACACCGACGGCAAGGAGGTCAGCGGCGCCGAGGTCGACTACAACGGCCAGCCCGCCGGTTACGCGGACGCGCCGGGCGACGCCCTCGCCTACGCCGACGCGCACGACAACGAGTCCCTGTTCGACGCGCTCGCCTTCAAGCTCCCGGCCACGACGAGCGCCGACGACCGGGCCCGGATGCAGGTCCTCGCCATGGCAACCGCCACCCTCTCGCAGGGCCCGGCGCTCTCCCAGGCGGGCACCGACCTGCTGCGCTCCAAGTCGCTGGACCGCAACTCCTACGACAGCGGCGACTGGTTCAACGCCATCCACTGGAACTGCGCCGACGGCAACGGCATGGGCCGCGGTCTGCCGATGGCCGCCGACAACCAGTCCAAGTGGTCCTACGCCAAGCCGCTGCTCGGCACGGTGAAGGTGGGCTGCGAGCAGATCGACGGGGCCTCGGCCGCGTACCGGGACCTGCTCAGGATCCGCTCGACGGAAGGGGCGTTCTCGCTCGGCACGACCGAACGGGTCCAGGAGCGGCTCGCCTTCCCGCTGTCCGGGACGGACGAGACGCCGGGTGTGATCACCATGTCCCTCGGTGACCTGGTCGTCGTCTTCAACGCCACCCCGCAGGAGCGGGACCAGCGGATCGCCGGCCTGGCCGGCACCGGCTACCGGCTGCACCCGGTGCAGGCCGCCGGCTCGGACGCCGTGGTGAAGAAGTCCGCCTACGCCGAGGAGTCGGGCACCTTCATGGTCCCGGCCCGTACGGTGGCGGTGTTCACCCGGGCCGGCTGACCCCGGTCTCACCTGTAGGGCCTGTCCGGCGGGATCCGCCGGACAGGCCCTACAGTGCTTCTGTTTCCGCCGTAGAACAGGAGTGCTCATGCCGCAGATCACCGTCGAACGTTCCCCGGCGCTCGACCACGTCGACTGGGAGGGCTTCGCGACCGCGCTGCACCCGCTCGTCGTCGAGATCGCCGCCGCGCGGCTGGAGGCGTGCAAGACGCGGGTCCTGCGCACCGAGGCCGAGGCGGTCGGCGCCGACTCCCAGGGCCACGCCATCGTCCAGGTCACGCTCGCCCTGCTCGCCGGGCGCAGCGAGGAGACGAAGGCCCTGCTGACCGAGGCGGTGGTGGACCTGCTGCGCAAGCACGTCGAGCCGCTGGACGGGCTGCGGCTGCACCTGTCCGCCGAGGTCCGCGACCTCGACCCGTCCTACCGCAAGGCCGAGCTCTGAGGCCGGTCCGTCAGGACGCCAGCGCGATCAGGCGGGCGGCCAGGTCGCCGAACGGGCCGTCCGCCGGCTCGTCCCGCAGGACACGCCGCAGCAGCGCCGTCATCTCCTCGTCGTAGGCGGCGCTCACGGCGGCCAGCGCCGCGAAGTCGTGCACCAGCTGCACCTCCAGCTCCGCGCGCGGGATGCGCCGCCCGTCCAGCCAGATCAGTGCCGTGGACTCGGCCAGCGAGATCCAGGAGCGGACCACCAGCTCCAGCCGCGCGGGCGGCTCCTGGACCCGCAGATGCGCCAGGATCTGCTCGTACGCCGCCTGCCGTACGGAGTCGACGAGGGCGTTCGTGGTGGAGGAGCCGACCGCCGGGCCGCCGCGCATCAGCGCCGAGAAACCCGGGCCGTGCTCGTCGACGAAGTCGAAGTAGCGGCGCATCACGCGCAGCAGCCGCGCGCCGAGCGGACCGTCGTGCGGCTCCACGAACCGGGACGCGAGATCGTCCGAGGCACGCTTCAACGCGGCCTCGTACAGGCTGAGTTTGCCGGGGAAGTAGTGGTAGACCAGCGGGCGGGAGATGCCCGCGGCCGACGCTATCTCGTCGATGGAGACCTCGTCGGGCGAGCGGCGGCTGAAGAGTTCGAGGGCGACACCGATCAGCTGCTGCCGTCGCTCCTCGACACCCATCCTGCGGCGTACCCCGGTACTCATACGAACACCTTACCGATCGGATTCAGCCCCTGAACGGGCCGCTCCGGCCGCGGGTGTTCACATGTCCAGCACCAGCCGCTCACCCCGGGCGCGCGAGACACAGATGAGCATCGAACCGTCACGCTCCGCGTCCGTGAGCAGCTCGTCCCGGTGGTCCACCTCGCCCTCCAGCACCCGCTGTTGGCAGGTCCCGCAGAAACCCTGCTCGCAGGAGTACAGGGTGTTCGGCAGCTCGGCGCGCACGGCGGACAGCACCGAGGAGCCGGCCGGGACGGTCACCGTCCGTCCACTGCGCCGGAGTTCGACCTCGAAGGGGACGTCCCCCGCCACCCGGGCCCGGGGCGCGAACCGCTCCAGGTGCACCCGCGGGGCCCGTTCCTCCACCGCCGCCATGAGCCCCTCGGGGCCGCAGCAGTACACGGCCGCGTTCTCGGGCACCCCGGCGAACAGCGCGTCGAGGTCGGGCCGTCCGCTCTCGTCCTCGGCGGCCACCGTCACCCGGCCCCGCCCGGCGTCCAGCTTCTCGACCTCCTCCAGGAACGGCATCGACGCCCGCGTCCGCCCGCCGTACAGCAGGCGCCAGTCGGCGCCCTCGGGCAGCGCCCGCAGCATGGGCAGCACCGGGGTGATGCCGATGCCCCCGGCCACGAAGACGTACGACTCCGCCGGCACCAGCGGGAAGCGGTTCCGCGGCCCGCGCACCTCCAGGACCGTCCCCGCCCGGACCCGCTCGTGCACCTCGCGCGAACCGCCCCGCCCGTCCTCGACCAGCCGGGCGGCGACGGTGTACGACGAGGTGTCCTCCGGGTCCCCGCAGAGCGAGTACGGGCGGACCAGCCCCGACGGCAGCACCAGGTCCAGATGGGCGCCGGGCTCCCAGCGCGGCAGACCGGCTCCTTCCAGGCGCAGCCGTACGACCCCTTCGGCGACCCGCTCGTGCGCCGTCACCCGCAGCCGCAGCGCTCGCGACCGGGGGCGCCCGGAGACCGGTTCGGCCAGCGCCGGCATCGGCCACAGCGGGGAGTCCTGGATGCGCCGGCGCAGCGCGCGCCGGACGAGCAGCGCGGCACCGGCGGCGAGGGCGACCGTGGAGAGGCGGGCGGTCACAGCGTCCCCTTCTCCGCGGCGAGGGCGGCGACGGCAGCGGGGGAGGAGGCCAGATAGGCGACCGCCTGCTCGGTGGAACCCTCCTGGGAGGGGTGGTACTCGCGGCTCAGATAGCGCGGTATCGAACGGAGCATGGCGCCCGTCGAGGGCAGCAGCCCGCGCCGGCCGCGGACGTGGAAGGCACGGAAGCTCGCCTTTCCGTCGACCAGGGTCGGATCGTTCGCCATGAAGAAGCGGGCCCCGCGCTGCCACAGGAACACCAGCGCCGTGAACGCCGTCGCCCAGGTCCGCACCCGCCGCCCGTAGCCCCCGTCGACGTGCTGGAACAGCTCGAAGGCCACCGACCGGTGCTCGACCTCCTCGGCGCCGTGCCAGCGCAGCAGGTCCAGCATGGTCGGATCGGCGCCCCGCCGGTCCAGCTCCCCGGCGTTGAGCACCCAGTCGCCGAGGAAGGCCGTGTAGTGCTCGATGGCCGCGATCAGCGCGACCCGCTCCATCAGCCACCACCGGCGCGGCCGGCCCGGCGGCAGGGTCCGGTCCCCGAGCAGCTTCTCGAACAGCCAGTCCACCTGCGCGGTGTACGGAGTCGGGTCCAGGCCCAGCTCCTTCAGGTGCGGCAGCACCTCGTCATGGGCCTGGGAGTGCATGGCCTCCTGGCCGATGAAGCCGATGACGTCCTCGCGCAGCCGCTCGTCCCGGATGTACGGCAGGACCTGCTTGTACACATGGACGAACCAGCGCTCACCGGCGGGCAGCAGCAGATGCAGCACATTGATGGTGTGCGTGGTGAAGGGATCCCCCGGCACCCAGTGCAACGGGGTGTCCTCCCAGGAGAAGGACACCTTGCGCGCCTTGAGCGCGGTCCGTTCGTCCTCGACGGGCCGGGGCACCCGGACCTGCTTGTTAGACATGACGTCAATGTACTGACGGGTAGGGGCTGGGGAAACCCTCGTGCGGCGACTTCTTCGGCGGTCAGTGCAGACCGGTGATCTCCCGCCCGTCCTCCAGCGTGCCCGTCAGCTCCGCCTGCGCGCCCTGCTCGGTCTCCGCGGTCAGCAGCCTGCCCTCGGCGGAGGCGCTCACTCCGCCCGAGGTCCGGACCGAGGCCGTGTCCCGGCTCCCGGCCGCCAGCAGGTACCAGGACCCGGCCTGCGACTTCCACAGCACCCCGGCCAGCACATGCGGATCACGCGGCCCGCACGCCGGCACGTTCTCCGCCTTCGCCGCCACCGCCCCGAACGCGCCGCCCGGCGTCCGGAACTGGGCCAGCACCCGGGTGCCGCCGCCCCGCCAGGTCTCCGCGCGGGTGCACACCCACGCGGCCGAGCCGCTCGCGTCCGGCAGCGGCTGGCGCGCGTACTCCCAGGCGTTCACCGTCCGCACCCCCTGCGCCCGCACCGCCGACAGCGAGCAGGCGTACGGCGCCCAGGTGCGCAGCGCCCCGGCCCCGGAGGCGTCCTCGGTCGAACCCGGCCGCCCGGTGGTGAGCCGCGCCGGAACCAGCTCCCCGAGGTCCGACAGCAGTCGGGTACCCGAGTCGTCGGTCACCTGGAGGACGTTCCACGAGGCGCAGTTCGACTGCTGCGCCGCCGGGGACGCCAGCGGTGAGGTCACCCCGTCGGTCAGGGTCAGCGCCATCGCCCCGGAACCCGGCTTCAGCAGGTCCCGCTCCTCCGTCTTCCGCACCCACGGCGCCGTCAGATAGCGGACGTTGCCGTCGGACCGCCCCAGCACCAGGGCGCTCGCCTCGGCGCCGGTCGCGCCGTCGACCCGCGCGAAGTCCAGGGCGGCACCGGCCGTGCCGTCCTTCGGCTCGGCGTAGCGGGCGATGCGCAGTCCGTCGTAGAGGATCACCACGCGCGCGTTGTCGACGGTGCCCGCGTACAGCAGCTGGGGCGGTCCGGCGGGGCCGCCGGAGGGGGTGCCGGGCGTCACCGAGACCCGGACGCTCTCGCCGGGGCGGGCCCAGACGGCGAGCGCGCGGCGCAACAGGGCCCGGTCGGAGGTGAGTTCACCGCGCGCGGGCCAGACGGAGAAGTCGGTGCGGGAGGCGGACTGCCAGGCCGCCGGGGCGACCTTCACCAGCCGGCTCGGATCGAGCGCGGCCTGCGCCGCCGGGTTCCGCGCGTACGAGGGCGCCGCCGCGCCGTCGGGACCCCAGCCCTCGCCGGGCAGCCCGAGCAGCGCCCCGCACACCACCAGCGCAGCCCCCGCGACCAGCGCGGCCTTCGTGTGCTGGCGCCGCCGCATCAGATCGGTCGGCCGGGCCTGGAGCGAACAGGGGTCGAACTCGGGGGAGTCGAGCAGCGGGTACCGCGCGGTGAGGGCGTCGGCCTCCCGGAGCGCGGAGTCCGGGTCCGCGACCCCGGCCGCCGTCAGCACCTTGCGGACGTCGCCGTCGGGGAGCTTCTCCAGCCCGCGCAGCACGTACGCCGCCCGCGCCGGACCGGTGAGCGCCGACAGCTCCTGGTCCAGGGCCAGTTCCTCGGCACCGCCGGAGCGGGGGAACAGCCGCAGTCCCCAGACCTGGGGCAGCAGCTGCGGCAGCTGGGCCCGCCTGGGCAGGGCCCGCAGGGTCAGCGGCAGGCCCGCGTCCAGCGCCGCCCGCACCACCTGGAGCCGGACGAAGGCGTAGCCGGGGTCGCCGTCACGGCCGGTGGACTGGGCCGGGATGACCGGGGTGGACTTCCGGCCGCGCGGCAGCGCGCGCTGGGTGAGGGCGTGGGCGGTCAGGACGCGCCGGTTGCGGCCGAGCCCCGGTGGCAGCACCAGATAGCCGATCCGGACCAGCCGGGGGTAGTGCTCGACGAGTGCCGCCTCGGCCTGTCCGACGTCGACGACGGGACCGTGGGCCGATGCGGAGGTGGGGCGCGGGGCGACATCCTGTGACTGCACGTCCAGCCAAACGAGCGAACCGTTGGTTGGTCACCGCCACCCGGGTGGCCCGGCGCGCGGCCCGTCGTCGGTGCTTTGAGCACTCGGCCCGCGGGAGCCGTATCCATCGGGAGGCCCCTGCATGGAGGAACAGATGAAGGTGACCCGACCGATGCTCGCCGCGCTGGCGGCGCTGCTGCTCGCGGGGTGCGGCTCCGGCGGCGACGCGGAGAGCGTGCCGCGGACCGCTTCCGGCAGTCTGGAGCAGCTGGCCGCGGAGGTGAAGTGCGCGCCGGACATGCAGACCGACGCCGACACCATCCGCCAGGCCCTGTGTGAGCGGGGCAAGGAGAGGTACGTCCTCGCCACCTTCGCCACCGATCGAGGCCAGCGCGAGTGGATCAATACGGCGAAGGACTACGGCGGCTTCTACCTGGTCGGCCGCAAGTGGGTCGCAGTCGGTCACGAGGAGGTTCTCGACCAGCTGCGCGGCACGCTCGGCGGGGACATCGAGGTGGGCCTCAACCACGCGGAGCACGGCACGTCCTCCGCGCACGCGGGGCACTGACCGGGCTCGGCCGGACGCGGACGGCACGCGAAAGCCGGCGGCGGGAGATCCCGCCGCCGGCTTCCTCGTGGTGCGTCACCGGCAGTTGCGCCCGGAGTTGATGCAGTTGACCACCTTGTTCATCAGCCTGTTGCTCATGACGTTGATGAAGTCGTTGTGGTCGGTGATCGGCTTGTGCAGCTGCTCGGGGAAGCCGTCCACGGCGTACGGGTTGCGCACCTGACCGTTCTCGACGGTCGGCGCGGGCACGTCGTAGACCAGCCGGGCCTGGAGCTGCGGGATCGCCTGGAAGCCGTTCGGGCAACTGCCGTCGGCCTGGACGAACGCCACGTGGTCCCGGTGGTTGGCGCTGTCGATGTTCTGACCGTCCCAGCAGCTCTGGAAGTTGGACGTCCGTACCACCGAACTGCCCTCCGGGCAGATCACGTACTTGTCCGTCACCTGCCGGTCCTCGAAGCCGGTGCAGCTGAACGAGGTGTTGGCGTTGTTGAGCCCGTTGGTGAAGGCCTTGGCGTCACCGGTGATGATGCGCAGGAACTTCGGCATCGCCACGACCTGGCTCTGCTTGTTGCCGACGAACCTCAGATCCGCCTGGCGGGCCTTCAGGATCTTGCCGACGTTGCCCTCGGCGCCACCGCCGAGTTCGTTCGCGTCGAACTCCTGGGTTCCGTCCTGAAGACGCAGCACCGGCCAGTAGTACGTCGACCGGTCCGCCTGGTTGCGGCAGGTGGTGGCCGCGTTGGCGAGGTCGTCGTCGCTGGCGAAGGCGGTGTTGCCCTGGTTGCCGACGTAGTCGTGCGTGTGGTGCGCACCGTTGTCGACGCCCGGGGCCACGATGATGTTGTCACTGTTGAACAGGTTGTTCTCGTTGACACCGCACTTCGTGGTGAAGCTGCCCCGGGAACCGGAGTTGCCGTTGGCGGCGAGGCCGTTCGGCAGGTCGCGGGAGTTGGGCTGGACGTCGTTGATGTTCACGAAGTCGTCCGCCGTGGGACCCGCGGCACCGTTGCCGTTGTCCCCGACGTTGCCGCCGTCCTGCTGGCCGCCGTCCTGCTGGCCGCCGTCCTGCTGGCCGCCGTCCTGCTGGCCGTCACCGTTCTGGCCGTCACCGTTCTGGCCGTCACCGTTCTGGTCGCCCTCGCCGTCGGTGGGCTGGGGCTGTTCGACCGGGACCCCGGTGCAGGGCGCGCTCTGTTGCAGTTCCTTCGCCCAGTCGCCGCCCGCGCGCTGGATGTTGATCCGGATGCGGTCGATCGTCGCGACGCGCTTGCTCTTGAGCGGACCGAGGATCGCGTTCTGGACGAATCCCGAGTCGCCCGCCTGGGCCCGGCGGGTGGACGCGAGCCTGGCGTACGCCTCGGTGATCTGCTTGTCGAGGTTGGCCAGTTCCCGGTCGACACCCGAGCGGGCGCCGTCCGGCACGTCCGTGATCTGCTGGCCCACGTCCGGGCACTGGATCGTGGCGATCTGCGCCCCGGCGGACCTCGTACGGTTCTGGTCCGAGCCGGATTCGTGCGCGGATGCGTAGAAGTTCGCCCAGACCAGCCCGCCCCCACCGAGCGCTAGGGCCGCCGATGCGGCAATGGCCTTGGTGGCCAGCGGCGTACGGCGTTTTCGTGTGTTGCGTCCCATGGAACTCCTCTGACTTCCTTGCGGGGCAGCGAGGCGCCCGACAGGAGTGAAGCGGCTCCCATCCATACGGACGGAGTCCCGGGAGTGTTCAGGTGTCTCAACAATTTCATGGCAACTGCCGCTCGGGGCTTGCTATTTCAGCGGCCTTGGTCCAGATGCGCGAGAACCGCAAGGACGCGGCGATTGTCGTCTTCGGAGACCTCCAGGTCCAGCTTGGCGAAGATGTTGGAGGTGTGCTTGGCGATGGCCCGTTCCGTGACGGTGAGCTGGCCGGCGATGGCCGCGTTGGAACGGCCCTGCGCCATCAGTTCCAGCACCTCCAGCTCCCGCGGTGTCAGCCGGTCCAGCGGCCGCCGCTCGTCCGCCGCCCGCCGGCTCAGCAGCTGCTGGATCACCTGCGGGTCCATCGCCGTGCCGCCCGCCGCCACCCGCCGCACCGCGTCCACGAACTGGTCGGCGTCGAAGACCCGGTCCTTCAGCAGATAGCCCACCCCGCCCTGCCCGTCGGCGAGCAGTTCGCGGGCGTAGAGCTGCTCCACGTGCTGGGAGAGCACCAGCACCGGGAATCCGGGCTTCGCCCGGCGGGCCCGCAGCGCGCACTGGAGGCCCTCGTCGGTGTGGGTGGGCGGCAGCCGGACGTCGACCACGGCGACGTCCGGCTCCAGTTCGGCGAGCGCCCGGTCCAGTTCGGGTCCGCTCTCCACCGCGGCGGCCAGCTCGAAGCCGTAGGCCGTGAGCAGCCGGACCAGCCCGTCGCGGAGCAGGAACAGGTCTTCGGCTAGGACAACGCGCAAGGGATCTCCATGGTGACCATGGTGGGACCGCCCGCGGGACTGCCGACGGCCAGGACGCCGTCGAATGTACCCAGTCGGCGTTCCACCCCGGCCAGCCCCGAACCCGCGCCGATCACCGCGCCGCCCCCGCCGTTGTCGGTGACGGAGATCCGCAGCATGCCGCCGCCCTCGGCGGAGTGGTGCACGTCGATCCAGATCCGGTCGGCGCCGGAGTGCTTCACGGCGTTGGTCAGGACCTCGCTGACGGCGAAGTAGGCGGCGGACTCCACCGGCGCCCCGGCGTGCCCCGGCAGCTCCACCGTCACCTCGGTGGCCACCGGCATCCGCAGCGCCAACGCCCTGACCGCGTCCCCGAGTCCGCGCTCGGCGAGGACCGGCGGATGGATGCCCCGCACCAGGTCGCGCAGTTCCGCGAGCGCGTCGGCGGAGGACCTGCGGGCCTGGGCGAGCAGCAGCTTCGCCTGCTCCGGGTCCTTCTCGATGAGCATCTCCACGGTGCCGAGGTCCATGCCCATGGCGACCAGCCGGGCCTGTGCCCCGTCGTGCAGATCCCGCTCGATGCGCCGCAGCTCGGCTGCGGAACTGTCCACGGCGTCCTGCCTGGTCTCGGTCAATACCCTTACGCGCTCAGCGAGTTGACTCTGGCTCGGGGTGAGGAGAGTCCGGGCCAGGAGGAAGTGGGCGCGCAGCAGGCGGGTGTTGTAGAGGTGCGCGAGCAGGAGGATCACGGCGCCGAGCGCTGCGGCGCCCAGGGCCGAAGCCTGTCCGTCGACGGGCACGAATCCGTACCAGTAGTCGTCGGGGAAGATCCGCCACATGCCGATCGCGAGGGCGAAGCCCTCCAGCGGATACAGCAGCAGTACCGCCGGCAGCAGCGCGGTCAGGTATCCCGCCGACATGTCCACCGCCAGCCACCGCAGGTCCCGCCAGGTCGCCGGGTCGCGGAGCATTCCGAAGGTGCGCTCCCAGGGGTTGGCGCCCTGGGGGACCGGCAGGTACGCCGACGGGATGCGCACCCCGCACCACTCGGCGGCCAGCACCCGCCGCCAGTCGGCGAACGCCCTGACCCCCTTCAGCACAGGGGGAGTCGTCATCAGCCCCACGCCGACGGGTATCAGGGAGATCGACACCAGGGTGAGGGTGAAACAGAGCACCGCCCCCGGCAGCAGCACCAGCGAGAGTCCCAGCCCCCGCACCCCCGCGAGCACCATGCCCCGGGCCCGGCCGCCGCTCTTCGTCTCTGTCTTCGTCATGCGCCCAGTGTGATCGCACCGTCGGAGCGGGTCACGGGGCCGGGCCCCCGGATCAGGGGGTGGTGCCAGGTGCACCCCCGGCCCCGGCCAGCACCTTCGCCTCGACCTCCGGGTCCAGCCCCTTCACCGTGCGGTCGGGCCGCAGCGGGGCCGTCCCGCCGAGCCCGAGCAGCCAGCTCCAGGTGTCGGCCACGGTCTCCTGAACCGGACGGCAGCGCAGACCCGAGGCCACGGCCCGGGAGACGTCGGCGGAGTGCAGGGCGTCGTGCAGATCGGTGTGCGGCGGCACCCACACCGGGAGCTGGACCCAGGGCTCGATCCCGGCGTCCAGGATCACCTCGGGCTCGGTCCAGCGCAGTTCGGCCCCGCCGCCGGTCACCTCGGCACACGCTTCGAGCAGCGTGCCCGTCGTGGCGTGCCCCGACGGTCCGATCAGCGTGTACACCCCGCTCAGCCGCTGTTCCGCCGCGCCGAGCAGCCAGTCGGCGAGGTCACGGGCGTCGATGTACTGGATCGGCAGGTCCCGCGGGCCGGGGGCCAGCACCGGGCCGCCGCGCGCCATCCGGTTCAGCCACCAGGGCAGCCGCCCGACGTTCTCGTACGGGCCGAGGATCAGCCCCGCGCGCGCCAGCACCGAGCGCTCCGCGCCGAAGGCCTCCAGTACGGCCAGTTCGGCGCCCCGCTTGTCCTGGGCGTAGGCGGTCGCCTCGGCGTCGGGGGAGGCGTCCGCCACGGCCGGCGCGTCCTCGGTGTATCCGGCGGGCGGCGCCCACGCGTACACCGAGCAGCTCGACACGTACACGTACCGTCCGACCCGGTCCCGCAGCAGCCGTGCCGTGTCCCGCACCGCGCGGGGCGCCGAGGACCAGGTGTCGACGACGACGTCCCACTCGCCCTCGGCCAGCGCCGCGAGTCCGCCCTCGGCGGTGCGGTCGCCGTGCAGGACGCGCACCCCGGCCGGGGCCGTGTGCCGCCCCCGGTGGAAGACGGTCACGTCCCAGCCCCGCCCGAGCGCGGCCTCCACCACGGCCCGACCCACGAACTCCGTCCCGCCCAGCACCAGAAGTCTCATGCCCCCGACTCTGCACGCCGGGCCGGTGCGGGGGGAAGGGACTCTGCCCAGAGCAGACGGCGGGTCAGTCGACGACGTGTGCCGTGGCCAGCAAGGTGCGCACGGCGGAGCGCAGCCGGTAGTCCGGGTGGGGGCCGCTGCCGGCGCTCAGGTCGTGCACGGCGCGGCCGGGTGCCTCGGCCGTCGCCCGCAGCGAGGTCAGGGCGAAGCGGGGGAGCAGACCCGTCTCGGTCAGGGCGGTCACACTGGCCAGCCGCTCGGTGTGGTGGGCGTCGGCGGCCGCCGCCCGGCGGGCGAGGGGCTCCACGGTGTCCTCGATGCGGCCCGTGATCCGCCAGACCGCACGGGCCACCGCGGCCCGGGTGCCGGCCGGATGGCCGGGGGCGAGCAGCGGTTCGAGCCGGGGCAGCAGGGGCGCGCCGGCCGCGCCGAGCCGGGCGGTCAGCTCCGGGAACCGTTCCGGGCCCTTCCGGTCCAGGGCCGACAGGGCGAGCGCGGGGTCCCCGCCGACCCGGTGGTGGGCCTCGGCGGCGTACACCGCGACCGAGGGGTGGTCGCCCCGCGTGACCTCGTCCCGCAGCGCCCGGACGGCCACCTCCCCGGCGGCGGGGCCGAGTTCGCCGAGCACGGCGATCGCGGCCCAGGCATGGCCGCCCTCGTAGCGGGGCACCAGGGCGGCGATCTCGTCCACGACCCCGGTGGCGACCTCCGGGTAGCGCCCGAGGACCCGGAGCACGTCCGCGTGGGTGTGCCCGATGCGCCGGGCGACGGCCCGCGCCACCGGCAGGGCGTCGGCGCCGAAGGCGTCGGCGACCGCGTGGACGGCCCGGGTCAGGCCGTACCCGCCGGACGGACCGGGCGCCCCGTCCACCAGCCGTATCGTTTCCTCGATCGCCTCCGGCGCGTGCGCGCGGGCCAGCACGGTGATCGCGGCGGCCCGCTCGTCGAGGTCCCCGTCCAGCCGGGGCCGGACCCGGTCCCGCACCGGCGCCCGCAGCTCGGCCGGGAGCGCGCAGGTGAGCCGGGCCAGCGCGTACAGGTCCCCGTCGCCCTTCTCCAGGTCGCGCAGGGCGTAGGGCAGGACGTCGGTCTCGCGGTCCCGCCAGCGCCCGGTGACCTCGAAGGCGAGCGGGACGCCGCCGGCGGTGGCGCGCACGGCCGCGTCCGGATCGTCCAGGAGACGCTCGGTGAAGCGCCGGTGGGGCGCGGGGGCCCAGTACGCCTCGTCCAGCTCGTGGGGGTCGGCCGCGTACGCCTGCGCGCAGACGTCCACCAGGTCGTCCGGGAAGGGGGGTTCGGCGGTGCGCAGCAGGTCCTCGGCGGCCGCCAGCCGTATCCCGGGCGCGGGGTCGGTGAGGAGCGCCCGCCGCCAGCCGGACCGGTCGGGCTCCAGCAGCGCCAGCGCGGTGACGGTGTGCCCCCGTACCGCCGGGTCGCTCTCCCGCGCCAGACGGTCCCGCAGCAGGGGCACGGCGCCCCGGTGGCGGCAGGCGACGAGGAGGGGCAGCACGGCGTCGCGGACCGCGGGGTCGGGGTCCTCGGCGAACGGCAGCAGCGAGGGCAGTTCCGCGGCCACCTCCCGCCGGGCGGGCGCGGTCGCGTCCGGCCAGTCGTCACGGTCCGCGAGATCGCTCAGCAGGACCAGCAACTCCGCCCGGTGATCGGGCAGTTCCCGGGCCAGGCGGGCCAGTTCCGGTACCGCGCGGGCGGTCGCGGCGGCGAGGTCGTCCTCGCGCCACGAGGCGGAGACGAGCCACTCCAGCGCGGCGTCGCGCACCAGGGCGTCCTCGGACTCCATCGCCCCCAGCAGATCGGCCAGGTCCGGCGCGTTGTCGATCTCCATGAGGCGCACCTTACGCAGAAGGGGGCGCCCGCCGTAATGGCGAGCGCCCCTCATTCCGTGCTGACGCGGGAGGCCGCGGATCAGGCCTGGCCGGCCTTCTCCAGGGCGGAGCAGCAGGTGTCCACCAGGAGGCGGGTCACGACGTAGGGGTCGACGTTGGCGTTGGGACGGCGGTCCTCGATGTAGCCCTTGCCGTCCTTCTCGACCTGCCACGGGATGCGGACCGAGGCACCGCGGTTGGAGACACCGTAGGAGTACTCGTTCCACGGGGCGGTCTCGTGCAGACCCGTCAGACGGTCGTCGATGCCGGCGCCGTAGTTCTTGACGTGGTCGAGGGGCTTGGAGCCCTCACCGAGGGACTCGGCGGCGACGATGATCGCCTCGTAGTTCTCGCGCATCGCCTTGGTGGAGAAGTTGGTGTGCGCGCCGGCGCCGTTCCAGTCGCCCTTGACCGGCTTGGGGTCGAGGGTGGCGGAGACACCGAAGTCCTCGGCGGTGCGGTAGAGCAGCCAGCGGGCGACCCACAGGTGGTCGGAGACCTCCAGCGGCGAGACCGGGCCGACCTGGAACTCCCACTGACCGGGCATGACCTCGGCGTTGATGCCGGAGATCGCCAGACCCGCCTTCAGGCAGTTGTCGAGGTGCGCCTCGACGACGTCACGGCCGAAGATCTCGTCCGCGCCGACGCCGCAGTAGTAGCCGCCCTGCGGGGCCGGGAAGCCGCCCTTGGGGAAGCCGAGCGGGTAGCCGTCCTTGAAGAACGTGTACTCCTGCTCGATGCCGAAGATCGGCTCCTGGGAGGCGAACTTCTCGGCGACCTCGGTCAGCGCGGCACGGGTGTTGGAGGAGTGCGGCGTGAGGTCGATGTTGAGGACCTCGCACAGCACGAGGATGTCGTCGCCGCCGCGGATCGGGTCCGGGCAGGTGAAGACCGGCTTGAGCACGCGGTCCGAGGAGTGGCCCTCGGCCTGGTTCGTGGAGGACCCGTCGAAGCCCCAGATCGGCAGCTCGGCGCCCTTCGCGTCGTCGCCAAGGATCTTGGTCTTCGAGCGCAGCTTGGCCGTCGGCTCGGTGCCGTCGATCCAGATGTACTCAGCCTTGAAGCTCACGGGCCACATCCTTCGGGGTGGGTCTCTAGGCGCACTTGCGGGTGCTGCGGCGCTGCGGCACTGGGGCGCCGCCTTCGATGCCCGCGAGCCTGTCAACAGGCGATTTCCCGGTCATTGCTCGAATGTGAACCCCGTGTTACCTGGTGGTGCTGTGGCGCGACTCACGCTGTGAGGGGCCAGATGGAGCCCCGCGGGCGGGGCGCGCGCCCCGGGGCGCGGGGCTCGTATGCGATGGGATTACGACGGCCCGGCACCCGAGGCGGGCGGGCCCGGACCCCGGACACGCGGGTCCTGCCGCCCCCGGCCGGGAGCGGCAGGACACCTGACACGTACGGGGGCGCGAGGCGGAGACGTCAGGAACCCCCCGGCCCGACGTATCGCCTCAGCCCCTCCCCGGCGACCTCGGCCTCACCCCACCTTCTCGATCACGGCCCGGCGGATCAGGAACTTGCCGGGCTCGCGGACCTGCTCGAAGGCCGCGTTGTTCAGCAGCACGCAGGAGCCGGAGACCGAGGTGACCTCGACCGTCGTGGACTTGTTGTTGTCCAGGTTGGTGACCTTCAGCTTCGTCCCGGCGGGGAACTGGTTGCTGGACGCGGCCGGAGCGCCGCCCTCACCGGAGAGGGTGACGGTGGAGCCGTTGCAGACCTGCTGTCCGGAACCGGGCTGCGCGGGCTGCGCCTGTCCGGCCGGCTGGGAGGGCTGCGCGGGCTGCGCCGACTGCTGGGACCCGGCGGGAGGCGTGGCCGGCTGTGCTGCCTGGGAGCCCTGAGCCGACTCCCCGACGACGCACCCGGACGCCTCCTGCTGGACCTTGATCTGCGCGATGACCGCCTCGCGGTTGGCGATGCGGGCCTGCGACTGGGCGTCCGGGCTCGCCTTCTGCCCCTCGATGAACCGCTGGTTGTTGCCGAGCGCGGTGGCGAGTCCCTGGCAGACGGTCGACTCCGCCGCGGACTTCGGCGACTGCGCGGCGTTCGAGGTGGCCGCCATGACGAAGGCGCCGCCTCCCGCCACGGTCGCGGCGGTCACCAGCAGGGCCACCTTCTTCTTCGTGCTGAGCGTTCTCCTACGCGACATGCGCGCCTCCTGGGAGTCGGGGGAGAGTACGCCGCTATGTACGAGATCCCGAACGAAGTTACTCAGTGGTCACGCGAACGACTTCAAGTAACGTATGTCACAGGGAAGTTGAGTCCCGCTCACGACCGGGCCCCACCCGCCGCGCACCTCACTTGCGGGACAGCGCGTCGCGCACCGCGTCCTCCGTGCGGGCCACCACCGCCGTGCCGTCGTCCGCGGTGATGATCGGCCGCTGGATCAGTTTCGGGTGGGCCGCCAGCGCCGCGATCCACCGCTCCCGGCCCGCCTCGTCGCGGGCCCACTCCTTCAGCCCCAGCTCCTTCGCCGCCGCCTCCTGGGTGCGGGTGATGTCCCACGGCTCCAGCCCGAGCCGTTCCAGCACCTCCCTGATCTCGTCCTCGCCGGGCACGTCCTCCAGATAGCGCCGGACGGTGTACTCGGCGCCCTCGGCGTCCAGGACGGTCAGCGCGCCGCGGCACTTGGAACAGGCGGGGTTGATCCAGATCTCCATGGCGAACACCGTAGACGGTCCGCTCCGGGAGCCGCTCTGTTCGAATTCCCCGCGCCTCAGGAGTCACTCCCCGAGCTGCTGTGACGGGTTCTCAAGTACCTTTCCCACCTGCGCATTTGATGACATGCGCGGTCTGCTCATTGTCAGTGCGGGGCAGTAGAATATGAGAAGTGTTCGAGGGTGTCGCCGGAGCGTCCGGACGGACGGCGCCCCGACCGCGACAGGAGGATGCCCGTGCCCGCTGCCGCACTGAAGCCGAAGCCGCTGCCGACCCAGTCCACCGCGAAGCGACCGGTCCTGCTGGACCTGCCGTACGCCCCGCTGGCCAAGAGCCCCCTGCCCGCCGGCCGCCCGCGCGACTGGTACATCACCCACAACCGCCGGCTCAAGGCCCTGCGCCTCGCCATAGCCCTGCTCGACTCGGGCGTCCACGTCCCGAACCAGGCCCGCAACGAGACGATCCGGGACACGGCGGAGCTGATCGGAGTCCACCCGCCGTCGGACACCACGTGCCACATGGTGCGCGCGCTGATGCGCTACTCCCGCTGATCCGGGGCGCCGGGTGCCCGATCGTCACGGGCACCCGGCGCCCCCGGTGCCTGCCGTCACCCGTTCGCCCTACGGGGCATGCGCCCGCCCCGGCCCCGTTCTTCACTGCCATCAAGAGGTGGTGAGCGGGCGACCGGGGAGGTCCGATGGAGCGTCTGCGGGTACCCAGGGTCCCGGCCCGCCCATGAGCGCGCCCGCCGACCGCGCCCGGCGCGGAAAGGACGCCCGCAAGCGGGTACCCCGCTCCGCGCACGCCCTGTGGCTGCCCTCCGTGGACCGGCCCGACCCCGTCGGCGTACTGGAGCGCCAGGGCCGCGACCGGCTCCCGGAACTGCTCCCGATCCGGTACGGCCGGATGTCCGCCTCGCCCTTCGCCTTCCTGCGCGGCGCCGCCGCCGTCCTCGCCGCCGACCTGGCCGCCTCCCCGCACACCGGCCTCACCGTCCAGCTCTGCGGCGACGCGCACCTGCTCAACTTCGGCCTGTACGCCTCCCCGGAGCGCCGGCTGCTCTTCGACCTCAACGACTTCGACGAGACCTTCCCCGGCCCCTTCGAATGGGACGTCAAGCGCCTCGCGGCCAGCGTCGCCGTCGCCGCACGCGAGAACAGCCACCGCGAGACCGACGTGCACCGCTCGGCGCTCGCGGCCGCCGCCGCGTACCGCACCGGGATGCGCCGCCTGGCCGGCCTCGGTGAACTCGACGTCTGGTACGAGCACATCGACGCCGACACCCTGCTCGCCCTCGCCCGCGGCACCCGGGGCCGCCGCCGGGTCGGCGCCACCCTCACCCGCGCCCGCCGCCGCACCAGCCTCCAGGCCCTCGGCAAGCTCACCGAGACCGTGGACGGCCGCCGCCGCATCATCCTGGACCCGCCGCTGCTGGAGGCGGCCGGCGCCTCCGACACCGCCGCGCTGCGCAAGATCTTCAGCGACTACCGCTCCACCCTCGCCGAGGAGCGCCGGCTGCTGCTCGACCGCTACCGGTTCACCGACGCCGCCCGCAAGGTCGTCGGCGTCGGCAGCGTCGGCACCCGCTGCTTCATCGTGCTGCTCGCCGGCCGCGACGCCGACGACCCCCTGTTCCTCCAGATCAAGGAGGCCCGCAGGTCGGTACTGGAGGAGCACCTGCCGACCGGGCCGTACGTCCACCCCGGGCGCCGCGTCGTGGCCGGCCAGCGGCTGATGCAGGCCGCCGGCGACATCTTCCTCGGCTGGATGACCGGACCGCAGGGCCGCGCCTACTACTGGCGCCAACTGCGCGACATGAAGGGCTCGGTGGAGGTCGCCGCCATGGGCCCGCGCGAACTGCGCCGGTACGCCCGGCTCTGCGGCACCGCGCTGGCGAGGGCGCACGCCCGCTCGGGCGACCGGATCGCGATCGCCTCCTACCTGGGCGGCTCCGACACCTTCGAACGGGCCGTCGCCGACTTCGCGACGAGCTACGCGAACCAGACCGCCACCGACCACGCGGCTCTGCGCGCGGCGGTGGCGGCGGGTGTGCTCCGGGCGGCCCCGGACGTGTGATCCCGGGCCGTCCGGGCTCAGGCCGAGGGCTGCTTGAGCGCCGCCTCGATGGCCTCGCGCAGATGGTCCTCGTCGGCCTTGCTGAGCGAGGTCTGCACCAACTCGCCGCCGAAAGGCGTCAGCTGGGGGATCACCTTGTCCTCCGCGGCCTTCTTGACCAGGACGAACAGCGCGCCCGCCCCCGGGCGCAGATTCTCGCTGAGGTCCTTCATGAAGTTGTCGTTGATACCGGTGTCGGTGACCGCGCCGCCCGCGGCACCGGCCGCCGCGCCCACCGCGGCGCCGAGCAGCGGGGCCAGGAAGAGCAGTCCGATCACACCGCCCCACAGCGCGCCCCCGGCCGCGCCGACGGCCGTGTGGCTGACCGCCTGGTGCAGCTTGATCTTCCCGTCCTGGCGGCGCTCGACGACCACCGCGTCCTCCAGCTCCACCAGATGCTGCTTGGACAGCTCGAACAGCTTCTCGCGCACCTGGTTGGCCGTGGCGACGTCGTTGTAGGCGATGACGAAGAGATCGCTCATCGTGAGGCACCCCTGGTTCCGTACGAGATCTCCTGTATTGCGGCTTTTGCGCAACCGCTCCGACTCTAGGGCGGCGGAAAAGGGGATGCACGCCGAGTGACCGCCTTCCTACGCTGGATACGCGCAGCGGAGCCCCCCTCATCCGGTTCCCGCAGGACCGGCGTCACCCGGCTGACACGGGGCTACTCTCTACGCACCGACGGCCGGACGCCCCGCCCCCGGCGTCCCCCCGCCCCGTCGCGTCCAGTACCGCTCCGTCACCCACCCACGCCCACGGAGGCCCGTGATGGGCACCATCGTCATCTCCGGGACGGTCGTCCTGGTCGTCCTGGGGTTCGGAAACCCCCTCTACTGGCTCGCCGCGGTCGCCGTGCTCTTCCTGTACGTGCGCTACGGGCGGGACGCCTCGTCGGCCACCCGGCCGGGCGGTTCCGGCGGGATGCCGTCGGACTACCGCTCCTACCGGGACCGGCGCGACACCCAGGCCAAGTGGGAGCGCCGCTACCGTCGCGAGCGCCCCCTGGAAGCCCGTCGGCAGGAGCGCGGCCCGCGCCGCTGAGGTCCGGTCACAACCCGGGGGCACCCCACACCGGGAACCAGCGGGCGAGGTCCTCCTCCATCCGCAGGTCGTCACCGAGCGCCGCCCTCACCCTGAGTTCCAACGCGTTGTCGCGCCGCTGTCCCTCGCCGGGCAGCGGCGCGAAGGGGTAGAAGGTCCCGCGCTTGTACAGGTAGACCAGCGCCAGCGCGCGCTCCCCGGCCGGGTCGCGGAAGCCCGCCAGCGAGCAGAGCAGCTGCGGGCCGAAGCCGTTGGCCTCCATCGCGCTGTTCACCGCGTGCAGATCGTTCACCAGCTCCGGGAGCCGGTCCGGCGCGCGCTCGGACACCAGCCACGAGTAGCCGTAGCCGTCCCGGGTCAGCCGTACCGGAGAGCCGTCACGGTCCGCGTCGGCGTCCAGCAGCGCCTGGACCTCGCGGTGGGTCTGCTCGAAGGCCGCGCCCTCGACGGTGGCGAAGCACACCGCGCCGCTCCCGGTCGGCACCAGACCGGTGGCGGCCTCCAGCGTCACCGCGGCCGAGGGCAGCGCGAACAGGCGGTCCAGATCGGGCGCGACCGGCTTCGTACGGCCGAGCAGAACGTCCAGCAGTCCCATGGTCAGGCCCCTCCGGGAGCCGCCGAGCCCAGCTCGTCGGAGATCCGCCCCAGCTGTTCCAGCCGCTGCTCCAGGCTCGGGTGCGTGGAGAACAGCCGTGCGAGGCCGGGGTTCCGGCCGAGCGCCGGGGTGAAGTAGAAGGCGTTGAAGGCCTGGGCGGTGCGCAGGTCCTTGGTCGGGATCCGGGCGATGTCGCCGCTGACCTTGGTGAGCGCGGCGGCCAGCGCCGAGGGCCGTCCGGTGAGCAGTGCCGCCGCCCGGTCCGCGGCCAGCTCCCGGTACCGGGACAGGGCCCTGATCAGCAGGAAGCTGAGCGCGTACACGGCGGCCGACACCCCCATCACGGCGGCGAGGGCGACCGCGGTGTTCTGGTCCCGGCGCCCGCCGCCGAACAGCTGGCTGTAGAAGGCGAACCGCACGATCAGCCCGGCGATCACCCCGAGGAACGAGGCGATCGTGATCACGGCGACGTCCTTGTGCGCGACGTGGGACAGCTCGTGCGCCAGCACGCCCTCCAGCTCCTCGGGCTCCAGCCTGCGCAGCAGCCCGGTGGTCACGCACACCACGGCGTGATCGGGACTGCGCCCGGTGGCGAACGCGTTCGGCATGTCCAGGTCGGACACGGCCACGGCGGGCTTCGGCATGCCGGCCAGGGCGCTCAGCCGGTCGACCACGCCGTGCAGCTCCGGATACTCCTCGCGCTCGACGGCCCGCCCGCGCATCGCGAACAGCGCTATCCGGTCGGAGAACCAGTACTGCGCGCCGAGGAACCCGGCGGCCACCACCACGACCAGCACCCACGACTTCAGCAGCACGATCAGCGCGGCCACGAAGGCCACGTACAGCAGACCGAGCAGGAACAGCGTGATCCCCATCCTGGCGGTCAGTCGCCGGTCGCTCGCGAAGCGGCTCCGCATCTGCATCACCCCGCAGTCAGGCACTCGTCCCACTGCCAGTGTGCATCGCCCGCGGCCGATGGCGCGGTACGGAATGTGCCCAGGGAGGGCAGAGGCTTCCCGTGCGATCGCCCGGGGCGATCAGTAGGAGCCGCCCCGGAGGTTCACGTACCCGAGCAGCACGATGACCGCCGCCACGATGCCCAGCACCACGACGGTGGTGATCCACGACCGGTGCCGGCCGCGCCGCGGCGGATCCGGGTCGCCGCGGAAGGGCACCGGTCCGGGCGGGTTCTCCTTCCAGCGCGCGGCGAGCATCCGCGCCCGCGCCGACGGTTCCTTGTGGGCGGCGTCATCAGCCCATTTGATGTCGAACTCTCGTTCGGCATCGTCCTGTTCGGACATCCCCGTGACCCTTCTCGAACATCAGTACCCTCCACGATACGCCGACCGTCCGGACCGGTCCGCCTCCTTCCAGGGGTTCGCGGACCGGTCCGGAAACGACCGCCGGCCGTGCCCTTCCGGTGAGGGAAGGACACGGCCGGCGGCCCACAGACGGTCCAGGAGCACGGACGACCGCGCTGACCTGGGGCTGGATCACACGTCGAAGTAGAGCTCGAACTCGTGCGGGTGCGGACGCAGCTGGAGCGGGGCGATCTCCGTGGTGCGCTTGAGGTCGATCCACGTCTCGATCAGGTCCGGCGTGAAGACGTCGCCCTGGAGGAGGAACTCGTGGTCGCGCTCCAGCGAGTCGAGGACCGCCGGGAGCGAGGTCGGGACCTGGGCCACGTTCGCGTGCTCCTCGGGAGCCAGCTCGTAGAGGTCCTTGTCGATCGGCTCGGCCGGCTCGATCTTGTTCTTGATGCCGTCCAGGCCCGCGAGCAGCAGGGCCGAGAAGGCCAGGTACGGGTTGCCGGAGGAGTCGGGCGCGCGGAACTCGACGCGCTTGGCCTTCGGGTTGGAGCCCGTGATCGGGATACGCATGGCCGCGGAGCGGTTGCGCTGCGAGTACACCAGGTTGATCGGCGCCTCGAAGCCCGGCACCAGGCGGTGGTAGGAGTTCACCGTCGGGTTGGTGAACGCCAGCAGCGACGGGGCGTGCTTGAGGATGCCGCCGATGTAGTAGCGGGCGGTGTCCGACAGGCCCGCGTAACCGGCCTCGTCGTAGAACAGCGGGTCGCCGTTGGTCCACAGCGACTGGTGCACGTGCATGCCCGAGCCGTTGTCACCGAAGATCGGCTTCGGCATGAAGGTCGCGGTCTTGCCGTTGCGCCAGGCCACGTTCTTCACGATGTACTTGAAGAGCTGGAGGTCGTCCGCGGCGGCGAGCAGCGTGTTGAACTTGTAGTTGATCTCGGCCTGGCCGGCGGTGCCCACCTCGTGGTGCTGGCGCTCGACCTTCAAGCCCTGGCGGTCCAGCTCCAGGGAGATCTCGGCGCGCAGGTCGGCGAAGTGGTCGACCGGCGGGACCGGGAAGTAGCCGCCCTTGTAGCGGACCTTGTAACCACGGTTGTTCTCGACGGCGCCGGTGTTCCAGGCGCCCGCCTCGGAGTCGATGTGGTAGAAGGACTCGTTCGCGCCGGTCGCGAAGCGGACGGAGTCGAAGACGTAGAACTCGGCCTCGGGACCGAAGTACGCGGTGTCCGCGATCCCGGTCGAGGCGAGGTACGCCTCCGCCTTCTTCGCCACGTTGCGCGGGTCACGGGAGTACTGCTCGCCCGTGATCGGGTCGTGGATGAAGAAGTTGATGTTGAGCGTCTTGTCGCGGCGGAAGGGGTCGACCCGGGCGGTCGACAGGTCCGCGCGCAGCGCCATGTCGGACTCGTGGATGGCCTGGAAGCCGCGGATCGACGATCCGTCGAAGGCGAGCTCCTCGTCCGGGTCGAACGCCTCGACGGGCACCGTGAAGTGCTGCATGACGCCCGGCAGGTCGCAGAACCTGACGTCGACGAACTTGACGTCCTCGTCCGCGATGAACTTCTTGGCCTCGTCGGCGTTCTGGAACATCCAGCTCCTCCTACTCCCGACCGTCCGTGCCGGGGTGGTAGTTCGTTCGTGCGGCCAGTGCGGTGGCACAGTCTGACCTCGACCCTAGGGACGCGTGATTTCTCGTGCGTGACCCATTTGTTTCGCACAAGTTAACCGGGTCCTGTTCCACCGTAGCCCCGACGCACCCCGGCTGTCCTGGGTCATATACGGGCGCAGTACCGTGGACGGGTGGACAACAGGCAAGCAATCGGATCGTGGCTCTCCGGCCCCCGCGCGGCCATGGAAGAGGCCGGTGTCGACTTGGGGTACCGGGGCGAGCAACTCGGTCTGCCGGAGCACGGGCCGGGCTCCGTCGCCCGCCCCGGCCGCCGGCTCGGGGCCCTGGCCGTGGACTGGGGCCTGTGCCTCTTGATCGCATACGGCCTGATCACCCAGGGCTATGACTCGGTGACCGGGAACTGGGCGCTGCTGCTGCTCTTCCTGATGAGCGCCCTGACGGTCGGCACCGTCGGCTTCACTCCGGGTAAGCGGCTCCTCGGGCTCAGGGTCGTCGCCCTCGACACCGGCCGGGTCAACCCGCTGCGGGCCCTGCTGCGCAGCGCGCTGCTCTGCCTCGCCGTACCGGCCCTGGTCTGGGACCGTGACGGCCGGGGCCTGCACGACCGGCTGGCGCGCACCGTCCAGGTCCGCATCTGACCCCGCGCGCGCGGCTCGCACGCACGCAGAACGGACTCGCACGCACGCAGAACGGAGGGGGCGCCCGGTGAAATCCGGGCGCCCCCTCCGTGTCGTGTCGTCTCGGGAGGTCAGCGAGCCTTCGGCCCGCCCTTGGGGAGCTTCATTCCCTTGGGCATCGGGCCCTTGGGCAGCGGCATGTTGCTCATCAGGTCGCCCATGGCGCGCAGCCGGTCGTTGGTGGCGGTCACCTGGGGGCCGGACAGCACCCGCGGCAGCTTCAGCATGGTCGTGCGCAGCTTCTTGAGCTGGACCTGGTCCTCGCCGGTGCCGACGATCAGGTCGTGCACGGGCACGTCCGCCACGATGCGGTTCATCTTCCTCTTCTCGGCGGCCAGCAGGCTCTTCACCCGGTTCGGGTTGCCCTCGGCCACCAGGACGATGCCGGCCTTGCCGACGGCCCGGTGGACCACGTCCTGGCTGCGGTTCATCGCCACCGCGGGGGTGGTCGTCCAGCCCCGGCCGATGTTGTCCAGCACGGCCGCCGCGGCGCCGGGCTGTCCCTCCATCTGCCCGAAGGCCGCCCGCTCGGCTCGGCGCCCGAACACGATCGCCGTCGCGAGGAAGGCGAGCAGGAGGCCCAGGATGCCGAGATAGATGGGGTGACCGATCAAGAAACCGATCGCGAGGAAGACACCGAAGGTGACAATTCCTACAGCCGCGAGTACAAGACCGATCTTCTTGTCGGCCCTGCGGGTCATCTTGTAGGTCAGGGCGATCTGCTTCAGTCGCCCGGGGTTAGCAGCGTCCGCTGCAGTTTCCTTCCTCGCCATGGCACGAAGTCTACGTGTCCCCCGGAGTGCCGACGACGGCAGTGTCCGGCGGGGAAACCGCGGAGGAATCCCAGGGGGATTCCGGCGGAGGCGGGGAGGTGATCAGGAACGCACGGAGAAGGTCTGATCCAGAACCCGCTGGGCCTCGACCCGGTCCTTGGCGCGGCGGCGGTCCTCCAGGACGGAGGTCCAGGCGTTCTGACGGGCGGTGCGCTGGCCGCCGCTCATCAGCAGCGACTCGACGGCGCGCAGCGCGGTGGAGAAGGACGGGATGGCGGTGGCACGAACCGGCGCGGCCTGCATGGTGGAGGTCCCCCTCGTAGCGGTTCCCGGGTACGGAGTGCACGTGGCGTGAAGCCAGGCTCACAGATTGGTGTTACCAGGGCGTGACTGACCGGTCAAACGCCCATGAAGCCTTGTGAGGTACCTCAGAAACGCGGACGCGGTCCTGCCATGTGCCCTCAACTGGGACGATGGTCAGGACCGCGCCGAATTGGCCGTTACTGGCGGGTAGTTGCTTGTGCGTGAATTCACACGCGCGCACTCTCCGTGCTGGGCAAGGAGGGTGACGGTGCGTCAGACGGCCTGGGAGGCGATGTACGCGCCCCGCTTCTCCACCGCCATCTGATACAGCCGTCCGGCGCGGTAGGAGGAGCGCACCAGCGGGCCGGACATGACGCCGGAGAAGCCGATCCGCTCGGCCTCCTCCTTCAGCTCCACGAACTCCTGGGGCTTGACCCAGCGCTCCACGGGGTGGTGGCGCACGGAGGGGCGCAGGTACTGGGTGATGGTGATCAGCTCGCAGCCGGCCTCGTGCAGCTGGCGGAGTGCCTCGCTGACCTCCTCGCGGGTCTCGCCCATGCCGAGGATCAGGTTGGACTTGGTCACCAGGCCGAAGTCGCGGGCCTCGGTGATGACCTTCAGGGAGCGCTCGTAGCGGAAGCCGGGGCGGATCCGCTTGAAGATCCTCGGGACCGTCTCGACGTTGTGCGCGAAGACCTCGGGCCGGGACTCGAAGACCTGCTGGAGCAGCTCCGGGACGGCGTTGAAGTCGGGGGCGAGCAGCTCGACCTTGGTGCGGCCGGCCTCGCGGGCGGCGGTCTGCTGGTGGATCTGGCGCACGGTCTCGGCGTACAGCCAGGCGCCGCCGTCCTCCAGGTCGTCGCGGGCGACGCCGGTGATGGTGGCGTAGTTCAGGTCCATGGTGACCACGGACTCGCCGACGCGGCGGGGCTCGTCGCGGTCCAGGGCCTCGGGCTTGCCGGTGTCGATCTGGCAGAAGTCGCAGCGCCGGGTGCACTGGTCGCCGCCGATGAGGAAGGTCGCCTCGCGGTCCTCCCAGCACTCGTAGATGTTGGGACAGCCGGCTTCCTGGCAGACCGTGTGCAGGCCCTCGCTCTTCACGAGCTTCTGCATCGCGGTGTACTCGGGACCCATTTTCGCCCGCGTCTTGATCCACTCGGGCTTGCGCTCGATGGGGGTCTGGGCGTTCCGGACCTCCAGGCGCAGCATCTTGCGTCCGTCGGGTGCTACTGCGGACACATCGGCTCCCTGCTGATTGACTAACGAAGCATTCGATTCTTCGGCGTACACCAGGGTACGCCCGTGTTTACTCGGTCCCCCTGTGAGGCCAACCTCATGGCCGCAGGCTTGATTCCCGCGGTCAGGCGGTCGCCCTCTCGATCTCCCGCGGCTGGAGGTCGGCGTTCTCCAGGACGTCCGTCAGATGGCGCTCCACGACGGGCAGCACCTCGGCGATGGTCACGTCCCGGCCCAGCTCGGCGGCGAGGGAGGCGACGCCCGCGTCCCGGATGCCGCACGGGATGATCCGGTCGAACCACTTGTTGTCCGGGTTCACGTTGAGCGCGAAGCCGTGCATGGTGACGCCCTTGGCGACCCGGATGCCGATCGCCGCGATCTTGCGGTCCTCGCGGCGCTGGCCCGCGTTGGAGGGCGCGTACTCGGGGCCGTTCAGCCGCGGGTCGAACTCCTCGTCGTGCAGCCGGGGGTCGAAGTCCAGGGACAGCCCACCGAGGGCCGGCCGGGACTCGACCGGGTCGCCGAGCACCCACACACCGCTGCGGCCCTCGACCCGGCTGGTCTCCAGGCCGAACTCGGCGCAGGCGCGGATCAGGGCCTCCTCCAGCCGCCGCACGTGCGCCACCACGTCCACCGGACGCGGGAGCTTCTGGATCGGGTAGCCGACCAGCTGGCCCGGCCCGTGCCAGGTGATCTTGCCGCCGCGGTCCACGTCGATCACCGGGGTGCCGTCCAGCGGGCGCTCGTTCTCCGCGGTGCGCCGCCCGGCCGTGTACACCGGCGGGTGTTCGAGCAGCAGCACGGTGTCGGGGACCTCGTCGGCGAACCGCGCCGCGTGCACCCGGCGCTGCTCGTCCCACGCCTCCTGGTACTCGACGGCGTCGGAGCCGAACCCCATACGGACGAACCGCAGCTCACTCACGGCAAGCGCCTCCCTGGACGACGTAAGGCACGAAGGATGCCTACGCCACTGTACGACTGACCGTCGGACGTCAGCTCCGGGGTCAATCCTCACACGATCGGATGAACGGGTGAGGAAGTGTGCGATCACCTGCTCACTCTCCGCTACATTCGCGCCGTTCGCAGAGGCCATAAGGGCTGCTCACAGGCAATCCGGGCAAGTCAAGAGCCCGGAAGGCAGGAGACCGCACCGCAGATGACGGAACGACCCGCGCAGCGCACTCCCAACCGACAGCTCGCCGCGCTCATCGCAGAAGCGGGGTTCTCCAACGCGGGTCTGGCCCGTCGTGTGGATCAGCTCGGACTCGAACACGGGCTGGACCTGAGATACGACAAGACCTCCGTGACCCGGTGGCTGCGCGGACAGCAGCCGCGCGGCACCACCCCCGCCCTCATCGCCGAGGTCTTCACCCGCCGCCTCGGACGCCGGCTCACCGCCCAGGACCTCGGCCTGGACGCCTGCGCCCCCGTCTACGCCGGCCTGGAGTTCGCCGCCACCCCCGAGGAGGCCGTCGACATCGTCAGCGGCCTGTGGCGCAAGGACTCCGGCAGCCACGCCGAACTGCGCAAGATCGCCTTCACCCCGGCCGGGCTCGTGGTGCCGAGCCGGGACTGGCTGATCGGCCGCGCCGACGACCGGGTCGCGCACGGCGAGACGGTCGTCAGGGTGCCCGTGCAGCCGGGCCGTCCCGCCGTGCCCCGCCAGCGCGGCCAGGCCGAACGCGGCCCCGGCCAGCGGGTCACCGGCGGCGACATCAGCGCGCTGCGCTCGGTCGGCGAACTCTTCCGCACCCTCGACAACATGTACGGCGGCGGCCACGCCCGGCAGGCCCTGGTCCGCTACCTGGAGCACGAGTGCGAGCCGATGCTGCGCGGCACCTACGGCGAGCAGACCGGCCGCAGACTGTTCGCGGCCGCCGCCGACCTGACCCGCCTGGCCGGCTGGACCTCGTACGACATCGCCGCGCACGGCCTCGCCCAGCGGTACTACGTGCAGTCGCTGCGGCTCGCCCAGGCCGCCGGGGACCGGGCGTACGGCTCCTACGTCCTGGTGACCATGAGCCGGCAGGCCGTCTATCTCGGGCACGGCCGGGAGGCGGTGCAGCTCGCCCGGGTGGCCCAGCAGGGCGTCGGCACCAACGCCCCGCCCACCGTCCAGGCGCTGCTGCACTCCGCCGAGGCGCGCGGGCACGGGGTGCTGGGGGAGGTGCGGGCCTGCACGGCCTCGCTGGTGCGGGCCGAGCGCGCGCTGGAGGCGGCCCGCGCCGGGGACGAGGTGCCGCACTGGGCGCGCTTCTTCGACGAGGCGCAGCTGGCGGACGAGTTCGGGCACTGCCACCGGGACCTCCAGCAGTTCCGGGCCGCGGCCCAGCACGCCGAACGCTCGCTCCAGCTGCGCGCCCCCGCCTTCGCCCGCAGCCGCCTGTTCTGCCGGATCGTCCTCGCCTCCGCCCGCCTCGGCCTCGGCGAACTCGACCAGGCGTGCAACCTGGGCGCGGAGGCCGCGGGCCAGGCGGCGGAGATGCGGTCGGTCCGGGCGGTGGAGTACATCCGGGACTTCGAGCGCAGGCTGGAGCCGTACAAGGACGCCGCCCCGGTCCGCGGCTACCGCGACAAGGTCGCGGCGTTGGCCTGACCCCACGAGGCACCGCCGGCCCCCGGCACCGGCGGTACCCCGGCCCTGACCGGGCCCACCGGAGTGTGGGGCCGCCCCGGACAGCGTGGGGCCGCCACCCGGCTTCGCCCGTCGGCGCGCCCGGAGCGTGGGCCCGGGGCGCCCGAGGGTGTCCGGGCCCGGCGGGGGCCGCGCCCGTCGCACCGTACGGCGGTTCTCGGCGCCCGCCCCGCGTCGGTACGACGCGATACGGCCCACCCGCCCCGCGGGCGCGCCCGTTCCGTCGGGTCCCGTCGCGGGGGCGGGTGCCGCTACGCCGCTCGCGGCACCGTCGGTACGGGGTCCGCGCGGTGCAGGGAGCCCGTGGCGCCGAGGTCCGCCACGAGGGCGTCGGTCGCGCGGCGGGCCGAGTGCAGGGCGCCCTGGACGGTCCCGGTGTCGCGGTGCTCGCCGCAGATGTACAGGCCCGCCAGCAGGCGCACCGGCCGGTGCGGGTCGTACGGCGGCCGCACGGAGGGGACGGCCTCCGGCGTGTGGTGGACCGCGAGGGTCTCCCAGCGGGCCGTGGACGTGCCGTAGAGCCGGGCCAGATGGGTGCGGACCGCGGTGTCGAGGTCGGCGGGCGGAGGTCCGAGCACGGTGGACGACACCAGGGCCCGGCCCGCCGGCGCCCGCGTCGGGTCCACCGCGCTCAGCACCGCCGTGTGCGCCACCGGACCGCCCCGGTCGGCGTCGAGCAGCAGCGCCCCGCCGGTCGCGGGCGCCTCGTCGGTGGTGTGGTGGACCACCGTCACCGGGTGCGCGTCCGGCACCCGCAGCCCCGGCAGCAGCTCCGCCGCGGTGCGCGCGCCGGTGGCCAGCAGGACGGCCCGGCACCGGAAGACCCCGTGCTCCGCCGTGGTCACCGAGGTGGTGGAGACCGAGGTGACCCGCACCCCGGTGTGCACGGTCCCGGCGGGCAGCGACCGCGCGAGCAGGTGCGGCAGCACCTCCGCGCCGCCCTCCGGCACGCACAGCCGCCCGGTCGCGAAGAAGTGCAGCGCCAGATCCGCGCCGCGGCCGGACACCGCCGGTTCCGGATCGCACATCAGGGCAGCGAGCAGCGGCCGCACGAAGCCGTCGACGGTACGGGCGGACAGCCCGCGCGCCGCCGGAGCCCGTCCGTCCGGGGACGGGGACGGGGACTCGGGCCGGGCCAGCAGCCGGTCCGCGGGGGTGCCCGCGAGCCGGGCCAGCGCGGCGACCAGCCGGGCCTGGTCGACCGCCGTGCCCAACGGCGCGCGCGGCGCCGAAGGGGGCCGGGGGGCGCTCGCGAGGGCGCGCACGGTGTGGAGTGCGCCCCTCGCGCCACCCTGGGACGCCGCGGCGCCCACCCGGTGCCGGCGCCCGTCACTGTGCAGCAGGACCCCCGGGTCGAAGGCGCTCAGGGTGAGCGCGTCGAGCCCCGGCGTCAGCCGTAGCTCGGGATACGACGTGGACATCAACCGCCCGACGCGGTCGAGCCGGAAGCCGTCGACCTTCTCCGTCGCCATGCGGCCGCCCACGTCATGGGCGGCCTCCAGGACTGCGGTCGTCATTCCTGCGCTGGTCAGCCGTTGCGCCGCCGCGAGGCCGGCGATCCCGGCTCCCACCACGACGACGTCCGCCTGGTACGCGGGCTCAAGCACGTGCCCCTCCTCGAGGTTGCGCGGCCGGTGGAGACGTCATGCCCCCAACTGGCTCCGGGGATACCCGAGTTCGGGTCGAGGTTAGGGCTGGGACCGGTCGGCGGAAGTCGCGCATCGGCAGGGCACGGTCGCACGGCGGTCGCATACGGACGAGAGGAGGGACACGCGAACGGCCCCGCCGCTCACAGCGCGGCGCGCAACGCCCCCTCGATGTCCGGGTGCGCGAACACGAACCCGGACTCCGACAGCCGCCTGGGCACCACCCGTTGACTGCCGAGCACATCCCCGGCCATCTCCCCGAGCACCGCCTTCAGCGCCGCGGACGGCACCGGGAACGGCGTGGGCCGGCGCAGCACCCGCCCCATCGCCGCCGTGATCTCACGGTTGGTCAGCGGCTCCGGAGCGGTCACGTTGAACGGCCCCGACAGCCCCTCGGTGGCCAGCAGATGCCGGATCGCCGCCACCTCGTCGTGCAGCGAGACGTACGACCAGTACTGCCGCCCGTCGCCCATCCGCCCCCCGAGCCCCGCCTTGAACAGCGGGAACAGCCGTTGCCAGGCCCCGCCGTCCCGGGACACCACCAGACCGGTGCGCACGCACACGGTCCGCACCCCCGCCCGCCGGGCCGGGTCCGCGGCACCCTCCCACTCCACGCACAGCTCCGGCAGGAAGCCCGCGCCGGGCGGCGCGTCCTCGTCGACGACCCGGTCGCCGGTCTCCCCGTAGTAGCCGATCGCGCTGCCCGACACGAAGACCCGGGGCGGCTCGTCCAGCCCCGCCACGGCCTCGGCGAGCGCCGCCGTGCCCAGCACCCGGCTGTCCCGGATCCGCCGCTTGTACGCGTCCGTCCAGCGCCGCGACCCCACCCCGGCGCCCGCGAGGTTGACGACCGCGTCGCACCCGGCGAGCCCCGCCGTGTCCACGGACCGCGCCTCGGGGTCCCAGCGGACCTCGTCCGGCCCGCGCGGCGCCCGCCGCACCAGGCGCACCACCTCGTGCCCGTCGGCCGTCAGCGACCGCGCCAGCGCGCCGCCGATCAGCCCGGAGGCACCCGCCACCGCGATCCTCGAAGGTTCCATGACTCCATCCTGTGCCCGATTTTTCGAACACCAGACATAAATGCCTGGTCAGACCGGCCGCTTCCGGTCGTAGGGTGACCCCCATGCCCGCATCACGCCCTGAGCCGCCCCACATACGCACCGCCCAGCCCGACGACGAGAAGGCGCTGGCCCGACTCGACCATGACACCTGGTCGACGCTGCACGCGGTCACGCCCCGCCCGGAAGACCCGACGGGCCCCTTCTTCGACGAGCGCCACCGGCCGGAGGACTACCTCGTCGCCGAGGTCGCGGGCCGCGTCGTCGGCTACATCCGGCTCGCGTACCCCACCCCGCTCGCCTCCAACGCGCATGTCCGCCAGATCCAGGGCCTGGCCGTCCTGGACGACGCGCGCGGGCACGGCGTGGGGCGCGCGCTGATCCGCGCGGCCGTCGCCGAGGCCCGCGAACGCGGTGCCCGCCGCCTCACCCTGCGCGTCCTCGGCCACAACGCCCCGGCCCGCGCGCTCTACGCCTCCGAGGGCTTCGCGGTGGAAGGCGTCCTGCCCGAGGAGTTCTGCCTGGAGGGCACCTACGTCGACGACGTCGTCATGGGGCTCCGTCTCTGAACTGGTCGGCCGCCGCCGCGGACCGCCGCCTGCGCACCGCCAGCGCGAGGGCGGCCCCCGCCAGCAGCAGGGAGATCACGAAGAACACGGTCACGACAGTCTCCGAGGGGTGAGGCCGGCCGGGACCCTCATCATCGGGGAGCGGACCGCCCTACGACGTGATCAGGTCGCCCGTGTCCACCGGCTCCGTCGCCCGCGCCGCCCGCTCGGCGTCCTCGGCCACCTCGGCGGCGGTCAGGACGTAGCCGGTCTCGTCGTCGGAGGTGGAGCGGGCGAAGACCACGCCGTACACCCGGCCCTCGGTGGTCAGCAGCGGGCCGCCGGAGTTGCCGGGCCGGACGGTGGAGCGGATCGAGTAGATCTCCCGGGTCACCGTCCCGTCGTTGTAGATGTTCTGCCCGGTCGCCCGCACCCGGTTCGCCACCGTGGCCGCCCGGAGGTCCAGGTCACCGTCGTTCGGATAGCCGGCGACGACCGCGGAGTCGCCACGCGCCGCGTCGTCCACGAAGGGCAGCACAGGCGCCCGCAGCTCGGGCACGTACAGCACCGCCACGTCCTTCGCCGGGTCGAACAGCACGACCCGCGAGGCGTACGCCCGCCCCACCCCGCCGACCCGCACGCTCGGCTCGTCGATGCCGGCCACCACATGGGCGTTGGTCATCACATGCCGCGGCGCGTACACGAAACCGCTGCCCTCGCGGCCCTGGTTGCCCGAGGCGCCCTCGATCTTGACCGTGCTCCGCTTCGCCGCCGCGGTGGCGGCCGGGGTCACGCTGTCCCCGGTGGGCCGCGCCACCTCGGCCGTCGTCTCGTTCTCGAAGGGGTTGAACACCTGCGGGAAGCCCGCCTCGGTGAGCGCGGAGGTGGCCCGCGAGAACCAGCCGGGCGTGGCGTCCGGCATCGCGTCCTGCACGGTCCCCAGCAGCCGGGAGTCCCGGATCGCCGACGTCAGCAGCGGCGACGAGGACGCGGCCAGCACGCTCGCCGCCACCCAGGCCACGATCAGCACCGCGACCGAGTTGGCCACGGCCCCGCCGACCCCGTCGGCCACCCGCAGCGGCCCGCCGGACAGCTCCCGGCGCAGCTTCAGCGCCAGCCGCCCCGCCAGCTCGTGCCCCACCCCGGCCGGCAGCAGCACCGTCAGCACGGCGGTCACCGTCGCCGTCGTCGTGCCCGGTGTCACCAGGCCCATCACCCAGGGCAGCACCCACACGCCGACGACGGCGCCGCCCACGAAACCGGCGAGCGACACGCACCCGGCGACCAGCCCGCGCCGGTAGCCGGACGCCGCGTAGGCCAGGACGACCAGCAACAGCAGGATGTCGAGCAGGTCCACGGAGCCGCCTTTCTCTCGGACCATCCAGTACGCACGGAACGGGCCCGGTGATCAGTCGCGCGCGGTGGCCCGCCGGAACCGGCCACGCACACGCCCACCTCGGAAAACGCCGCAGAACGGGACGATGGTTCCACCGGGTGGCAGAACACACGTCGCGAGCACCGCGGATCCGTCGGACAGTGGGTCCATGCGTGTCGTGCGACCGGCTTTCCGAAGAACACGTGAGGCGCTTCGACGCCGTGCCGACCGGATACCCGGCACCGCCGCCGTCGCACTCGGCTGTCTGCCGGGCCTGGCCGCCGTCACGGCGCTGCTGCTGTGCGCGAGCGGTGTGGAACGCCCCGACCCGGCCGCCGCCCGGCCCCTGGCGGCCCGGCACGCCGTGGGCCACACCGCGGCCCGGCCGGACGTCGTGCCGCGCTCCCGGTGGCTCGACGCGGAGACCCGCAGGGACCAGCCCCCGCCCCGCTACGACGACCGGGTCGTCGCCGTCTTCGTCCACCACACCGACTCGCCCAACGGCTACGACTGCGCGGACGCCCCGCGCATCATCCGCTCCCTGTACGAGGGCCAGACGGGATCCCGGGACTGGGACGACATCGGCTACAACTTCCTCGTCGACCGCTGCGGCACCATCTACGAGGGCCGGGCCGGCGGCGTCACCCGCCCCGTCACCGGCGCCCACACCCAGGGCTTCAACCACCGCACCGCCGGCATCGCCGCCCTCGGCACCTTCACGGCCGGCGCCGAGGTGCCCAGGGCGATGACCGACTCCATCGCCGCGCTCGCGGCCTGGAAACTCGGCCTGACCGACACCGACCCCCGCGGCCGGGCCCGCCTGGTCTCCAGCAACAACTACAGCCGGTACCCCAAGGGCTTCACCGCCACCCTGCCCGCCGTCGCCGGCCACCAGGACGGCTACATGACCAGCTGTCCCGGCGCCGCCCTGGCCGCCCGCCTCCCCGCGATCCGCGACCTCGCGGCCCGCTACCAGGGCCGGGACTGACTCCCACAGCCACACCACAGCGGACCCGCAGCGCCCTCAGATCCCACCGCCCTACCGTCGACCGCACAAGCCGACCGGAGGTGGGGATCATGAACAGCGGCAGCAGCAGCATCGGCAGCGGGAACGGGAACGGGAACGGGAACGGCAAGAGGGTGTGGACGGTGGTCTGCGCGGTCGCGACGGTCGTCCTCGGACCGGCCGCCGTCACGGCCTCGGCGCTCGACCAGGCCAACGCGGCCCCGCGGCACCACACGGTGAAGGCCGAACAGACCCAGGCCTACCTCCCGTCCGACCCGACCCGCCGACGCCAGTAGGGCGTGTTTCGCCCTGGGCGCGCGGCAGCGGGGAGTCAGTCCCGGAACCGCTCCCAGAGCCGGGGGTAGCGGTCCGCCAGCGTCCCCTCGTTCTCGAAGTCGACCGGGACGCCCTCCGGCTCCGCGGCGGCGGGCGGGATACCGAGATCGGGCGCCACGGCACCGGTGAGCTGCTCGTAGGCCTCGTCGGCCGCGTAGCCCAGCTCCTCGCCGTCGCCGTCGAACTCCTCGTCGAACTCGTCCAGCAGCTCCGCGAGCGAGTCCGGATCGTGCACCCCGCCCTCGTACACCTCCCGGCCCTGGCCGATCAGCCAGCACCGGAAGAAGTCGAAGGCGTCGTCGCTCGCGCCGTCCAGCAGCACCCAGGCGGCACCCCACAGACCCCAGGTGTACGCGCGGTTGTAGCGGGCCTCGAAGTGGCGGGCGAAGTCCAGGACCATCTCGGGGTCCAGCGTCAGGAGCCGGTCCACCAGCAGGTCGGCCTGCTCCTCCGGGTCGCCCTCGGCGGCCTCGCGGGCGGCGTCCACCAGCTCCCAGAACTCCGTCTCGTCCATCACGGGTCCAGCATCGGCCCTGCACGGGTGGGGCGCACGCGGAGTGCGGCGGATTGTTATCCGGCGTCCGCCGCGCCGTACAGGGCGGCCAGCCGGCGCGCGTCGGCCGCGAACCGCGCCCGCAGACCCTCGGGCGCCAGCACCTCGATCTCGGGCCCCAGCGAGGCGAACTGGCTGTGCGCCACGTCCTCCGACTCCACCGGCAGCGTCACGGTCACCCACCCGTCCCCGTCCGGCTCGCCCGCCCGCTCCAGCGCCTCCCCGGCGGCCCGCGCGTCCACGACGTGCGGCAGCCTGCGCGCCCCGCCAGGGGAGACCCGTACGACGGTCTCGACCCGCAGCAGGGAACGCGCGAACTCCTCGGCCCGCTCCGCCCAGAAGCCGGGCAGGTCGAACGCCTCGTCCCGCTCGAACCGCTCAGGACCGCCGTCCACGGACTCCACCTCCGTGAACCGGTCGACCCGGTACACCCGGTAGGTGCCGTGCCCGGCGACCCGGGCGCACAGGTACCAGACCCCCGCCTTCAGCACGAGCCCGTAGGGCTCCAGCTCCCGCCGTACCTCGCCCTCGCCCCGCCGGTACACCGCCACCACCCGCCGGTCGTCCCACACCGCCTCCGCGACCGCCGGCAGCAGCGCCGGGGTCTCCGGCTCCGCGAACCAGCCGGGCGCGTCCAGGTGGAACCGCCGGGCGGCGCTGTGCGAGGCGTCGCGCACGGACGGCAGCAGCGCCGCCGACACCTTCAGCCGGGCGACCGAGGCCGCGTCCTGGAGCCCCATCTCCCGCAGCGCCCCCGGAACCCCGCTGAGGAACAGCGCCTCGGCCTCACTGCGGGCCAGCCCGGTCAGCCGGGTCCGGTACCCCCCGACCAGCCGGTACCCGCCGGCCCGCCCCCGGTCCGCGTAGACCGGCACGCCCGCCTCCGACAGCGCCTGCGCGTCCCTCGTGACCGTACGCTCCGACACCTCCAGCTCCAGCGCCAGCTCGGCGGCGGTCATGGAGGGCCGGGACTGGAGCAGCAGGACCATTCTGATCAGTCGGGCGGCACGCATGGCGCCATTCTGCCGCCCCGCCACCGGGTTGGGTGTACACACGCTGTGCTCGGCCGGTGACTCCGATAGCGTCGCCCTCAGTCCACGATCACAGCATCAGCGGTCCGCACGTCCGTCGACGAAGGCTGACACATGGCGCAAAAACCCCGCGAACAATGGTCGACCCGCACCGGCTTCCTGCTGGCGGCGATCGGCTCCGCGATCGGCCTGGGCAACATCTGGCGCTTCCCCGCCGTCGCCTACGACAACGGTGGCGGCGCCTTCCTCCTGCCCTACCTGATCGCGCTGCTCACAGCCGGTATCCCGCTGCTCATCATGGAGTACGCGATCGGGCGCAGATACCGGACCTCACCCCCCGCCGCCCTGCGGCAGATGGCCCGCCCGGCCGAGGTGCTGGGCTGGTGGCAGGTGGCGATCTCGTTCGTGATCGCCACCTACTACGCGGTCATCATCGCCTGGGCGGTGCGCTACGTCGGCTTCTCCGCCGACCAGGCGTGGGGCGACGACCCGGAGGGCTATCTCTTCGGCACCTTCCTCAAGGCCGCCGACGAGCCCGGCTTCGTCTCCGGCTACGTCTCCGGGGTGGTCTGGCCGCTCATCGCCGTCTGGGTCGTGGTGCTGGTCATCCTGGCGTTCGGCATCCGGCGCGGCATCGAGAAGGCCAACAAGGTCTTCATCCCCCTGCTGGTGGTCTTCTTCGCCGCCCTGGTGGTCAGGGCCCTCACCCTGGAGGGAGCCGCGGAGGGCCTGAACGCCTTCTTCTCGCCCGACTGGTCCGAACTCGGCAACGGCAGCGTGTGGGTGGCCGCCTACGGCCAGATCTTCTTCTCGCTGTCGATCGGCTTCGGCATCATGGTCACCTACGCCTCCTACCTGCGCCGCCGGGCCGACCTCACCGGCTCCGCCCTCGTCGCGGGCTTCGCCAACAGCTCCTTCGAGATCCTCGCCGGCATCGGGGTGTTCGCCGCGCTGGGCTTCATGGCGCAGAACGCGGGCGTACCGGTCGACGAGGTGGCCGCGGCCGGTCTCGGTCTCGCCTTCGTGGCCTTCCCGACGATCATCTCCGAGATGTGGCTCGGCGGACTCTTCGGCGTGATCTTCTTCGTCTCCCTGGTGATCGCCGGCCTGTCCTCCCTGATCTCCATCGTGCAGGTGGTCGTCTCGGCCGTGCAGGACCGCACCGGCATGCACCGCATCCCCGCGGTCCTCGGGGTCGGCGGCGCCGTCGCTGTGGTCTCCGTCCTGATCTTCCCGACCAACGAGGGCGTCTACCTCCTGGACGCCTCCGACCACTTCATCAACCAGTACGGCATCGCGCTCGCCGCGCTCGTCGGCGTGATCGCGGTGGCCTGGCTGATGCGGAAGCTGCCCGAACTCCAGCGGGACGCCGACGCCACCTCCGCCGTGATGCTCGGCCGCTGGTGGAAGATCTGCCTCGGCGTCATCACCCCGGTCGTGCTGGGCTGGATGATGGTCGACAGCCTGATCGACGAGTTCGACGAGAACTACGAGGGCTACTCCACCGACTTCCTGCTCGGCGCGGGCTGGAGCGTGGCGATCGGAGCGCTGCTGGTCGGCGTGCTCCTCTCCCTGATCCCGTGGCGGTCCGCCGAGGGCGGACTCATCGACCTCGACATGGAGACCGCGGAAGAGGCCGAGGCCCATCGACGCGGGCACCGGCCCGGTGAGGAGGACCGCTGATGTCCGCTGGCGCCATCGTGATGATGATCATCGCCATGCTCATCGTGTGGGGCGGGCTGATCACGGCCATCATCCAGCTCCGCCGTCACCCCGATCCCGGACCCGAGGGCGACGAGACCGCGATCCCGTCCGCGGAGTAGCCGGGACCCGCCCCTGAGAACGGACGGGAGGGGGGAGGCGGCCGAGTGCCGCCTCCCCCCTCTCACCGTGCCGGACCCCGCGGCCTCACAGGCCGTAGCGCTCGCGGGCCTCCTTCACGGCCGTCGCCTTGGCCTCGCCGCGCCGGGCGAGCTGCGCCAGGGCGGCGACCACGATGGACTCGGCGTCGACACCGAAGTGGCGGCGGGCCGCCTCCCGGGTGTCCGACAGACCGAAGCCGTCGGCGCCCAGCGAGGACCAGTCCTGCTCGACCCACTGCGCGATCTGGTCCGGGACCTGGCGCATGTAGTCGGAGACCGCCAGCACCGGGCCCTCGGCGCCCTGGAGCGCCTGGCGGACGAACGGCACCCGCTCCTCGCCCCGCAGCAGCGCCGCGTCCGCCTCCAGTGCGTCGCGCCGCAGCTCGGTCCAGGAGGTGGCCGACCACACGTCGGCGGCCACGCCCCACTCCTCGGCGAGCATCCGCTGCGCCTTCAGCGCCCAGTGGATCGCCGTGCCGGAGCCCAGCAGCTGGATGCGCGGCGCGTTGGCGACCGGGGTGAGACCGGCCGACTCGGCGGTGTTGAAGCGGTACAGGCCCTTGACGATGCCCTCGTCGACCCCGGCCCCGGCCGGCTTCGCGGGCTGCGGCAGCGGCTCGTTGTAGACGGTCAGGTAGTAGAAGACGTCCTGGTCCTCGCCCGGCGCGGCCTCGCCGTACATCCGGCGCAGACCCTCCTTGACGATCGCCGCGACCTCGTAGGCGAACGCCGGGTCGTACGACAGCGCCGCCGGGTTGGTCGCCGCGATCACCGGGGAGTGGCCGTCGGCGTGCTGGAGGCCCTCACCCGTCAGCGTCGTCCGGCCGGCGGTGGCGCCGACGAGGAAGCCGCGGCCGAGCTGGTCGCCGAGCTGCCACATCTGGTCGGCCGTGCGCTGCCAGCCGAACATCGAGTAGAAGATGTAGAACGGGATCATCGTCTCGCCGTGCGTGGAGTACGCGGTGGACGCGGCGATGAAGTCGGCCATCGAACCGGCCTCGGTGATCCCCTCGTTGAGGATCTGGCCGTTCTTGGCCTCCTTGTAGTACATCAGCTGGTCACGGTCGACCGGCTCGTACGTCTGGCCCTTGGGGGAGTAGATCCCGAGCGACGGGAACAGGGACTCCATGCCGAAGGTGCGTGCCTCGTCGGGGACGATCGGCACCCAGCGCTTGCCGGTCTCCTTGTCGCGGACCAGGTCCTTGACGAGCCGGACGAAGGCCATGGTCGTCGCCACGTTCTGCGAGCCGGAGCCCTTGTCGAAGGAGGCGAAGGCCTTCTCGGCGGGCGCGGGCAGCGGCGCGACGGGGTGCACCCGGCGGGCCGGGGCCGGACCGCCGAGGGCCGCGCGGGTCTCCTGGAGGTAGCGGACCTCGGGGGAGTCGGCGCCCGGGTGGCCGTAGGGGACCTGCCCGTCGACGAAGGCGCTGTCGGAGATCGGCAGCTCCAGCAGATCACGCATCGTCTTGAACTCGTCCACCGTCAGCTTCTTCATCTGGTGGTTGGCGTTCTTCGACGCGAAGCCCTCGCCCAGGGTGTGGCCCTTGACCGTCTGGGCCAGGATCACGGTCGGCGCGCCCTTGAACTCGACGGCGGCCTTGTAGGCGGCGTACACCTTGCGCGCCTCGTGACCACCGCGGGAGAGGTGGAAGCACTCAAGGATCTTGTCGTCGGACAGCAGCTGGGCCATCCTGGCCAGCTCGGGGTCCTTGCCGAAGAAGTCCTCGCGGATGTAGGCGGCGCCACGCGTCTGGTACGTCTGCACCTGGGCGTCCGGTACCTCGCGCAGCCGGCGTACCAGCGCGCCCGTGGTGTCGAGCTGGAACAGCTCGTCCCAGGCCGAGCCCCACAGGGTCTTGACGACGTTCCAGCCGGCGCCGCGGAACTGGGCCTCCAGCTCCTGCACGATCTTGAAGTTGGCGCGGACCGGGCCGTCGAGGCGCTGCAGGTTGCAGTTGATGACGAAGGTCAGGTTGTCCAGACCCTCACGGGAGGCGAGTGCGAGAGCCGCCGTCGACTCCGGCTCGTCCATCTCGCCGTCACCGAGGAACGCCCACACGTGCGAGGCGGAGACGTCCTTGATGCCGCGGTTGGTCAGGTACCGGTTGAAGCGCGCCTGGTAGATCGCGGAGAGCGGACCGAGCCCCATGGAGACGGTCGGGAACTCCCACAGCCAGGGCAGCCGGCGCGGGTGCGGGTACGAGGGCAGGCCGTTGCCGCCGGACTCCTGACGGAAGTTGTCCAGGTGCTGCTCGCCGAGGCGGCCGTCGAGGAAGGCGCGGGCGTAGATGCCGGGGGAGGCGTGGCCCTGGATGTAGAGCTGGTCGCCGGAGCCGGCCGCCTCGCCGCTCTCCTTGCCCTTGAAGAAGTGGTTGAAGCCGGTCTCGTAGAGCCAGGCCGCGGAGGCGAAGGTGGCGATGTGGCCGCCGACGCCGTACTTGCTGCCGCGGGTCACCATGGCGGCCGCGTTCCAGCGGTTCCAGGCGGTGATCCGCCGCTCCATCTCCTCGTCACCGGGGACGGCCGTCTCGGCGGCGGTGGGGATGGTGTTGACGTAGTCGGTCTCGAGCAGCTTGGGCAGCGCGATGCCGTTGCCCTCCGCGCGCTCCAGTGTGCGGCGCATCAGGTAAGCCGCACGGTGCGGGCCGGCCGCCTTGGCGACCGCGTCCAGCGAGGCCTGCCATTCGGCGGTCTCCTCCGGGTCGCGGTCGTGGAGCTGGTCGAGCTCGCTCGGCTGGATGGCGTTGGGGTCGGTCATGTCGCCGCCTTCCTCAGTCGAAGGGGGTTCCCTCATCGGTAAGGGTTCAGGGGTGCCCTTGGTCTTTGGCAGGACAGGGCGCGGGCCTCGGTGGAAGCCCGTCGGTGACTGTAACTCCCTGATCGATGATCGATCAAAGGGTTGAGGTCGAAAACCTCTTGATCACGAGAAAGTCGGCACCGGGTGCCTCCGGCGGTGGCACCCGGTGACGCTCTGGGGAGGGGTTTTCGCAGGTGGGACGGCCGATTGAGCGGACGCCCGCTCGGGTGTCCGCTGCGGCTCGGCCGGGACTACTCGTGCCTACTCGTCCTCGTGCCGAGGGGCGCAGCCCAGCACATGGGCCTTCACGATGTCCGCGATCCGGGAGTCACGGCGGCGGAAGGCGGCGACCAGCTCCTCGTGCTCCTCCGCGTACGACTGCTGCACGGTCCCCAGCCAGCGGATCGACAGCGCCGTGAACACCTCGATACCGAGCCCCTCCCAGGTGTGCAGCAGCACGGAGTTCCCGGCCGCCCGCACCATCTCCCGGTGGAACCCGACGGTGTGCCGCACCTGGGCCGTCCCGTCGGCCAGCCGGTCGGCCTCGTACAGCGCGGCCACGTGCGACTCCAGCGCCGAGCAGTCCTCCGCGAGCCGCCCCACGGCCAGCTCGGCGGCGATCGCCTCCAGCCCCGCCCGCACCGGATAGCTCTCCTCCAGGTCGGCGGCGGTCAGGTTCCGCACCCGGACGCCCTTGTTCGGCGCCGACTCGATCAGCCGCAGCGACTCCAGCTCGCGCAGCGCCTCCCGTACGGGAGTCTGGCTGACCTCCAGCTCGGTCGCGATCCGCCGCTCCACGATCCGCTCGCCCGGCTGCCAGCGTCCGCTGATGATCCCTTCCAGGATGTGCTCGCGGATCTGTTCGCGCAGCGAGTGGACGACGGGCGCGGTCATGAGGGCTCCTTAGGGCGCGCGTTTGACGTTTAGACAATAAGGCCGCGGGCCCTTCGCGCAGGGGCGCACAGGGGCGCTTTCGCGCAGGTGAGACGAGACTTACACGGTTGCGGGTACGGGGGCGGGGGTGACGGCGCTCCGGGAGGGGGCGGAATCCGGGTGGACCGGGAGGTCCGGGCCACCCGGCATCGGCTTCCCGCGCCGGCGCCGGGCGAGGTCACTGCCGCGCCGCTCGACCGGTGCGGCGGAGGTGTCACCGGGCCGCTCGGTGAGCGAGAGGGAGTTCCTCGCGGGCGAGCGAGGGGGCCGATCAGCGTGTCCGGATCTCCCCGTGCCGACGAACTGGGCTCGCTGGAAGGGCATTTGACCTGCGGCCATGCCTGAGGCGAGGACATCGCGCGCCGCCCGCAACACGGCGCCCCCGCCCGGAGGAGTCCGGACGGGGGCGCCGTTAAGGCACTGCCGCTGGCTACAGGCCGAGCTCGACCTCGAACTCGCCCGTCTCCAGGATCGCCTTGACGGCCGTCAGGTAACGGGCCGCGTCGGCGCCGTCGACCAGGCGGTGGTCGTAGGAGAGGGTCAGGTACGTCATGTCGCGGACGCCGATGACCGTGCCCTCCTCCGTCTCGATCACGGCGGGACGCTTGACCGTCGCGCCGATGCCGAGGATCGCGACCTGGCCCGGCGGCACGATGATCGTGTCGAACAGGGCACCGCGCGAACCGGTGTTGGAGATGGTGAAGGTCGCGCCCGACAGCTCGTCCGGCGTGATCTTGTTGGCCCGGACCTTGCCCGCCAGGTCGGCGGTGGCCTTGGCGATACCGGCGAGGTTGAGGTCGCCGGCGTTCTTGATGACCGGGGTCATCAGGCCCTTCTCGGAGTCCACCGCGATACCGATGTTCTCGGTGTCGAAGTAGGTGATGGTCCCCTCGGCCTCGTTGATCTTGGCGTTGACCGGCGCGTGCGCCTTCAGCGCCTGGGCCGCGGCCTTGACGAAGAACGGCATCGGGGAGAGCTTGACGCCCTCACGGGCCGCGAACGCGTCCTTGGCACGGGCGCGCAGCTTCATCAGACGCGTGACGTCGACCTCGACGACCGACGACAGCTGGGCCTGCTCGTGCAGCGCCTTGACCATGTTGTCGCCGATGACCTTGCGGATGCGCGGCATCTTGACGGTCTGGCCACGGAGGGGGGAGACCTCCAGCGCCGGGGCCTTCTTGGCGGCCGGGGCGGCAGCGGCGGCGGCCGGAGCCGGGGCAGCGGACTTCGCGGCCTCGGCGGCGGCGAGCACGTCCTGCTTGCGGATGCGGCCGCCGACGCCGGTGCCCTTGACGGAGCCCAGGTCGACGCCGTTCTCGGCGGCGAGCTTGCGCACCAGCGGGGTGACGTAGGCACCCTCGTCGCCGGCCTGCGCGGCGGGAGCCGGCGCGGGGGCGGCGGGGGCCACCGGAGCCGGAGCCGGGGCGGGAGCGGCCGGCGCGGGAGCCGGAGCGGCCGGGGCCGCGGGGGCGGCCGGGGCCGGAGCCGGGGCGGCCGGCGCGGGGGCCGGGGCCTCGGGCGCCGGAGCGGCGGCGGGAGCCGCGCCCGGGGCGCCGATGACGGCGAGCTTGGCGCCGACCTCGGCCGTCTCGTCCTCGCCGACCACGATCTCCAGGAGCACACCGGAGGTGGGCGCCGGGATCTCGGTGTCGACCTTGTCGGTGGAGACCTCCAGCAGCGGCTCGTCGGCCTCGACGCTGTCGCCGACCGACTTCAGCCAGCGGGTCACGGTGCCCTCGGTGACGGACTCACCGAGCGCGGGCAAGACGACGTCCGTGCCGGACGCGCCACCGGCCGGGGCGGCCGGCTCGTCGGCGGGGGCCGGGGCGGCGGGGGCCTCGGCGGCGGGCGCCGGGGCGGGCTCGGCGGCCTGGGCCGGAGCCTCGGCGGCGGCCGGGGCGGGGGCGGCGGCGGGCGCGCCCGTGCCGTCGTCGATGACGGCCAGCTCGGCGCCGACCTCAACGGTCTCGTCCTCGGCGACCTTGATGGAGGCCAGGATGCCGGCGGCGGGGGAGGGGATCTCGGTGTCGACCTTGTCGGTCGAGACCTCGAGCAGCGGCTCGTCGGCCTCGACGCGCTCGCCCTCGGCCTTCAGCCAGCGGGTGACAGTGCCCTCGGTGACGCTCTCACCGAGCGCCGGAAGGGTTACGGAAACCGCCATGGTTTCGGTTGCTCCTAACGGATTTGCGGAAGTCTGTGTCGTCGCTTCGACGGGTGTCGACCGAGGGGATCAGTCGTGCGAGTGAAGCGGCTTGCCGGCCAGGGCCAGGTGCGCCTCGCCGAGCGCCTCGCTCTGCGTCGGGTGGGCGTGGATGAGCTGGGCGACCTCGGCGGGCAGCGCTTCCCAGTTGTAGATCAGCTGGGCCTCGCCGACCTGCTCGCCCATGCGGTCGCCGACCATGTGGACGCCGACGACGGCACCGTCCTTCACCTGGACGAGCTTGATCTCGCCCGCGGTGTTGAGGATCTTGCTCTTGCCGTTGCCCGCGAGGTTGTACTTCAGAGCGACGACCTTGTCCGCGCCGTAGATCTCCTTGGCCTTGGCCTCGGTGATGCCGACGGAGGCGACCTCGGGGTGGCAGTAGGTCACCCGGGGGACACCGTCGTAGTCGATCGGGACGGTCTTCAGGCCGGCCAGACGCTCCGCCACCAGGATGCCCTCGGCGAAGCCGACGTGCGCGAGCTGGAGGGTCGGGACCAGGTCACCGACGGCGGAGATGCTCGGGACGTTGGTGCGCATGTACTCGTCGACCAGGACGTAGCCGCGGTCCATCGCGACGCCCTGCTCCTCGTAGCCGAGACCGGCCGAGACCGGGCCGCGGCCGACGGCGACCAGCAGGAGTTCGGCCTCGAACTCCTTGCCGTCGGCGAGGGTGACCTTGACCCCGTCCTGGGTGTACTCGGCCTTCTGGAAGAAGGTGCCCAGGTTGAACTTGATGCCGCGCTTGCGGAACGCGCGCTCCAGGAGCTTGGAGGAGTTCTCGTCCTCGACCGGCACGAGGTGCTTCAGGCCCTCGATGACGGTGATGTCCGTGCCGAAGGACTTCCACGCCGAGGCGAACTCGACGCCGATGACACCGCCGCCCAGGACGATCGCGGACTTCGGCACGCGGTCCAGGACGAGGGCGTGGTCGGAGGAGATGATGCGGTTGCCGTCGATCTCCAGGCCCGGCAGCGACTTCGGCACGGAGCCGGTCGCCAGCAGGATGTGGCGGCCCTGGATCCGCTGGCCGTTCACGTCGACGGAGGTGGGGGAGGACAGCCGGCCCTCACCCTCGATGTACGTCACCTTGCGGGAGGCGACGAGGCCCTGGAGACCCTTGTACAGGCCGGCGATCACGCCGTCCTTGTACTTGTGGACCCCGGCGATGTCGATGCCCTCGAAGGTGGCCTTCACGCCGAACTGCTCGCTCTCGCGGGCCTGGTCGGCGACCTCACCGGCGTGCAGCAGAGCCTTGGTGGGGATGCAACCCCGGTGCAGGCAGGTACCGCCGACCTTGTCCTTCTCGATCAGGGCGACGTCCAGGCCCAGCTGCGCCCCGCGCAGGGCCGCGGCGTACCCGCCACTACCACCGCCGAGGATCACTAGGTCGAAAACGGTGCTGGCGTCGTTCGCCACGTCACGTCCTCCATGCATGTGCGCCACGCCGGTCTCCAGTGACCGGTCGGCGGCTGGTGTCCGGCCGCTCGTTCTTCGGCCCTTCGGTGGGGGCCCTGTCCTGCCGAGCCCCATCTTCGCACTTGTCGGAGGGGAACGAGACGCGGGGCCGACGTGTGAGACACCACACGCTCATCGGGGAGCGGCCCCGGGGAACGCCGACGGGGCCTCGCGCTACCCGCGTACGAGGCCCCGTCGATCGTCGCTTCAGCGAGCGTCCACCGTCAGCCCAGGTCGCCCTCGGCCGTCAGCTCCGCCAGCCGGACCAGGGTCCGCACCGCGGAGCCCGTGCCGCCCTTGGGGGTGTAGCCGAACGGCCCCTGCTCGTTGAAGGCCGGGCCCGCGATGTCGAGGTGGGCCCAGGTGATGCCCTCGCCGACGAACTCCCGCAGGAAGAGACCGGCGACCAGGCCGCCGCCCATCCGCTCGCCCATGTTGGCGATGTCGGCGGTGGGGGAGTCCATGCCCTTGCGCAGGTGCTCCGGCAGCGGCATCGGCCAGGACGCCTCGCCGACCTCCGCGGACGCGTCCACGATCGCCGCGCGGAACGCGTCGTCGTTGGCCATCACGCCGAAGGTGCGGTTGCCCAGCGCCAGCACCATGGCGCCGGTCAGGGTCGCCACGTCCACGATGGCGTCCGGCTTCTCCTGCGAGGCAGCCCACAGCGCGTCGGCGAGGACCAGGCGGCCCTCGGCGTCGGTGTTGAGCACCTCGACGGTCTTGCCGCTGTACATGCGCAGCACGTCACCCGGGCGGGTGGCGGAGCCGGAGGGCATGTTCTCGGCCAGCGCGAGCCAGCCGGTGACGTTGACCTCCAGGCCGAGCCGCGCGGCGGCGACGACGGCGGCGAACACCGCGGCGGCGCCGCTCATGTCGCACTTCATCGTCTCGTTGTGGCCGGCCGGCTTGAGCGAGATGCCGCCCGAGTCGTAGGTGATGCCCTTGCCGACGAACGCGAGGTGCTTCTTCGCCTTGGAGCTGGTGTACGACAGCTTCACCAGGCGCGGGCCCGCGGCGGAACCGGCGCCGACGCCGAGGATGCCGCCGTAGCCGCCCTTGGTGAGGGCCTTCTCGTCGAGCACCTGCACCTTGATGCCGTGCTCCTTGGCCGCGGCCTGGGCGACGGCGGCGAACGACTCCGGGTTGAGGTCGTTCGGCGGGGTGTTGACCAGGTCGCGGGCGCGGTTCAGCTCCTCGACGACGGCGGTGGCCCGCTCCACGGCGGCCTTGTACGCCTTGTCCCGCGGCTTCCCGCCGAGCAGGGCGACCTCGGCGAGCGGGGCCTTGCCGCCCTTGCCGTTCTTCGCGCCCTCCTTGTAGGCGTCGAAGGAGTACGCGCCGAGGAGCGCGCCCTCGGCGACGGCGCCGGCGTCGGCGGCGTCCGCGAGGGGCAGGGCGAAGGCGGCCTTCTTGCTGCCGGCCAGCGCGCGGGCGGCGACGCCCGCGGCACGGCGCAGCGCCTCCGCGCCGAACTCGGCGCCGCTGTCGGGCTCCGCGCCGAGGCCGACGGCCACCACGAGGGGGGTCTTGAAACCGGCGGGCGCCGGGAGCTTGGTCACCTCGCCCTCGCCGCCGGAGGCACCGAGGGTCTCCAGGACGGCGGCGAGCCGGCCGTCGTAGGCCTTGTCCAGGGCTTCGGCGCCCGGGGCGACCACGGGGCCCTTGGCGCCCTTGGCGACACCGATCACGATCGCGTCGGCCCGCAGGCCGGGCGCCGCGGCGGTGCTGAGAGTGAGAGCAGTCACGGTGGTGAAATCTCGCTTCCGATGTGAAGTTGCGTTGGCCGAAATGCGGTGGGTCGACCGGGCCCGACGGCCGACCCTATTTCCGAGGCGGGGGTGCGGGCTCAGCGGGGGCTTTGCCCCGGTGCGGCTGACACTCGGGACGAGCCTACGCGCGTGTGACCCGTTCGCTCATTCCTGCGGACGTTCACCTGTCCGTGGCGTCCTGGCCACTTCCCAACTCTCACTGTCGGTGACCTGAGACACACTCGACGCGTTCCGGTGAGCCGTCGGGCCACCGCTTCGCATGATTTCCAAGGATTCTCCCGGATGTGTCCCAGGGAGATCCTCTGGGGGGAGGAACCACACATGGCGCACCGTGCGCACCGTTGGAGAAACACCGCAGCCGCCCTGACGGCCGTCTCGCTGCTGGCGCTGGGTTCGGGGGTGCCCGGCGCCTCGGCCGCGGTGGACCCGCGCATCGACCTGCGGGTGTTGGTGGTGGACGACGGCGGCGGCGCCGTCCGGGCCATCACCGCCCAGCTGACCAGCACCGGCATCCCGTTCACCCGGGTCGACCTGAACGACTCGGCCCGTCCGACGCTGACCGCGGCCTTCCTGAGCGACACGGTCAACGGCCGGCCGCGAGCGAAGTTCCAGGGCGTGGTGCTGCCCAACGAGGCCCCGTTCGGCTCCGGTTCGGGCGAACAGACCGCGCTGGAGAACTACGAGCGGACCTACGGCATCCCGCAGGTCGACGCCTACACCTGGGCCCACCCGGGCGTCGGCCTCGACTACACCAACGAGGGCGGCTGGTCCGGCAGCCTCGACGGGCGGCAGGCCGCCGTCACCGACGCCGGCCGCTCCTCGGCCTTCGGCTACCTCGACGGCGCCCTCACCTTCGAGGACAACGCCCCCTCGATCCAGGAGAGTTACGGCTACGTCGCCCGGCCCCGGGCCGGCTTCACCAGCTATGTCGACCTGCCCGTCCCGGAGGGCTCCGGACGGGGCAGCCTGATCGGCGAGTACGCCCACGACGGCCGCCGCGAACTGGTGGTGACCTTCGCCTACAACCAGCACCAGCAGCAGTTCCGGGTCCTCGCCCGGGGCATCGTCGAGTGGCTGACCCAGGGCGTCCACCTGGGCCAGGACCGCAACTACTTCGCGGTCCACGTCGACGACGTCTTCGCGCCCGACGCCCGCTGGGACACCGAGCGCAACTGCACCCCCGGCGACATCGACTGCGTCGGCGGCGGCGAGGAGAACGCCCCGATCCGGATGACGGCCGAGGACGCCGTGTACGCCGCCCAGTGGCAGCGCGCGCGGGGCTTCATCATGGACATGGTCTTCAACGCCGGGGCCGGCGAGGAGTGGAAGGCCGAGCACGGCGGCACCGACGCGCTCACCTCGCGGCTGCTCACCGACCGGGCGCAGTACCGGTGGATCAACCACACCTACACGCACCCCTTCCTCGGCTGCGTCCAGGACACCTCCACGGTGCCGTGGACGTGCGCGAAGAACGCCGACGGCTCGACGAAGTACATGAGCCGCGCCGAGATCGCCGCGCAGATCCGCGACAACCACAACTGGGCCGTCGCCAAGGGCCTCCCGATCGACCGGACCGAACTGGTCACGGGCGAGCACTCGGGCCTGAAGACCCTGCCCCAGCAGCCCGCCGACAACCCGAACCTGGCGGGAGCCCTCGCCGACAACGGCGTCAAGTGGATCGCCTCGGACAACTCGCGCGAACCCGAGCAGCGAGCGGTGGGCTCCGCCCTGACCGTCCCCCGGCATCCCATGAACGTCTACTACAACGTCGGTACGAAGGCCGAGATGGCCGACGAGTACAACTGGATCTACGCCTCCGCCGAGGACGGCGGCAGCGGCATCTGCTCCACCAACCCGGCCTCCACCTGCCTCGACGAGCCACTGGACACGGCCACCGGCTACGACGGGTACATCGTGCCGCAGGAGGCCCGCATCGCCCTCGGGCACGTCGTCAACAACGACCCGCGCCCGCACTACGTCCACCAGTCCAACCTCGCCGAGGAGCGGATCCTCTACCCGGTCATGGACAAGGTGCTCGCCGACTACCGGGCCCTGTTCGCCGACAACACCCCCGTGGAGAACCTCTCCCAGAAGGCCATCGGCACCGAGTTCCAGCGCCGCGCGGCCTGGCGTACGGCGGTCGCGAACAACAAGGTCACGGCGTACCGCATCGGTACCACCGTCACCGTCACCGCGCCGTCCGGCACCCAGATCCCGGTGACCGCGCCGGAGGGCACGAGGAAGCAACTGGTGCTCGGCACCACCGCGTTCGGCACGCCGTACGCGGGCGCCCGCTCGGCCTGGGCGACCCCGGCCGCGCTCCAGTCCGCGCTCACGCTGAAACTGCCGTCGGCCTGAGCCGTCGCACCGCCACGCGCACCCCGGACCTGACCCGGTCGGGGTGCGCCGGCGGGCCGCAAGACCCGTTCCGCAGGGGGGAACTCAACGATGAGGCGCTCGGGCCGCCATGTCACCATGCTCACCGAAGGCACCTATCCGCATGTCCACGGCGGCGTCAGCACCTGGTGCGACCAGCTCGTCAAGGGCATGCCGGAGGTCGACTTCCATGTCGTCTCGCTCACCGGCACCGGCCGTGAACCGGTGACCTGGGAGCTGCCGCCCAACGTCCGCCGGCATGTCTCGGTGCCGACCTGGGGCCCCCGGCCGGGGCGCGGCGGCGCTCCGCTCGGCCGCGCCCGCCGCCGCTTCCTCGACTCCTACGAGCGGCTGCTGCTCGCCGTCCTCGACCCCGAGGCCCGCGCCGACTTCGGCGAGGCCCTGTACGAACTGGCCGAACTCGCCCGTGCCGGACGCCTGTCGGCGGCCCTGCGCGGGGAGCCGGCCCTGCGCGCGCTGATGTGGATCTGGACCATGCCGCATCTGCCGACGGCCGCCGCCCGGCCCACCGTGCACGACGCGCTCACCGCCACCGACCTCCTCGAACACGCCCTGCGCCCGCTCGGTGTGCGCATCCCCGAGGACTCGGTGGCGCACGCGGTGAGCAGCGGACTCGCCACCCTGCCCGCACTCGCCGCCCGCCATCTGGACGGCGTGCCGTTCCTCCTCACCGAGCACGGCATCTACCTGCGTGAGCGCTACCTCGGCTACCGCAGCGCCGAACAGCGCTGGCCGGTCAAGGCGTTCATGCTCGCCTTCTACCGCGAGCTGAACTCCCTCGGCTACCGGGCGGCCGACCTGATCACCCCGTGCAACCAGTACAACCGCCGCTGGGAGGAGCGCGGCGGCGCCGAGGGCGGCAAGATCCGCACCGTCTACAACGGCGTCGACCCGCACGCCTTCCCGCACGCGGGACCCGAACCCGAGGTCCCCACCCTCACCTGGTGCGGCCGGGTCGACCCGATCAAGGACCTGGAGACCCTGCTGCACGCCTACGCCATGGTCCGCGCCGAACTCCCGGAGACCCGGCTGCGGTTGTTCGGGCCGGTCCCGCCCGGCGGCGAGGCGTACGCGACCCGGCTGGAGAAGCTCGCCGCCGAACTCGGCGTCACCGACGGCCTCAGCTTCGAGGGCCGTATCGGCGAGGTGTGGCGCGCCTACGCGGCCGGCCACGTCGTCATGCTGTCGTCCATCTCCGAGGGCTTCCCGTTCTCCATCATCGAGGCCATGTCCTGCGGCCGCACCACCGTCTCCACCGACGTCGGCGGGGTGCGCGAGGCGGTCGGCGACACCGGTCTGGTGGTGCCGCCGCGCGAGCCGGAGAAACTGGCCGCCGCCGCGCTCACCCTGCTCAAGGACGACGAACGGCGTCTGAGACTCGGCGAGTTGTCCCGGCAGCGGGTCATCGACCGCTTCACCCTGCGCCGCTCGGTGGACGCCTTCCGGACGATCTACCTCGAACTGGCGGGCCTGCCCGAGGTGTACGAGCCGACCGTCGAGACGGTCGCCGACTGGACCCGGGAACTGCGCGACCCCTGGTACGAGAAGGTCGCCACGGACGGGACCGACTGGTGAGCGGCGGCCTCAGGATCCCGCCGGGCACCCCGGCCGAGGCCCTGCCCACGATCCCCCGCCAGCGCGTCCCCGGCCGGACCGCGCCCGACCCGGTGGAGGAACTCGCCGAACGGCTCGGCGAGTTCGTCGCCGCGGCCGTCCACCCCGACGAGGTCGCCGCGCTCCTGGAGTCCGACGGCCTCTCCGACGACCAGATACGCGAGCGCTACGGCGTCAAGAACTCCTTCGCGCTGGCCGAGGAGCTGTACGAGCGCGTCCCGCGCCGCTACCCCGAGCCGCCCGGCACCGCCCACGACCCCTGGCGCACCGGTCTGCTGGGCTGTCTGCTCCGCGGGGTCGTCTTCGCCCTGCCCGGCTTCGGGTACGTGCTGGGCGCACCCCTGCTCGCGGGCCCGAGGGGCGACCTCGGCCTCCCGGCGGGCACGGTTCCGCTGCTGGCCGGAGCCCTGTTCGGCTGGAGCTGGAACCAGGGGCTCGCCCACCGGGCGTACTCCTGGCTGGGACTCGGGGATCCGGCGGCGGCCCGGCGCGCGCTGCTGGTGGGCGCGCCGCTCGGGGTCCTGCTGGGGGTGCTGGCCGCCCTCGCCGCCGCCGGTACGGCGGCCCCCGCGGCGGTCGCCTTCGCGGCGGGCCAGTCCTGCTACCTGGGCGCGGCGACGGCCCTGCTGGTGCTCGGCCGCGAACGGGCGCTGCTGGCGGCGCTGACCCCGATGACGGCGGGCGCGGTACTGGCGCTCGCGTACCCCGTGCCGGACGGCGCGCGCGTGGCGCTGCTGCTGGGCTCACTGGCCGCGGTCACGGCCCTGGCACTGCTCGCGGTGGCCCCGGCGAGGCGCGAACCGGGGGACCACGGCTGGACGGCGGCCTGTCTGGCGCTGCTGCCCTTCGGCGCGCTGCGCTCCCGGACCGCCGGACCCGAGGACGCCCCGCGCCGGGTGCCCGCCCCCGGCCTCACCGGCTCCCTGCCGTACGCCCTGTTCGGCCTGGGCAGCGGTGTCCTGGTCGTGTGCACGGCGCTGGGCGACGTCCTGGCGGGCCAGGAGGGCTCCGCGGTCGCCGCGCCCGCCGCGGTCGCCCTCACCCTGAGCATGGGCCCCGCCGAATGGCTGCTGCACCGCTTCCGCAGCGCCGGCCTCGCCGGGCTGCGCTCGGCCGGCACCCCGCGGTCGTTCCGCGGCGGCACCGCCCGCACCGTCGTGGGGTGCCTGGCCGCGTACCTGGCCGGCCTGCTCGCGCTCGCTCTGGTGACCGCGGCGCTGTGGCCGCACGCCCCGGCCTTCGACGCGCTCCGCCTGACCGGCCTGCTGCTGCTCGGCGTGGTGCTCTGGACGGGCCTGCTGCTCCAGTCCTTCGGCGCGGTCCTCGGCGCGGCCCTGGTCTGCGTACCGGCCGCCCTGGCCCAGACCCTCGCCCTGGCCACCCACACCGGCGACCCGCACACCGTGGCGGTGGTGGTGTACGGCGCGGCGGCCGCGGCGCAGGCGGCGCTGGTCTGCGCCCTGCTGGGAAGGGTGACGGCGCACCGATGAGCACCCTGCTGGTCCCGTACTACGAGCATCCCGCCGTCCGCCCCGCCGAATGGGACGCGATCGTGGCCGCCGCGCCCCGCCTGTACGGCGTGGTCCTCAACCCGGCCAGCGGCCCCGGCGACCGCCCCGACCCGGACTTCGCCGCCCTCGCCGAGCGTCTGCGCGCCGCGGACGTCCGGGTCCTCGGCTACACCGACACCGGCTACGGACACCGGCCGCACACCGACGTCGTCCGCGACCTCGCCCGCCACCGCGACTGGTACGGCACCGACGGCGCCTTCCTCGACCAGGTCGCCACCGGGGAGGAGGAGTTCGCGCACTACCGGGGGCTGGCGTCGGCGGCCTGGGCGGCGGGCCACGGCACGCTCGTCCTCAACCACGGCACGCCCCCGCATCCCCTCTACGCGCGCATCGCCGATGTTCTCGTCACCTTCGAGGGCCCCTGGTCCACCCACCGCGCGCTGCCCCCGCAACCACGGACGTACGGCGCCGGGACCCGGCTGTGCCACCTGCTCTACGACGTCCCGCCCGACGCCGACCCGCGGGGCGCGGCCCGTGCCCACGGGGCGACCGTGCACTGCGCGGTCCCCGGCACCGGGGACCATCCCTGGGGTACCCTGCCGTACCCGCTGGGCTGTTAGAGACCCAGCGTCAGGACCACGAGCGCGGTGGTCGCCGCGGTCTCCGCGAGGCCGCCGAAGACATCGCCGGTGACCCCGCCGAAGCGGCGCACACAGCGGCGCAGCAGGAGCGAGGCGAGCCCGAGGGCGGCCAGGACGGCACCGGCGGTCCGGACCGCGTCGCCGACGCCGAGGAGCGCGCCCGCGGCGCCGGCGGCCACGACCGTGCCGACCGCCACGGCGACCGCCGACCGCACCGGAACCACCGAGGCCACGGCGGCGCCGAGCCCCTCCGGCCGGGCCGCGGGCACCCCGGCGCGGGCGGCGAGGGTGAGCGCGAGCCGGGCCGCCACCGCCGAGACCAGCGCGGCGAGGAAACCCCGGGCCCAGGAGTCGTCGTACAGCCGGGACAGGGCGGCGATCTGGGCGAGCAGCGCGAACAGCAGGGTGATCACACCGAACGGCCCGATGTCCGACTGCTTCATGATCCGCAGCGCGTCCTCGGCGGGCTTGCCGCTGCCGAGGCCGTCCGCGGTGTCGGCCAGCCCGTCCAGATGCAGCCCGCGGGTGAGCAGGGCGGGCACGGCGACGGACGCGACGGCGGCGAGCTGGGCGCCGGTGCCGAGGAACAGCAGGACGAGACCGACGGCCCCCGCGCAGCCGCCGACCACCACGCCCACCAGGGGCGCCCACAGCATGCCCCCGCGTGCGGTCTCCCGGTCCCAGCGCTCCACCCGGACGGGGAGGACGGTGAGGGTGCCGAAGGCGAAGCGCAGTCCGTGCGCGGAGGAGGTGAGGAACACGCCGGAAGGTTACGTCAGGCGGCCCAACCCGGGCGGCACCGCCCGGCGGCCCCGGTCACACTCGGTCCATGGGGCAATGGCTGTACCGCAACTTCGTCGAGCCGGGCAAGCTGCCCCTCCTCCTCGCGCTGGCCTCGTTCGTGATCACCTTCCTGGTCACCCGGCTGATCACCCGTCTCATCCGCGCGGGGAAGGGCCCCTTCGGCAACATCAGCTCGGGCGGGGTGCACATCCACCACGTGGTGCCCGGAGTGATCCTCACCATCCTCGGCGGCTTCGGCGCGGTCGCCAGCGGCCGCCACGGCTTCGGTTCCGCCGTGTGCGCCGTGGTCTTCGGCATCGGGGCCGGGCTGGTCCTCGACGAGTTCGCCCTGATCCTGCACCTGCAGGACGTCTACTGGACCGAGGAGGGCCGCAAGAGCGTGGAGGCGGTCGTCCTCACCGCGGCGCTGGTCGGTCTGGTCCTCTCCGGGTTCTCGCCGTTCGGCGTCAACGACCTCAGCGACGACGAACTCCAGGACCGCGGCACGGTCATCTCCACGGTCGCGACGAACTTCGTCTTCTCGCTGATCGCCCTCTTCAAGGGGAAGATCAGGCTGGCGGTGTTCGGGGTGATCGTGCCGGTCCTCGCGCTGGTCGGCGCGGTCCGCCTGGCCCGGCCGGGGTCGCTGTGGGCGCGTCGGGTCTACGCCCGCAGGCCCCGGGCCCGTGCGCGGTCCATGCTGCGTTCCTACCGTCACGACCGTCGTTGGTCCGGGCCCAGCCGGAAGCTTCAGGACTGGATCGGCGGCGCGCCGGAAGAGCCGAAGGAACTTCCGGAGCCGCGCTGATCCGGTGACTTGGGGGGGGCCGGGGCTCGGTTCTCGCCCCCGCCGCCCCTTCCCTTCCCGTCCCCGGGGGCTCCGCCCCCGGACCCCCGCTCCTCAAACGCCGGAGGGGCTGATCTACCGGCGTCTACAGCTCCGGCGCGTCCTCGTCCTTCGGCTCCTTCGGTTCCTCCGGTTGTTCCGGGAGTTCCGCGGAGAGCGCCGCCGCGGCCTGGACCAGCGGCAGGGCCAGCAGCGCGCCCGCGCCCTCGCCGACCGTCACGCCCTGGGTGAGCAGCGGCTCCAGCGCCATCCGGTCCAGCGCCTTCGCCTGCCCCGGCTCCCCGCTGTCGTGCGCGGCCAGCCACCAGTCCGGCGCCCGGAACGCGACCCGCTGCCCCACCAGGGCGCAGGCGGCCACCACCACACCGTCGAGGATCACCGGCATCTTGCGCACCGCGCTCTGGAGCAGGAACCCGGTGATCGCCGCGAGGTCCGCGCCGCCCACCGTGGCCAGCAGCCGGAGCTGGTCCCCGAGGACCGGCCGGGCCCGCCGCAGCGCGTCCCGGATCGCCGCGCACTTGCGCATCCAGGCCAGGTCGTCGATGGCGAGCCCACCGCGCCCGGTGACCACCGAGGCGTCCGTCCCGCACAGGGCGGCGACCAGCACACCGGCGACGGTGGTCCCGCCCACGCTCACATCGCCGAGCACCACCAGATCGGTGCCGGAGTCGGCCTCCTCGTCGGCCACCGCGACGCCGGCGCGGAACGCGGCCTCCGCCTCTTCGAGGGTCAGGGCGTCCTCGACGTCGATCCGTCCGCTGCCGCGCCGCACCCGGTGCCGTACGACGTCCTCGGGCAGGGTGCCGGGGTCGCAGTCCAGGCCCATGTCGACGATCCGGACCGGGACGTCCAGGCGCCGGGCGAGCACGGACACCGGCCGGGCGCCCTCCAGCACGTCCCGCACCAGCTGACCGGCGCTGCCCGCGGGGCGCGCGGAGACACCCAGTTCGGCGATCCCGTGGTCACCGGCGAACAGCACCACCCGGGGCCGTTCGACCGGCCGCACCGGCACGGCGCCCTGCGCGGCGGCCAGCCACTCGCCCAGGTCGTCGAGGCGGCCCAGTGACCCGGGCGGCACGGTCTGACGCTCCCGGCGAGCCTCCGCGTCGCGGCGCACCCCGCCGTCGGGGCGCTCGATGAGATCGGTGAAGTCGTCGAGGTTAAGCGAGCTCATTCGCCGAACAGTACCGGCACCGCTCGAACGGAACGCCGCCACATCGCCACCGGAAAGCCCCGCCACGTCACCCCCGTTCCGGCGTGACGTCGTTGCACCCAAGATCGCGATCCCATACGTTCCGTTTTGCCGCGGATTGTCGTACGTCCCTCGTGCCCGGAGCCGCCCATGTCCGCCCGCCGTGCCGCCTACCTCGCCGAACTCGCCCAGGGAACCGACCGGTTCCACGAACCCCGCAGCGGGGAGTGCCCCTGGTGCGGTTCGCCGCGCCTGCGCACCCGGCTCACCGCGCCGGACCTGCTCCAGCACAAGCCGGGCCGGTTCACGCTCGACGAGTGCCGCGACTGCGCCCACGCCTTCCAGAACCCCGGCCTCACCCCGGCCGGCCTCGCCTTCTACACCCGGGACCCCTACCCGCAGGACCGTCCCGGCCGCCGCCGGCTGCTCGCCACCGCCCGCGCGATGCTCCCCTTCCCCGAACCGGAGAGCTGGCTGGACATCGGCACCGGCGACGCGGCGTTCCCGGCGGTGGCGAAGGAGGTCTTCCCCTACACCTCCTTCGACGGCGTCGACCCCACCGCCCGGGTCGAACGCGCCCGCGCCGCAGGCCGGGTGGAGGAGGCGTACGCGGGCGATCCGGCCAACCCCCACCTGGCGGCCCGGCTCCGCTCCCGCTACGACGTGGTGAGCGTCCTGCACCACCTGACGCACACCGCCGACCCGCGCGCCCAGTTGCGCGCCGCCCTGACCGCGCTGCGCCCCGGCGGCCACCTGCTGCTGCAACTCCCCGACCCGCACAGCGCCTTCGCCAGGCTGCTGGGCCGCTGGTGGCACGCCCACACCCAGCCCCGCCACCTCCACCTCATGCCCCTGGAGAACATCCGCGCGGAGCTGACGGCCCAGTCCTGCGTGATCGTCTCCGCCGGCCGGACCGAGGCCCACACCCCCACCGACCTCACCCGGGCGACGGCACTGGCCCTGTCCCGCCTCGCCCCGCCCCCGGACGCGCCCTGGCGCCCGGCCGCGCCGACGGACCTGCAACGCGGCCTGCGCACCGCCCTGCTGCGGACGACCAGACCCCTGGTCCTGACGGCCACCGCGACGGACCACACCCTGGCCCCCCTGCTGCGCCGCACCCCGTTCGCCAACACCTACCGGGTCATCGCCCGCAAGGAACCGGCCTGACCGGCCTCAGCCCTTCAGGGGCAGCGCCCGCCCGGCCTCAGCCCTTCAGCGGCAGCGCCTGCCCGGCCTCAGCCCTTCAGCGGCAGCGCCTGCCCGGCCACCACCAGCAGCACGTGCTCGCACTCGCCCGCGAAGGCGGCGTTCAGCCGCCCCAGTTCGTCGCGGTACCGGCGCCCCGAGGCGGTCGCCGGGACGATGCCCGAACCCACCTCGTTCGACACGGCCACCACCGTCCGCCGCGCCGCTCGCACGGCCCCGGTCAGCTCCCCGACCCGTTCCCGCAGGGCCCGCTCCCCGCCCTCCGCCCAGACCGCGTCGTCCCAGGCGCCCACCGAGTCCATCGCGTCCGTCAGCCACAGCGACAGACAGTCGATCAGCAGTGGCGCGCCCTCCTCCGCGAGCAGCGGCACCAGGTCGCAGGTCTCGGTCGTCCGCCAGGAGCCCGGCCGCCGCTCGCGGTGCGCGGTCACCCGGGCCACCCACTCCGTGTCCCCGCCCCGCAGCCCGCCGGTGGCCACGTACAGCACGTCGGGGAAGGCCTCCAGACGCCGTTCCGCCTCCACCGACTTCCCCGACCGGGCGCCGCCCAGCACCAGGGTCCGCCGCGGCACGTCCGGCACCTGCGCGTAGGTGCCCACGTGGAGCGTCGTCCCGTCCGGCACCGCCCGCGCCCCCAGGGACGCCAGCCGCCGCCGCAACTCGCGCCCCGGCGGCACGTCATGGTCCAGATGGACGGCGACCACGTCCGTGGTGGGCCCGACGGCGCCCACCGCCCGCAGCCGCGCCAGGGCGTCCGGCCGCGCGAGCACGTCCGCGACGACCAGGTCGTACGTCCCGGAGTCACCGTTGTCGAAGCCGGCCGGCGCGCTGCCCCGCGGCAGGTACAGCAGCCGCTCGCCGTCCGGCCCGGTCACCGCGTACCCGGTGCCGCCCGCGTCCATCGCCAGCGCCCGCACCCGGTGCCCCGTCAGCAGGGCCAGCTCCCGTCCGTCCGGCACCCGGGCCGGCGCGGGCAGCCCGGCGGGCACCTCCACCGCCGGTCCGTCGTGCGGGTGGGAGAGCAGCACCTGCTGGACGCCCGCCAGCGAGGAACCCGCCCGCGCGGCGGCGAACGCGGCGCCGGGTGTCAGGTCCAGCAGCAGCGCCCCGTCGACGAGCAGTGCCGTGGCCGCCCGTGCCTCCGCTCCGAGCGCGGTCGCGCAGACCGCGCAGGGACAGTCGGGGCGGGGCAGGCCCGCCGGGGCGCCGGTGCCGAGCAGAGTCAGTTCCACGCCTCGATTTTCACCGGTCATGTCACGGAGTGCTCGGCTGGGGCGCCCTTCGGGGGGCACGGGGAAGGGCGGGCCCGCCGATCACCGGGCACCCGCGGATCACCAACCAGGGGATCTTCTTCGGCCGGACCGTCCCAGCGCATAGGCTGACGCCCACGACAGCTCACCTGGGAGGCTGCATGGCTACATGGACGTGGCGGTTCGAGAAGGCCGACGGGACGGAGACCGCGCCCGCGGTGGAGCCCGAGGAGTTCACCACGCAGGGAGACGCCGAGTCCTGGATCGGCGAGGTCTGGAAGGACCTCGTCGCCGGAGGCGTGGACCAGGTACACCTGTTCGAGGACACCACCGAGATCTACGGTCCGATGAGCCTGCACGCCGAGGACTGAGCGCACCGCGCGGGTACGGGGGCGGTCACGCGCGAGCGGGCCGCCCCCGTCTCACTGCTCGCCGAGCGTCACGTCCACCGTCCGCCGGGCACCGTCCCGGGTGTAGGTCACCGTGGTCCGCTCGCCCGGCTCCCGCGCCGCGAGCGCCTCGGCGAGCGAGGTGACGGTCGTGATGTCCGTGTCGCCGAGCCCGGTGATCACGTCCCCGGGCCGCAGCCCGGCCTCGTCCGCCGCCCCGCCGTCCTTGACCTCGACCACGGCGGCCCCCGCGGCCCGGTAGTCGTCGTCGACGACCGTCCGGGCGGTGATGCCGAGCGCCGCCCGCCCGGACTCCGTGACCCTGCCGTCCGCGACGATCTGGTCGGCGACCTTCCGCACCGTCGAGGAGGGGATGGCGAACCCGATCCCGGACGCCGCGTCGCCCGCCACGGGATCGGCGGCGGCCAGCGTCGGGATGCCGATGACCTCGCTCTCCAGGTTCACCAGCGCGCCCCCGCTGTTCCCCGGGTTGATCGCCGCCGAGGTCTGCACCATGTTGCCCAGCGTGGCGCCGGTGCCGCCGTCGGAGCCGCCCTCGGTGACGGTCCGCCCGGTCGCCGAGACGATCCCCTGGGTGACGCTGGAGGACAGCCCGAGCGGTGAGCCCATCGCCAGGACGATATGACCCACCTCGACCTCGGCGGAGTCCGCGAAGCGGGCGGGCTCCAGACCGTCCGGTACCCGGTCGAGCCTGATCACCGCCAGGTCCTGTTGCGGGTAGGAGAGCACGAGCCGCGCCGACAGCTCCTGCTCGCTGTGGGCGGTCGTCACCCGGAACGTCCGGTCGTCCCCGACGACGTGCGCGTTGGTGACGATGTGCCCCCGGTCGTCGTACACCACCCCGGAGCCCAGGTCGCGGCTGGCCCGGATCTGCACGACCGACGGCAGGACGTCCCGGATCACGGTCCGGTAGTCGTCCTGGAGGTCGTTCGCCGCCGCGGGCACCGCCGCCTGGGTTGTCGTCGCGTCCGCCCGCGCGTTGGGTCCCGTGCCGGAGCCGGTGCACCCGGTGGCGGCCGGGACGAGGAGACAGAGCAGTGCCGCGGCGCCGGTCAGGGCGCGGACGGGGGAGGCGGTCATGCCCCGAGTCTCATGTCGGGCGGTGCGCCCGGCCCCCGTTGGACGCCCGAACGGGGCTCAGCCCCGCACCCCGCACAGATGCAGCAGCCCCGCGATCCCGCGGTACGGATCGGTGCGGCCGGCCCGCTCCTCGGCCGCGAGCATGGTGTCCGTCTCGCCCGGCAGCTCCGCGTCGTCGGCGGCCAGGTCGGTGAAGACCCGCACGCCGTACCAGGAGTGCAGCGGGGCGCCGATCCCGGCGAGGGTCGCGGTCAGCGTGGCCAGCCGGTCCGCCCGTCCGCCGGGCACCGGACGGGCCGGGGTCCCCTCGTGGGCGTCCGCCGAGCGGGCGTGGGGGAGGTGTGCGGTGGTGTCGAAGGCGGCCAGCGCCGTCCGCCAGTCGCCGGACAGGCCCGGCCGCATCGCGAGCGCGTCGCCGTTGCGGACCAGCAGCGACAGCAGCCCGCCCGGGGCGAGCATCCGGGCCAGACCCGCCAGCAGCGGATCGGGTTCCTCGACATGCATGAGGACGCCATGACAGAGCACCACGTCGAAGCTGCCCGGCAGGAAGTGCACCCCGGTGTCCCGGCCGTCGCCCTCGATGATCCGCATCCGCTCACGGACCCCGTCCGGCTCGCAGCGCAGGGCCACCCGGGCCGCGGAGATCAGTCCCGTGTCCCGCTCCAGACCGGTCACCTGGTGCCCGGCCCGGACCAGCCGCAGCGCCTGGGCGCCCCGGCCCATCCCGACGTCCAGGATCCGCAGCCGGCGCCCCACGGGGAAGCGCCCGGCTATCTGCTCGTCGAGCTGCCGGGCCACCAGTTCCTGTCGTACGACGTCCCGCAGTGCGCCCGGCCCGGTCGGCCAGGCGTCCGCCGGGCCCCCGGGAAGCGGCGTCGTGCTCAGCGCCGCTCCCCGCGCTTGACCTGCGGCTTCGGCAGCCGCAGCCGGCGCATCTGGAGGGAACGCATCAGCGCGTAGGCGACGGCACCGCGCTTGCTGTCGTCCGGGAAGCGCTCCCTGAGCTGCTTCTTCAGACGGAAGCCGGTGGCGATCGAGTCCAGCACGATCAGCACGATCACGGCGAGCCACAGCAGCAGCGCGATGCTCTGGAGCGCGCCCACCCGGACCATGCTCAGCACGAGGATGATCACGGCCATGGGCAGGAAGAACTCGGCGACGTTGAAGCGCGAGTCGACGAAGTCGCGGGCGTACCGGCGCACCGGGCCCTTGTCACGGGCGGGCAGGTACCGCTCGTCGCCGCTGGCCAGCGCCTCGCGCTGACGCGTGAGCGCGGCCCGGCGCTCCTCGCGGGAGCGCTTGGCCGCCTCCTTGCGCGTGGTCGGCGTATGGGCGACGCTGCGGCGCTGGGACTGGGCCACACTGCGCTTGGGCGTGGGCCGGCCCTTGGGGGCCTGCGGGTCGCGGGTCTGCTTGGAGTCGGTCAGCGGCGCCTTGTCGGCGACCGGTGCCTTCTCTTCCTTGGCACGGCTACGGAACACAAAACCCAAGGGTACGGGGTCGCCGCGCATGGACCCCAGTCCGGTGGGGAACGAATCGGCAACACCGAGCGTCATGCAGGGGTACAGAGCGGACGTCGCGCGTGATTCCGGGAACCCCGGGAGGCACCTACTCCCTACGCCGGAGCCGGAGCGTACGCAGTCGTCCTTGGGGATGAGCGCATCCGTCCCCGAACAGTGCGGTAATGGATGCAGGGCCCGTACTGTGGGTTCTGTCGCAGGAGCAGGAGCTGGTCCGTCAGAAGGGGGCGCGCGAAGCCCATGAGCGGTGTCATGAAGCGTATGGGGATGATCTTCCGCGCGAAGGCGAACAAGGCCCTTGACCGGGCCGAGGACCCGCGCGAGACCCTCGATTACTCGTACCAGAAGCAGCTGGAGCTGCTCCAGAAGGTGCGGCGCGGCGTCGCGGACGTCGCCACCAGCCGCAAGCGCCTGGAGCTCCAGCTCAACCAGTTGCAGTCGCAGTCGTCGAAGCTGGAGGACCAGGGCCGCAAGGCGCTCGCGCTGGGTCGCGAGGACCTGGCCCGCGAGGCGCTCTCCCGCCGCGCCGCCCTCCAGCAGCAGGTGACCGACCTGGAGACCCAGCACGCCACGCTCCAGGGCGAGGAGGAGAAGCTCACCCTCGCGGCACAGCGGCTCCAGGCCAAGGTCGACGCCTTCCGCACGAAGAAGGAGACCATCAAGGCCACCTACACCGCCGCCCAGGCGCAGACCCGGATCGGCGAGGCGTTCTCCGGCATCTCCGAGGAGATGGGCGACGTCGGACTGGCGATCCAGCGCGCCGAGGACAAGACCGCCCAGCTCCAGGCCCGCGCGGGCGCCATCGACGAACTGCTCGCCTCCGGCGCCCTCGACGACCAGTCCGGCATGCACAAGGACGACATCCAGGCTGAGCTGGACCGGCTCTCCGGTGGTACGGACGTGGAGCTGGAACTCCAGCGCATGAAGGCGGAACTCGCGGGCGGCTCCTCCGCCGGCCAGCAGGCCATCGAGGGCGGCAACGGCGCTCAGCAGGCCCAGCAGCCCCAGGACACCCCGCGCTTCGACAAGCAGTAGGTCCCACGCCTAGGAGGGCGACATGATCGTACGGATCATGGGGGAGGGGCAGGTGAGGCTGGCCGACAGCCACCTCACCGAGCTGAACGCACTGGACGACGAGCTCCTGGCCGAGATGGAGAACGGCGACGGTCCCGGCTTCCGCCGTACCCTTCACGCCCTGCTCACCAGGGTCCGGGAACTCGGCGAACCCCTCCCGGACGACTCCCTGGAACCCTCCGGACTGATCCTGCCGTCGCCGGACGCGACGCTGGAGGGCGTCCGGGAACTCCTGAGCGACGACGGACTGATCCCGGGCTGAGCGCCCCCTCGGCCCGGCTCCGCGGGCCCCGCCCGGTCCCGGGACGGCGGTCCGGGTGTGCCCCACGCCATTCGCAGCCACAGCGACCCCGGTTACCGTAAACAGCCGTGAACATCCTCGACCGCGCCCGAGTCCACCTCACAGCGCATCCCCTGGCACTGGACGCGGCCATCGCGGCCGGCGTCCTGGTCTGCATGGTGGCCGGCTCGTTCGTGGACCCGCACGGTGAGGACGGCGTCACCTGGAGCCTGCACCGGCCCGAACTCCTCAGCCTCGCCCTGATCACGCTCGGCGCCGTCGCCCTGGTGTTCCGGCGCAGCGCCCCGCGCACCGTCCTGGCCGTCACCGGGGCCCTCTCCGTGATCGCCAGCACCACCAGCGACCCCCGGGCCCCCGTGGCCATGTCCGCCGTCGTCGCGCTCTACACCGTCGCCTCCGCCACCGACCGCCCCACCACCTGGCGGATCGGCCTGCTCACCATGACCGTCCTGACCGGTGCCGCCATGCTCGCCGGCCCCCTGCCCTGGTACGCCCAGGAGAACCTGGCGATCTTCGCCTGGACCGGTATGGCCGCCACCGCCGGCGACGCCATCCGCAGCCGCCGCGCCTTCGTCGACGCCATCCGGGAGCGCGCGGAGCGGGCCGAGCGGACCCGGGAGGAGGAGGCCCGCCGCCGGGTCGCCGAGGAACGCCTGCGGATCGCCCGGGACCTGCACGACGTGGTCGCCCACCACATCGCCCTGGTCAACGTGCAGGCCGGAGTCGCCGCCCATGTCATGGACAAGCGCCCCGACCAGGCCAAGGAGGCCCTCGCCCACGTACGCGAGGCCAGCCGCTCCGCGCTCAACGAACTGCGCGCCACCGTCGGCCTGCTCCGCCAGTCCGGCGACCCCGAGGCGCCCACCGAACCCGCCCCCGGCCTGGACCGCCTCGACGAACTCGTCGGCACCTTCCGCAACGCCGGACTCCGGGTCGAGCTGGCCCGCGCCGACCAGGACACCACCCTGCCGGCCGCCGTCGGCCTCGCCGCGTACCGGGTCATCCAGGAAGCCCTCACCAATGTGCAGAAGCACGCGGGCACCGAGGCGAAGGCCGAGGTCAGCGTGGTCCGGGTGGGGCCGCACATGGAGATCACCGTCCTCGACGACGGCACCCGGCGGGACGGCGCCCCCGACTCCGGCGGCGGCCACGGACTGCTCGGCATGCGCGAACGCGTCACCGCCCTGCGCGGCACCCTCACCACCGGTCCCCGCTACGGCGGCGGCTTCCGCGTCCATGCGATCCTGCCCGTGAAGACCCGTACCGCCGGGGCGGGAGAGCCGGGGGAGAAGACCGTATGACCATCCGCGTCCTGCTCGCCGACGACCAGGCCCTGCTGCGCAGCGCCTTCCGCGTCCTCGTGGACTCCGAGCCCGACATGGAGGTCGTGGGCGAGGCATCCGACGGCGCCGAGGCGGTCGCGCTGGCCCGCGAACACCGGGCCGACGTCGTGCTCATGGACATCCGGATGCCCGGCACCGACGGGCTCGCCGCCACCCGCATGATCAGCGAGGACCCCTCCCTCGCCCAGGTGAGGGTGGTCATACTGACCACCTTCGAGGTCGACGACTACGTCGTACGGTCCCTGCGGGCCGGCGCCTCCGGCTTCCTGGGCAAGGGCTCCGAGCCCGACGAACTCCTCAACGCCATCCGGGTCGCCGCAGGCGGCGAGGCGCTGCTCTCCCCGGCCGCCACCAAGGGCCTCATCGCCCGCTTCCTCGCCCAGGGCGGCACCGCCGACGAGGACCGCGACCCGGCCCGCGCCGAACGGCTCGACGCGCTCACCGTGCGCGAGCGGGAGGTGCTGGTGCAGGTCGCGGGCGGCCACTCCAACGACGAGATCGCCGAACGCCTCGAAGTCAGCCCGCTCACCGTCAAGACCCACGTCAACCGCGCCATGGCCAAACTGGGCGCGCGGGACCGGGCCCAGCTCGTGGTGATCGCCTACGAGTCGGGGCTGGTACGCCCGAAGGTGGACTGAGGTCCTCCGGTCGTACTGCGCCCGGAGTATGCGCGGGATAAGGAACGGGACCTCGGAGCTACGCATCCGGGGTTCCGGATGGATCAGGGTGTAGGGGCGAGCGCACCTCCGCGCGCACGCCACCGAAACATCCGCCGCTCTGCTGAAGAGAGACCCTGATCCCATGTCCTGGCTGTCCAGGTTCAGCCTCGCGCAAAGAGCCCTGATCGGGCTCGTGTCGATCATCGCGCTCGCCTTCGGAGCGATCGCCATCCCGCAGCTCAAGCAGCAGCTGCTCCCGTCCATAGAACTGCCCATGGTGTCCGTGCTCGCGCCCTACCAGGGCGCCTCCCCGGACGTGGTGGAGAAGCAGGTCGTCGAACCCATCGAGGACAGCCTCGAAGGAGTCGACGGGATCACCGGCGTCACCTCCACCGCCAGCGAGGGCAACGCCCTGATCATGGCGTCCTTCGACTACGGCAACGACACCCAGCAGCTCGTCGCCGACGTCCAGCAGGCCGTCAACCGGGCCGGGGCCCAGCTCCCGGACACCGTCGACCCGCAGGTCGTCGCCGGTTCCACCGACGACATGCCGACCGTGGTCCTCGCCGTCACCGCCGACCGCGACCAGCAGGCCCTGGCCGACGAGCTGGACCGGACGGTCGTACCGGACCTCAAGGGCATCGACGGCGTCGGCCAGGTCACCGTCGACGGCGTGCGCGACCTCCAGGTCACCGTCACCCCCGACGACGCGAAGCTGGCCAAGGCCGGTCTGACCGCCCAGTCCCTCGTCCAGGCCCTCCAGGCGGGCGGCGCGACCGTGCCGGCCGGCTCCTTCGACGAGGACGGCGCCAACCGCACCGTCCAGGTCGGCGGCGGCCTCACCTCGCTGGAGCAGATCGAGGACCTGCGGATCAAGGGCGAGGGCAAGCCGGTCCGGCTCGCCGATGTCGCCTCGGTCGAGCAGGAGCAGGCCCCGGCCGACTCCCTGACCCGCACCAACGGCGAGCCGAGCCTCGCGGTCATGGTCACCATGGACCGGGACGGCAGCGCCGTCGCGATCTCCGACGCGGTCGAGGACAAGCTGGCGCAGATGCGCGCGGACCTCGGCGCGGGCGCCGAGATCACCGTCGTCAGCGACCAGGGCCCCGCGGTGGCGAAGGCCATCGACGGCCTGACCACCGAGGGCGCGCTCGGCCTGCTCTTCGCGGTCCTGGTCATCCTGGTCTTCCTGGCCTCGGTGCGCTCCACGCTGGTGACCGCGGTGAGCATCCCGCTCTCGGTCGTCCTCGCGCTGATCGTGCTGTGGACGCGCGACCTCTCCCTGAACATGCTGACCCTGGGCGCCCTCACCATCGCCATCGGCCGGGTCGTCGACGACTCGATCGTGGTCCTGGAGAACATCAAGCGGCACCTCGGCTACGGCGAGGAGCGCGAGGAGGCCATCCTCAAGGCGGTCCGCGAGGTGGCCGGCGCGGTGACCTCCTCGACCCTCACCACGGTCGCCGTGTTCCTGCCGATCGGCCTGGTCGGCGGCATGGTGGGCGCGCTGTTCGGCTCCTTCAGCCTCACCGTGACCGCGGCGCTGCTGGCGTCCCTGCTGGTCTCGCTGACGGTCGTGCCGGTGCTGTCGTACTGGTTCCTGCGGGCCCCCAAGGGCACCCCCGAGGACGCGGCCGAGGCCCGCCGGGAGGCGGAGGAGAAGGAGGCGAAGAGCCGCCTCCAGCGCCTCTACGTCCCCGTGCTGCGCTTCGCGACCCGGCGTCGGCTGACCAGCGTCGCGCTCGCGGTCGTGGTGCTGATCGGCACCTTCGGCATGGCGCCGCTGCTGAAGACCAACTTCTTCGACCAGGGCGAGCAGGAAGTCCTCACCGTCAAGCAGGAGTTGAAGCCCGGCACCAGCCTGGCGGCCACCGACGAGCAGGCGAAGAAGGTCGAGCGGCTCCTCGCCGACACCGAGGGCGTCAAGGACTTCCAGGTCACCATCGGCTCGTCCGGCTTCATGGCGGCCTTCGGCGGCGGCACCGACACCAACCAGGCGTCCTACTCGGTGATGCTGGAGGACTCCGCGTCCTCCGAGGACGTCGTCGACCGTGTCGAGGCCGGCCTGGCGAAGCTCGACGGCATCGGCACCACCACCATCGCGGCCGGTGACGGCTTCGGCAGCCAGGACCTGAGCGTGGTCGTGAAGGCCGCCGACGGCGCGGTGCTGCGCGAGGCCGCCGAGGAGGTCCGTGAGGCGGTGGCCGGTCTGGACGACGTCACCGACGTCACCAGCGACCTGTCGCAGAGCGTGCCGCGCATCTCGGTGCGGGCCAACGACAAGGCGGCCGCCGCCGGTTTCGACGACGCCACCCTCGGCGCGGCCGTCGCCCAGGCCGTCCGCGGCACCACCGCGGCGCGGGCCACCCTGGACGACACCGAGCGCGACATCGTGATCCGTTCGGCGAAGCCCGCCGAGACGCTCGCCCAGCTGAAGGCGCTGCGGCTCGGCCCGGTGAAGCTGTCCGACGTGGCGACCGTGAAGGTCGTCGACGGTCCGGTGTCGATGACCCGGATCGACGGCCAGCGCGCCGCGACCGTCACCGCCAAGCCGACCGGTGACAACACCGGCGCGGTCAGCGCCGACCTCCAGTCGAAGATCAACGCCCTGGACCTGCCCGCGGGCGCCACGGCCGAGATCGGCGGTGTCTCCGAGGACCAGGACGAGGCGTTCGCCAACCTGGGCCTGGCCATGCTGGCGGCCATCGCGATCGTCTTCATACTGCTGGTCGCGACCTTCCGCTCGCTCGCCCAGCCGCTGATCCTGCTGGTCTCGATCCCCTTCGCGGCCACCGGCGCGATCGGCCTGCTGATCGTCACCGGCACCCCGATGGGCGTCCCCGCGATGATCGGCATGCTGATGCTGATCGGCATCGTGGTGACCAACGCGATCGTGCTGATCGACCTCATCAACCAGTACCGCGCCCAGGGCTACGGGGTCGTCGAGGCCGTAGTGGAGGGTGGCCGGCACCGCCTGCGCCCGATCCTCATGACGGCCCTGGCGACGATCTTCGCCCTGCTCCCGATGGCGCTCGGCGTCACCGGCGAGGGCGGCTTCATCGCCCAGCCGCTGGCGGTGGTGGTGATCGGCGGTCTGATCACGTCGACGCTGCTCACCCTGCTCCTCGTCCCGACGCTCTACGCGATGCTGGAGCTCCGCAAGGAGCGCCGGGCGAAGAAGCGCGAGGCGAAGCGCCTGAAGAAGGCGGGCCTGCCCGCTCAGTCGACGTCCGACGAGCCGGAGCCCGCCGCCGTCTGACGCCCCGACAACGGCCGGGCCTCCTCCCCACGGGTACGGGGCCCGGCCGTATTCTTTGGTCCCAACTGACGCACGGGGGAGAGGGATCGGGGCGTGCCGCTGCACAGGGACGATCCGAGGTCGGTCGGCGGCTACCGGCTGGTCGACCGGCTGGGAGCCGGTGGCATGGGCGTCGTCTACCGGGGCAGATCGCGCTCCGGGCGCGAGGTCGCGGTCAAGGTCGTGCACGCCCAGTACGCCGAGGACACCGTCTTCCGCACCCGGTTCCGGCAGGAGATCGAGGCCGTCCGCAAGGTCAGCGGCGCCTTCACCGCGCCGGTCGTGGACGCCGACCCGGACGCGGCACGGCCCTGGATGGCCACCCAGTACGTGCCCGGCCGCTCGCTCGCCGAGCGGATCCGGGAGGCGGGACCGCTCGGCGAGGACGAACTGCGGCGCCTGGCGCTGGGCCTGGTGGAGGCCCTGCGCGACATCCACCGGGCGGGAGTCGTCCACCGCGACCTGAAACCGGCCAACGTCCTGCTGGCCGAGGACGGCCCCCGGGTCATCGACTTCGGCATCTCCCGGGCCGCGGAGAACCACACCCTCACCGAGACCGGCCAGATGATCGGCACCCCGCCGTTCATGTCACCGGAACAGCTCACCGACGCCCGCTCGGTGGGCCCCGCCTCGGACGTCTTCGCGCTCGGCGCGCTGCTGGTGTACACCCTCACCGGCCGGGGCCCCTTCGACACGGACAGCCCGTACCTCACGGCGTACCGCGTGGTCCACCACGAACCGGTCCTGGACGGCCTGCGCCCGCCGCTCAGGGCGGTCCTGGAACGCTGCCTGGTGAAGGAGGCCGCGGACCGTCCCGGACTGGACGAGGTGGCCCGCGACCTGGCCGCGGTCCTGCCGGAGGAACCGGCGGGCGCCGTGCGGGCCGCCGTGCGGCCGGCCGAGGCCCCGCGGGAAGACGCCGGGAGCCCGGAGCCGCGCGCCCGGCTCCGTCGCGGGCGCCGCCTGTGGGCCGTGACCGGCACCGTCGGCGCGCTGGCCCTCGGCCTGACGGCGTACCTGCTGAGCGGTCCCGGCTGGAGCAGCGACGCCGGCCCGGCCGCCGCCTCCCGCTGGGCCGGGCCGCCCGGCGGCTGGCAGCCGTGGCAGACCACCGTGTACGCGACCGCCGAGCGGGGGGTGAAGCAGGGCGACGACGTCTCCGGCACCGACATCCTCAGCAGCGGCCCGGAGTGCCGGGAGCACGCGGACGACATCTACTGCGCGGGCGACGGGGTGCTGCCCGTGCGCCTGGACGGCCTCACCGGACGGGCCCTCTGGCGGGCGGGCCCGGTGCCGCCCGCCACGAGCGGGGGGACGAACAGCTTCGGCCTCCTGGGGTTCGCGGACGGCGCGCTGCTGGTGGAGCAGACGCACCACGCGGAGGACTCCGAGGAGTACGTCACCTCGGTCGCCGCCCTGGACACCGCCACCGGCGAACGGCTCTGGCACCGCGAGGTGAACAACCGCTGGGCCGACCACCCGTTCCTGCTGGGGGATGTCGTCGTCGTCCCGGGCGGCGACGGGCGCACGGTCACCGCCCGTTCGGCGCGCACCGGCGCCGGGCGCTGGACGCAGCAGCTGCCCGAGGGCCTGTACTGCGGGGTGGCGCACCTCGGGGAGGCGCCCTGGCTCGCGTGCGGGGCCGACAAGACCCCGGTCGAGGAGGTCCTGTTGCTGCGCTTCGACCGCGCCGGCGGCTGGGGTCACCGCCTGTCGGTGCCCGACCGGGGCGTCCTGGTCGGCGAACTCGACGGCCGGCTGCTCTTCCTGGACCCGGCCGAGGACGAGAACGGCAACCTGGCCATCGGCGACGATGGCCCGCACTCCGCCGTCCGACTGGTCGACCCGGACACCGGTGAGGCCCGTACGACGAAACTGGCGGAGCAGTTCGAGGGCACCGTGACGCACGCGGACGGCATGCTGTGGTTCACCGCCTCCGGGGGGCAGGTGACCGGGGTGTCGGCCCGTACCGGCGAGCGGCTGTGGCGGACCAGGACCAGCCTGGAGAAGCCGGGCGCCGTCACCTACGACCCCCGCGCCCGTGCCGTCTACCTCTCCAGCGCCAGCGGCCGGGTGGCCGCCCTCGACGCCCGCGGGGGCACGCTCCTGTGGGAGACCCTGCCGCGCGCCGAGCGGGTCACGGACCAGACCTGGGAGCTGACCCGGGTCATCGCGCACGGCGGTGCCCTGGTGGCCGCCACCCCCGAGGGCGACGTCTTCAGCCTCGACCCCGCCCACCCCGGCCGGAAGCCCGTGCCGGGGTGAGTGGGCCGGGGCGGGTGGCCTACGGCAGGGCCAGCATCCGCTCCAGGGCGAGCTTCGCGAACGCCTCGGTCTCCTTGTCGACCTCGATGCGGTTGACGAGCTTGCCCTCGGCCAGCGACTCCAGGGTCCAGACCAGGTGGGGCAGGTCGATGCGGTTCATGGTCGAGCAGAAGCAGACCGTCTTGTCGAGGAAGACGATCTCCTTGCCCTCGGGGGCGAACCGGTTCGCCAGGCGGCGGACCAAATTCAGCTCGGTGCCGATGGCCCACTTGGAACCGGCCGGGGCCGCCTCCAGCGCCTTGATGATGTACTCGGTCGAGCCGACGTAGTCCGCCGCGGCGACGACCTCGTGCTTGCACTCGGGGTGCACCAGGACGTTGACGCCCGGGATGCGCTCGCGCACGTCGTTGACCGAGTCCAGCGAGAAGCGGCCGTGCACCGAGCAGTGGCCGCGCCACAGGATCATCTTCGCGGCCCGCAGCTCCTCGGCGGTCAGACCGCCGTTCGGCTTGTGCGGGTTGTAGACGACGCAGTCCTCCAGCGACATGCCCATGTCCCGCACCGCGGTGTTGCGGCCGAGGTGCTGGTCGGGCAGGAAGAGGACCTTCTCACCCTGCTCGAAGGCCCAGTCCAGGGCCCGCTTCGCGTTGGACGACGTGCAGATCAGGCCGCCGTGCTTCCCGGTGAACGCCTTGATGTCGGCCGAGGAGTTCATGTACGAGACCGGTACGACCTGCCCGGCTACGCCGGCCTCGGTCAGCACGTCCCAGCACTCGGCGACCTGTTCGGCCGTCGCCATGTCGGCCATCGAGCAGCCGGCGGCGAGGTCGGGGAGGACCACCTTCTGGTCGTCCCCGGTCAGGATGTCCGCGGACTCCGCCATGAAGTGCACACCGCAGAAGACGATGTACTCGGCCTCGGGGCGCGCGGCGGCGTCCCGGGCCAGCTTGAAGGAGTCGCCGGTGACGTCCGCGAACTGGATGACCTCGTCGCGCTGGTAGTGGTGGCCGAGGACGAAGACCTTGTCGCCGAGCTTCTCCTTGGCCGCACGGGCGCGCTCCACCAGGTCCGGGTCGGACGGCGAGGGCAGGTCGCCGGGGCACTCCACACCGCGCTCGCTCCTGGGGTCGGCCGCACGGCCGAGGAGCAGCAGGGCGAGGGGCGTCGGCGTTACGTCGAGCTCCTGGGTCTGGGCGGTGGTCACGACACGCACCCTTTCTGTTCTGCGGCTCGCCGGCCCGGTCTCACCGGACCGACGGGGTCACCATCTGGCTTTTCGTCGAAATGACGCTATCTATCATAACCGCTTCACGTCAGTTTGACGACGGGCATAGTGTCGGTGTGACGTGAATCCCTGCCTGCGGCCGTTCACTCCCGAAAGGGACGTTTTCCGCTCCCCGGAGCGTGTGCGAGCATGAAGGAGGAACCGCACGAACCGGTAGGGCAAGCGCCCGGCCCGGAATGAATCCGCGGCCCCGCCGGTTGCAACCGTCGGCAAGCAGTCTCCGTACAACCCGGGAGAGATGTAGATGTCCGTATCGGACGAGACCAGCACCGTCACCGACGGCATCGTCCTGACCGACGCCGCCGCGTCCAAGGTCAGGGCCCTGCTCGACCAGGAAGGCCGGGACGACCTCGCCCTGCGTGTCGCCGTCCAGCCCGGCGGCTGCTCCGGCCTGCGCTACCAGCTCTTCTTCGACGAGCGCTCCCTCGACGGCGACGTCGAGAAGGACTTCGACGGCGTGAAGGTCGTCACCGACCGCATGAGCGCCCCGTACCTGGGCGGCGCCACCATCGACTTCGTCGACACCATCGAGAAGCAGGGCTTCACGATCGACAACCCGAACGCCACCGGCTCCTGCGCCTGCGGCGACTCCTTCAGCTAGACCCTCGGGTCCAGTACGACGAAGGCGGCGCCCCCCGGTGGGGGGTGCCGCCTTCGTCGTGTCCGGGAACCCTCAGCGGGCGGTCGAGGTGTCCGGCAGCCGGGCCCCGGACTTCTCCAGCGGGACCGGCCCGCCGTCCGCACCCACGACCTTCCGGTCACCGAGCGGCTCGTCCAGCGGCACGGTCCGGTGGTAGGTCTTGGCGATCATGATGCACACCTTGTCGGGCCAGGGCGTCTCGGTCACCGTGACGGTCACCTCGTCCCCGCTCTCGGTCACGTCGACCTCGTAGTCGGCGCAGACCCCGCCCAGGAACGAGACGGTCAGCTCCCGGCCCTCGGCGGTGTAGCCCTCCACGGTCACGTCCCGGGTGGACGGATCGGAACCCGGCTCGCTCGGCTTCGGCGAGGACGGGTCGGAGGGGCCGGCGGACGGCGCCGCCGAGGTCAGGAACTCCGGCTCGACCGCCGGGTGCGTCACCGTGAACGCGTCCCCGGCGCCCGGCGCCCTGACCTGGAACAGCCAGGAGGGCACCAGCGCCTGCCGCCCGTCCACCTGGTGCGCGGCCAGCCCGAACACGGCCTTCTCGACCTCGATGACGTCCTGCTTCGGGGGCGACGTCGCATCCGCCTCGCAGGTCACCTCGGAACCGTCCTCCAGCGGTACGGGGCTCGCGCACCCGCCGATCCCCGCTCCCGGAGCGGCCCCGGGCGTCGAGTTCATCAGCTTCAGCGTGTCCTCGGCGGCCAGCACGGGATACGTGTCGCCCTTGACCGGCGCCTTCAACTGGCCGCTGCCGCCGACCACTTCGCCCTGCGCGCCGACGCTCACCCCGGTGGTCCAGCCGTAGGTGGGCAGCCCGCCGACCACCGGATCGGCGTTCACCACCCGCTGGGAGCCCATGACCTGACCCGCGTCCAGCTTGGCGCCGTCCTGGCCGACCGCCTTCAGCACGGGCGCCGCCGCCTTCTTCGCGGCCGCCTCGCCGACCGGGTCCACGCCGGGCCCGCCCGGCTTCTGCGTGCAGACGGTGTCCGACTCACAGGCGTCGGGGCCCTGGGCGTACCGCTGGAAGGTCCAGGTGCCCGGCGCCTGCCGGTTCACCTGGAGCACCGGCCCGTATCCGTCCTTCGCGCCGATCCGCCAGGACTGCCCCTGGAGCACCGGCTTCCCCGTGACGCCGAGCGCCTCGGCGAGCCGCGTCACCTCGTCCTCGGTGACCGTGCCCGAGGACCGGTACACGGCGGCCGACTCCGGGCCTTCCGGCAGCGTGCCGTCCGCCTCGTAGGTGGCCCCGTAGGGGTTCGGCTCCCCGGGGGCGATCCCGCCGTCGGAGCCGTCGGAGCCCCCCGAACCCTCGGAGTACCCGTCGAGCGCCAGGGGAGGGGGCGTGCCGGTGCCGCGCGCCCCCGAGGAGGTGTCCCCGTTGGCGCCGTCCGAGCCGTCGGAGGCCGTCGCGGCGAGATACGCCCCGCCACCGCCGACGAGCAGGACCGCGGCGGCGACGGAGGCGATGATCGCGGGGGAGCGGCGCCGGGGCGGCCCGGAGTCCGCGCCGTCCCCGTCGCCCTCGTGCGGGCCGGGGATGTCCGCGCCGTCCTCCCCGGGTGGCTGGGCGTTCCCGGCGGGCCCGACGGTGTCATCGGCGTCCCGCGGGGTGCCGGTGGGCTCGACGCCGTCGGGCTCGGCCGCGTCGCCGTTGTCGGGTCGCTCGGTGTTCACCGCATCGCTCCTTGGGTCGTATCCCGCATCCCCTTTCCGGGGGACGTCGATGGGACGCGGCGGGCGAGCGTGCGGTTCCCTTCCGTGCGCCGGGTCAGTCGCCGTAGTCGGACATCGCGTCCAGCAGACGGGCCGACGTGCTCGGTACCTTCACCCCGTGGATGAGCGAGGGGGAGACCGGCCGGGCCGCCGTCCCGGCGGGCACGTGCCAGTGGGGAGCCATCCGGGCGCAGTCGCCGCGCAGCGACGCGAGGTCGCCGTCCGTGTCCGCCGGGACGGTAACCGGAGCCTTGAGTTTCGTCATAGCGGAACCGTAAGCACGGCACGGCCCGCGAAGAAAGATCTACTATCGGGTAGTTTTGGCTGCTTCTGGGTCCCCACGGGACCCGGTAGCGTTAACTGTCAATCGCCTCCGCATCCGCAGGAGAATCCCAGCCGTGCGCATCGCAGTCACCGGCTCCATCGCCACCGACCACCTCATGACCTTCCCCGGCCGCTTCGCCGACCAGCTCGTCGCGGACCAGCTGCACACGGTCTCGCTCTCCTTCCTGGTCGACAACCTGGACGTCCGCCGGGGCGGCGTCGGCGCGAACATCGCCTTCGGCATGGGACAGCTGGGCACCCGGCCGATCCTCGTGGGCGCCGCGGGCTTCGACTTCGACGAGTACCGGGCCTGGCTGGACCGCCACGGCGTGGACACCGAGTCGGTGCGCATCTCCGAGACCCTGCACACCGCGCGCTTCGTGTGCACCACGGACGCCGATCACAACCAGATCGGCTCCTTCTACACCGGCGCGATGAGCGAGGCCCGCCTCATCGAGCTGAAGACCGTCGCGGACCGGGTGGGCGGCCTCGACCTCGTTCTGATCGGCGCCGACGACCCCGAGGGGATGCTGCGCCACACCGAGGAGTGCCGCTCGCGCTCGATCCCCTTCGCCGCGGACTTCTCCCAGCAGATCGCCCGGATGAACGGCGACGAGATCCGGATACTGCTGGACGGGGCGACCTACCTCTTCTCCAACGAGTACGAGAAGGGGCTCATCGAGACCAAGACCGGGCTGTCCGACGGGGAGATCCTGGCCAAGGTCGGCCACCGGGTCACCACCCTCGGCTCGCGCGGCGTCCGGATCGAGCGGGCCGGCGAGCCCCCGATCGAGGTCGGCTGCCCGGACGAGGAGCGCAAGGCCGACCCCACCGGTGTCGGCGACGCCTTCCGTGCCGGCTTCCTCTCCGGCCTGGCCTGGGGGGTCTCGCTGGAGCGTGCCGCGCAGGTCGGCTGCATGCTCGCCACGCTCGTCATCGAGACCGTGGGCACACAGGAGTACCAGCTGCGCCGGGCCCACTTCATGGAGCGCTTCACCAAGGCGTACGGCGACGAGGCGGCGGCCGAGGTGCAGGGGCATCTGGGCTGAGTCGTTCGGCCGCGGGGGTGTGGGGGCCGGTCGCGCCCCCGCGGCGGTAGCCGCGTGTCGTGACACAGCCCCGCGCCCCTGGGCGGGTTCCGGCGCCCCCGGGTTCGCTCAGCCGGCCCGGCGGACCGAGTACGCCGTTCCGCCGTCCGCCGGTTCCTCTCCCACGTACTCCTGGCCCCGCATCTCGCACCAGGCCGGGATGTCCAGGCGGGCCGCCTCGTCGTCGGAGAGGACCCGGACCGTGCCGCCCACCGGCACCTCCCCGATGACCTTCGCCAGCTCGATGACCGGGATCGGGCAGCGCTTGCCCAGGGCGTCGACGACCAGGACGTCCTCCCGCACTACGTCCTCCCGCACCGAGGTCGAGGGCATCGGCGCCCCCAGCTTCTCCCGCACCGAGGCCACCGCCCCCGGGAGCACCTCCAGGAACCGCTCCACGTCCTCCCGCGCCGTCCCGGACGGCAGGGACACCCGGACGTTCCCCTCGCTCAGCACCCCCATCGCCTTCAGCACATGGCTGGGCGTCAACGTGCTGCTCGTGCAGGACGATCCGGACGAGACGGAGAAACCGGCCCGGTCCAGCTCGTGCAGCAGACTCTCCCCGTCGACATAGAGACAGGAGAAGGTGACGATCCCGGGCAGCCGCCGCACCGGATCGCCGACGACCTCCACGTCCGGCACCAGTCCCGGCACCCGCGTGCGGATCCGTTCCGTCAGCTCCCGGAGCCGGGCCGCCTCCTGGACCGCCTCGGCCCGCACCGCCCGCAGGGAAGCGGCCGCCGCCACGATGGCCGGGAGGTTCTGGAAACCGGCCACCCGCCCGGACTCCCGCTCGTCCACCGGCCCTTGGGGGGCGAACCGGACCCCCTTGCGCACGGCGAGCAGGCCCACCCCGGACGGCCCGCCCCACTTGTGGGCACTGGCCGCCAGCAGCGACCAGCCCCCCTCGACCGGCCCCCACCCGAGCGACTGCGCCGCGTCCACCAGCAGCGGCACCCCCGCCTCCCGGCACCTTCCGGCCACTTCGCCCACCGGCTGCTCGGTGCCCACCTCGTGGTTGGCCGACTGGAGACAGGCCAACGCGGTGTCCGCCCGGAGCGCCTCCGCGAAGACCGACGGGTCCACGGCCCCCGCCCGACCGACCGTCACCCGGGTGGTGGAGCCGCCCTCCCGCTCATGGACGTCGGCCGAATGGAGTACGGAAGAGTGTTCAACGGCTGACACGATGAGGTGACGTCCCACGCGCCGCCGCCCGGCCAACGCCCCCGCGATCCCGGCATGCACGGCCTGCGTCCCGGACCCGGTGAAGTTCAGCTCGTCCGCCCGGCACCCCACCGCCTCGGCGGCGGCCTCCCGGGCCGCGTCCAACAGCATCCGGGCCCTGCGCCCTTCCCGGTACAACCGCCCGGGATCGGCCCACCCCTCGTCCAGCGCGGCCAACAGGGCCTGACGGGCGACGGGGTGAAGGGGAGCACTGGAAGCAGCGTCAAAATAGGACACCCCGCAACGCTAACTCCCCAGGGGCGCGGGCCCGTGCCGCCCGCGGCCGCGCCTCGGGCGCGACCAGCCACTACGCACCCGCAGCCGCCAATCCAGCGAACCCCCAACCCACTAGGCCCCCCTCCCCGCGAACCCCCGGAGAGCGTCGGCTAGGGTTTGGTCCGCATAAACATCCAAACCCCTGCCCGACGCAGGGCGGCGACCGACCAGCGAGAAGGCCGCAGCCGACCGCGCGGGCGAGACTCTCGGGAAGGCGCTACGTGAGTCCCAACGGCTCCGACCGCTCGCCGCGGCGCCCGATGCGGCGGAAGCTGCTGCAGGCAATGACCGCGGGCCTGGTCCTGGCGACCGCCACCGGTTGCACATACAAGGACTTCCCCCGCCTTGGTATGCCCACCCCGACCACGGAAGAGGCTCCGCGGATCCTCTCCCTGTGGCAGGGATCGTGGGCCGCCGCGCTGGCCACCGGCGTGCTGGTGTGGGGCCTGATTCTGTGGAGCACGATCTTCCACCGGCGCAGCCGGACCAAGGTCGAGGTTCCTCCGCAGACCCGGTACAACATGCCGATCGAGGCGCTGTACACGGTCGTCCCGCTGATCATCGTCTCGGTGCTGTTCTACTTCACGGCCCGCGACGAGTCGAAGCTCCTCGAACTGAAGGACGACCCCGACGTCACCGTCAACGTCGTCGGCTTCCAGTGGAGCTGGTGCTTCAACTACGTCGCCGACGTCGAGGGTTCCACCGGTGACGCGACCAAGTCCAAGGAACTGGACGCGATCCCGGACCGCTTCAAGGAGGACTTCCCGGCCGACGCCGGCGGTGTCTACGACTGCGGTACCCCGAGCACGCGCAACCCCCAGACCGGCAACCCGGGTCCGACCCTGTGGCTGCCCGAGGGCAAGCGAGTCCGCTTCGTCCTCACCTCGCGTGACGTGATCCACTCCTTCTGGGTCGTGCCGTTCCTGATGAAGCAGGACGTCATCCCGGGCCACACCAACGCCTTCGAGGTGACCCCGAACCAGGAGGGCACCTTCCTGGGCAAGTGCGCCGAGCTCTGCGGCGTCGACCACTCCCGGATGCTCTTCAACGTGAAGGTCGTCTCGCAGGAGCGGTACGAGAAGCACCTCGAGGACCTCGTGAAGAAGGGGCAGACCGGTTACGTTCCCGCCGGCATCGCCCAGACGAGCCACGAGAAGAACCGGGAGACGAACAACCTGTGAGCATCCTCAACGAACCCCAGGGTGCCGCGGCGGCAGAGTCCCACTACGCGGACGAGTTGCCGGTCAGGCGCAAGCAGCCCGGCAACGTCGTGATCAAGTGGCTCACCACCACTGACCACAAGACGATCGGAACGCTGTACCTCGTCACGTCGTTCGCGTTCTTCTGCATCGGTGGCGTCATGGCGCTGCTCATGCGCGCCGAGCTGGCCCGTCCGGGCCTGCAGATCGTGTCGAACGAGCAGTTCAACCAGGCGTTCACGATGCACGGCACGATCATGCTGCTGATGTTCGCGACGCCGCTGTTCGCCGGCTTCGCGAACTGGATCATGCCGCTCCAGATCGGCGCGCCCGACGTGGCGTTCCCGCGGCTCAACATGTTCGCCTACTGGCTGTACCTGTTCGGCTCGCTCATCGCGGTGGGTGGCTTCCTCACCCCCGACGGCGCCGCCAGCTTCGGCTGGTTCGCCTACAGCCCGCTCTCGGACGCGGTCCGCAGCCCGGGCGTCGGCGCCGACATGTGGATCATGGGTCTGGCCTTCTCCGGCTTCGGCACCATCCTCGGCTCGGTCAACTTCATCACCACGATCATCTGCATGCGCGCTCCGGGCATGACGATGTTCCGTATGCCGATCTTCACCTGGAACGTGCTGCTGACCGGTGTGCTGGTCCTGCTCGCCTTCCCCGTCCTGGCCGCGGCGCTGTTCGCGCTGGAGGCGGACCGCAAGTTCGGTGCGCACATCTTCGACTCCGCCAACGGCGGCGCGTTGCTGTGGCAACACCTCTTCTGGTTCTTCGGCCATCCAGAGGTGTACATCATCGCCCTGCCGTTCTTCGGCATCATCTCCGAGGTCATCCCGGTCTTCTCGCGCAAGCCGATGTTCGGCTACATGGGCCTGATCGCGGCGACGATCTCGATCGCGGGTCTGTCCGTGACGGTGTGGGCGCACCACATGTACGTCACCGGCGGTGTGCTGCTGCCGTTCTTCTCCTTCATGACCTTCCTGATCGCGGTACCGACCGGTGTGAAGTTCTTCAACTGGATCGGCACCATGTGGAAGGGCTCGCTGAGCTTCGAGACCCCGATGCTCTGGGCGACCGGCTTCCTGATCACCTTCACCTTCGGTGGTCTGACCGGTGTCATCCTGGCCTCGCCGCCGATGGACTTCCACGTCTCCGACTCGTACTTCGTGGTGGCGCACTTCCACTACGTCGTCTTCGGCACCGTGGTGTTCGCGATGTTCTCCGGCTTCCACTTCTGGTGGCCGAAGTTCACCGGCAAGATGCTCGACGAGCGCCTCGGCAAGATCACCTTCTGGACGCTGTTCGTCGGCTTCCACGGCACCTTCCTGGTCCAGCACTGGCTGGGCGCCGAGGGCATGCCCCGCCGGTACGCGGACTACCTCGCGGCCGACGGCTTCACCGCCCTGAACACGATCTCGACGATCAGCTCGTTCGTGCTCGGTCTGTCGATCCTGCCGTTCTTCTACAACGTGTGGAAGACCGCCAAGTACGGCAAGAAGATCGAGGTCGACGACCCGTGGGGCTACGGCCGCTCCCTGGAGTGGGCGACGTCCTGCCCGCCGCCGCGGCACAACTTCCTCACCCTGCCGCGGATCCGCAGCGAATCCCCGGCGTTCGACCTGCACCACCCCGAGATCGCCGCTCTCGACCAGCTCGAGAACGCCGGTCACGGTGACAAGGCCGTCGCTGGTGGCAAGGAGGCCGGCAAGTGAAGATCCAAGGCAGGATGTTCATCTGGCTGAGCGTCTTCATCCTCGTCATGGCGATCGTCTATGGCGTGTGGTCGAAGGAGCCGGCCGGTACGACCGCCCTCTTCCTGGCGTTCGGTCTGTCCATCATGATCGGCTTCTACCTGGGCTTCACCGCCAAGCGGGTGGACGCCGGCGCGCAGGACGACAAGAACGCGGACGTCGCGGACGACGCCGGCGAGGTCGGGTTCTTCAGCCCGCACAGCTGGCAGCCGCTCGCCCTGGCCGTGGGTGGCGCGCTCGCCTTCCTCTCGGTCGCCATCGGCTGGTGGCTGATGTACTTCTCGGCCCCGCTGATCCTGGTCGGGATCTACGGCTGGGTCTTCGAGTACTACCGCGGTGAGAACCGCACCCAGTAGCACGCGCCGAGCGCTCGGGAGCCCGGACACTCCGTCAGGAGGGTCCGGGCTCCTCCTTTTGCCGCGCGAATGGTCACTCGTAGGAGTTACCCGGCGCGCCGCGCTTGACGTTGCTCCCTAGCGTGTCGGACATGAACCCAACTCCGCGCACCCGCACCGTCGTCGGTTGCACGCTGCTGGTGATCGCGCTCGGCGCGAGTGCCTCGGCGTGCGGCGGGGACGACAACCCGCTGTCGGCCGCGCCGTACGACGCGGCGGACCAGATCGCCTTCAACGCCCCCACCAAGGAGGGCAAGAAGGCCGACCCGGACAAGCCCCTGGTGATCACCGCCGAGAGCTCCGACGGGCGCATCACGGACGTCACGGCCCTGGACGCCACAGGACGCCACGTCAGCGGCGAACTCTCCGCCGACGGCAGCAGATGGCACAGCACCTCCCCGCTGGCCGCCGACGCCCGCTACACGGTCCGCGTGTCCACCGAGGACGAGGACGGCGCCCCCGGCCGCCGGGTCGTCTCCTTCGACACCGGCAAGCCCCTCACCAAGAAGCGCCTGGACGTCACCTTCGGCCCCGAGAAGGGCACGTACGGCGTCGGCCAGCCCATCACGGCCGAACTGAGCAAGCCGGTCAAGGACAAGGACCAGCGCGCCATAGTCGAGCGGGCGCTGCGGGTCGAGTCACTGCCCGCGGCGCACGGCACCTGGCACTGGGTGGACGACACCAAGCTGCACTACCGCCCCAAGGAGTACTGGCCCGCCAACGCCACCATCAAGGTGCGCAGCAACCTGGAGGGCGTCAGGATCAGCGACCGGCTGCGCGGCGGCAAGGCGAAGCCGCTGCGGATCACCACCGGGGACCGGGTCGTGGCCGTCGCGGACGCCTCCACGCACTGGATGACGGTCTACCGCAACGGCGAGGAAATCAACTCCATCCCCGTCACCACCGGGAAGCCCGGCTTCGAGACCCGCAACGGCGTCAAGGTGGTGCTGGGCAAGGAGTACTTCGTACGGATGCGCGGTACCAGCATCGGCATCGCCGAGGGCTCGGCGGAGTCGTACGACCTGCCCGTGTACTACGCCACCCGGGTCACCTGGAGCGGCGAGTACGTGCACGCCGCCCCCTGGTCCGTCGGCTCCCAGGGCTCGGCCAACGTCAGCCACGGCTGCGTCGGCATGAGCACCTCGAACGCGGCCTGGTTCTTCAAGACCGTCAGCGTGGGAGACCTGGTGCAGGTCGTCAACTCCGACGGCGACACCATGGAATCCTTCGGCAACGGCTTCGGGGACTGGAACCTCGCCTGGGCGAAGTGGCGGTCCGGCAGCGCCCTGGTGGGCGGCACACCGGACGCCCCGCGCCCCGAGGAACGCGCCCGGCTGCGGCCGCAGAGCGTCTGAGACCGCGCGCGCCCGTCAGGCGTGCAGGGCCTTCCGCTCACGCAGCAGGGAGGCCAGCGAGGCCGCGAACTCCACCGGTTCCACCGGGAGGGTCACCGCGGCCTCCGCGCGGCTCCAGGTGGCCAGCCAGGCGTCCTGCGGGCGCCCGATCAGCAGCAGCACGGGCGGGCAGTTGAAGACCTCGTCCTTGATCTGACGGCACAGACCCATGCCGCCCATCGGCACGGCCTCCCCGTCCAGCACGCAGACGTCGATGCCGCCCTTGTCGAGTTCCCTGACTACGGCGGCCGGCGTCGCGCACTCCACGAACTCCACCAGCGGGGCGTCCGGGGCCGGGCGTCTGCCGGTGGCCAGCCGCACCTGTTCGCGGGTGGTGGAGTCGTCGCTGTAGACCAGCACCGTGGCGGTCGGCTGCATTGTTCCTCCGTGACGTCGGCGTCGTTAAGGGCAGGCCCGTTGGGGCGGATGCTACTCCCTTGAACACCACGTCAACACCGGTATGGAGCAGGGAGACACTCCGAACGGCACCCCCCGGAGTGAGGGCGGGATAAGCGACCGACATAATGTCGGTCGTGGCGACAGCAACGACAGTAGAAACCGGGCACGCGCACCCGTCGGTCAACCGGCCGAACCTCACCAGCGTCGGAACCATCATCTGGCTGAGTTCCGAGCTGATGTTCTTCGCGGCCCTCTTCGCGATGTACTTCACCCTGCGATCGGTGACCGGTCCCGAGTTCTGGAAGGAGAAGGCAGACTTCCTGAACTTCCCCTTCTCGGCGACCAACACCACGATCCTGGTGCTCTCCTCCCTCACCTGCCAGCTCGGCGTGTTCGCCGCCGAGCGCGGTGACGTGAAGAAGCTCCGGATGTGGTTCCAGATCACCTTCGTGATGGGTGCGATCTTCATCGGCGGCCAGGTCTACGAGTACACCGAGCTGGTGAAGAAGGACGGGCTCTCGCTCTCCTCCGACCCGTACGGCTCGGTGTTCTACCTGACCACCGGCTTCCACGGCCTGCACGTGACGGGTGGCCTCATCGCCTTCCTGCTGGTCCTCGGCCGCACCTACGCGGCGAAGAGGTTCACGCACGAGCAGGCAACCGCCGCCATCGTCGTGTCCTACTACTGGCACTTCGTCGATGTCGTCTGGATCGGCCTCTTCGCCACGATCTACATGATCAAGTAGCCGGGTCCGTTCCCGCGCGCTGCACGCAACGAGCAAGCAAGCGCACATCCCAGAAGCATCGACGCAGAAGATCCTGACACCGGGGTAATCCGTGAAAAAGCTCTCCGCACGACGACGCCATCCGCTGGCGGCGGTCGTCGTCCTACTCCTCGCGCTGGCGGCCACTGGGGGGCTGTACGCCTTTGTCGCGCCCACGGGCAAGGCGCAGGCAGACGAAACCGCCCAGTCCCTCGCCATCGACGAGGGTAAGAAGCTCTACGCCGTCGGCTGCGCCAGCTGCCACGGAACCGGCGGTCAGGGCACCACCGACGGTCCGAGCCTCGTGGGTGTCGGCGCCGCGGCCGTGGACTTCCAGGTCGGCACCGGCCGTATGCCGGCCGCCACCTCCCAGATGGCCCAGGCGCCGAAGAAGAAGGTCGTCTACTCGCAGGCCGAGATCGACCAGCTCGCGGCGTTCATCGCCTCGCTGGGCGCCGGCCCGAACATCCCGACCGAGGCCGAGTACGGCCCCGAGGGCGCCGACATCGCCAAGGGCGGCGAGCTGTTCCGCACCAACTGCGCGCAGTGCCACAACTTCACCGGCAAGGGCGGTGCGCTGACCCACGGCAAGTACGCGCCGTCGCTTGAGGGCGTGTCCGCGAAGCACATCTTCGAGGCCATGCAGACCGGCCCGCAGAACATGCCCTCGTTCCCCGACACCACGCTGTCGGAGCAGAACAAGAAGGACATCATCGCGTACCTCGACGCGGTCAACGGCGACGAGACCGAGAGCCCCGGTGGTCTCGAGCTGGGCGGACTCGGTCCGGTCAGTGAGGGCCTGTTCGCGTGGGTCTTCGGACTCGGCTCGCTGATCGCGGTCGCCGTCTGGGTCGCCGCTCGGACCGCAAAGGCCAAGAAGTCATGAGTAGCCAAGACATTCCAGAAGAGAACCTGCCCGCTGAGCAGGACGCACACGGCGCGGTGAGCGTCGCGGACGACAGGGACCCGTTCGCGGACCCCGGTCTGCCGCCCCACGAGCACCGGATCCAGGACATCGACGAGCGGGCCGCCAAGCGGTCCGAGCGCGCGGTGGCCCTGATGTTCACGGTGTCGATGCTGGCCACGGTCGGCTTCATCGCGTCCTACGTGACGATCCCCGCCGACAAGTCGGTCTACATCTTCCCGCTGGGTCACATCAGCGCGCTGAACTTCGCGCTGGGCATGACGCTGGGCGTCTCGCTGTTCTGCATCGGCGCGGGCGCGGTCCACTGGGCCCGCACGCTGATGTCGGACGTCGAGGTCGCCGACGAGCGTCACCCCATCGAGGCGTCCCCCGAGGTCAAGGCCCAGGTTCTGGCCGACTTCGCGGACGGTGCCAAGGAGTCCGCGATCGGCCGTCGCAAGCTGATCCGGAACACGATGTTCGGAGCGCTGGCGCTGTTCCCGCTCTCCGGTGTCGTGCTCCTGCGCGACCTCGGCCCCCTGCCCGGGACCAAGCTCCGCCACACCCTGTGGTCCAAGGGCAAGCTGCTGGTCAACATGAACACCAACGAGCCGCTGCGTCCCTCGGACGTCGCGGTCGGCTCCCTCACCTTCTGCAAGCCGGAGGGTCTGGAGGAGCACGACCACGACTTCCAGAAGGAGATCGCCAAGGCCGCCCTGATGATCGTCCGCATCCAGCCGGACAACATCAAGGACAAGCGCGAGCTCGACTGGTCCTACCAGGGCATCGTGGCGTACTCGAAGATCTGCACCCACGTCGGTTGCCCGATCTCCCTGTACGAGCAGCAGACGCACCACGCGCTGTGCCCGTGCCACCAGTCCACCTTCGACCTCTCCGACGGTGCCCGAGTGATCTTCGGTCCCGCCGGTCACGCCCTGCCGCAGCTGCGCATCGGTGTGAACGACGAGGGCTACCTCGAGGCGCTCGGCGACTTCGATGAGCCCGTCGGTCCTGCATTCTGGGAGCGCGGATGAGCACCAACGAGAAGAACGAGTCCCGCTCGCGCGGGAAAGCCCCCGCCGGCGAGCGCGTCGCCGACTGGGCGGACGGCCGGCTGGGCGTCTACGGCCTGGCCAAGGCCAACATGCGCAAGATCTTCCCCGACCACTGGTCGTTCATGCTGGGTGAGGTCTGCCTCTACAGCTTCATCATCATCATCCTCACGGGTGTGTACCTGACGCTGTTCTTCCACCCGTCGATGAACGAGGTGGAGTACCACGGCAGCTACGTCCCGCTCCAGGGCCAGCTGATGTCGGAGGCGTTCAGCTCCACGCTGCACATCTCCTTCGACGTCCGCGGTGGTCTGCTCATCCGGCAGATCCACCACTGGGCGGCGCTGATCTTCCTCGCCGGCATGTTCGTGCACATGATGCGCGTGTTCTTCACGGGCGCGTTCCGCAAGCCGCGCGAGATCAACTGGGTCTTCGGATTCCTGCTGTTCGTCCTGGGCATGTTCACCGGCTTCACCGGTTACTCGCTCCCGGACGACCTGCTCTCCGGTACCGGTGTCCGCTTCATGGAGGGCGCGATCCTGTCCGTGCCGATCGTCGGCACGTACCTGTCGTTCTTCCTCTTCGGCGGTGAGTTCCCGGGCGGCGACTTCGTGGCCCGGTTCTACTCGGTCCACATCCTGCTGCTGCCGGGCATCATGCTCGGTCTGGTGGTCGGCCACCTCATCCTGGTCGTCTACCACAAGCACACCCAGTACGCGGGCCCCGGCAAGACCAACAAGAACGTCGTCGGCATGCCGCTGCTGCCGGTCTACATGGCCAAGGCCGGAGGCTTCTTCTTCCTGGTCTTCGGTGTCATCGCGGCCATCTCGGCGATCGCCACGATCAACCCGATCTGGGCGCTCGGCCCCTACCGGCCGGACCAGGTCTCCACCGGCGCGCAGCCCGACTGGTACATGGGCTTCTCCGAGGGCCTGATCCGTGTCATGCCGGGCTGGGAGATCAACTTCTGGGGTCACACGCTCGTCCTGGGTGTGTTCATCCCGCTGATGATCTTCCCGCTGGTCCTGGTCGCGATCGCGGTCTACCCGTTCATCGAGTCCTGGGTCACCGGCGACAAGCGCGAGCACCACATCCTGGACCGCCCGCGCAACGCCCCGACCCGTACGGCCTTCGGTGTCGCGTGGATCACCTGGTACATGGTGCTGCTGATCGGTGGTGGAAACGACCTCTGGGCCACCCACTTCCACCTGTCGATCAACGCCATCACCTGGTTCGTCCGCATCGGGTTCTTCGTCGCCCCGGTCCTGGCCTTCGTCATCACCAAGCGGATCTGCCTCGGCCTCCAGCGCCGCGACAAGGACAAGGTGCTGCACGGTCGCGAGTCCGGCATCATCAAGCGCCTGCCGCACGGTGAGTTCATCGAGGTGCACGAGCCGCTCAGCCAGGACGCGCTGCACACCCTCACCGCGCACGAGCAGTACCAGCCGGCCGAGCTCGGCCCGGTCGTCGACGAGAACGGCGTCGAGCGCAAGGTGAAGGGCACCGAGAAGCTGCGCGTCAAGCTCAGCAAGGCGTACTACGGCGAGGAGTCCCAGATTCCGAAGCCGACCGTCGAGGAGTACAAGGAGATCACGAGCGGCCACGGCCACCACTGATCGCTGCCACGCCACGGCGAAGGGCCCCGTCCGGTGTACGGACGGGGCCCTTCGCCGTGCCCGTGGCTGGATAGGGTGGGAGCACACTGTTCTACGACACTCAGGAGCGGCCTTATGAGCGCTGTGACCCCCGCTGGAGGCGACACCGCGGCGGGCCGTTCCTGGCCCCCGTTGCTGAACGGCCTGTTCCAGGGGCGCGACCTGAGCGCCGACGACACGGCCTGGGCGATGGACCTGATCATGCGCGGCGAGGCCACCGACGCGCAGATCGCCGGCTTCGTGGTGGCGTTGCGGGCCAAGGGCGAGACGGTCGAGGAGATCACCGGGTTCGTCCGCACGATGTACGCGCACGCCCATGTGATCGAGGTGTCCGGCGACACCGTCGACATCGTGGGCACCGGCGGGGACGGCGCGAAGACCGTCAACATCTCCACGATGTCCGCGATCGTGGTGGCCGGCGCGGGCGCCAAGGTCGTCAAGCACGGCAACCGGGCCGCGTCCTCCGCCTCCGGCTCCTCGGACGTGCTGGAGCGGCTCGGGGTCAATCTGGAGCTGCCCGTGGCGCGGGTCCCCCAGGTGGTCGAGGAGGCCGGGATCACCTTCTGCTTCGCCGCGAAGTTCCATCCGGCGATGCGTCACGCGGGCGCGGCGCGCGGGCAGTTGGGCATCAGGACGGTCTTCAACGTCCTCGGCCCGCTCACCAACCCCGCCCGGGTGCGGGCGCAGGCCGTCGGGGTGGCCGATCCGCGGATGGCGCCGATCGTGGCGGGCGTGTTCGCCGAGCGCGGCAACTCCTCGCTGGTGTTCCGCGGCGACGACGGGCTGGACGAGCTGACGACCACCTCGACCTCCCGGGTCTGGGTGGTGCGCGACGGCAAGGTGAGCGAGGAGACCTTCGACCCCCGTGACGTCGGCATCGACCTCGTCCCGGTGGAGGCGCTGCGCGGCGCGGACGCCTCGTACAACGCCGATGTCGCCCGGCGCCTGCTGGACGGGGAGACCGGCCCGGTGCGGGACGCGGTGCTGCTCAACTCGGCGGCCGCGCTGGTGGCCCTGCACCCCACCGACGCCCCCCTCGCCGAGCAGATCGGCGCCGGTATGGCGAAGGCGGCGCAGTCCATCGACTCGGGCGCGGCCCGGCGCACGCTGGAGCGCTGGGTGGCCGTGAGCAACTCCTAGACGCCGTACGTCGGTCCCGCGATCCGGACACGGGTTGCGGGACCGCGATCACTTCACGTACGTTCCTGTACCAGGTCATGAGTGACAGTCATGAGGCCCCGGCCGACTGTCCGGCAACCCTCCGTCCGTGGCGGGGTGCCCCGGGTGAAGACCAGGCCGTGAACAGCAAGGTTCACGGCAAGCGCGGTCGTCGAGGAGTTCTTCCGTGAGCAAGCGAATGCGATAGGGCCGCTGAGCCCCGCTTCTGCGTACCCCTTCTCTCTCACACCTCTTCATCCACGGGAGCCCCCGTCATGTCCGTCTCCACCGCTGCCTCCGCCCAGACCATTTGCACCCCGCTGCCCGTTCTGGGGCGAGATGTCACCGTGCCGCTCGTCACCGGCGGCGAGGTCACCTACGCCGCGCTGGACTACGCCGCCAGCGCCCCCGCGCTCCAGCGGGTCTGGGACGACGTCGCGGCGTACGCGCCGTACTACGGCAGCGTCCACCGCGGGGCCGGGTACCTCTCCCAGCTCTCCACCGACCTCTTCGAGAACGCCCGCCGGACCGTCGCCGAGTTCCTCGACTGCCGCCCCGACGACCAGCTGGTCTTCACCCGCTCCACCACGGACTCCCTGAACCTGCTCGCCGCGGCCCTGCCCGCCGACTGCCAGGTCTTCGTCTTCGAGACCGAGCACCACGCCTCGCTGCTGCCCTGGCAGGACGCCCGGGTCAGTTACCTCGACGCCCCGCGCACCCCCCAGGCGGCGGTACGGACCCTGGAGCGGGCCCTCGCCGACCGCGACCCGTACGGCCCCGCCCTCGTCTGCGTCACCGGCGCCTCCAACGTCACCGGCGAGCTGTGGCCGGTGCGGGAGCTGGCCGCCGCCGCTCACGCGCACGGCGCCCGGATCGTCCTCGACGCCGCCCAGCTCGCCCCGCACCACCCGGTCTCCGTGCGCGACCTCGACGTGGACTGGATCGCCTTCTCCGGCCACAAGCTCTACGCGCCCTTCGGCTCCGGCGTCCTGGCCGGCCGCGCCGACTGGCTGCGCGAGGCCGAGCCCTACCTCGCGGGCGGCGGCGCCAGCCGCAAGGTCACTCGGCGCGAGGACGGGGGAGTGGACGTCCAGTGGCACGAGAGCGCCGCGCGCCACGAGGCCGGCTCGCCGAACGTCATCGGCGCCTACGCCATCGCCTCCGCCTGCAAGGCCCTCACGGAGGCCGGCTTCGACAGCCTGCTCGCGCGGGAGAACCACCTGATCGAGAAGGTCTGCGCGGGCCTCGCCGAGGTCCCCGAGGTGCGGATCCTGTCGCTCTTCGGCGACGACGCCCCGCGCGTGGGCGTGATCTCCTTCGTCGTCGACGGCTGGAACAGCTCCCACTTCGCCGCCGCGCTCTCCGCGGAGTACGGCATCGGCGTCCGCGACGGCCTGTTCTGCGCCCACCCCCTGCTGCGCACCCTGCTCGGCAGCGACCCCCAGACCCAGGGCGAGTGCGGAGCCCCCGAGGCGGCGCCCGGGGAGAAGTCCCTCAACGCGATCCGCGTCAGCTTCGGCGCGGGTACTCCGGACGAGCACGTGGAGCGGTTCGTGACCGCGGTCCGCGAACTCGTCACCGACGGCGCGCAGTGGAACTACCGCACCGAGGACGGCCGCTGCGTGCCCGCGGTCTGACCGCCCATGCATCCGGGGCTGGGCTAGTTGTCCAGCCCCAGCGCGAACGCGGCCTCCAGGTCGTGCTGGGAGTACGTACGGAACGCCACGTGGGTGTCCGTGCCCTCCACGCCGGGGATCTTGCTGATCCGGCCGGGGATCACCTCGGCGAGGTCCTCGTGCTCCTTGACCCGGACCATGGCGATCAGGTCGTAGGTGCCGGTGACCGAGAAGACCTCGCTGACGCTGTCCAGCGAAGCGATCTGCTCCGCGATCTCGGGGATCCGGTCCACGCTGGTCTTGATGAGGACGATCGCGGTGATCACGGCTGGTTCTCTCCCTCGGGGACGGGCCTGGCTGGGGTGGACCTCACTCTAGTCGCACGGCCGAAGCGCACCCAGGCGAAGCAGCAGCCCAGGCCGAAGCCGATGAGATGGGCCAGATAGGCGACCCCGGGCCCGCTGGACGCCCGGCCCGCCGCCAGCCACTGCAGGGCCGCCCAGAAGGGCAGCACCACCCAGGCTGGGAAGCGCAGCGGCAGGAAGAACAGGAACGGCAGCAGGCTGGTCACCCGGGCCCTGGGGAACAGCACCAGGAAGGCCCCGAGCACCGCCGAGATCGCCCCCGAGGCGCCGACCAGGGACTGCTCGGAGTCGGAGTTGGCGGCCGCGTAGCCCAGCAGGGCGAGATAGCCGCAGCCCAGGTAGAAGAGGGTGTACTGGACGCGGCCCATGCGCTCCTCGGTGAGCACGCCGAAGACGTACAGGAAGAGCATGTTGCCGAGCAGGTGCACCCAGCTGCCGTGCACGAACAGCGCGGTGGCCGGGGTGAGCGCCGAGCGCGCCGAGCCCTCGAACAGCTCGGCCGGGACCACGCCCCAGCGGCGGAAGTACGCGCGCTGGGCGGCGGCCAGCTCCTCGCCGGTGCCGTGGACCGGATTCAGCCCCGAGGCCGGTCCGATCAGGAAGATCAGTGAGCACAGGCCGATCAGTGCGTAGGTGACCGGTGCCGACGGCAGCCGGATGGTGTGCGCGGCCCGGGGGCTCCACTTGCCGATCATGACTACAGAGCATGACGTAACGGGGCGTACACCGACAGACCGCCTCGCCGCCGTGGACGGCCGAGCGGCGAGTACCCGCCAGGCCGTAGGGTTACGAGCCACACCCACCGGGGAGACCGGTGAGTCACCGACACTGGAAGGAACGAACGGTCGCGATGACGGTTCCCCTGCCGACGGCCACCACGCGGTGGCGCTGCACGCTCTGCGGCAACCTCACCCGTTTCGATGTGACCCGCTCGTCGAAGGTGGTCGAGTACGTCCACCTCGACCTCGCCGGTGAGCCCAAGGTCGAGGAGCGCGACGTGGTCAGTGAGACCATCGAGTCGGTGCGCTGCCGCTGGTGCAACGCGGTGGACCAGGTGGAACTCGTGGACAGGCCGGGCGCCGGCTCCTGAGGGGAGCGGCCCCGCCAGGACGGTCCCCTCAGCCAGGGGGACCCCGCATCGGCGATGGGGTGAAGACGGATGGTGGAGACCACGGGCGGGGGACCGGGCGACGGTGCCGCCGAGGTGCTCGACCGTCCGCTGCCCGACGGTGTGCGCAGACGCGTCGTGCAGATCGTCTCCGACGGCTTCGGCGGGCTGACCGTCGGGGAACTGCCCGCCCAGCTGAGGCAGTACGCGCGGTTCGCCCCGAACCGGCGGGCCAAGTTCGCCGGCAACGCCATGGCGGCCGCGCTGGAGACCGACCCGCTCTTCCGCCAGCGGATCGGGGAGAAGCTCAGAGAGGCCCAGCCGGAGATCGCCGGCGCCCTCGACTCCGGCTCGCCGCCCCCGGCCGCGGATCCGCTCGATGTGGCGGCCGCGGCCTATGTGCTCCGGCCCACCGGCTGGGTGAAGCTGGTCGCCGCTGCCGGTGAGGAGGCCCAGCGGGCCGATGCCGAGCGCGCCGACGAGGAGAGCCGGGCCGAACTGGAACGGGTCCGCGGCGAGCTGGCCCAGGCCAAGGAGCAGACCCGGGCCGAGGCCGAGCGGCTGCGCACCGAGCTGGACGCCTCGAAGAAGGAAGCCGAATCGCTTCACCGCAAGCTGCGGGCCGCCCTCAGCGACGTCAAGCGGGGCGAGGCGGCGCTGCGCAAGGCGCACGGCGAGATGGAGGCCCTGCGCGCCGAGGCCCACGGGCAGGTGTCCGCCGCCGAGAGCGAGACGCGTCGGCTGAAGTCGCGGCTCGGTGAGGCGGAGGCCGCGCTGGAGGCCACCCGCAGGGCGGCGCGCGAGGGCCGCAGCGTCGAGGACATGCGGGTCCGGCTGCTGCTCGACACGCTGCTGGACGCGGCGCAGGGACTCCGCCGCGAACTGGCCCTGCCGCCGGTGTCGGTGCGCCCGGCCGAGACCGTGGACGCGGTCGAGCCGGGACGGATGACACCGAAGGACATCGCCGCGCGGGCGCTGTCCGAGAACGACCCGGCCATCCTCGACCAGTTGCTGGCGCTGCCGCAGGCGCATCTGGTCGTCGACGGCTACAACGTCACCAAGACCGGCTATCCCCAGATGCCGCTGGAGAAGCAGCGGCTGCGCCTGCTCGGGCAGCTCTCGCAGCTCGCCGCGCAGACCGGCGCCGAGGTGACCTGTGTCTTCGACGGGGCCGAACTGGTCGCGCCGGTGCTGCTGGCGCCGCCGCGCGGCGTGCGGGTGCTGTTCTCCAAGCCCGGTGTCACGGCCGACGAGTTGATCCGCCAGCTGGTGCGGGCCGAGCCGCCCGGCCGTCCGGTCATCGTGGTCTCGACCGACCGCGAGGTGGCCGACGGGGTCGCACGCGCCGGCGCGCGCCCCGTGGCTTCTGCGGTGCTTCTCAAGCGACTGTCCTGAAGGTCAACCTGCGGCAGCAATGCCCGAATTGGCGAGATTGTCACGCAACGTAGTGTCAAGTGGGAATCACTGCACGTGGGTTGATGGTAAAGAATGCGGACCGTAACCGGGATAAATCGCCCAGGGATTTGATCTGATCACAGCGGGGTCACTAGGGTCTGCCTTCGAACCTTCGATCGGAAGATCACTGAGAAGAAGGAGTTCGCCTCCGTGGCGTCCCACCGTCGACCCAAGCAGCCGAGCCGCGCACGTGTGACCGTGCTGACCACCGCCGCCGCTGCTGCCGTGGCCATCAGCTCGCAGGCGGCCAACGCCGCTCCCAGTGAGAAGCCGAGCAAGGACGAGGTCAAGGCCAAGGTCGACAAGCTCTACGAGGAGGCCGAGCAGGCCACCGAGAAGTTCAACGGCGCCAAGGAGAAGCAGGAGAAGCTCCAGAAGGAGATCTCCACGATCCAGGACAACGTGGCGCGCGGCCAGGAGGACCTCAACGAGCTGCGCGAGGGCATAGGCCTGGCGGCCGCCGCCCAGTACCGCACCGGCTCCATCGACTCCTCGGTCCAGCTGTTCCTCTCCGCCGACCCGGACGACTACCTCGACAAGGCGTCCACCCTCGACCAGTTGAGCAGCCAGCAGGTCGAGTCGCTGAAGAAGATCCAGGACAAGCAGCGCGAACTCGCCCAGGACCGGGCCGAGGCCACCGAGAAGCTCAAGGACCTCGCCTCCACCCGGACCGAACTCGGCAAGAAGAAGCAGGAAGTCCAGGACAAGCTCGCCGAGGCGCAGAAGCTCCTGAACTCCCTGACCGCCGCCGAGAAGGCCGCCCTCGCCGAGGAGGAGGCCCGCGCCAGCCGCTCCTCCGCCGACCGCGTCGACCTCGGCAACGCCGCCACCGGCTCCGGCCGCGCGATGGCCGCCTTCCAGGCCGCGCAGAGCAAGATCGGCTCGCCCTACGTCTACGGCGCCTCGGGCCCGTCCTCCTTCGACTGCTCGGGCCTGACCTCCTGGGCCTTCGCCCAGGCCGGCGTCGGCATCCCGCGCACCTCGCAGGCCCAGGCCAGCTACGGCACCCGCATCTACAGCCAGTCCGACCTGAAGGTCGGCGACCTGGTCATCTTCTACGGCGACCTGCACCACGTCGGCTTCTACGCGGGCAACGGCCAGGTGCTGCACGCCCCGCGCTCCGGCACGGTCGTCCGCTACGAGTCGATCAACAACATGCCGTTCCAGTTCGGCGTCCGGATCTGATCACCCCGGACCCCACCAAGATCACGACACCGTGCCGCCCGAACGGGCGAATCCCCACGACGTGAACTGACCTCGCGCCCCGCCCATGACCTGCGTCATAGGCGGGGCGTCACTGTGCGTGCGCACGGCGGTCGTTGGTCGGTGCCCCGTCGCGGGGCTATGGTCTGCCGCGTTTCCCCCTCGCCGGGGAAGGCCTTGTCCGCCAGCGGAAGGAGCGCGGCTTCCCGTGGGGTCCCATCGTCGCCTTGTACCGTCCGGGTTCGACCGGGGCGCGTCCACCGCGCTCTGCGTTCTCTCCGCCACCGCCGCCGCCCTCGGGGCCGTACCGGCGCTGGCCGCGCCGCACGACGACCCCCGGGCCGAGGTGGACCGCCTCTACGAGGAGGCCGAGCGGGCCACCGAGGCGTACAACAGGGCCGACGAGCGCGCCGACTCGCTGCGCGAGGAGGTCGGCCTGTCCCGGGACCGGATCGCCCGCCAGCAGGAGCGCATCAACTCCATGCGGGAGGCGCTCGGTTCGCTGGCCGGGGCGCAGTACCGGTCCGGCGGTCTCGACCCCTCGCTGGCCCTGCTGTTCTCCGACGACCCGGACGACTATCTCGACAAGGCGTCCGTCCTGGACCGGATCACGGTCCGTCAGGCGGGCGAGCTGAAAGACCTTCAGGACGCGATGCGTGAGATCGCCCAGGACCGGGCCGAGGCCTCCCGCAAGCTCGGGGAGCTGGAGAGGAGCCGCAAGGCCGTCGCGGCCCACAAGCGGACGGTCGAGGGCAAGCTCGCCAAGGCCCGCGCGCTGCTGAACGCGCTGCCCTCCGCCGAGCGCGCCGCCTTCGACCGGGCGTCCCGCTCCGGCCGCGCGGGCATGCCCGAGCCCGGCAGCGCGGTGCCCGCCTCGGGCCGGGCCGCCACCGCCGTCGCTGCCGTCCGCTCCGCCCTCGGCAAGCCCTATGTGTGGGGCGCCAACGGCCCCGGCGGCTTCGACTGCTCGGGCCTGATGCAGTGGTCCTACGCCCAGGCCGGCGTGGCCCTGCCGCGCACCTCCCAGGGGCAGCGCTTCGCCGGCGCCCAGGTGCCGCTCTCCCAGGCGCAGCCCGGCGATCTGGTCACCTATCGCTCGGACGCCAGCCATGTCGGCATGTACGTGGGCAACGGCCAGGTGATCCACGCCCCCTATCCGGGCGCGCCGGTGCGCTACGACCCGGTGGGGATGATGCCGGGAGCGACGGTGACCAGGGTGTGACGGAGGTCTGACCTTCCCGTGCTGATCGCCGTACGATCGCGGCATGGCTGGTCGACGGCGGGTGCCCGGGTCCGGTGGGGTGGTGGCGCTCTGCCTGCTCCTCGTCGCGCTCGTGGCGTGCGGGGGCCGGACCCCCGTCGATGCCGCCCGGGAGTCCGTGCAGCGGGTGCTGGACCGGCGGGCGGAGGCGATCGTCGGGCACGACGAGTCGGCGTTCGTCCGGACCGGTGCGCAGAGCGGGTTCGACCAGCTGCGCGCGGTGCCGTTCGCCGAGTGGACCTACCGGGTGACCGGGCTCAGCCGGCAGGGCGACGAGGCGACCGCCGAGGCGGAGCTGCGCTACCGCATCCGGGGCCTGGACCGGGAGCCGGTCACCGTGGCCCGCACGCTGGAGCTGAGCCCGGACGCCGCGGGCGACTGGTACGTCGAGTCGGAGCGGCCCGCCGAGGGGACCGCCGAGCAGCTGTGGGACCAGGGCCGGGTGGAGGTGGTCCGGGCCGCTTGGGGCATCGTGCTCGGGGTCGGGCAGCCCGCCGGGCGGCTCGGCGCCTACGCCGGGCTCGTCGACCGGGCGGTGCCCGCGGTGACCCGGGCCTGGGGCACCGAGTGGCCGCGGCGGACCGTGGTGCTCGTGCCCGAGACGCTGGAGGGGATGGCCGCGCTGCTCGCCTCACCGGCCTCCTCGTACCGCGGGATCGCCGCCGTGACCACCGGCGAGACCGGCGCCCCGCACGACGCGCCCGCCGACCGGATCATCCTGAACCCGGTCGCGTACGGCGTCCTCGGCCAGAGCGGCAAGCAGGTCGTGCTGACCCACGAGACCACGCATGTCGCGACCCGGGCCCACACCGGTCCGGCCACCCCGCTGTGGCTCTCCGAGGGGTTCGCCGACTGGGTCGGCTACCGGGAGACGGGACGCACGCCCACGGAGGCCGCGCCGGAGCTGTGGCAGGCGGTCACCGAGGGGGACGTCCCCGCCGGACTGCCGACCGACGACGACTTCGCCTTCACCGGGGACTCGGCCGGGCTGGCGCGGGCGTACGAGAGCGGCTGGATGGCCTGCCGGATGATCGCGGACCGCTGGGGCGAGCCGAGGCTCGCGGAGTTCTACCGTGCCGTCGGCGCCCACGAGAAGCGGGCGGGCGCGGTGGAGGGGGCGCTGGAGGAGGTGCTCGGGGTCTCGGTGGAGGAGTTCACCGGGCAGTGGCGGCAGTACCTGCGCACGCAGTTCGCCTGACCGCGCCCCTTGCCCGGCCGGGCGTCAGGAGGCGAGCGGGGTCTCCTTGGTACGGGTGGCCTGGGCGGGCAGCCGGGGCCGGGCGGGCGCGGTGACGGTGGACCGCCACAGCACCCGGGCGGCCAGCACGGTGGCCAGGACCAGCAGGCCGTTGCGGACGAAGAGCAGGGTGATCCCGAGGCCGTCGCTGGAGACCACGTGGGCGAACCAGACCGGGAACTCCAGCACCGTCACCAGGCAGGCGGCCAGCACCAGGCAGACCGGCAGGCCCATGCGGCTGCCCCGGAAGCACCAGCAGACCGCCGCCAGGCCGACCAGCCACACCATGTACTGCGGGCTGATGACCCGGCTGGTCGTGGTGAACATCAGCACCGCCACGAAGGCCGCGTCCGCGAGGGTGTGCGGCAGGAAGCGGTTCGCCCGCAGCCGCCACAGCAGCAGCCAGCCGAAGGCCAGCGCGGTCAGCACCAGCGCGACCGTGGAGACGATGTTCACCCACGGGCCTAGGAACTCCACCGAGCCGTAGTTCAGCAGCACCCGCCCCTCCCAGCCGAAGTGCCGGGCCACATGGAAGACCAGGGCGCCCAGCGACTCCACCTCGGTGCCGCGGTCCCGCTGGAAGCTCAGGAACGCGAACGCGCCGGGCATCGACAGCCCGAACACCGCTGCCAGCAGACCCGCGGTGACCAGGGCCGACAGCCACGCCGAGCGTCTGCGGGCGGCCACCAGCAGCAGCACCGGCCACACCTTCAGCAGCGCGGCGAACGCCGTCAGCGCGCCCATGGTGCGGGGGCGCCGGGCGCCCGCGAAGAGCGCGGCCACCGCCACCGCGGTGACCATGACGTCGTAGCGGGCGTACACCGTCGGCCCCAGCAGCGCGACGCCGACCGTCCAGACCCAGGCGCCGCGCAGGGTGCGGCCGGGGCGCGGGCCCGCGTACAGCAGCATCGCGAGGACGGCGAGGTCGGCGGTGAAGGCCAGGACGAAGAACGCGGAGGCGTAGTCCAGGTAGAACAGCACGGCGGGGGAGAGGATCGCGAGGGCCGCGGCGGGCGGGTACTGCCAGGTGACGTCGTCCTGCGGGAACGTTCCGGTGCGCAGCACCTCGTACCAGCCGCGGTAGATCACGGAGACGTCGCTGGTGACGTCGGGGCCGGGGAAGACATGCACCCTGAACACGAAGAGCAGCAGGACCACCCTGGTCAGGGCCCAGATCCCGAGCAGGCCCGCCAAGGACCACCGTGTGCCCGCCGTCTTCACTGAACTCCCCTGACGTCCGCGTTCGCGTTGAGGGGAACATGATGTCCCGGGATGCTGTGGGCCGGCCACCGGCGCGGCTGTGACGCGCGGTGCGGGGCGCGGCCGTGCCTCCGATAGGGTCGGCCGCGATGCACAAGACGCTCATCGTGACGAACGACTTCCCGCCCCGCCCCGGCGGCATCCAGGCCTTCCTGCACAACATGGCCCTGCGGCTGGATCCGGAGCAACTGGTCGTCTACGCCTCCACCTGGAAGCGGGGCCGGGAGGGCGCCGAGGCGACCGCCGCCTTCGACGCCGAACAGCCCTTCACCGTCGTCCGCGACTCCACCACCATGCTGCTGCCGACGCCGGGCGCGACCCGGCGGGCGGCCGGGCTGCTGCGCGAGCACGGCTGCACCTCCGTGTGGTTCGGCGCGGCGGCCCCGCTCGGGCTGATGGCCCCGGCGCTGCGCAGGGCGGGCGCCCGGCGGCTGGTCGCCACGACCCACGGCCACGAGGCCGGCTGGGCCCAGCTGCCCGCCTCGCGTCAACTGCTGCGGCGCATCGGGGAGGGTACGGACACGATCACCTACCTCGGCGAGTACACCCGCTCACGGATCGCGCAGGCGCTGAGCCCGGCCGCGGCCGAGCGGATGGCGCAGCTCCCGCCCGGCGTCGACGAGAAGACCTTCCATCCCGGGTCCGGCGGCGCCGAGGTGCGCGCCCGCCTCGGGCTGACCGACCGGCCGGTCGTGGTGTGCGTCTCCCGGCTGGTGCCGCGCAAGGGCCAGGACACCCTGATCCTCGCGATGCCCCGGATCCTGGCCAAGGAACCGGACGCGGTACTGCTGATCGTTGGCGGCGGCCCCTACGAGAAGGAGCTGCGCCGGCTGGCCCAGGACACCGGGGTGGCCGGCTCGGTCCGCTTCACCGGTTCCGTGCCCTGGTCCGAGCTGCCCGCGCACTACGGCGCCGGGGACGTCTTCGCGATGCCCTGCCGCACCCGCCGGCGCGGGCTGGACGTGGAGGGCCTCGGGATCGTCTACCTGGAGGCGTCGGCGACCGGACTTCCGGTGGTGGCGGGCGACTCCGGCGGCGCGCCGGACGCGGTGCTCGACGGGGAGACCGGCTGGGTGGTCGGGGGCGGCTCGCCGGAGCAGGCGGCCGACCCGATCATCGCCCTGCTCGGCGACGCGGAGCTGCGCCGGCGGATGGGCGAGCGGGGCCGCGCGTGGGTCGAGGAGAAGTGGCGCTGGGACCTCCTGGCGGAGAAGTTGAAGACGCTGCTCTAAAGCCTGCCGCCGGGCTAGGCGGAGGGAGATAATCCGTCCATGCTCCGGACATGACAGCAAAACTGATGCAGCGTCAGCTGACGAGACGTCACATATTGGGCATGGTGGCCCTTCAGACGGCCGCCGCGTCCGGTCTCACCCGCATCGGTCTCCAGTCGGCGTCGGCAGTCGAGCCGGCCGCCGTGGACAACGCCCCCGCGATCGTGGTCGGTTCGGGCTACGGAAGTTCCGTCGCCGCCCTCCGCCTCGGCCAGGCCGGGATCCGTACGATCGTGATCGAGATGGGCCGGCTGTGGAACACCGCCGGCCCCGACGGAAAGGTCTTCTGCTCCACCAGCGCCCCGGACCACCGCTCGATGTGGTTCCGCACCCGCACCGAGGCCCCGCTGGCCAGCTTCCTCTGGCTGGACGTCGTCAACAAGGACATCAGCCCCTACCCCGGTGTCCTGGACCGCGTGCACTTCGCCGACATCTCGGTCTTCGTGGGCCGCGGCGTCGGCGGCGGCTCCCTGGTCAACGGGGGCATGGCGGTCACCCCGCTCAAGTCGTACTTCGAGGAGCAGTTCCCCTCCGTCGACGCGGACGAGATGTACGGCACCTACTACCCCCGGGCCCGCTCCATGCTCGGCGTCAACAGCATCGACCCGGCCTGGTTCGAGTCCACCGAGTGGTACCGCTACACCCGGATCTCCCGCAAGCACGCGGCCAACGCGGGCCTCAGGACCACCTTCGTGCCGAACGTGTACGACTTCGGCCACCTCCAGCGCGAGGCGGCCGGCACCGCGCCCCGCTCCGCGCTCAACGGCGAGGTGATGTACGGCAACAACCACGGCAAACGCAGCCTCGACAAGTCCTACCTGGCCGCCGCGCTCGGCACCGGGAACGTCACGATCCACACCCTGGAGCGGGTCACCGCGGTCAGCCGGGCCGGGGACGGGACGTACCTGCTCACCACCCAGCTGATCGACGAGACCGGCGCGGTCGTCGGCACCAAGGAGTACAACTGCACGTACCTCTTCCTCGGCGGCGGCAGCCTCGGCACCACCGAACTCCTGCTGCGCGCACGGGAGACGGGCGCCCTGCCCGACCTCGACGCGAGCGTCGGCACCGGCTGGGGCACCAACGGCAACGTGATGCTCGGCCGGGCCAACCACCTGTGGGACACGGTCGGGGTGAACCAGTCGACGATGCCGGTGATGGGCATCGACGACTGGTCGAACGCCGCCAACCCGGTCTTCGCCGAGATCGCCCCGCTGCCGACCGGCCTGGAGAACTGGGTGAGCCTGTACCTGGCGCTCACCAAGAACCGGGAACGGGCGTCCTTCTCCTGGTCGGGCGGCAGACTGGCACTGAACTGGACCGCCGCACAGAGCGCGGTCTCCACCGCCATGGCCAAGAAGCTCTTCGACCGCGTCAACCGGGCCAACGCCACGATCTACCGGTACGACCTGTTCGGCTCGCCCAGCCGGGCCTTCGCCGACGACTTCACGTACCACCCGCTGGGCGGCTGCGTGCTGGGCCGGGCGACCGACGACTACGGCCGGGTGAAGGGGTACTCCAAGCTGTACGTCACCGACGGCTCGCTGGTGCCCGGGACGCTCGGGGTGAACCCGTTCGTCACGATCACCGCGCTCGCCGAACGCACGATGGCGCGGGTCCTCGTCGAGGACACCGCGCCGTAGTGCGGGTGGAGGCCGGTCACTTCGCGTAGATCGACTCGATCTCCTGCGTGAAGTCCTTCGCCACCACGTTGCGCTTGAGCTTCAGCGACGGCGTCAGGTGGCCCGACTCCTCCGTGAACTGGGAGGACAGAATGCGGAACTTCCGCACCGATTCCGCCTTGGACACCGCGGCGTTGCCGTCGTCGATCGCCGACTGGATCGCGGCCAGCAGGTCGGCGTCCTCGCGCAGCGACGCCGCGGTGGCACCCGCGGGCTTGCCGTGCTCGGCGGCCCAGCGGCCCAGGAACTCCTCGTCGATGGTGACCAGCGCGGCCACGAACGGCCGTCCGTCGCCCACCACCATGCACTCCGCGACCAGCGCGTGCGCCCGGATCCGGTCCTCGATCACGGCCGGGGCGACGTTCTTGCCGCCCGCGGTCACGATGATCTCCTTCTTGCGGCCGGTGATCCGAAGGTAGCCGTCCTCGTCGAGGGTGCCGATGTCACCGGAGTGGAACCAGCCGTCCGCGAGCGCCTCGGCGGTGGCGGCGGGGTTGTTCCAGTACTCCTTGAAGATGTGCTCGCCGTGCAGCAGCACCTCGCCGTCGTCGGCGATGCGCACCACCGAGCCGGGCAGCGGCTGGCCGACCGTGCCGATCTTCTGCCGGTCCCACGGGTTGAACGCGGTGGGGGCGCAGGTCTCGGTGAGGCCGTAGCCCTCCAGCACCGTGAAGCCGATGCCGCGGAAGAAATGGCCCAGGCGCTCGCCCAGCGGGGCGCCGCCGGAGATGGCGTACTCGCCCCGGCCGCCGAGGACCGCGCGCAGCTTGCTGTAGACGAGCCGGTCGAAGACCTTGTGCTTGATCCGCAGGCCGACCGACGGACCCGAGGGGGTGTCCAGCGCGCGGCTGTAGGCGATGGCGGTGTCGGCGGCCCTGTCGAAGATCTTGCCCTTGCCGTCCGCCTGCGCCTTGGCCCGCGCCGAGTTGTAGACCTTCTCGAAGACGCGCGGCACACCGAGGATCAGCGTCGGCCGGAAGGCCGCCAGCTCGTCGGTGAGGTTCTGGATGTCCGGCAGGCAGCCCAGCTTGATCGGCGCGATCATCGGGGCGATCTGCACCAGCCGGCCGAAGACATGGGCGAGCGGCAGGAAGAGCAGCACCGAGCACTCGCCGGTACGGAACAGCGGGCGCAGCCGCTCGACGACGTTGCCGCAGTCCGCGAAGAAGTTGCGGTGGGTGAGCACACAGCCCTTGGGGCGCCCGGTGGTGCCGGAGGTGTAGACGATCGTCGCGGGGTCGTCGGCCTTCGCCAGCGAGCTGCGCTCGTCGACCGTGTGGTCCCCGACGTCCTGGCCGAGGCGGCCCAGCTCCTCGATGCCGCCGCCCTCGATCTGCCACAGGTGCTTGAGCGCGGGCAGCCGGTCGCGCACCGACTCCACAGCCGCCGTGTGGCCGTCCAGCTCGGTCAGGACCGCGCTGGCGCCCGAGTCACCGAGGATCCACTCCACCTGCTCCGGCGAGCTGGTCTCGTACACCGGCACGGTGATCGCGCCCGCCGACCAGATCGCGAAGTCCAGCAGGGTCCACTCGTACCGGGTGCGGGACATCAGGCCCACCCGGTCGCCCGGCTGGATGCCGGAGGCGATGAGGCCCTTGGCGGCGGAGCGCACCTCGGCGAGGAAAGCCGTGGCCGTGACGTCCTGCCAGCTGCCGCCGACCTTGCGCGCGATGACGGCGACATCGGGATGCTGCGCGGCGTTTCGGCGGACGATGTCGGTCAGATTGCTGTCCGCAGGGACCTCGTACAAAGCCGGAAGGCTGAACTCGCGCAAGACTGCTGCTCCTCATAGGGCGCCGGCGCCACGACGTTGTGTGATGCGACGGTGCGGTCCAAGGCTCGGGCAGGTGCTCGGGAGTTTCAGTGGTTGAAACCCTGAGCACGACTGGACTGCCCGGACGTTACCCGCCGGTATGGCTTCTTCGACAGGGGGTCCCGACGAGATGTTCGCTGCGTCACACGGATCGGTACCGCATACATGGGTGGTTCTTCGCGCACAGTAGTCGACGGCTTTGACGACTAGCCAGTAACCGCAGGTCCGGCCGCCACTGTTCACGCATGCCGCACAGGCATACCCTTGATCGCCATGGCACCGACACGAGCCGGCAACACCAGGACGCGTATTCATGTGGTCAGCGACGTGCACGGCAACGCCCGCGACCTGGCCCGCGCCGGTGACGGCGCCGACGCCCTGATCTGCCTGGGCGACCTGGTCCTCTTCCTCGACTACGCCGACCACGCGCGCGGCATCTTCCCCGACCTGTTCGGCTCCGAGGCCGCCGACCGCATCGTCGAGCTGCGCACCGCCCGCCGCTACGACGAGGCACGCGAGTTCGGCGCCCGCCTGTGGGCCGGCATCGGCTCCGACCGCGGCGCGGTCATCGAGAAGGCCGTGCGCAAGCAGTACGCCGAGCTGTTCGCCGCCTTCCCGACACCGACGTACGCCACCTACGGCAATGTCGACATGCCTCCCCTGTGGCCCGAGTACGCCGGACCCGGCACCACCGTGCTGGACGGACAGCGGGCCGAGATCGGCGGCTGGACCTTCGGTTTCGTCGGCGGCGGCCTGCGCACCCCCATGCGCACGCCCTACGAGATCAGCGACGAGGAGTACGCGGCGAAGATCGAGGCGGTCGGCGAGGTCGACGTGCTGTGCACCCACATCCCGCCGGAGGTCCCCGAACTCGTCTACGACACCGTCGCCCGGCGCTTCGAGCGCGGGAGCAGAGCGCTGCTGGAGGCGATCCGGCGCACGCGCCCGCGCTACTCCCTCTTCGGCCACGTCCATCAGCCCCTGGTGCGCCGGATGCGGATCGGCCCGACGGAGTGCGTGAACGTGGGGCACTTCGCCGGGAGCGGGAAGCCATGGGCGCTGGAGTTCGGCGGGTCGGGTGCGCGGTAGCCTTCACGCTGCACACACGTGCGCATGACGCCGTGCGCACGGGTACGACCCACCGGACCGCATCTGGAGGAGCCACGGCGATGGCGGAACACACCAGCTCGAGCATCACGATCGAGGCGGCACCGGCCGACGTCATGGGGGTGATCGCCGACTTCGCCCGCTACCCGGACTGGACCGGCGAGGTGAAGGAGGCGGAGGTACTGGCCACCGACGGCCAGGGCCGCGCCGAGCAGGTGCGTCTGGTGATGGACGCCGGCGCCATCAAGGACGACCAGGTCCTGGCGTACACCTGGACCGGTGAGCACGAGGTGTCCTGGACGCTGGTGAAGTCCCAGATGCTCCGCTCCCTGGACGGCTCGTACCTCCTCAAGCCGGCCGGGACGGGCGCGACCGAGGTCACCTACCTGCTGACCGTCGACGTCAAGATCCCGATGCTCGGCATGATCAAGCGCAAGGCCGAGAAGGTCATCATCGACCGCGCGCTCGCGGGGCTGAAGAAGCGCGTGGAGTCCGCGGCCGCCTAGGCGGCGTTCACGGAGCGGACGGCTCCGGGCCCCTCGGGGACTCCGTTACCGTTCACCCTCATGCGCACCCTCCTGATCACCGGGCCCGGCGGCAGCGGACGGACGACCGTCGCCGCCGCCACCGCGCTCGCCGCCGCCCGCGCCGGCCGTCGCACGCTGCTGCTCGGCGCCGACCGGGCCGACACCCTCGGCGCCGTGCTCGGCGTGGCCACCGGGCCGGAGCCGGTGCGGGTCGAGGAGCGGCTCACGGCCTGGCGGCCGGACGCCGCCGCCGGTTTCCGCGACGACCTCGCGGCCTTCCAGGAACGCGCCACCACCGCCCTCGACCTGCTCGGAGCCTCCCGGCTCGACCCCGAGGAGGTCACCCCGCTGCCCGGCGCCGACGAGCTGACCCTGCTGCGCGCCCTGCGCGACGCCGCGCTCTCCGAGCAGCACGACGTCCTCGTCGTCGACCTCCCCGCCACCCCGCACGCCCTCGCGCTGCTCTCCCTCCCCGAGGAGCTCCGCCGCTATCTGCGCAGGCTGCTCCCGTCCGAACGGCAGGCCGCCCGCGCCCTGCGCCCCGTGCTGGGACGGCTGGCGGGCGTCCCCATGCCCGCCGAGTGGCTGTACGAGACCGCGGCCCGCTGGGACCTGGAACTGGCCGCGGTGGAGGCCGTGGTGGCCGACCCGCGCACCACCGTCCGTCTCGTCGCCGAGCCAGGTCCGGCCGGCGCCGACGCCGTCCGGGACGCCACCCTCGCCCTGGCCCTGCGCGGACTGCGCCCCGACGTCCTGGTGGCCAACCGGACCGCCCCCGAGGACTGGCCCGCCGGGCTCGTCGCCCAGCAGCGCAAGACACTGGAGGAGTGGCGGGACACCCATGACCTGGCCGTCGTCGCGCATCTCGGCCACGACCCCCGGGGCGCCGACGACCTCACCGCGCTCGGCGTCCCGCCCGCCGTCAAGGACGGGTCCGCCCTCACCGACGGGCCCGCCGTCAACGACCGGCCCGCCACCATCGAGTGGCCCGTCACCGACCACCTCGCCGCCGACGGCGTCCTCGTCTGGCACCTCCCCCTGCCCGGCGCCATACGCGACGACCTCGACCTCGTCCGCCGCGGGGACGAACTCGTCGTCACCGCCGGGCCGTTCCGCCGCATCGTGCCGCTGCCGTCCGCCCTGCGCCGCTGCACCGTCGCCGGGGCCGCGCTGCGCGACGGCGAACTGCGCATCCGGTTCGCCCCCGACCCCCGGCTGTGGCCTCAGGACCGGTGAACCCGGTACGCCCGTTCGGGTAACGTCGTAGGGACGAACCGTAGTCAGGAGTCCGTCATGAGCGAAGAGCTCCCGCAGCCCGAGGCCGCCGGCCAGGAGGCGGTCGACGAGGTACGGGCCACCGACGCCGACGCGTGGTCGACGGCGTGCGCCGAGGATCTCGCCTCCGAGCAGGCCCGCCGCCGCGACCAGTACGGCCCGCCCCCCGGCTCCGCCGCCGAGGAGTTCCGCAAGCTCGTCGACGCCGTCGGCGACCGGCTCTCCACGCTCCAGTCGCCGCTGCTCGGAGCGGTCGCCGGACCCGCCGCCCAGCAGGTGGTCAAGCAGGTCGTGCAGCAGGCCAAGGCGGCGATCGAGCCCGTCATCGAGCGCAACCCGGACGTCTTCGACCATCTCGCGGCCGCCGGCAACGAACTCCTCGCCGCCTACCGCTCCGCCGCGCAGGCCCAGGAGCGGCGCTGGACCGCGGGGGACGAGCGGGGCATGGACGAGCGCCGGGACCGGGGGGACGAATCCGGTCCAGGGGAACGCATCGACTTGGATTAAAGCCCCCTCGGGTACGGTTGGCCATAGCGGGGCTCGACCGAACTGAGGGATTCATGGGACTCACCATCGGCGTCGACATCGGCGGTACCAAGATCGCGGCCGGTGTGGTCGACGAGGAAGGCAACATCCTCTCGACCCACAAGGTGCCGACCCCGGGCACGCCCGAGGGCATCGTGGACGCCATCGCCTCCGCCGTGGAAGGCGCGCGCGCCGGGCACGAGATCGTCGGCGTGGGCATCGGAGCCGCCGGGTACGTCAACCGCCAGCGCTCGACGGTCTACTTCGCACCGAACATCGACTGGCGCCAGGAGCCGCTCAAGGAGAAGGTCGAGGCCCGCGTGGGCCTGCCGGTCGTCGTGGAGAACGACGCCAACGCCGCCGCCTGGGGCGAGTACAAGTTCGGCGCGGGCAAGGGCCACCGCAACGTCATCTGCATCACGCTCGGCACCGGCCTCGGCGGCGGCATCATCATCGGCAACAAGCTGCGCCGGGGGCACTTCGGCGTGGCCGCCGAGTTCGGCCACATCCGCATGGTCCCGGACGGCCTGCTCTGCGGCTGCGGCTCGCAGGGCTGCTGGGAGCAGTACGCCTCCGGCCGCGCCCTCGTGCGGTACGCCAAGCAGCGCGCCAACGCCACCCCGGAGCGGGCCGAGGCCCTCCTCGGGCTCGGCGACGGCACCCCCGACGGCATCGAGGGCAAGCACATCTCCATGGCCGCCCGCCAGGGCGACCCGGTGGCGGTCGACTCCTACCGCGAGCTGGCCCGCTGGGCCGGTGCCGGTCTCGCCGACCTCGCCTCCCTCTTCGACCCCTCCGCGTTCATCGTCGGCGGCGGACTCTCCGACGAGGGCGACCTGGTCCTCGACCCGATCCGCAAGTCGTACAAGCGCTGGCTGGTCGGCGGCAACTGGCGGCCGGTGGCCGACGTGATCGCCGCCCAGCTGGGCAACGAGGCGGGCCTGGTGGGCGCCGCGGACCTGGCGCGGGAGCCCGACCCGGTCATGTGACGCGCTGACGGGGGCGCGAGGCCGACGGTCCTCGCGCCCCGAGCATGACGGCGTACATTGATCGACATGGCGTCCGACGGTTCAGCCCTCGTCCGAGTCCTGAGCTACAACGTCCGCTCCCTGCGGGACGACACCCACGCGCTCGCCAAGGTCATCCGGGCCTGCGCACCCGATCTCGTGCTGGTGCAGGAGGCGCCCCGGTTCTTCCGCTGGCGCAAGAAACTGGCCCGGCTGGCCCACGCGGCGGACCTGGTCGTCCTCACCGGCGGCGCCACCGCGGCCGGACCGGCCGTCCTGTGCGGTCTGCGCGCCACCGTCGAGCGCACCGAGGACGTCCTCCTCCCGCTCACCCCCGGACAGCACCGGCGCGGCTTCGCCACCGGCGTCGTCCGCCTCGGCGGCGCCCGGCTGGGGGTCCTCAGCTGCCACCTCGGCCTCCAGAAGCAGGAGCGCTACGAGCAGGCCGGGATGCTCCTGGACCGGCTGGCCGGAATGGGCGTGGACCACGCCGTCGCCGGCGGCGACCTCAACGAACGCCCGGGCGGCCGTACCTTCGGCCGGCTCACCGGGACCCTCCAGGACTGCTGGGCCGCCGCCCCCAGCGGCGGTGAGCACACCTGGACGCGGACCGGGCCGCACAGCCGGATCGACGCGATCTTCGCCACCCCGGGCATCGAGGTCCTCGGCTGCGGGGTGCCCCTGGACCTGCCCGGGGTCACGGACGCGGACCTGAGGGCGGCCACCGACCATCTGCCGGTCCTGGCCGCCCTCAGAGTCCCGGCCGTCCCGGCCACCACCCGCTAGACGACCGCGCCCCGCCCGGGGTCGTCGTCGTCCTCGTCGTGCGGGCGCATCCGCATCACCAGCGTGGCGAAACCGCCCAGGAAGCCGCCGATGCCGAGCGTCGTCAGCCACCACGTCATGTCCCAGCCGAGCAGCACGGCGAGCAGCAGCAGTATCGGACCGCCGAGCACCGCCAGCCACGCGAACTTCGCGGTGGTGTCCGCGGCGGGCAGCGGCTCCGGCTCCGGCGGGACGAAGTGGCCCTCGTCGTCCTCGTCCAGGTCCTCCTCGGACGGCTCGGGCGCGCTGTAGTCGCGCGGGCCGACCCCCGGCGCGAAGGTCACGGAGCCGCCCAGGGGCGTGGCCGGCTGCTTCTCCTCCGGCTGCTCGTCGTCGTCGGTCTCGACGTTGGGCTCGACCTCCAGCAGCGCGAGGTCCTCCACCGACTTGAACGGCTTGCTGCCCGGCGGGTCCGGCGGCTCGTCGCCGTACCCGGCGACGATGGCCTGCCACGCGGCGTCCTCGTCGAAACGGGCGCCCTGGTCGTCCGGCTCGCGATCCTCGCGGTCGGAGTCGTGCTCAGCCACCTACGGCCGTCCCTTCCTTGCCGAGACTGGGGGCGAGCCGGGTCATGAACGCGTGGCTCTCCGCGAAGATCCGGTCCGCGTCATGGTCCAACGTCGCCACGTGGTAGCTCTGTTCCAGCACGATCTCCGTGACGTCCGTCGAGGAGACCCGGCCGAGCACCCGGGCCGAGTCCGCCGGCGGCACCACATGGTCCTGGGGGCTGTGCAGGAGCAGCAGGGGCTGGGTGACCTGCGGCAGCTCGCCGTCGACCCGCCGCAGGAAGTTCCGCAGCGAGTGGGCCGCGTGCAGCGGCACCCGGTCGTAGCCGACCTCCTCGCTGCCCTCCTTGGCGATGTCGCTGGCGATGCCCTTGGTCGAGCGGACGAGGTGCCGGGCCACCGGGAGGGCGCGTGCGGCGGCGCCGTGCACCTTGTTGGCGGGGTTGACCACGACCACGCCGTCGATCGCGTCGCCGTGCTTGGCCGCCAGCCTGAGCGCCAGCGCGCCGCCCATCGACAGCCCCACCACGAAGAGATACGAGGAGCGCTCGCGCAGGGCGGTCAGCTCGCGGTCCACCTCCGCGTACCAGTCCTGCCAGCCGGTGAGCTGGAGGTCCTCCCAGCGGGTGCCGTGCCCGGGCAGCAGCGGGAGCGAGACGGTCAGACCCCGCGCGGCGAGGTACTCCGCCCAGGGGCGCAGGGACTGCGGGGAACCCGTGAAGCCGTGGCAGAGGAGCACCGAGACCTCGCCGCCCTCGTGGCGGTACGGCTCGGCTCCAGGAAGGACCGGCACCTTCGGTCTCCTGTTCATGAGGTCGGTTACAGGTACTTCACCGTACGCGACCGCACTGACACCGACCAGGGTCGTCGGGGTCTTTGGCGGCGCTCCGGGTTAAGGTCTGATCGACAGACACAGGAGGCACTCGGTTGTTGTACGGCGCGATGAAGGTCGCTGTTGGGGGACCGCTCAAGGTTGCGTTCAGACCATGGGTGGAGGGCCTGGAGAACATTCCCGCCGAGGGCCCGGCGATCCTGGCGAGCAACCACCTCTCCTTCTCGGACTCGTTCTTCCTGCCCGCGGTCCTGGACCGCAAGGTCACGTTCATCGCGAAGGCCGAGTACTTCACCACCCCCGGGGTCAAGGGCCGGCTGACGGCCGCGTTCTTCAAGGGCGTGGGCCAGCTCCCGGTGGACCGCTCGGGGGCGCGCGGCGCGGGCGAGGCGGCGATCAGGAGCGGCATAGACGTGCTGGAGCGTGGTGAGCTGTTCGGGATCTACCCCGAGGGCACCCGCTCGCCCGACGGGCGGCTCTACCGGGGCAAGCCCGGCGGCCTGGCGCGCGTGGCGCTGGCCACGGGTGCGCCGGTCATCCCCGTCGCCATGATCGACACCGAGAAGATCCAGCCGCCGGGGAAGGTCGTCCCGAAGCTGATGCGTCCGGGCATCCGGATCGGCAAGCCGCTGGACTTCGGCCGCTACCAGGGCATGGAGCACGACCGCTTCGTGCTGCGCGCGGTGACCGACGAGGTCATGTACGAGATCATGCAGCTCTCCGGCCAGGAGTACGTCGACATCTACGCCACCGCGGCCAAGCGGCAGATCGCGGAGGCGGCCAAGGCCGAGAAGGAGGCGGAGAAGGCGGCGAAGGCCGCCCTCGCCAAGGCCGACCAGGACCAGGCGGACAAGGACCGGGCGGACAAGGACCGGGCGGACAAGGACCAGGCCGACAAGAACCAGGCCGACAAGGACCGCTCCGAGTCCTAGACACGGGGCGGGTGGTGACACGGGGGCGGGGCAGTGGCGAGGCGTGAGCGCGTGCTGAGGATGTCGGTCGAGCAGCCGCTGTGGCGCGCGCTCATGGGATACCGGGTCCTCACCCTGCTGTACGCGGTCGGCCTGTTCGTCAGCGCCTACGACGAGTTCGCCCGCCCCTGGGTCGCCATCGGCTACTTCGCCGTACTGACCGTGTGGACCTTCGCCACCCTGCCCCGGGTCGCGAACGCCGCCGCCTGCGGCAGGCGGTTCCTCGCCGCGGACCTCACCATCGCGCTGGCCGGCATCCTGCTGACCCGGGTCGCGGACTCGGCCGCGCACATCGAGGCGGGCAGCCCGACACTGCCGTCGATCTGGACCGCCGGCTCGGTGCTGGCCTTCGCCATCAAGGGCGGCTGGCGCTGGGCCGCCTTCGCCTCGACCCTGGTCGCCGTCGCCAACCTGGTGCACCGCGGCTCCCCGACCCGGGACACCGTGCACGCGGTGATCCTGGTCTGGGTCGCCTCCATCGCCATCGGCTACGTCGTCGAGGTCGCCCGCGCCTCCGAGCGCACCCTCGCCCGCGCCCTGGAGATCGAGGCCGCGACCCGCGAACGCGAGCGGCTCGCCCGGGACATCCACGACAGCGTCCTCCAGGTGCTCGCCATGGTGCAGCGGCGCGGCGCCGTCATCGGCGGCGAGGCGGCCGAACTGGGCCGGCTGGCCGGGGAGCAGGAGGTGGCGCTGCGCACGCTGGTCTCCGGCGGCCTGACACCCGTCTCCCGCGCCTCGGAGGACGCGGCCGAGGGCGCGGTCGTCCGGGCCGTGGAGGAGCCGGACGGCGACGGGCCGCTGGACCTGCGCGCGCTGCTCGCCCCGTACGCCGCCTCCCGGGTCAGCCTCGCCGAGCCCGGCGCGCCGGTGGAACTCCCGCCGGCCGCCGCGCGGGAGCTGGCCGCGGCGGTGGGAGCGGCACTGGACAATGTCCGCAGGCACGCGGGCGAGCAGGCACGGGCGTGGATCCTGGTGGAGGACGAGCCGGACGAGGTCGTGGTGACCGTCCGGGACGACGGACCGGGTATCCCCGAGGGCCGGCTCGCGCAGGCCGAGGGGGAGGGGCGGCTCGGGGTCGCCCAGTCCATCCGGGGCCGGCTGCGGGACCTCGGGGGCAGCGCGGAGCTGATCTCGGTCCCCGGCCAGGGCACCGAAGTCGAACTGAAGGTACCGAAGCAGAGGTCCCGGGGGATCCGATGAGCGAGCAGCAGAGCACGCAGATCAAGGTCATGGTGGTCGACGACCACCCGATGTGGCGGGACGCCGTCGCCCGTGACCTCGCCGAGGCCGGGTTCGACGTGGTCGCCACGGCGGGCGACGGCGAGCAGGCGGTGCGCCGGGCCAAGGCCGCGGGGCCCGACGTCCTGGTCCTCGACCTCAACCTGCCCGCCAAGCCCGGCGTCCAGGTCTGCAAGGAACTCGTCGCCCACCACCCCGCGCTGCGCGTCCTGGTGCTGTCCGCGAGCGGGGAGCACGCCGACGTGCTGGAGGCGGTGAAGTCGGGCGCCACCGGCTATCTGCTGAAGTCGGCCTCCACGGAGGAACTGCTGGACGCGGTCCGCCGTACCGCCGTCGGCGACCCGGTGTTCACCCCGGGGCTGGCCGGTCTCGTCCTCGGTGAGTACCGCCGCCTCGCCTCCGAGCCCGCGCCCGCCGACCGGGACGCGGACCGGCCCGGCGCCCCCCAGCTCACCGACCGGGAGACCGAGGTGCTGCGCCTGGTCGCCAAGGGTCTGAGCTACAAGCAGATCGCCGAACGCCTCGTCATCTCCCACCGCACGGTGCAGAACCACGTCCAGAACACCCTCGGCAAGCTGCAACTGCACAACCGGGTGGAGCTCGTCCGTTACGCCATAGAGCGCGGACTGGACGACGCCTAGCGCACGCGGTAGCCCGAACGCCCCACGTTTTCACCGGAATGCCGCACCGACCCATCCCGAAGTGACCTGGATCACTATTAGCGTGGCCTCACCAGGAAACCGCGGCGAAGGGACAATTCCATGCGGGTCGGAGTACTGACCGGAGGCGGCGACTGCCCCGGTCTCAACGCCGTCATCCGGGCCATCGTCCGCAAGGGCGTCCAAGAGTACGGCTACGACTTCACCGGCTTCCGGGACGGCTGGCGCGGTCCGCTCGACGGCGACACCGTACGTCTCGACATCCCCGCCGTACGCGGCATCCTGCCCCGCGGCGGCACCATCCTCGGCTCCTCGCGCACCAACCCCCTCCAGCAGGAGGACGGTATCCGGCGGATCAAGGACAACCTGGCCAAGCAGGAGGTGGGCGCGCTCATCACGATCGGCGGCGAGGACACCCTCGGGGTCGCCGCCCGGCTGTCGGACGAGTACGGCGTGCCCTGCGTCGGCGTCCCCAAGACCATCGACAACGACCTCTCCGCCACCGACTACACCTTCGGCTTCGACACGGCCGTCGGTATCGCCACCGAGGCCATCGACCGGCTGCACACCACCGCCGAGTCCCACATGCGGGTCCTCGTGGTCGAGGTGATGGGCCGCCACGCCGGCTGGATCGCCCTCCACTCCGGTCTCGCGGGCGGCGCCAACGTCATCCTCATCCCCGAGCAGCGCTTCGACATCGAGAAGGTGTGCGCCTGGGTGACCTCCCGCTTCAAGGCCTCCTACGCGCCCATCGTGGTCGTCTCCGAGGGCGCCATGCCGAGGGACGGGGACATGGTCCTCAAGGACGAGTCGCTGGACGCCTTCGGGCACGTCCGGCTCTCCGGGGTCGGCGAGTGGCTCGCCAAGGAGATCGAGAAGCGCACCGGCAAGGAGGCCCGCACGACCGTCCTCGGGCACGTGCAGCGCGGCGGCACCCCGAGCGCCTTCGACCGCTGGCTCGCCACCCGCTTCGGCCTGCACGCCATCGAGGCGGTCCGGGACGGCGACTTCGGCAAGATGGTCGCCCTGCGCGGCACGGACATCGTCCGGGTCCCGATCGGGGAGGCGACGGCACGGCTGAAGACGGTTGACCCCGCCCTGTACGACGAGGTCGGCGTCTTCTTCGGCTGATCCGGCGGCGCCCCGCGTACGGCCGTAGTGTGGCCCGTAGCCGACCGGAACGGGAGCAGTCGTGGAGATTCTCGCCTTCGGGGTCCAGGCCGAGGAGAAGCCCCTGATCGAGCGGGCTTTCGCCGGCCATCACGACGTCCGCTGCCTGGACGTCTTCCTGAGCGAGGACACCGCGCCCATCGCGGCCGGCTACGAGGCCGTCTCCACCAGCGTCAACGCCGACCTCGGCGCCCGCGTCCTGGAGACCCTCGCGGCCGGCGGCACCCGCATGGTCGCCCAGCGGTCCACCGGGTTCAACAACATCGACCTCGCCGTCGCCGAACGGCTCGGCATGACCGTCGCCCGCGTGTCGTACTACTCGCCCTACTCCGTCGCCGAGTTCGCCTGGACCCTCGCCATGGCGGTCAACCGCCGGATCGTACGGGCCTCCACCCGCACCCGGGACTTCGACTTCCGGCTCGACGGCCTGATGGGCCGCGACATGCACGGCCGCACCGCGGGCGTCCTCGGCACCGGGAAGATCGGCGAGGCGTTCGCCCGGATCGCCCACGGCTTCGGCATGCGGCTGCTCGGCTGGGACGTCGCCGAGAACCCCGCCTGCATGGAACTCGGCATGAAGTACGTCTCCAAGGACCAGCTCCTCGCCGAGTCCGACCTGGTCAGCCTGCACGTCCCGCTGATGCCCGAGACGTACCGGCTGATCGACGCGGACGCCCTGAGGGAGATGCGGGACGACGCGATCCTGGTGAACTCCAGCCGCGGCGGCCTGATCGACACCGCGGCCCTGGTCACCGAGTTGCGCGCCGGCCGCTTCACCGGCGTCGGCCTCGACGTCTACGAGGCGGAGGCGGGCCTGTTCTTCCTCGACAAGTCGCTGGAGGCGGTCGAGGACGACACCCTGGCCCGCCTGGTCACCTTCCCGAACGTCCTGGTCACCTCCCACCAGGCGTACTACACCGAGGACGCCGTCGGCCAGATCGTCGACGCCACGGTGCGCAACGTCCGGGACTACGTGGCCGGCCGGCTCTCCGAGAACGTGCTGGTGCCCCGCAACTGAGCCATCAGCTCCCGGACGATCGCGGCGCCGTTCAGCGTCAGCACCGACTCGGGGTGGAACTGCACCCCGGCGAAGCCGGGCCCGCGCAGCGCGTGCACCTCGTGCGTGGCGCCGCGGCCGACCTCGACGCCGTGCGCGGCCAGCTCCCCGGCCGCCTCGTCGTCGCAGCGGGCCACGAAGCTGTTGTAGAAGCCGACGGTCTCCGGCCGCCCGAACAGGTCCACCGTCGTCTGCGCGCCCTGGTACGGCACCTCCTTGCGGACGATCTCCAGACCCAGCTCGGCCGCGATCAGCTCGTGCCCGAGGCAGACCCCGAGGACCCCGTGCCGGTGCTCCCGGATCACCGTCGCGGCCAGCTCCCGCAGGAACCGCATCTTCGCGTCGGCCCGGTCCCCGGGATCGCCCGGACCCGGGCCGAGGACGACCGGGCCCTCGTGGGCGAGGACCGCCTCCCGCAGCCCCGGCTCGTCGTAGCGCCGTACGGTCACCTCCAGGCCGCTCGCCCGCAGGACGTGCGCGAGCATCGCGGTGAAGGTGTCCTCCCCGTCGACCACCAGGGCGTGCCCGGACAGGTCTCCGGACCGCTCCTGCATCCGCAGCCAGAACGGGGCGAGCGAGGCCCGCCGCCCGTCCAGCGCGGCCCGCACCCGGGGATCGTCGGCCAGCCGCGGCCGCACGGCCCCGGCGTCGGCCCGGCCCTCGCGCACACCCAGCGCGGCCAGCACCCCCGCGGCCTTCGCATGGGTCTCGGCGACCTCGCCCGCCGGGTCCGAACCGCGTACGAGCGTCGCGCCGACCGGGACCCGCAGCCGTCCGTCGCGGGAGATGTCGGCGGTGCGGATCAGGATGGGGGAGTCCAGGGTCGGGGCGTCACCCGAGTCCCGGCCGAGCAGGGCCAGCGCGCCTCCGTAGTAGCCGCGCCCGCCGCTCTCGTACCGCTCGATGACCCGGCAGGCGTTCTGCACGGGCGAGCCGGTGACGGTGGCCGCGAACATGGTCTCCCGCAGCACCTCCCGCACATCCAGCGAGGACCGGCCGCGCAGTTCGTACTCGGTGTGCGCGAGGTGCGCCATCTCCTTCAGCCGGGGCCCCACCACGACCCCGCCCATGTCGCCGACGGTGCACATCATCTTCAGCTCCTCGTCGACGACCATCGACAGCTCCTCGATCTCCTTGCCGTCGGCGAGGAAGCCGAGCAGGTGCTCCGGGGTCGGCCCCTCGGCGGGGTAGCGGTAGGTGCCGCTGATCGGGTTCATGACGACCGTGCCGCCGGACATCCGGACGTGCACCTCGGGGCTGGCGCCGACCAGCGTGCGCTCCCCGGTGTCCACCACGAAGGTCCAGTACGCCCCCCGCTCGCCCACCAGCAGCCGCCGGAACAGGGCCAGGGCGTCGGCCCGGGAGAAGCCCGGGATCCGTCCCCCGTAGGTCCGCCGGATCACGAAGTTCGCGCCCTCGCCGCTGCCGATCTCCTCGCGCAGCACCCGCCCGACGGTCCGTGAGTACTCCTCGTCGGACACGTCGAAGGCGCCCTCCTCGACCCGCACCTGGTGCGCCGGGAGCTGCGCCAGGGCCTCGGCGAGCGGGAGGGTGAAGGACTCCTCGGGGACGAGCGCGGTCAGCGGGGTGCCGTCGTCGCGGACGTCGAAGCCGCGCTCGCGGATCTGCCGGAACGGGACGAGCGCCAGGGCCTCGTCGGGCAGGTCGGCGAGGCGGTCGTGGTCGGTGACCTGGCCGACCAGCACCTCGATCAGGTCGTGGTCGTGCCCCGGGGTGCGGCGGCGCAGCAGGGCGAACGGGCGGGGATCGTCGAGCAGGTCCAGCAGCTGCATGGGTCCGTCTTCCTTCTCACTGGAGAGGAACGGGCCCCGGACACACCGAAGGCCGCCCCTCGGGCGGCCTTCGCGAAGTTCTTCGTACGCGCAGTCAGCGGGCCGCCGGATGAGCGGTCCACCACCAGGTCTGGATCGAGTGCGCGAACATGCCAGGCACCCTACCCCAGACGCGGTGTCCGAGTAGTGCGTCGCGTGTCTCAATTGGTGGTCATGGGGCTGGACGCCCGACACGACCCCGTAATGTTGAGGGCGTGACCGTGAACGCTAAGACCAGCGCGAGCGCTGGCAACACCTGGCGAAACCTGCCCGCGGCGCAGCAGCCCGAGTACCCCGACACCGAGGCTCTGCGCGCAGTGATCGCGGACCTCGAGTCGTATCCGCCGCTCGTCTTCGCGGGCGAGTGCGACCAGCTGCGCGCCCGGATGGCGGCCGTCGCCAAGGGAGAGGCGTTCCTCCTCCAGGGCGGCGACTGCGCCGAGGCATTCGACGCGGTGTCCGCCGACCACATCCGCAACAAGCTCAAGACCCTCCTCCAGATGGGCGCCGTGCTGACGTACGCCGCCTCGGTGCCGGTCGTGAAGGTCGGCCGGATCGCCGGCCAGTACTCCAAGCCGCGCTCCAAGCCGACCGAGACCCGCGACGGTGTGACGCTCCCCACCTACCGGGGCGACTCCGTCAACGGCTTCGACTTCACCGAGGAGTCCCGCGTCCCGGACCCCGAGCGGCTGAAGCGGATGTACAACGCCTCCGCCTCCACGCTCAACCTGGTGCGCGCCTTCACCACCGGCGGCTACGCCGACCTGCGCCAGGTGCACGCCTGGAACCAGGACTTCGTGAAGTCCTCGCCCTCCGGCCAGCGCTACGAGCAGCTCGCCCGCGAGATCGACAACGCGCTGAACTTCATGCACGCCTGCGGGGCCGACCCGGAGGAGTTCAAGACGGTCGAGTTCTTCTCCTCGCACGAGGCGCTGCTGCTCGACTACGAGTCCGCGCTCACCCGCGTCGACTCCCGCACCGGCCAGCTCTACGACGTCTCCGGCCACATGGTGTGGATCGGTGAGCGCACCCGGCAGCTGGACCACGCGCACATCGAGTTCGCCTCGAAGATCCGCAACCCGATCGGCATCAAGCTCGGCCCGACCACGACGGCCGAGGAGGCGCTCCAGTACATCGAGCGCCTGGACCCCGACCGCGAGCCGGGCCGGCTGACCTTCATCGTCCGGATGGGCGCCGACAAGGTCCGCGACAAGCTGCCCGAGCTGATCGAGAAGGTCACCGCCTCCGGTGCCACCGTGGCCTGGGTGACCGACCCGATGCACGGCAACACCTTCGAGGCGGCCTCCGGCCACAAGACCCGGCGCTTCGACGACGTGCTCGACGAGGTCAAGGGCTTCTTCGAGGTCCACAAGTCGCTCGGCACCCACCCGGGCGGCATCCATGTCGAGCTGACCGGTGACGATGTCACCGAGTGCGTGGGCGGCGGCGACGAGATCTTCGTCGACGACCTGCACCAGCGCTACGAGACGGCCTGCGACCCCCGCCTGAACCGCAGCCAGTCTCTTGACCTGGCCTTCCTGGTCGCCGAGATGTACAGGGACCAGTAGCCGGTTCGGTTGTTACACAGGAGCACAGTGGGGCGCGGATCACATACGATCCGCGCCCCACTCCACTTTTACGGCTCCTGTGGGCCGGGTAAGGTTAGGTTAGCCTCACCGATCAATCGGGACGGGCACCACGAATTGATCCCGGCGGGAGGTGAACCGCGTGTACGTCTGCAGTTGCTTCGGCATCACCGAGCAGCAGGTGAAGAAGCATGCCGAGGGCGGTGCCTGCACCCCTCGCCAGATAGCCTCGGCCTGCAAGGCGGGCACCGACTGCGGTTCGTGCGTGCGGAGGATCCAGGCACTGCTGGGCCGGGGCGCGTGCCCCCGCCGCGAGCTGGCCGACCAGGGCCGCCCGGTCCTCACCGAGCTGGAGAAGCTCGACGAAGCCGCCTGAGCGTTAGCTCGGCTGCTCGATCTGCTGGGCCAGGTAGAGCGCCTCACCGAGGGACTCGATGAGCTCCAGCTGGGTGTCGAGGTAGTCGATGTGGTGCTCCTCGTCCTCCAGGATCTCCTCGAAGATGTTCGCGGACGTGATGTCGCCCTTGTTGCGCATCACCTCGATGCCGCGCTTGAGGCGGTCGATCGCCTCCACCTCGACCTGGCGGTCCGCCTGGAACATCTCGGTCACCGTCTGGCCGACCCGGACGTGGAAGAGCCGCTGGTAGTTGGGCAGACCGTCCAGCATCAGGATGCGCTCGGTGAGCTTGTCCGCGTGCTTCATCTCGTCGATGGATTCTTCACGCGTGTACTTGGCGAGCTTGGTCCAGCCCTTGTTGTCCTGGATGCGGTAGTGCAGCCAGTACTGGTTGATCGCCGTGAGCTCGCCGGTGAGCTGCTCGTTGAGGAATTCGATGACCTCGGGGTCGCCCTGCATCGCAGAGGCTCCTTCCAGGGGATACGGGAGAACTGGCGGGTTCGGCCGCATCCTTGCACCGGTCTCGAAGATCGTCCAGTAAGTCTCCACTTAGTAAGTTAGTGCATGCTTAGTCCAACTTGTTCCGATATGGGATGCGGCTGGTCAGGTGCACTGCCTCGGGTCTGTCAGGATGGAGGCATGGGTCAGCCGGTTCAGAGCGCATCAGGAGGAGCGGAACAGCCGGAGCTTCCGCCGGGGCAGCGACTCCAGCGCGGCTGGCCGGTCACCCATTACGGACCCGTTCCCAAGTTCCGCCCCGAGCGCTGGGAGTTCAGGGTCTTCGGCGCCACCGCCGACAGCGAGAAGCACTGCTGGAACCACGAGGAGTTCGCGGCCCTGCCGTACACCAGCGTGGTGGCCGATCTGCACTGCGTGACCAAGTTCAGCATGCTCGGCGCCGAGTGGGGCGGGATCCCCGCGCGGACCGTCCTGGAGCTGGCCCCGCCCGCCGAGTCCGTCACCCATGTGATGGTGTGGGCGGAGTACGGCTTCAGCTCCAACCTCCGGCTCGCCGACTTCGCCGCCGAGCGGACCATCTTCGCCACCCACAAGGACGGCGAGCTGCTCACCGCCGAACACGGCTTCCCGCTCCGCCTGGTCGTGCCCCACCTCTACGCCTGGAAGGGCCCCAAGTGGGTCCGGGGCGTGGAGTACATGACCGCCGACCGGCGCGGCTTCTGGGAGGAGCGCGGCTACCACAACATCGGTGACCCCTGGAAGGAACAGCGCTACTCCTACCAGGAGGAGCCGGGCGACGGCCCCGAACTCTGACCTTCCCTAGGGCGTGTTTCGAAAGTCCCGCCTGCCCTGCGACGCCTGGCACGCACGCTCGCCGCGTTGCCGAAACGCCCGAATAGCTCCGCTATTAGGGCGCTCCGGCGCCTTGCGTTCGCACGCACCAGACGCCGCAGGGCCCGCCCTTCGGGCGGACGACGGTACTTTCGAAACACGCCCTAGGCTCTGAGCTTCTTCAGCCGCTCCACGTCCGCGGCATGCCCCTCCTTGCCGCCGGGCGTCTCGATGATCAGCGGTACGCCCTCGGTGGCGGGGTGGTCCATCAGCGCCCGGAACGGATCCTCGCCGATGTGGCCGGCGCCGATGTTCTCGTGCCGGTCCTTGTGCGCGCCGACGACGTCCTTGGAGTCGTTGGCGTGGATCAGCTTCAGCCGGCCCTCGCCCACGGTCCCCACCAGCAGGTCCAGGGTCTGGCGCATGCCGTCCGGGCCGGTCAGGTCGTGTCCGGCGGCGAAGATGTGGCAGGTGTCCAGGCAGACGCCCAGCTTCGGGTGGGCGTCCAGCGCCTCGAAGTACGGTCCGAAGTCCCAGGTGCGCGAGCACAGCGAGGAACCCTGGCCCGCGGTGGACTCCAGCAGCAGGAACGGGTCGTCGTCATGGGTCAGCTCGTCCAGCAGCGGCAGCAGGTACTCCCGTACCTGCTTCAGCGCCACCGAGCGGTCCCGGCCGCCGGTCGCGCTGCCCGTGTGCACGACCACGCCCAGCGCCCCGATCTCCCGCCCGCGCCGCAGGGAGTGCCGCAGCGACTCCACCGACCGCTCGGCGGTCGCCTCGGTGTGCGAGCCGAAGTTGATCAGGTAGGGGGCGTGCACGTAGGCCGGTATCGACTCCTCCGCGCAGGCCGCGCGGAACTCCTCGTCCTGGCGCGGATTGCCGGCCGGGGTGGCCCAGCCGCGCGGATTGGCGACGAAGACCTGGACGGTCTCCGCCTTCAGCTCGCGGGCGTAGGAAAGGCCCACGGAGTTGAGCCCGCCGGCCACCGGGACATGGCCGCCGACGGGGTTGCGCAGCCGTCCGGCGGCCTCGGGCGCCTCGGTCACCGGATCTCGATGGTGATCGTCGAGCCCTTGGGAGCGGTGTCGCCGCCCGCCACGGACTGGTTCTTCACGGTGTCGCCGAACAGCCCGAGCAGTCCGCGGTCCTCGTCGACCTCGAAGCCCGCCGCCTCCAGCGCCGCCTTGGCGTCGTCGACCGAGTCCCCGACCACGTCCGGGACCTCGACCATCTCCGGGCCCTTGGACAGCGTCAGCGTCACCGTGTCACCGGCGACGACCTGGCTGTCGGCCTCCGGGGTCTGCTGGGCGACCGCGCCCTTGTCGACCTCGGAGGAGGTGACCTGCTCCTCGGCGACCCGCACCTTCAGACCCGCCTCGACCAGCTCGGCCCGCGCGTCCTGGAGGCTCTCGCCGGTGACGTCGGGGACGTCCACCGGGCGGCCCTTGCTGACCACCAGCGCGACGGCCGAACCGGAGCGGCGCTCGGTGCCGGCCTCGGGGGTCGTGGAGATCACCGAGCCGCGGGCGACGGAGTCGCTGAACTCCCGGGTCACCATGCCGGGCTCCAGACCCGCCTCGGACAGCTCGTCCTTCGCCTTGTCCAGGCGGTAGCCCTCCAGATCGGGCACGGTCACCACCTGGGGGCCCTTGGAGATCACCAGGTTCACCGCGTCGTTGTGCCGGATCCGGCTGCCGGCCTCGGGGTCGGTACTGATCACCCGGCCCCGCTCGACGGTGTCGCTGAAGGCGCGCTCCACCCCGCCGACCTCCAGGCCGGCCTGCCCCAGCCGGTCCTCGGCCTTCGCCTCCGTCTGCGTCAGCAGGGCGGGGACCCGGGTGAACTGCCCGGAGTTGATGTACCAGACGCCCGCGCCGACCCCGAGGACCAGCAGCACGGCGACCACCAGTGCCAGCGGCCCGCGCCGCCGGGGCCCCGCACCCACCCGGGGCGGGCGCGGCGGCGGGGGCGGGCTCGCCAGTCGGCTGGTGCGGTTGAAGGGGTCCTGCCCGGCGTCCTCGGCGTCCTCGTCCACCGGCAGCGGGCGCGGCACGGTCAGCGAGCGCGGGATCACGCTGGTGCGGTCGTCGGCGTTGTCGTGCTCGGCGGCCAGCGCCTGCGGGGGCAGCGCGTCCAGCTGCTCCTCGCTGAGCGCGGCCCGGGTCCGGCGGGCCTCGGCGAGCAGGGCGACCGCGTCGTACGGGCGGACCTCCGGGGTGCGCGCGGTGGCCGAGGCGACCAGCTCGTCCAGCTCGTAGGCCAGGCCCGGCACGGCGGCCGAGGGCGGCGGGACGTTTTCGTGCAGGTGCTTGTAGAGCACGATCGCGGGGGAGTCCCCGTCGTGCGGCTTCTCGCCGGTGAGCATCTCGTACAGGACGACACCGCAGGCGTACACGTCGACCCGGGCGTCGGCGATGCCGGGCTGGTCGATCTGCTCGGGCGCCAGGTAGGAGACGGTGCCGAGGACGGCTCCGGTGGTGCTGGTGACCGAGTCCACCGAGCGCACCAGCCCGAAGTCGGCGACCTTGACCCGGCCGTCGTCCCCTATGAGGACGTTCTCCGGCTTCATGTCCCGGTGCACGAACCCGGCCCGGTGCGCGGCGCCGAGCGCGGCGAGCACCGGTTCCAGGATGTCCAGGGCGGCCCGCGGCTGGAGCGCCCCGCGCTCGCGCAGCACGTCCCGCAGGGTGCAGCCGGCGATGTACTCCATCGCGAGATACACGTACGACCCGTCGGTGCCCTGGTCGAAGACCTGCACCACGTTCGGGTGGGCGAGGCGCGCGACGGACTTGGCCTCCCGGATGAACCGGTCGACGAACGTGGCGTCGGCCGCGAGTCCGGGGTGCATCACCTTCAGCGCGAGCACCCGGTCGAGCCGGGTGTCCACGGCGCGGTAGACCGTGGCCATCCCACCGACGGCGATCCGCGCCTCTACGCGGTAGCGGCCGTCGAGCACATGCCCGACCAGCGGGTCCTGAAGGGTCGTATCCACGCAGGCGAGTCTACGAGCCGGGACCGACAGGCCCGCCGCTCGGACCGGAACAGGGGCGGTACTGAAGCCGTCCTGTGACGCAACGCACGCCGTCGGTCAGAACGCGGGACGCTCCGGGTCCAGCACAGCCGTCCCGGCCACCGGGGAGGACGCCTCGGCGAAATGGCGGCGCGGGATGCGTCCCGCCCGGTACGCCAGCCGGCCCGCCTCCACCGCGTGCCGCATCGCGTCCGCCATCAGCACCGGCTGCTTCGCGCGCGTGACGGCCGAGGCGAGCATCACACCCGCGCACCCCAGCTCCATCGCGAGCGCCGCGTCCGAGGCCGTGCCGGCCCCCGCGTCCAGGATCACCGGCACGCGCGCGTGCTCCACGATCAGCTGGAAGTTGTGCGGGTTGCGGATGCCGAGCCCGGAACCGATCGGCGAGCCCAGCGGCATGATCGCCGCGCAGCCCACGTCCTCCAGCCTCCGCGCCAGCACCGGGTCGTCGTTGGTGTACGGGAGCACGGTGAAACCGTCGTCCACCAGGGTCTCCGCCGCGTCCAGCAGCTCGATCGGGTCCGGCAGCAGGGTCCGCTCGTCGGCGATGACCTCCAGCTTGACCAGGGAGGTGCCGAGCGCCTCGCGGGCCAGGCGGGCGGTGAGCACGGCCTCGCCGGCGGTGAAGCAGCCCGCCGTGTTCGGCAGGACGCGGATGCCGAGGCGCTCCAGCACCGACAGCACCGAGCCGTGCACCGAGGCGTCCACGCGGCGCATCGCGACCGTCGTCAGTTCGGTGCCGGACGCCGTCAGGGCCCGCTCCAGCACGTCCAGGCTCGGCGCTCCGCCGGTGCCCATGATCAGCCGGGACGAGAAGGCCGTACCGCCGAGGAGGAAGGGATCGTCGGCCATGGGTCAGCCTCCTTGGACGGCGGTGAGGACCTCGACGCGGTCCCCCTCGCTGAGGGACGTCGCGGGCCACTCGGCGCGCGGGACGACGGTCTCGTTGAGCGCGGCGGCCACCCCGGTGGGCGCCGCGGTGAGGGAGCGCACCAGCGTGTCGAGGGCCGTGCCCGGCTCGATCCGCCGCCGCTCCCCGTTGACGGAGATGTTCATACGGGCTGCTCCTGGAGTGCGAACCGGTTCGGGCTGAACGGACGGGCCTCGTCGGTGAGTTCACCGGTGGTCAGGGCGTGCGCGAGTGCGTCGCCGGTGACCGGGGTGAGCAGGACGCCGTTGCGGTAGTGCCCGGTGGCCAGGTGCAGGCCGTCCAGCGCCGTCGGGCCGAGCAGCGGCGCGTTGTCGGGGGTCCCGGGGCGCAGGCCCGCGCGGGTCTCCGTCAGGGGCAGCTCGGTGATGCCCGGCATCAGTTCGTGCGCGTCGCGCAGCAGCTCGTACACGCCGCCCGCGGTCACCGTGGTGTCCCAGCCGAGCTCCTCGCTGGTCGCGCCGACGACCAGTTCGCCGTTCTCGCGGGGCACCAGGTAGACCTGGCTGCCGCGCACCACCGCGCGCACGGTCCGGCTCAGGAACGGCGGGTTCCGCCGGGGCACGGTCAGCCGCAGCACCTGCCCCTTCACGGGCCGCACCGGGGGCATGACCTCCGGGGGGACGCCCGCCAGGCGCCCGCTGAGGCTGCCGGCGGCGAGGACCACCTGCCCCGCGGGAAGCGCCGTCCCGTCCTCGGTCGCGCAGCCCGCGGCCCGGCCGCCCGTGACGGTCAGAGCGGCCGCCCACGCCCGGTGGAAGACCACGCCCGCCCGTTCGCAGGCGGTCACCAGCGCCCGGGCGAGCCGGCGCGGGTCGATCTGGTGGTCGCCGTCCACCCGGAGCCCGCCGCGCACGCCCGGCGCGAGCATCGGCTCCAGACGCCGGCAGTCCCGTCCGGACAGCCACTCGGAGTCGAGCCCCGACTCGGTCTGCAGGGCGTGCAGTTCGCGCAGGTGCGCGCGGTCGTCGGCGTCCAGCGCGACGGCGAGCGTGCCGCACTGCCGGTAGCCGAGGTCCTGGCCGGTGAGGTCGGTCAGTTCGGCGGCGAACTCCGGGTAGCGGCGCGCGGAGGCGAGGTTCAGGCCCAGCAGGGTCTGCTCGCCGTAGTGCAGTTCGGTGACGGCGGCCAGCATGCCGGCCGCCACCCGGGCGGCGCCGCCGCCCGGCTCGGGGTCCACCACGGCCGTGGTGAACCCGCGTTGCGCGGCCCGCCACGCCGTGACCAGGCCGATGATTCCGCCCCCCAGGACGAGGACGTCTGTCGAACGCGTGGGCGACATGGGTGTCCAGCCCCTCCCTTCGCCGGCATGACCCGGATCAGGTTCGTACGGTCGGAGGCCGCCAGCCTCCCTCTCAGCCCGGTGCGTCCGGGCTCCCGCGTGTGCTTTACGTTGGCCACCCTAACCGCTGGTTCCGGTCCTCTGTAAGGGAGCCTCCCGCCATGTCCCGCTCGCTCGACGGCCTCGTCCTCGCCCCCGTCGCCGACCAGGCTCCGGGCCAGGTGGGCACCCGGACCCGGTTCGCCTACCACGAGAAGGGCGGCGAGATCTGGGCCGAGTACGCGGGTGGGGATGTCGTACGCGGGCATCTGGTGGGTACCCGGGAGGGTGACCGGCTGGACTTCCGGTACGTGCAGCTCAAGCGGGACGGCACGACGTCGTCGGGGCACTGCGTGTCGACGGTGGTGGAGCTGCCCGACGGGCGGGTGCGGCTGGAGGAGACCTGGGAGTGGGAGTCCCAGCCGGGGAGCGGGACCAGCGTTGTGGAGCAGGTCACGCGGCACGACGGCTGACTGACAAATTGTCAGTTGTCTATGGTGATCAGGTGAGCGAGCAGACGACGATGTCGCAGCGACGGGTGGTGGTGGTCGGCGCCGGCATGGCCGGGGTGCAGACCGCGGTCGCCCTGCGAGAGCAGGGTTTCACGGGCACGGTGACGCTGATCGGCGCCGAGCCGCACCAGCCCTACGACCGGCCGCCCCTGTCCAAGGCCGTGCTGCTCGGCAAGGCCGAGGGCTCCGCCTTCGACGTGGACTTCGAGGCCCTGGGCATCGAACTGCTCCTGGGCCGCGAGGTGCTGGGCCTGCGCCCGGCCGACCACGAGATCGACACCGAGCAGGGGCCGGTCGCCTACGACGTCCTGGTCGTCGCCACCGGTGCCGAACCGATTCGCCTGCCCGGGGCCGACGGTGTCCCGGGCGTGCATCTGCTGCGCACCCTGGACGACGCCGAGCGGCTGCGGCCGGTCCTCGCCCGGCAGCACGACATCGTGGTCGTCGGCGCGGGCTGGATCGGCGCCGAGTTCGCCACCGCCGCACGCGAGGCCGGCTGCTCGGTCACCGTCGTGGAGGCCGCGGACCGGCCGCTCGCGGGCGCCCTGCCCGCCGAGGTCGCCGCGCCCATGACCGCCTGGTACGCCGACAGCGGAGCCGAGCTGCGCACCGGTGCGCGGGTGGCGCACGTCGAGCCCGGCGAGGTCGTCCTCGACGACGGCACCCGGCTGCCCGCGGGCGCGGTGGTGGTCGGCATCGGCGCCCGACCCGCCACCGGCTGGCTGGCCGGCTCCGGCGTCGAGCTGGGCGAGCACGGCGAGGTGGTGGCCGACGACCGGCTGCGGACCTCGGTGGCGGACGTCTGGGCCGTCGGCGACTGCGCGTCCTTCCCCTCAGGCCGGTACGGCGAGCGCCTCCTGGTGCACCACTGGGACAACGCCCTCCAGGGCCCGCGCACGGTCGCCGCCGACATCATCGGCGAGGCCCCCGTGGCCTACGACCCGGTGCCCTACTTCTGGTCCGAGCAGTTCGGGCGGTTCGTCCAGTACGCCGGTCACCACGCCTCGGCCGACACCGCCGTGTGGCGGGGCGACCCCGTCGGCCCGGCCTGGACGGTCTGCTGGCTGCGCGAGGGCCGGCTGGTCGCCCTGCTGGCGGTGGGGCGGCCCCGGGACCTGGCCCAGGGGCGGCGGCTGATCGAGGCGGGCACCCGCATGGACCCCGGCCTGCTGGTGGACCCGGCGCGGCCCCTGAAGGCGGCCACCGCCTGAGCCCGTGACGGGCGGTCCGGACCGGCCCGGCTTCCTGATGTCAGTGCGGGATGGCAGGCTGGTAACCGTGACCGAGATTGACGCAAAGATCGATGCTCTCGTCCCCGCCTGGCTCACCCTCCCCGACATCGCCGAGCAGTTCGATGTCGAGGTGACGCGTGTGCGGCAGCTGGTCAAGGACGGCCAGCTCATCGCCGTACGCCGTGGTGAGAACCGCGCGCTGCACGTCCCCGCCGCCTTCATCGACGGGGACAAGGTCGTCAAGGGCCTCACCGGCACCCTGACGCTTCTGCGGGACGACGGCTTCACCGACGAAGAGATGCTGGAGTGGCTCTTCACCCCCGACGAGAGCCTGCCCGGCACCCCCGCGCAGGCCCTGAGCGAGAATCGCGGCACGGAGGTGAAGCGCCGCGCCCAGGCGCTCGCCGTCTGAACCGAACGGAACGACCCGGTGTACGGGCCCCGGGGGCCCGCGGCCCGTACACCACCTACACGGGGGGATCACGCATGTCCGACACCGCACGCGCCCGGCTCGCCGACGCCCGGCTCTACCTCTGCACGGACGCCCGCCGGGACCGGGGCGACCTCGCGGCCTTCCTGGACGAGGTCCTCGCGGGCGGTGTCGACATCGTGCAGCTGCGCGACAAGGGCATGGAGGCCGCCGAGGAGCTGGAGCACCTCGCCGTCCTGGCCGACGCCTGCGCGCGCCACGGCAAGCTGCTCGCGGTGAACGACCGCGCGGACGTCGCCCACGCCGCCGGCGCGGCGGTGCTCCACCTGGGCCAGGGCGACCTCCCGGTGCCGGCCGCGCGGGCGATCCTCGGCGACGACGTGCTCGTCGGGCGCTCCACCCACTCCGAGGCCGAGGCCGAGGCGGCGGCCGTGCAGGAGGGCGTCGACTACTTCTGCACCGGACCCTGCTGGCCCACGCCCACCAAGCCCGGCCGGCACGCCCCCGGCCTCGACCTGGTCCGGCACACCGCCGCGCTCGGCACCGACCGGCCCTGGTTCGCCATCGGCGGCATCGACCTGTCCCACCTGGACCAGGTGCTCGATGCCGGCGCCCGGCGCGTGGTGGTCGTGCGCGCGATCACCGAGGCGGACGACCCCGGTGCCGCCGCCGCGGAGTTCGCCAAGCGGCTGCGGGAGGCGTAGACCCACGGCCCGGCGCGGGGCCCGCCGAGGGGCCTCGGTGTCCGAGGGGTGGACGCCCGGGGCCCGTGCAGGGGTCCTGCTGTCCACGGATTGGACAACAAACCGACAATTCGGGGCAAATGTCAGCTGTCCGGTTGGGGGACCGACACGCCCTGGCTAACCTGCCCGTATGGCCCTCGGCACCGCATCCATCAGGTCGGACCACGCTCGTACCGTGCGCGAGATGCTCGCGACCGGGAAGACGACGTACTCCTTCGAGTTCTACGCCCCGAAGACCCCGAAGGGCGAGCGGAACCTGTGGAACGCGCTGCGCCGGGTGGAGGCCGTGGCGCCCGACTTCGTCTCCGTGACCTACGGCGCGGGCGGCACGACCCGGGCGGGCACGGTCAAGGCGACCGAGGCCATCGCCTCGGACAGCACGCTCACCCCGATCGCCCACCTCACGGCCGTCGACCACTCCGTCGCCGACCTGCGCAACATCATCGGCCAGTACGCCGACGCCGGGATCCGCAACATGCTCGCCCTGCGCGGTGACCCGCCCGGCGACCCCATGGGCGACTGGGTGCGGCACCCCCAGGGCCTCACCTACGCCGCCGAACTGGTCGAGCTGATCAAGTCGTCCGGTGACTTCTGCGTGGGCGTCGCGGCCTTCCCGGCGATGCACCCGCGCTCCGCGGACTGGGACGCGGACGTGCGGCACTTCGTCGACAAGTGCCGGGCCGGCGCGGACTACGCCATCACCCAGATGTTCTTCCAGCCCGAGGACTACCTGCGGCTGCGCGACCGGGTCGCGGCCGCCGGCTGCGAGACCCCGATCATCCCCGAGATCATGCCGATCGGCAGTGTGCGGACCCTGGAGCGGATCCCCTCGCTCACCAACGCGGCCTTCCCGGCGGCGCTGAAAGAGCGGATCCTCACAGCCAAAGACGATCCGGCCGCTGTACGCTCCATTGGCATCGAATTCGCCACGGAGTTCTGCGCGCGGTTGCTCGCCGAGGGAGTGCCCGGTCTGCACTTCATCACGCTCAACAACTCCACGGCGACACTGGAGATCTACGAGAACCTGGGCCTGCACCGGACTCCGCAGGCCTAGACCGGCCGCACGGCTGTACGCCACACTGCGTAACGGTCACTGGGAGAGGGGCGTACATGGGCTTGACGGTCCTCTATGTCGCGTTCGGCGTCGTCGCACTGTGGCTGCTGGGCGAGGTGTTGCTGCAGTACAAGGCCCGCCTGCGCTGGCGGCTGCTCGCCTTCGTCGGCTTCATGATCGTTGTGCTCGGGGTGCTGACCTCGTCCGTGATCGTCATAGGTCTCGGCGCGGCCGGCTTCGCGATCGGCCAGACCTACGTCACGATGTCGTTCCGCCGCGGGTTCTCCGCCGGCTGGGCGGTGAACGCTCCGGCGCTCGGCAAGCGCCGTGACGAGGAGGACCGCCAGGAGCCGACGCTGGAGGTCTCCGACCTCGAAGCGGGTGAGGGCGGTTACGCCGACGACGACCGTTACGAGCGCGCGGACGCCGGCTACGGCCGTGACGACTCCTACGACCGCGACGACGTCTTCACGCCCGCGCACCCCGGGCACACCGCGGACCCCTCGGCCGCCGAGACCACCGCGGTCTACGAGCCGCAGCCCATGCCCGAGGACACCGGCTCCTACGGCATCTACGGCACCACTCCCGACCCGTCCTACGCGGGAGCGGCCCAGCCCCAGGACCAGTACGCGGCGGCCGCCCAGGGCGCGGACCAGACCTACGGCTACGACGGCTACACCGGCTACGACCAGCAGCAGTACGGCTACGACACGACCGGCCAGCAGCAGTACGCCGCGTACTCCGACCCGTACATCGGCACCCAGACCTACGACGGCGGCTCCTACGACGCCGGCTACGGCCAGGGCTACGGTCAGCAGGGCTACGGCCAGGACCAGTACGCCGCCGGTGGGTACGGCGGCGAGACCCCGGCCGGCGGTGTGTGGGTCCCGCAGCAGCGCAGCACCGACGACGCCTACGGCGGCGAACTCCCGCCGGAGCAGCAGTACCCGTACCAGGGCGGCCAGGGCCAGCAGGGCGGCGGGTACGACGAACAGCAGTACCGCTTCTGAGCCGTCGCTCGGAGCACCCCCGGGGCCCTGTTCACTGAGAGCCCCGGAAGTCCGGTCCCTCCACGATCAGTCCGGCGACCAGCGCACCCGACATGCCGGCGTGCGCGAGCCCGCCCCCGGGGTGCGACCAGCCGCCGACCGTGAACAGGCCCGGCACGCGCGTGCTGTTGGCCGGGTACAGGAAGGTGCCCTCCGCGGCGGCCAGCGCGGGCGGCGGCACGGCCCCGCCCTCGGCGCCCGTCTCCGCCGCGGTGTGCACCGGCGTACGGACCTCGCGCCACAGCGTCCGCCCGCGCAGCTCCGGGACCGCCCGCTCGGCGGCCTCGGTCATCCGGTCGGCGAAGGCGTCGGCGGCCCCCGGGACGGTCCAGTCGCAGGTGACGCCCGCGGGCACCGTGGCCGTCAGGACCACCGACTCGTGCTCCTCGTCCGGCCGCAGGGCCGGATCGTCGGGGCGGTCCACCCGGACCGTCGGCCGCGCGGGCGGCTCGGCGGTCCCGAACGCGTCCAGTTCGCCGCGCCGGTCCGGGGTGTGCACGACCGTCCGGTGCGCGGCACCGGGCTCCCGGCCGCCGCGCAGCGCGAGACAGACCACGACCCGACCGCCGGCCAGGAACTCCGGCCGGGGCTCGACGTCCGCCTCGTCGTACAGCGCCCGGCCGTGCGTCAGCCCGGCCAGCCGCCAGGGTCCGGTGCCGACCACGAGGTCCGCCTCCGCCACCGTGCCGTCGGCGAGTTCCAGCCCGGCCGCCCGGCCGTCCTTCTCCAGCACCCCGGTCACCTCGGCGCCGAAGTGGAAATCGACCTTCCGGGCCAGGCAGCGCTCGTACACCGCGCGGGCCAGCTCCCGCATCCCGCCCCGGACGTACCAGGTGCCGAAGGCGTGCTCCATGTACGGCAGGACGGCCGCGCCCGCCGGGGCGGTTTCGGGGTCCAGGCCGTACCCGAGGGCGTGGCTCTCCAGCAGGGCGGCCAGCCGGGGGTCGCGCAGCTCCCAGGCGCCGACCTCGGCGAGGGTGCCGGCCCTGCGGGTGCGCAGCAGGCGCTTGTGGGGGACCGCCGGATAGGGCTCCCGCCCGGCCAGCACCTCCCAGTTGGGCCACAGCGGCTCCTCCAGGAGCGGTCTGCGGGCGCGGTCCCAGGCCTCGCGGGCCCGGACCAGGAAGTCGCCCCAGCGCGCACCCGCGCCCGCGCCGAGCGCCTCGTCCAGGGCGGCGACGACACCCGCGCGGGAGGCGTTCGGCAGCGCGGCCGCGGTGCCGTCCGCGAAGAGGTGCCGCGAGGAGGGGTCGACCTGGACCAGCTCGACACAGTCCTCCAGCGGCTCCCTGCCGGTCTTCACGAACAGGTCCCGCCAGACCGCGGGCAGGGTCAGCAGTCCGGGACCGGTGTCGAAGCGGAAGCCGTCCCGCTCCAGCCGGCGCACCGCGCCGCCGTAGGTCTCCGTACGCTCGTACACCGCCACCCGGTGGCCCGCGACGGCCAGCCGGGCGGCCGCCGCCAGTGCGCCCATCCCGGCGCCGATCACCGCAATCCGTGCCATGGCAGGGACTGTATCCGCCGCCACTGACAGTCACCGCGGCGGAGGCGGTCCCGGCGGCCCTTCGTCGACGTGGTGGGCGAGCCGGCGCTCCTCGCGCCGCTGGGCCCGGCGCCGCAGGAACCGCCGGATGCGCGAGGCGAGGAAGAACAGTATGGCGAGCCCGGCCAGCAGCAGGACGCCCGCGATCACCGCGGCTGCCTCGGGGTTGAACATCGCGAAGGTGACGATCCCGGCGACCCCGAGGTCCTCGGCCAGGCTCACCACCACGTTGCTGAAGGGCTCCGGCGAGGTGTTGACCGCCATCCGGGTCCCGGCCTTCACCGCGTGGCTCGCCAGGGCCGAACTCCCGCCGACCAGACCGGCGGTCACGTCCGACAGCGAACCGCTCTGCCCCGCGAGGAGCGCGCCCACCCAGGCTCCGGCGACCGGCCGGATCACGGTGTGCACGGAGTCCCAGGCCGAGTCGACGTACGGGATCTTGTCGGCGACGGCCTCGCACAGGAACAGCACGCCCGCCGCGATCAGCACCTCGGGGCGCTGCAGGGACTCGGGGACCTCGTCGCTCAGCCCGGTCGTGCCGAACACGCCGAGCAGCAGCACCACCGCGTACGCGTTGATGCCGCTGGCCCAGCCGCTGGTGAAGACGAGGGGGAGTACCGACACGGACGCGATCGTAACCAGTGGCGGGGCGGACCGGGTGGGCATCGGCACGCAGGACTGAGTACGCGTACCCAGGCGGTGAGATGAGTACGCGCGCGGATGGGGGCCGACCTGCGTGAACGAGAGAGTGGAGGCACGGAGAAGGGACCGGCTCCGGCACCGGCGACACGGGGCGCCGGAACGGAGCGGCCCCGGACCCGCTCCTTCCGCCGGCCCGGGCGTCGGCGGAGGCGAGGCACGGGGGAACGGCCGCACGGGAGACCGTACGGGGAACGGGGGAGCACGAAGGAAGCGCCGGTGCGTCGGCGGCCCGTTGGGGGACGGGCCGGGACGGACCGGCGCTCTCGTGCGCCGGGGCTCAGCCCCGCCCGCTCACCCGCCCCTGGAGCAGCCGGGACAGCGCCGCGTGCACATCGTCCAGGGACCGCTCGGGCTGGAACGACTGCCAGTCCAGGGCCGCCACCAGGACCATGCCGACCAGCGCGGCCGCCGTCAGCGGGATGTCGATCTCCTCGCTGAACTCGCCGTTCGCCACGCCGTCGCGCAGCACGTCCTCCACCACCGCCACGACGTCCTGCCGGACCACCATCAGCGTCGACTGCCAGGCGCGGTTGGTGCGCCACAGCTCGGCCACGTACAGCTGGGTGAAGGCCGGGTAGGCGGAGATGAAGCCGAGGCCCGCCCGGATCATCGCGTCCAGGGCGTCCACCTTGCTGCCGCCCTCGCGGTCGGTGCGCTCCGCCGCGTCCTTCAGGGAGGCGGTGAGCAGCCCCACGCCGTGTCGCAGCAACTCCTCGAAGAGGACGGACTTGCTCGCGAAGTTGTAGTAGACGGTGCCCTTCGCGACCCCGGCCCGCTCGGCGATCTCGTCCACCGTGGTGGCGGAGAAGCCCTGTTCGGCGATGAGCGTGACGGCGGCCTCGTAGAGCTTCTGCCGGGTGGCCTCACGGCGCGTGCTGCCGCCCGACGCGGCGCTGCTGCTTTCCATGGCCATGATTGTCCCGCGCCCGGTCACAGGGTCAGCTCCGGGTGCAGCCGGTCGAGCGTCCACACCTGCCGGCGGCGCGCCGACAGGGCGGTCAGGGCCAGGGCGCCCGCGGTGAAGGCGACGAGCACCGCGCACGCCTGCCAGACCGGTCCCAGGCCGCCCCCGGTGATGAGCCGGCGCAGCGCCTCCACGACGTAGCTCATCGGCAGGAAGGGGTGCAGCGCGTTGAAGAAGCCGGGGCTGGTCTGCACGGGGTAGGTGCCGCCCGCCGAGGTCAGCTGGAGCATCAGCAGCGCCAGGACGAGGATCCGCCCGGCCGCTCCGAAGCGCGCGTTCAGCCACTGCACGAGGGAGGCGAAGCACGCGGTCACCAGGAAGAGGAAGCCCACCGTCCCGGCCGCGCGGGCCATCTGGAGCCCGACCGCCCAGTGCAGCACCGACATCAGGGCCACCGTCTGGAGCACGCCGATCGCCACCACCGGCAGCCAGCCCGCCAGCGCGATCCGCCAGGCCGGCGCGCCCGCCGCGAGGGCCCGCCGGTTCATCGGCGCGATCAGCATGTACGCCACCATGGCGCCCACCCACAGCGACAGCGGGATGAAGTACGGGGCGAAGCCGGTGCCGTAGTTGGGCGCCTTGTGCAGGTCCTCGGCGACCATCCGCACCGGGTCGGACATCACCTCGGTGCGCTCGTCGCGGTCCCGGCGGTCGTAGTCGGGGATCCGCTCCGCGCCGTCGTGCAGTCCGTCCGAGAGTTCCCCGGAGCCGTCGACGAGCTTGTACAGGCCCGCCTTGAGGTCCTTGGCGCCCGTCTTCAGGTCGCCGACGCCCTCGTCCAGGTCGGTGGCGCCCGTGGAGGCGGTGCCGATCCCGGTGTTCAGCTTCCGAGCCCCGGCGGCGACCTTGCCGGCGCCCTCGTTCAGGTCGTTGATCCGGGTGACGGCGTCGTCGAGGTCCTCGGAGAGGTGGGGCGCCCGGTCGGCGAGGGCCTGGGCCTGCTTCTCCAGGGTGGCCAGGTCCTTGTCCAGCTTCCCCAGGTTGCCCGCCTGCCCGGTGACCAGGTCGCTGACGTCCGCCGCGACCCCGGCCACCACCGCGGCGGCGTCCTCGGCCGTCTTCAGCTCCGCGCAGGCGGCGTCCGGGACGACGGCCTCCTCGCAGCGCGCGCGGTACACGCGGTCGAGGTCGGCGGAGGCCTCGCGGGCGTCCTCGGCGGCGGTCGGCGCGCGCTTCTCCAGGGCGGCGAGGTTCTCGCGGATCGTGCCGGAGGCGTCGGCGACCAGCTGGGCGGTGTCCCCGATCGTCTTCTCGTTCTTCTCCAGGAACGGGCCGACCTTCCCGGCCACCTCGTTGACCTTGTCCGAGAGCTTCCCGGTACCCTCGGCGACCTTCTCGGACCCGTCCTGGAGGTCGCCCGCGCCCTTGTCGAGCTTCTTCAGGCCCTTGGCCAGCTTGCCGCTGCCCGCCTTGGCGTCCTTCAGCCCGTCGGCGAGGTCCCGCGAGCCCTTCTCCGCCTTGCCGATGCCGCTCTCCAGCTTGTCGGCGCCCTCGGCGGCGTCGACGGTCGCGCCGTGGATGTCGGAGAAGGAGATGAAGATCCGGTCCAGGAAGGACCGCGAGGCCTTCGTGGACGCTGCGTCGCGCACCTCGCTGAAGACGGTCCGGGAGATCTGCCCGACGATGTAGTTGTTGGCGTCGTTGGTGCGCACCCGGAGCGCGCCCGTCTCGGGGGAGTCCCCCGAACTGGAGGCGATCCGCGCGCTGAAGTCGGCCGGCATGGTCAGGGACAGGTAGTACCTGCCGTCCTCCACGCCCGCGCGTGCCTCCTCCGCGCTCACCTCGTGCCAGTCGAAGACCTCGCTCTCGCGCAGGCCCTTCACGATGTCGTCGCCCGCCGTGACGTCCTTGCCGTCCGCCCGCGCGCCCCGGTCGTCGTTGACGAGCGCCACGGGGATGCGGTCCAGCCGGCTGTAGGGGTCCCAGAACGACCACAGGTACAGGGCTCCGTACAGCAGCGGCAGCACGAGCAGCGCGACCATCGCGGCGCGCGGCAGCCTCCCCCGCCCGAAGCGCCGGATCTCAAGCGCGGCCAGCCTCGGCGAACGCATCGTCGGCCCCCTCCTTCACGTCGTCGGCGTCCTTCGGGTCGTCCTCGTCCCCGGCCGGCTCGTCGTCCGCGTCCTTCGGGTCGTCCGCGTCCTTCGGGTCGTCCTCGTCCTTCGGGTCGTCCGTGTTCTTCGGGTCGTCCGCGTCCGTGTCCCCGGCCGGCTCGTCGTCCCGGGCGGTGGTCGACACCACCCGCGCGCCCTCCGGCGCCTCGCTGCACACCGCGACCACGGTCGTTCCGGCCTCCGCGATCGAGGCCAGCAGGGCCCAGACCTCGGCCCGCTCGGGGTCGGAGAGCTTGAGGTCGGTGTCGTCGACGCCGAGCAGCCCCGGCTCGCCGATCAGGGCCAGCGCCACCGACAGCCGCAGCGCCTCCACCCGCTCCAGGTCGCGTACGGCGGTCCGGGCGCCCTTGGGCAGGGCGTCCCGGTCGAGTCCGGCGGCGGCCAGCGCCCGCTCGATCCGCTCCCGGGTCCCGGCCACCCGCTCCCCGCGCGGGCGCAGCAGGCCGCGCAGCGGGCCCCCGAAGCGCCGCTGGAGCAGGGCCCGCTCGTGCAGGTGCTCGCCGACGGTGAGGGACGGGTCGAGGTCCGTGACCCCGGGGACGTGGGCGAGGGCGCTGACCCGCCGTGCCGCCGCGAGCCGCTTGGGCAGCGCGGCCCCGCCGACCGTCGCCGAGCCCTCGGTCGGCCTCATCCGGCCGGTGAGCGCGAGCAGCAGACAGGTGCGCCCGGATCCGGACGGTCCCTCCACCGCGATCAGTGCGCCCGGTTCCGCCTCGAAGGAGACCCCGCGGAACGCCCATCCGCGGGGTCCTTCGAGGCCGAGCCCCCGGGCCGTGACGCCGACTCCGGCCACGGCTCCCCATCCCCCTATTTGAACTGACTGGTCAGTGCAAAAACTAACCCGAACTGTCGATCGAAGCAAAAGCCCAGGTCGGAACGGATTGTCAGTGCCATACCGCACGATGGGCACATACGGCACCCGTGCCGTCACACAGACGACAGGAGGTTCGTCATGGCCAGCTACCCCGCAGCCGCCGCCCGCCGGCGCCGCGCCACCGGCCCTGCCCCCTCACTGACCGGACCGGCGAGCGACGTGCACCCCGTGCTCCGCCGGGCCACGGCCCCGCCCGCCGCACTCGACCTGCTCGCCCAGGCCCGCGCCGGACTGGACGAGGCCGCCGTGCTGGAGACGTCGAACGAGCGCTACGCCACCGCCCACCTCGCCGCCCTGCGCACCGCGGCGGCCGTCCTGGCCGCGCGCGGCCGCCCCGAGCCCACCTCCCGGCGCCGGGCCCGGATCAGGAGCGCCTGGGAAGTGCTCCCCGAGATCGCGCCCGAGCTCGCCGAATGGAGCAGCCTGTTCGCCGCCGGGGCCCGCAGGAGGGCCCGCGCCGAGGCGGGCATCCAGGGCGCGGCCAGCCACCGCGACGCCGACGACCTCATACGCGACGTGGCGATGTTCCTCCGTCTGGTCGAGCGGATGCTGGTCCTCCAGCCGGTGCTGCCCCAGCCGCGCCAGGACGGCGACCGAGGGGGCGGGGGAGACGAGGCCGGCCCCGGGGAGCGGGACGGCCCCGGCCGGGACTTCCCCGACGCGGGCTGACACCACCGCGATGACCAGGTCCGGCGCCGGAGGCCATAGGGTGGGACCAGCCTGAAGCCGTCCCGTTCCGGTACTCCGGCCCGGACGGCGCCCGTTCGCTCCGCCCGTGCCAGAGGGCGGTGCCGCGCCGAGGAGTCAACAGCCGTGTCGGACCCGATGCGCCCGCGCGCCTCCCTCCGTACCGCCGTGGTGTGGGAGGTCCTCAAGGACTCCCTGGACCGCCGGGTCAAGAGCACGGGCCGGGAGGCGCTGGACGTGCTCGACGCCGGCGGCGGCAGCGGCAAGTTCGCCGTGCAGGTCGCCCGCCTCGGCCACCGCGTCACCGTCGTCGACCCGAGCCCCAACGCGCTGTTCGCGCTGGAGCGCCGGGCCGCCGAGGCCGAGGTCGCCGACCGCGTCCAGGGCGTCCAGGGCGACGCCCACGGCCTGTTCGACGTGGTGGAGCGCGGCGGCTACGACGCGGTGCTGTGCCACGGCGTCCTGGAGTACGTCGACGACCCGGCCGAGGGCGTCCGCAACGCCGTCGCCGCCCTGCGCCCCGAGGGCGTCCTCAGCCTGCTCGCCGCCGGCCTCGGCGGCGCCGTGCTGGCCCGTGCCCTCGCCGGCCACTTCAAGGAGGCCAAGCAGGCCCTGGAGGACCCGAACGGACGCTGGGGCGCCGGCGACCCCGTCCCGCACCGGTTCACCGCCGAGCAGCTCACCGCGCTCGTCGAGGGAGCGGGCCTGCGGGTCGGTGCCGTGCACGGCGTCCGGGTCTTCGCCGACCTCGTGCCCGGCGTCCTGGTGGACACCGAGCCCGGGGCCCTGGAGGCCCTCCTGAAGCTGGAGGAGGCGGCCGCCGAACTGCCCGCCTTCCACGCCGTGGCCACGCAGCTCCATGTGCTCGGTGAGACGCGGGGGACCTCCGGGGCCTGAGCCACCGGCCGGGGTGCGCCGCTGATCAGGTACTTGACTGCACATGGAGTACGCCACAGGCCCCCCGATCGAGCGCCCGGCGCCGTATGATCGAGGGAGACCGCCCGGCATGACGGGTCGGCCGCTGGGGAATGCAGACTTCAGCGGGCCGGGACGTCCATGGCGGATCCCGGTTGCCAATTGGCGTAGAGGGGCGGGTTTCACGGGGGCGATTCCCTGCCTATCCTGAAGGGACCCCCGGGTCGCCCCGGCGACTGCACGATGAGGAGGACTCCGTGCCGCTCTCGGAGCACGAGCAGCGCATGCTCGAGCAGATGGAGCGAGCGCTGTACGCCGAAGATCCCAAGTTCGCGACAGCGCTTGAGGGAAGCGGGCTGCGCACGTACACCCGTCGCCGGGTGTACCAGGCCGTGGCCGGCTTCCTCGTGGGTATCGCGCTCCTCATGGCTGGAATGGTCGCCAAGCAGGTCTGGCTCAGCGTGGTGGGATTCCTCGTCATGCTGGGCTGCGCGGTACTCGCCGTGACCGGTTGGCGCAAGGCCCCCAAGCCGGGCGAACAGCCCGCCGCGGGCGGTCAGCAGGCCGGTCGTCAGGCTCGTACGAAGCGCTCCATGATGGACCGGATCGAGCAGCGCTGGCAGCGGCGCCGCGACGAGCAGGGTCAGTAGCGCTACCGCCACAGCTCCACACGCATACGTGAGGGGGCGACCACCGTCAGGTGGCCGCCCCCTCACGCACGCCCTCGGCCGCCCGGGCGGCCACCGAGGGCCCCGCGTACGCCGGACACGGTACGCGTGGGGCCCGGGCGGAATCACCCGCCCGGGCTTTAGGGCCTGTTCCAGGTTTCCCGTCTGCCCCGCGACGCCCGGCACGGTTCCCCCACTCTCGGCTTCGCTTGAGCGGGAGGGGCCCCCACCGCCGCACGGCCGAATCATCCGAGTACATCCAGTACGAGGACGATCCGGCCGCACGCCGAGGCACCGCACCGGACGCCGCGGGACCCGCCCTTCGGGCGGACGACGGGAAACCTGGAACAGGCCCTAGTCGTCCACCCGGTCTCAGCCCTGCTGCCGGGACGGCTTGCGCACCGTCGGCCGGGCCGCGGAGAGCCGGGCACCGAGCCCGTTCCACCACGCCGAGGCCGCCCAGACCACACGAACGGTCGAACGCGGCAGGAACATCGCTCGAAGCCGGGTGCCCCGGCTGAGCGAGGCCCGCAGCCCCGCGACCACCTGACGGACGTCCTGGGCGAGCCCGGCCGCCGGGCGCGGCCTCGGCGCGTACAGCACCTGTTCCACGGCATCGGCCACCCGGTGCACCGCGGCCGCTGCCTCCGCGTCGAGATGGCCCAGCCGGACGATCCGGGCCGCCGCCTTGCGCGGGGTCTGCGAGTCGTCCGGCGCGATCCCGAAGTCCCACGCCGTGTCGGTCAGCTCCTGCCAGACCGCCAGGGTGTGCGGCACCGCGTCCTCCTCGCTCCGGCCGTGCGCCCCGAGCCGTACCGCGCGGGTGCGCAGCCGCCACAGCAGCGGAGCCAGCGGGACCAGCAGCGCCGCGAGCCCGGCCAGGGACCAGGCCAGCAGCGTGTACCACTTCGGGCCGTCGCCGTCCGTGGCCAGGGCCGCCTGCGGGGACTCGCTCGCGCACAGCTCCGGGTTGCCCGCCGCGCAGCTCTCGCTCTCCGAGGGTGCGGCGCTCGGCGCCGAGCTCTCCCGCTGGGTCGGCCGCGCCACGTCGGGCAGCGCCTCACCGGACACGTCCGGCTGCGTGTAGGAGGGCACCGAACCCCGGGTCGGCGTCGGCTCGAAGCGGGTCCAGCCGACGCCCTCGAAGTACAGCTCGGGCCAGGCGTGGGCGTCCTTGAGACCCACCGACACCGACTCGTCGCCCTGCGGGGTGCCGGGAGCGAAGCCCACCGCCACCCGGGCCGGTATGCCCAGCGAGCGGGCCATCGCCGCCATCGAGAAGGAGAAGTGGACGCAGAAGCCCTGCTTGTCCCGCAGGAACCGGACGATCGCCGAGGAACCACTGCCGACCTGTACGTCGGTGTCGTACTGGAATCCGCCGGTGACGGCGAAGTAGTCCTGGAGCGCGACCGCCTGCTCGTAGTGGTTGGCCGCGCCCGCGGTGACCTCCCGCGCGGTGGCGGCGACCTCCGCCGGCAGCGACGAGGGCAGCTCGGTGAACTCCCGCTTGATCGCCGCGGACGGTTCCGGGGCGTCGGCCAGCTGGTCGGCGGTCGGCCGCACGTCCAGGCTGTCCACCGTGTACGTCAGGCCCCGGGTGTTCTGGCCGTGGTCGCCGACGAGGGTCATGCCGAGCGGCTCGTAGCGCCAGTTGCCGCCGATGTCCACGGCGCTCGGCGGGTAGGGCATCGGCAGCCAGTCCTGGGCGTACCAGTTCGCCGCCGAGATCCTGGTCCTGACCTCCGTGCGCTTGACGTCCGGGCTCAGACCGATGGGGGTGGGGAACTCGTCCGGCACCGAGGTGATGTTCCGCTTGGACGGCTTCCAGGTGGTGCCGTCGAAGTCGTCCAGCGACACGATCCGCAGATACATGCCGGACAGGTCGTCGGTGGTGGTGCGCAGGGAGAGGACCTGGCGGTCCTCGTCCACGTTCAGGCTGTCGCGCAGCGACACCAGCGGGTTCACCGCGGAGATCGTGCCGCCGCCCCCGGACCCGTTGCCCACCCCGGTGCCGGCGCCGTCCAGCAGACCGCCGTTCATCGCGGGCAGTGCCACCGGCACCACCAGGGCGATGCCCAGCGCGACCGCCCCGATCCGCCGCCCGGTGCGCACCGGCGCCACCGCCCCGGTGCTCTCACCGCCCGGGGCGCGTGGCGCACCGCCGAAGACCCGGCCCCACTGCGAGAGCCGGTCCCGGCCCTCGGCGAGCAGCAGCATCAGATAGCCGGCCGCCGCGGCCAGGAACCACAGCCAGTCCGCGGCGCCGTCGGAGAGCCCCGCGGCCACCGAGTACAGCGCGAGCAGCGGCAGCCCGGCCGGGGCCGCGCTGCGGAAGGTCACCGCGAGGGCGTCCACCGCCAGCCCGATCACCAGCACACCGCCGACCAGCAGCAGCCGGATGCCGTCGGACAGCGGCGCCGGGATGGCGTAGCGCCCGACGTCCTCGGTGCCCGTCCGGAGCAGGTCCCCGAAGTGGATGAAGGCCTCCGGGCCCGGCAGCAGGCCGAACAGCGCCTGCTCACGGGCGAAGACCAGGGTCAGCAGCATCAGGGTGACCAGGGCCTGCGCCGTGACGGTCAGCGCACGGGGCAGGGGAATCCGGCGGGTCGCCATGCCCACGCCGGTCTGGACGGACACCAGGAACACCGTCTGGAAGAGCCAGCTGGGCTGGTCGACCAGGGGCAGCAGCGCGCAGGCCGCCGCCAGGGTCGCCACCGCGGCGCACAGCGCCAGTCGTGCCCGCCCGCTCATGACCGTCCCTCCCCGCCGACGGTCGCCCCGCCGCCCGTCGCGCCGCCGCCCGCCGTGACGACGTCCGAGCGATCACGGTCCGCCCGGCGCCACAGCTCCTCCAGCGAGGCGCCCCGCTCCACGCCGACCGCCGTCCAGCCGGCCTCCCGCAGCATCCGCAGCCGCTCCTCGCTCCGCTCCGGGGCCCCCGCCCCGTCGCCCGCCTCCCGCGCCCAGGTCTCGCTGTCCAGCACGAAGGCGAGGGCGCCCCCACTGCGCCGGCGCATCCGGGCGGCCACCGCGGTCTGCTCCTCGTCGAGATCGCCGAAGAACGCCACCAGCAGCCCCTCGTTGCCGCCCCGCAGCACGTCGTAGGCGCGGGACAGGCCCGTGCCGTCGGAGTGGTCGATCACCGCGAGGGTGTCCATCATCAGTCCGGCCGCTTCCGCCGACCCCTGGCCGGCGCCGGCGAACCCGTCGGAGCCCTCCCCGGGCACCGAGTCGCCGGTGTCGGTCAGCAGCCGCACCGAGAAGCCCCGCTCCAGCATGTGCACCAGCACCGAGGCCGCGCCCGACACCGCCCACTCGAAGGCCGAGTCCGGTCCGGCGCCCTCGAAGGCCGGGCCCCGGGTGTCCAGCAGCACCGTGCAGCGGGCCCGCTGCGGCTGCTCCTCGCGGCGCACCATCAGTTCGCCGTAGCGGGCGGTGGAGCGCCAGTGCACGCGGCGCAGGTCGTCGCCGTGGCGGTAGCCGCGCGGGATCACGTCGTCCTCGCCGGCCAGCGCCACCGAGCGCTGGCGTCCGTCGCCGTACCCCTTGGCCTCGCCGCTCAGCCGGACCGGGGGCAGCGGCTCGACGCGCGGGATCACCGTCAGGGTGTCGTGGCTGGAGAAGGAGCGGGACAGCTCGCACATGCCGAAGGGGTCGCTCAGCCGGAGCTGGAGCGGGCCCAGCGGATAGCGGCCGCGCAGGTCGGAGCGGACCCGGTAGGAGACCTCGCGGCGGCCGCCCGCCTCCACCCGGTCCAGCACGAAGCGGGGGCGCGGGCCGAGCACGTAGGGCACCCGGTCCTGGAGCATCAGCAGGCCGGTGGGCAGCCGCGAGACGTTGTCCATCCGCAGGTGGACCCGGGCCTCGCTGCCCGCGGGCACCCGCCCGGGGCTGAGACGGCGGCTGCCGGCCACCCGGTAGCGGGTGCGGTAGAGCACGGTCGCGCAGACCAGGGGCAGCACCGCGAGCAGCAGTCCGACCCGGAGCAGGTCGCTCTGGCCGAGGACGTACGCGCAGATCGCGGCCGCCACACCGGCCGCCAGGAAGGAGCGTCCCCGGGTGGTCAGACCGGCCAGGGCGGTGCGCAGGCCGCCCGTCTCCCCCCGGTCGGCCTCCGCCTGCCCCGTCCCCCCGGTGCTCATCACAGCCTCCGCGGCGGCTGCTGGGGATATGCCGGGGCGCCGCGGTCCAGGCTGCCCAGGCCGCTCTGCCGGCCCGCCGCGGGCACCGGGGTGCGCTGGAGGATCTCCTGCACGACCTGCTCCGACGTACGGCGGTTGAGCTGGGCCTGGGCGGTGGGCAGCAGCCGGTGGGCCAGGACGGCCACGGCGAGCGCCTGCACGTCGTCCGGCAGGGCGTACTCCCGGCCGCTCAGGGCTGCGGACGCCTTCGCCGCGCGCAGCAGGTGCAGCGTCGCGCGCGGCGAGGCGCCGAGTCTGAGGTCGGGGTGGTTGCGGGTGGCGGCGACCAGGTCCACGGCGTACCGCCGGACCGGTTCGGCCACGTGGACCCCGCGGACGGCGTCCACCAGCTTGACGATGTCGTGCGCGTGGGCGACCGGCTGGAGGTCGTCCAGCGGGTTGACCCCGCCGTGGACGTCCAGCATCTGGAGCTCGGCCTCCGCGCTGGGGTAGCCGATGGAGACGCGGGCCATGAAGCGGTCGCGCTGGGCCTCGGGCAGCGGGTAGGTGCCCTCCATCTCGACCGGGTTCTGGGTGGCCACCACCATGAAGGGGCTCGGCAGCTCGTAGCTCTGCCCGTCGATGGTGACCTGGCGCTCCTCCATGGACTCCAGCAGCGCGGACTGGGTCTTCGGCGAGGCGCGGTTGATCTCGTCGCCGATCACGATCTGGGCGAAGATCGCACCCGGCTTGAACTCGAAGTCCCGGCGCTGCTGGTCCCAGATGGACACACCCGTGATGTCCGAGGGGAGCAGGTCGGGGGTGAACTGGATCCGCCGTACCGAGCAGTCGATCGACCGTGCCAGCGCCTTGGCCAGCATCGTCTTGCCGACGCCGGGGACATCCTCGATCAGAAGATGCCCCTCGGCGAGCAGCACGGTCAGCGAAAGCCGTACGACCTCGGGCTTGCCCTCGATCACACCCTCCACCGAACTGCGGACACGCTCCACAGTGGCGGTCAGATCAGTGAGGCTCGCTCGATCGTCATAGGTCGTCACCCGGCCCTCCTCGGCCCGTTCTTTCCGGGCCGACGCTCTGCGTTGCGGACCGGCCCACCCCGGAATACGGACACCACACGGGAAATGTTCCGTGTGACGCCACACTCGCATTCTTGCTGCCGTTACCGATTCGTGTCACTCGCCTGTGGACAACTGCCTGCGATATGTCAGGTTTTACTGGCTTTTGGGCAGTCCAGAGGGCGAAATCAACAGCGAAACGACAGCTTCGGTGGGAGGTTACGCGGGGTGTTACGCGGGGTCGATCTCGCGCAGCAGACCCGTCTTCACGTCGAAGACAAAGCCCCGTACGTCGTCGGTGCTGACCAGGAACGGCGAGGTCCGCACGCGCTGCATGGACTGCCGTACGTCTTGGTCGACGTCCCGGAAGGACTCCACGGCCCAGGACGGACGCTGCCCGACCTCCATCTCCAGGTCGTGCCGGAACTCCTCGGTGAGGGACTCCAGGCCGCAGCCGGTGTGGTGGATCAGCGCCACGCTGCGGGTGCCGAGGGCGCGCTGGCTGATGGTGAGGGAGCGGATCACGTCGTCGGTGACCACGCCGCCCGCGTTGCGGATGGTGTGGCAGTCGCCCAGCTCCAGGCCGAGCGCCGCGTGCAGGTCGAGACGGGCGTCCATGCAGGCCACCACCGCGACGCGGAGCACGGGACGGGCGTCCATGCCGGGGTCGGTGAACGCGGCGGCGTACTGACCGTTGGCCTCGACGAGACGGTCGGTGACGGTGCCGCCGTCGGCTATGGCGCCTTGGGTACCTGCGGGAACCGATGCAGAAGTCGTCATACCTATGACGGTACTGGTCACCCCCGGTCCCGTCCCGCTGTGAGAGGGGACAAAGAACGCCATTGAGTTCTGTTGTGAGCTAACCCACAAGGGTGGCACGAGTGCCGCTGTAGGAGTGAATTCGCCCGGCCGTGAGCTTCGCTCCGACCCCGGGGCGCGACGCGCAGGCCGGTTGATTGACCGCGAGACAGGGTGGACTAAAGTGACGCGAAGCGGGAGGCGAGCCCCCCTGCTGGACTGAATTCCCCAGGAGAGACGGCCCAGTCGACCGGATCTCCCCACGTGCGCGGCGCGTACGTACGGCTCGGCCTCCTCCCGCTCCCGGCCGGGGATCCGGCGGTGCGTGGTGCTTCCGCCGGACCTGAGAGGGCCCCTTGAGCCAGAGTCGACACGTCCCGGTGATGCTCCAGCGGTGCCTGGACCTGTTGGCCCCCGCCCTCCAGGCCCCCGGAGCGGTCGTCGTCGACTGCACGCTCGGGCTCGGCGGCCACAGCGAGGCCCTCCTCCAGCAGTTCCCCGAGGCCCGGCTCGTCGCCCTGGACCGGGACAAGGAGGCCCTGCGCCTGTCGGGTGAACGGCTCGCCCCCTACGGCGACCGGGCGACCCTGGTGCACGCCGTCTACGACGAGCTGCCCGAGGTGCTGGACCGGCTCGGCATCCCGCGCGTGCAGGGCGTGCTGTTCGACCTCGGGGTCTCCTCCATGCAGCTCGACGAGGCCGACCGGGGCTTCGCCTACGCCCAGGACGCGCCGCTGGACATGCGCATGGACCAGACGACCGGCATCAGCGCCGCCGAGGTCCTCAACACCTACCCCGCGGGCGAACTGGTCCGGATCCTGCGCGCCTACGGCGAGGAGAAGCAGGCCAAGCGGATCGTCTCCGCCGTCGTCCGCGAGCGCGAGAAGGAGCCGTTCGGCAACAGCGCCCGGCTCGTGGAGCTGATCCGGGACGCGCTGCCGCAGGCCGCCAAGCGCACCGGCGGAAACCCGGCCAAGCGCACCTTCCAGGCGCTGCGCATCGAGGTCAACGGCGAGCTGTCCGTGCTGGAGCGGGCGATCCCCGGCGCCGTCGAGGCCCTCGGGGTCGGCGGACGCATCGCCGTGCTGTCGTACCACTCGCTGGAGGACCGGCTGGTCAAGCAGGTGTTCGCGGCCGGCGCCGCCTCCACCGCCCCGCCCGGCCTGCCGGTCGTCCCCGAGCAGTACCAGCCGCGGCTCAAGCTGCTCACCCGCGGTGCCGAACTTCCCACCGAGGAAGAGGTCGCCGAGAACCGGCGGGCGGCACCGGCGCGGCTGCGCGGGGCCGAACGCATCAGGGAGTCCGTCGGATGAGCCAGGTGAGCCGCGCTCACGGGAGGCCCAGTGAGTAGGAAACCCGAACTGAGGGGCCGGGCGGCCCGGCTCGCGCGGCTCTTCCCGGCCGGCCGGGCCCAGGCCGCCCGCACCCCCTTCGTCCTCCTCGTCGTGCTGCTGCTCGGCGGCGGCCTGATCGGGCTGCTGGTGCTGAACTCCGCCCTCAGCGAGGGAGCGTTCCGGCTCGACGACCTCCAGAAGGAGACCAAGAGCCTCACCGACGAGGAACAGGCGCTCCAGCGCGACGTCGACGCCTACGCCGCCCCCGACGCCCTTCAGCGCAGGGCCCGGGAGCTGGGCATGGTGCCCGGCGGCGACCCCGCCTTCCTCGACCCCGACGGCACGGTCAAGGGCGTCCCCTCGCCCGCCCCCGCCGCGGCCCGGCAGACCGGGGTGAAACCGCTGGTCCTGGCCCCCGAGGCGATCACCGCCCCGTCCCCGACCCCCACGACCCCCGGCAGGTGACGGAAGAGTGGCCGACTCAGGCAAGCAACCGCCGCGCCGCCGGGTCCCCGGCCCCGCACGGCCCGACCGCCCCGCGAACCGCCGCACCCCCGGCCCCGGGGCACGACCCGCCCGCCGCCCGGCCCCGCCCCGGCCGGCCGCCCCGCAGGCCCTCCGGCTGGGCAGCCCCCGCCCCCGGCTGCGCATGGTCGGCCTGGCGCTGACGCTGGTCCTGATCGCCTTCACCGTACGGCTGCTCCAGGTGCAGGCCGTCGACGCGAGCACCTACGCGGCGAAGGCCGAGCAGAACCGCTACGTCGGCTACACCCTCGCCGCCGAGCGGGGCGGCATCACCGACCGCAACGGCGTGGCCCTGGCGACCAGCGTGGACGCCTACGACATCACGGCCGACCCCACGATGTTCACCCGCGAGGCGCTGAAGATCCCCGACGGCCCCGAACAGGCCGCCGCCCTGCTCGCCCCGATCCTCGGCGAGGACCAGGCCGTCCTGACCAAGAAGCTCAAGGCCGACGGCCAGTACGTCCTCCTCTCGCGCCGCCAGACCCCGCAGGTCTGGAAGCAGATCAAGGACCTCAGGAGCACCCTCGCCACCCAGTCGGAGACCGACCCGGGCAGCGCCAACGTCCTCGCGGGCGTCTTCTCGGTGGCCAGCAGCCAGCGCGTGTACCCCAACGGCGACCTCGCCGCCGGGATACTGGGCTGGGTCAACTACGACGGCAAGGGCGGCGGCGGCATCGAGAGCCAGCTGGAGGAGGAACTGGCCGGCGAGGACGGCCAGATCCGCTACGCCCAGTCCGGCGGCCGCCAGGTGCCCACCGCGGGCTCCACCGAGACCCCCGCCGTACCCGGCAGCGACGTCGAGCTCACCCTCGACCGCGACATCCAGTGGGCCGCGCAGAACGCCATCAGCGAGCAGGTCGAGGAGTCGAAGGCGGACCGCGGCTACGTGATCGTCCAGGACACCAGGACCGGCGAGATCCTCGCCATGGCCAACTCGCCCGGCTTCGACCCCAACGACCTCTCCGGGGCGGACCCCGCCAGCCTGCACAACTGGAGCCTGGAGGACGCCTACGAGCCCGGCTCCACGGCCAAGGTGATGTCGATGGCCGCCGTACTGGAGGAGGGCGCGGCCACCCCCGACACCCATGTCGTGGTCCCCAACCGGCTGCACCGCGGCGACCGGCTGTTCCGGGACGACATCGACCACCCCACCTGGTACCTCACGCTCAACGGGGTGCTCGCCAAGTCCAGCAACATCGGCACCATCCTGGCCACCGGGCAGCTCGGCAAGACCCAGAAGGAGGCCAACGAGGTCCTCTACTCCTACCTGCGCAAGTTCGGCCTCGGCAGCCACACCGGCCTGGGCTTCCCCGGTGAGACCAAGGGCATCCTCGCCTCGCCGGACCAGTGGTCGACCTCGCAGCAGTACACGATTCCTTTCGGCCAGGGCGTCTCCATCAACGCGATGCAGGCCGCCTCGGTCTACTCGACGATCGCCAACGGCGGAGTCCGCGTCGAACCCACGCTCGTGCGCGGGACCAAGGGAGCCGACGGACGCTTCACCCCCGCCCCGGAGCCCGAGAAGTCAAGGGTCGTCAGCGCGAAGACGGCGAAGACCCTGGCCAAGATGCTGGAGTCGGTCGTCGACGACGAGGAGGGCACCGGAACCAAGGCGCGCATCCCCGGCTACCGGGTCGCGGGCAAGACGGGTACGGCCAACCGCGTGGATCCGGCCACCGGCAAGTACCGCGGCTACACCTCCTCGTTCGCCGGATTCGCCCCCGCCGACCAGCCGCGGGTCACCGTCTACTGCGCCATCCAGAACGCCACCAAGGGCAGCTACTTCGGCGGCCAGATCTGCGGTCCCGTCTACAAGAAGGTCATGGAGTTCGCCCTGAAGACCCTCCAGGTCCCGCCGACCGGTGCCGCGGCCGCCAACCTCCCGGTCACCTTCACGCCCTGATCAAGTACCGAGCAGCCAGGAACCACCTCGTGACAACGATCACCCCGGACCCCGGGAACCACGGAACGCCCGCCGCCTCGCTTCGCTCCGAGGCGGGTGGGCCCGGTACGCTCACCGCCGTGCCACACGCTGATCAGTCCCAAACCACCCAGAAGGGCGCACCCGTGACCTATCCCGGGCCGCCCAGGCCGGTCCAGGTCTCCGCCACACCCCTCGCGGAGCTCGCCGGACAACTGGGGGCCGCGAGCCCGGGTCAGGACGCGGAGGTCACGGGCATCACCCACGACTCCCGCGCCGTCCGCCCCGGCGACCTGTACGCCGCCCTGCCGGGAGCCCGGCTGCACGGAGCCGACTTCGTCACCCAGGCCGCCGGCCTCGGCGCGGTCGCCGTGCTCACCGACCCCACCGGCGCCGAACGCGCCGCCGCCACGGGCCTGCCCGTGCTGGTGGTGGACGATCCGCGCGGGCGGATGGGCGAACTGGCGGCCACGATCTACGGCCACCCCGGCCGGGACCTGCTCCAGATCGGCATCACCGGCACCTCCGGCAAGACCACCACCGCCTACCTGGTCGAGGGCGGTCTGCGGACCGTCCGCTCCACCGGCCTGATCGGCACCGTGGAGATGCGCATCGGCGACGAACGCATCAAGTCCGAACGCACCACCCCCGAGGCCACCGACCTCCAGGCCCTGTTCGCCGTGATGCGCGAGCGCGGGGTCGACGCGGTCGCCATGGAGGTCTCCAGCCACGCGCTGGTCCTCGGCCGGGTCGACGGCTGCGTCTTCGACATCGCCGTGTTCAACAACCTCAGCCCGGAACACATGGAGTTCCACTCCGACATGGAGGACTACTTCCGGGCCAAGGCGCAGCTGTTCACGCCCGAACGCAGCCGGCTCGGGGTCGTCAACCTCGACGACGAGTACGGCCGACGGCTCACCAAGGAGGCCACGGTCCCCGTGGTCACCTTCTCCGCCGAAGGACACCCGGACGCCGACTGGCGCGCCGAGGACGTCCAGGTCGGGCCGATGGACTCGACGTTCACCGCGGTCGGCCCCAAGGGCGAGCGGATCGACGCCCGTTCACCGCTGGCCGGGCCGTTCAACGTGGCCAACACCCTCGCCTCCGTCGTCGCGCTGGCCGTCGCCGGCCTCGACCCGCAGGCCGCCGCCGACGGCATCGCCGCCGTCCCCGGGGTGCCGGGCCGTCTGGAGCGGGTGGACGAGGGCCAGCCCTACCTCGCGGTCGTCGACTACGCCCACAAGACCGACGCCGTCGAGTCGGTGCTGCGCGCCCTGCGCAAGGTCACCGAGGGCAGCCTGCACATCGTGCTCGGCTGCGGCGGCGACCGGGACACCACCAAGCGGGCGCCGATGGGCGCCGCCGCGGCCCGGCTCGCCGACACGGCCGTACTGACCTCCGACAACCCCCGCTCCGAGGACCCCCTCGCGATCCTCGCGGCGATGCTCCAGGGCGCGGCCTCCGTGCCCCAGCACGAGCGCGGCGAGGTCCAGGTCTTCGAGGACCGGGCCGCCGCCATCGCCGCCGCCGTCGCCCGCGCCCGGCCCGGGGACACCGTGCTGGTCGCCGGCAAGGGCCACGAGCAGGGCCAGGACATCGCCGGTGTGGTCCGTCCCTTCGACGACCGCCAGGTGCTTCGCGAAGCTATCCAGAAGACCCAGGGATGAACTTGTGATCGCCCTCTCCCTCGCCGAGATCGCAGCAGTCGTCGGCGGGCAGACGTACGACATACCGGATCCGTCGGTGCGGGTCACCGGACCCGTCGTCCGGGACTCCCGCGAGGTGACGCCGGGCAGCCTGTTCGTCGCCTTCGTCGGCGAGCGGGTCGACGGCCACGACTACGCGGCGGCGGTCGTCGAGGCGGGCGCGGCGGCCGTGCTGGCCTCGCGGCCCGTCGGCGTACCCGCGATCGTCGTGGACGACGTCCAGGCCGCGATCGGCGCCCTCGCCCGGCATGTCGTCGCGGAACTCGGCACGACCCTGGTGGCGCTCACCGGGTCCGCGGGCAAGACCAGCACCAAGGACCTGATCGCCCAGGTGCTGCGGCGCAAGGCGCCGACGGTGTTCACGCCCGGCTCGCTCAACAACGAGATCGGACTGCCGCTCACCGCGCTCAGCGCCACCGAGGAGACGAAGTTCCTCGTGCTGGAGATGGGCGCCCGCGGCATCGGCCACATCCGCTACCTCACCGAACTCACCCCGCCCCGCGTCGGCCTGGTGCTCAACGTCGGCACCGCCCACATCGGCGAGTTCGGCGGCCGCGAGCAGATCGCCCAGGCCAAGGGCGAACTCGTCGAGGCGCTCCCCGAGGACGGCGCCGCGATCCTCAACGCGGACGACCCCCTGGTCCGGGCCATGGCCTCCCGAACGAAGGCGAAGGTGCTCCTTTTCGGAGAGTCCGGCGAAGCGGACGTACGCGCCGAGAACGTGCGACTCACGGACAGCGGACAGCCTTCCTTCATGCTTCACACACCCTCCGGTGCAAGCGAAGTGACCATGCGCCTGTACGGTGAGCACCACGTGTCGAACGCGCTCGCCGCGGCCGCCGTCGCCCACGAGCTGGGCATGTCCGCGGAAGAGATCGCCACCGCACTCTCCGAGGCGGGCTCCCTCTCCCGCTGGCGGATGGAGGTCACCGAGCGCCCGGACGGCGTGACGGTCGTCAACGACGCCTACAACGCGAACCCCGAGTCCATGCGAGCCGCCCTGCGCGCGCTCGTGGCGATGGGCAAGGGGCGTCGTACGTGGGCGGTGCTCGGCAAGATGGCCGAGCTCGGGGACGAGGCGCTCGCCGAGCACGACGCGGTCGGACGGCTCGCCGTCCGGCTCAATGTCGGCAAGCTCGTCGCGGTCGGGGGCAGGGAAGCGTCCTGGCTGCAACTGGGCGCATATAACGAGGGTTCGTGGGGTGAGGAGTCGGTGCACGTGTCCGACGCACAGGCGGCGGTCGACCTGTTGCGCAGCGAGTTGCGCCCGGGGGACGTCGTACTCGTGAAGGCGTCCCGTTCGGTCGGCCTGGAGAGCGTGGCGCAGGCGCTCGTCGAGACCGGTACCGAGGGTGAGGTTGCCGCCCGATGATGAAGCAGATCCTGTTCGCAGGAGTCATTGGTCTCTTCCTCACCCTGATCGGCACCCCGCTGCTGATCAAGCTGCTGGCCAAGAAGGGCTACGGCCAGTACATCCGGGACGACGGCCCCCGCGAGCACGCCAGCAAGCGCGGTACGCCGACGATGGGCGGTATCGCGTTCATCCTGTCCACGGTGGCCGCGTACTTCCTGTCCAAGCTGATCACCACCTGGACGACCGACCTCTCGGCCACCCCGACCTACTCCGGCATCCTGGTGCTGGGCCTGATGGTCGGCATGGGCCTGGTCGGCTTCCTCGACGACTACATCAAGATCGTCAAACGGCGTTCGCTCGGTCTGCGCGCCAAGGCCAAGATGGCGGGCCAGCTGACCGTCGGCATCGCCTTCGCGGTGCTCTCGCTCCAGTTCGCCGACGCCCGCGGCAACACCCCGGCCTCCACCAAGCTGTCGTTCATCACCGACTTCGGCTGGTCCATCGGCCCGGTGCTGTTCGTGGTCTGGGCGCTGTTCATGATCCTCGCCATGTCCAACGGCGTGAACCTGACGGACGGTCTGGACGGCCTCGCCACCGGAGCCTCGGTCCTCGTCTTCGGCGCCTACACCTTCATCGGCGTCTGGCAGTTCCAGGAGTCGTGCGCCAACGCCGGCACCCTCACCAACCCGGGCGCCTGCTACGAGGTCCGCGACCCGCTCGACCTCGCGGTCATCGCCTCCGCGCTGATGGGCTCCTGCCTCGGCTTCCTGTGGTGGAACACGTCGCCCGCCAAGATCTTCATGGGTGACACCGGCTCGCTCGCCCTCGGTGGCGTCCTGACCGGCCTGGCCATCCTCTCCCGCACGGAGCTGCTGGTCGCCATCATGGGCGGTCTGTTCGTCCTGATCACCATGTCGGTGGTCATCCAGGTCGGCTCCTTCCGGCTCACCGGCAAACGCGTCTTCCGCATGGCACCGCTCCAGCACCACTTCGAACTCAAGGGCTGGTCCGAAGTGCTGGTGGTGGTCCGCTTCTGGATCATCCAGGGCATCTGCGTGATCGTCGGCCTCGGTCTCTTCTACGCGGGATGGGCAGCAGACAAGTGACCCACTGGCAGGGCAAGCACGTCACCGTCGCCGGCCTCGGCGTCTCCGGTATCCCCGCGGCCAGGGTGCTGCACGGCCTGGGCGCCCGGGTCACCGTCGTCAACGACGGCGACGACGCCCGCGCCCGCGAACAGGCCGCGGAACTGGAGGCGCTGGGCGTCACCGTGCGGCTCGGGGACGGCGCCACCCTGCCCGAGGGCACCGAACTCGTCGTCACCGCGCCCGGCTGGAAGCCCGACAAGCCGCTGTTCGAGGCGGCCCGCGCGGCCGGCCTGGAGATCTGGGGCGACGTCGAACTGGCCTGGCGGCTGCGCGGTCCCGACGCCGCGCCCTGGCTCGCGGTCACCGGCACCAACGGCAAGACCACCACGGTCCAGATGCTCGCCTCGATCCTGACGGCGGCCGGACTGCGCACCGCGGCCGTCGGCAACATCGGTGTCTCCCTGCTGGACGCGGTCCTCGGCGACGAGCAGTACGACGTCCTCGCCGTCGAACTCTCCAGCTACCAGCTGCACTGGGCGCCCTCGCCGCGCGCCCACTCCGCGGCCGTCCTCAACCTCGCCCCCGACCACCTCGACTGGCACGGCTCCATGGAGGCGTACGCCGCCGACAAGGGCCGTGTCTACGAGGGCAATCGGGTCGCCTGTGTCTACAACGTCGCCGACAAGGCGACCGAGGACCTGGTGCGCGAGGCGGACGTGGAGGAGGGCTGCCGGGCCGTCGGCTTCACCCTCGGCACCCCCGGACCCTCCCAACTCGGCGTCGTCGAGGGCATCCTGGTCGATCGCGCCTTCGTGGAGAACCGGCAGAAGAACGCCCAGGAGCTCGCCGAGGTCTCCGACGTCAACCCGCCGGCCCCGCACAACATCGCCAACGCCCTTGCCGCGGCGGCCCTGGCGCGCGCCTTCGGCGTGCCCGCCCACGCGGTCCGCGACGGCCTGCGCGCCTTCACCCCGGACGCCCACCGCATCGCGCACGTCGCGGACGTGGCCGGGGTCGCGTACGTGGACGACTCCAAGGCCACCAACACCCACGCGGCGGAAGCCTCGTTGGCGGCCTACGGGTCGATCGTGTGGATCGCCGGCGGCCTGGCGAAGGGTGCCACCTTCGACGAGCTGGTCGCCAAGTCGGCCGAGCGGCTGCGCGGGGTCGTCCTCATCGGCGCCGACCGGGCCCTGATCCGCGAAGCCCTCGCGCGACACGCCCCGGAAGTACCCGTGGTGGACCTTGACCGGACCGACACTGGGGCGATGCTCGCGGCTGTCCAGGAGGCCCAGCGGCTCGCGACCGCAGGCGACACCGTGCTGCTGGCCCCGGCCTGTGCCTCGATGGACATGTTCGCCAACTACAACAAGCGCGGTGACGCGTTCGCGGAGGCGGTCCGCGAACTCGGCGCCGACGCCTGACGGCGGGTCCCGGCCACCACGGCAGCGCCTGGGTGCCCCGGGGCTCCAGGAGGACGGGGTGACGCGGATGCGCGGGTTCGGTGGGTGCGTACGAGGAGCCGGTGATGTCCAGTAGCCGTACGCGCCGCGCTCCGGTCCAGCGGGCCGTACGCCGCCCCGCCGCCCCCGGGCCGCGGCGCGAGAACCCCTTCCAGCGGCTCCACACCCGCGCCAGGAAGGCCTGGGACCGGCCGCTGACCGCGTACTACCTGATCCTCGGCGGCAGCCTGCTGATCACCGTGCTGGGTCTGGTGATGGTCTACTCGGCCTCCCAGATCAAGGCGCTCCAGATGTCGCTGCCCGGCTCGTACTTCTTCCGCAAACAGCTGCTGGCCGCAGCCCTCGGCGCCGGACTGCTCTTCGCCGCCTCGCGGATGCCGGTCAAGCTGCACCGCGCGCTCGCCTACCCGATCCTCGCCGGCGCCGTCTTCCTGATGGCGCTGGTGCAGGTGCCGGGGATAGGGATGTCGGTCAACGGCAACCAGAACTGGATCTCCGTCGGCGGCCCCTTCCAGCTCCAGCCCAGCGAGTTCGGCAAGCTGGCGCTGGTGCTGTGGGGCGCGGACCTGCTCGCCCGCAAACAGGACAAGAAGCTGCTGGCCCAGTGGAAGCACATGCTGGTGCCGCTGGTCCCCGTCGCGTTCATGCTGCTCGGCCTGATCATGCTCGGCGGCGACATGGGTACGGCGATCATCCTGACGGCGATCCTGTTCGGCCTGCTCTGGCTCGCGGGAGCGCCGACGCGGCTCTTCGTCGGGGTGCTCTCGGTCGCGGGGCTGATCGGGCTCATGCTCATCAAGACCAGCCCCAACCGCATGGCCCGTCTCCAGTGCATCGGCGCCACCGACCCCGGCCCGGGGGACAGTTGCTGGCAGGCGGTGCACGGCATCTACGCCCTCGCCTCGGGCGGCATCTTCGGCTCCGGGCTCGGCGCCAGTGTGGAGAAATGGGGACAACTGCCCGAAGCCCACACCGACTTCATTTTCGCCGTCACCGGTGAGGAACTGGGCCTGGCGGGGACGCTGTCGGTGCTCGCCCTGTTCGCGGCTCTAGGCTATGCGGGTATCCGCGTGGCCGGACGCACGGACGACCCGTTCGTGAGGTATGCCGCGGGAGGTGTGACCACCTGGGTCACCGCACAGGCGGTGATCAACATCGGTGCGGTGCTCGGTCTGCTGCCGATCGCCGGAGTCCCCCTCCCGCTGTTCTCCTACGGCGGGTCGGCCCTGCTGCCGACCATGTTCGCCATCGGGCTGCTGATCGCGTTCGCGCGCGACGAGCCCGGTGCGCGGGCGGCGCTTTCGCTGCGGCAACCTCGCTTTGGTAGAAAGCGGGGTGCCGGGGGCCCTCGGGGGCCGCGGAGATGGAACACGATGCGACGGCGCGCCTCGGCGGCGCGTCCGTCCGGAGAGCGGTGAATTTCGGTGCATGTCGTACTTGCCGGCGGAGGAACCGCGGGCCACATCGAGCCCGCGCTCGCCCTCGCGGACGCGCTGCGCAGGCAGGACCCGACCGTGGGGATCACGGCCCTGGGCACGGAGCGCGGCCTGGAGACCCAGCTCGTCCCGCAGCGCGGCTACGAACTGGCCCTGATCCCGGCCGTCCCGCTGCCGCGCAAGCCGACCCCCGAGCTGATCACCGTGCCGGGCCGGCTGCGCGGCACGATCAAGGCCGCCGAGCAGATCCTGGAGCGCACCAAGGCGGACGCCGTCGTCGGCTTCGGCGGCTATGTGGCGCTGCCCGGCTATCTCGCCGCCAAGCGCCTCGGTGTGCCGATCGTGATCCACGAGGCCAACGCCCGTCCCGGACTGGCCAACAAGATCGGCTCGCGGTACGCGGCCCGCGTCGCGGTCTCCACCCCGGACAGCAAGCTGCGCGACGCCCGCTACATCGGCATCCCGCTGCGCCGCTCGATCGCCACGCTGGACCGGGCGGCCGTACGCCCCGAGGCGCGCGCCCTGTTCGGGCTCGACCCGAACCTGCCGACCCTGCTGGTCTCCGGCGGCTCCCAGGGTGCCCGGCGGCTGAACGAGGTCGTCCAGCAGGTCGCGCCCTGGCTCCAGCAGGCCGGCATCCAGATCCTGCACGCGGTCGGCCCGAAGAACGAACTGCCGCAGGTGCAGCAGATGCCGGGAATGCCCCCGTACATCCCGGTAAGTTACCTGGACCGGATGGATCTCGCGTACGCCGCGGCCGACATGATGCTCTGCCGCGCGGGCGCGATGACCGTCGCCGAACTCTCCGCCGTCGGACTTCCGGCCGCCTACGTCCCGCTGCCCATCGGCAACGGTGAACAGCGGCTGAACGCCCAGCCGGTGGTGAAGGCCGGCGGCGGCCTGCTGGTCGACGACGCGGAACTCACCCCGGAGTGGGTGCAGCAGAACGTCCTGCCCGTGCTCGCCGACCCGCACCGGCTGTACGAGATGTCCCGCGCCGCCGGTGAGTTCGGCCGCCGGGACGCCGACGAACTGCTCGTCGGCATGGTGTACGAGGCGATCGCCTCGCACCGACGCCAGTAGCGCTTCGGCGAGTGAACCGAAGGGGCGCGCCGATGTCGGGAGATCGAGCGCGCGGAGGCCCGAAGGGCCTGAGCACGGTCGGGCTCCCGACACCGGCTTCTGCGCCCCGGAGGTGAACCGAGCCAGAAATGGAGACAGCGTGGCCGGATCGACTACCGCCGAGCGCGGTGAACGTCAGCGGGAGTCGTCCGGTCCGCCGCCCGCCCGGCGGCTGCGCCAGCCACGACTTCGTACGATCATCATCCTCGTCGTGGCGCTCGCCCTCCTCGGAGCGGGCGGCGTCTGGGCGTTGTACGGCTCGAACTGGCTGCGGGTGGAGCGCGTCTCGGTGTCCGGCACCCGCGTGCTGACCCCCGCGCAGGTCCGGGCGGCGGCCGACGTCCCGCTCGGCTCGCCCCTGGTCTCCGTCGACACCGAGGCCATCGAGTCCCGCCTGAGACGGAAGCTGCCGCGCGTCGACACGGTGGACGTCAGCCGCTCCTGGCCGCACGGCATCGGGCTGAAGGTCACCGAGCGGACCCCGGTCCTGGTGGTGCGAAAGAGCGGGAACTTCATCGAAGTGGACAGGAAGGGCGTCCGGTTCGCGACGGTCTCCACCGCTCCGAAGGGAGTCCCCGCACTCGAACTGGCGACGGCGCCGTCGAGTTCCGCCGCCGCGAGTCTGCGCCGGTTCGGCGAGGACCGCCTGGTGCGCGAGGCGGTCCGGGTCGCCGGCGCCCTCCCGGCCCGCGTCGCGAAGGACACCAGGACCGTCAAGGTCCGTTCCTACGACGCCATCTCGCTGAAGCTGACGGGCGGCCGGACCGTCGACTGGGGCAGCGCCGAGGCGGGCGGGGCGAAGGGTCGCACACTCGTCGCCCTGATGAAAGCCTCGCCGGACGCCCGGCACTTCGACGTCAGCGTTCCCACCGCCCCCGCGTCATCGGCGAGTTGACGCACATCAGCGCAGGCCAGCACCCTGGTTGGGCGCCGCTACGGCTGATCACATAGGGTGAAAAGAAAAACGGGAGGTTCGGCGTGTTCGTTGAACGGGCGCCACTTGTCGACTTAGTGTCCGTTCAGAAGACTTCAAGGAACGGACACACTGGTAACCCTAAACTTCAGCGTTAGGGTTCGGGTCGGCGATACGGACCGTCCCAATTCGGCATCAGTCGACGGACCACGGAGCGACAGCTCTTCGCCGGTCCGGCGACACGTAACTCGAGGCGAGAGGCCTTCGACGTGGCAGCACCGCAGAACTACCTCGCAGTCATCAAAGTCATCGGTGTCGGCGGCGGTGGTGTCAATGCCATCAACCGGATGATCGAGGTCGGTCTCAAGGGTGTCGAGTTCATCGCCATCAACACGGACGCGCAGGCGCTGTTGATGAGCGACGCCGACGTCAAGCTCGATGTCGGTCGTGAACTCACCCGCGGACTCGGCGCCGGAGCCAACCCGGCCGTCGGCCGCAAGGCCGCCGAGGACCACCGCGAGGAGATCGAGGAGGTCCTCAAGGGGGCCGACATGGTCTTCGTGACGGCCGGTGAAGGCGGCGGCACCGGCACCGGCGGCGCGCCCGTCGTCGCCAACATCGCCCGCTCGCTGGGCGCCCTCACCATCGGCGTGGTCACGCGCCCGTTCACCTTCGAGGGACGGCGCCGCGCGAACCAGGCCGAGGACGGCATCGCCGAACTCCGCGAAGAGGTCGACACCCTCATCGTGATCCCCAACGACCGGCTGCTGTCCATCTCGGACCGCCAGGTCTCGGTCCTCGACGCGTTCAAGTCGGCCGACCAGGTCCTGCTCTCCGGTGTCCAGGGCATCACCGACCTCATCACCACGCCGGGTCTGATCAACCTCGACTTCGCCGACGTCAAGTCGGTCATGTCCGAGGCCGGCTCGGCCCTCATGGGCATCGGCTCGGCCCGCGGCGACGACCGCGCGGTGGCCGCGGCCGAGATGGCGATCTCCTCGCCGCTGCTGGAGGCCTCCATCGACGGCGCCCGCGGGGTGCTGCTCTCCATCTCCGGCGGCTCGGACCTCGGCCTGTTCGAGATCAACGAGGCCGCCCAGCTGGTCAGCGAGGCCGCGCACCCCGAGGCCAACATCATCTTCGGCGCGGTCATCGACGACGCCCTCGGCGACGAGGTCCGGGTCACCGTGATCGCGGCCGGCTTCGACGGCGGCCAGCCGCCGGCCAAGCGGGACAACATCCTCGGATCGTCCTCGGCCAAGCGCGAGGAGCCCGCCCCGGCACGGCAGCCCGAGAGCCGTCCGTCCTTCGGCTCGCTCGGCAGCGTCACGCCGAAGGAGGAGCCGGCGCCCGCCCCCGAGCCCGTCGCCGACCTCCCGTCCGCCCCGCCGGTGCCGCCGTCCCGGTCCTACTCGGACAGCGCGGCCGAGGAGCTGGACGTGCCGGACTTCCTGAAGTGATAGGACAGCGCGACACCGCGAGCGGCGCGCACTTCGCCTTCACCGACCGGTGGGGCGGGGTGAGCGCCGTTCCGTACGAGGAGCTCAACCTCGGCGGCGCGGTCGGCGACGACCCCGACGCCGTGCGGACCAACCGGGAACTGGCGGCCAAGTCGCTCGGTCTCGACCCGGGCCGGGTGGTCTGGATGAACCAGGTGCACGGCAACGACGTCGCCGTCGTCGACCGGCCCTGGGGAGAGCGCCCCGTGCCGGAGGTCGACGCGGTCGTCACCGCCGAGCGGGGACTGGCGCTCGCCGTACTCACCGCGGACTGCACCCCCGTACTGCTCGCCGACCCGGTCGCCGGAGTCGTCGCCGCGGCGCACGCGGGGCGGCCCGGCATGATCGCCGGGATCGTCCCGGCCGCGCTCCGCGCCATGACGGAACTGGGCGCCGACCCCTCCCGGATCGTCGCCCGCACCGGACCCGCCGTCTGCGGCCGGTGCTACGAGGTACCCGCCGAGATGCGCGCCGAGGTCGCCGCGCTCGAACCGGCGGCGCACGCCGAGACGAGCTGGGGGACACCCGCGGTCGACGTGACGGCCGGGGTGCACGCGCAGCTCGACCGGTTCGGGGTGCGCGACCGGGAGCAGTCGCCGGTCTGCACCCGCGAGTCGGGGGACCACTTCTCGTACCGCCGCGACCGGACCACGGGCCGGCTCGCGGGCTATGTCTGGCTGGACTGATGGGGCATGACAGAACGTAAGGCCGAACTCGCCGCGAATCTGGCGAAAGTGGAGGAGCGCATCTCCGCCGCGTGCGTGGCCGCGGGCCGCAAGCGCGAGGAGGTCACCCTCATCGTGGTCACCAAGACCTACCCCGCGAGCGATGTGCGGATCCTGGCGGACCTCGGCGTGCGCCATGTCGCCGAGAACAAGGACCAGGACGCGGCACCGAAAGCGGCCGAATGCTCGGATCTGCCCCTTGCTTGGCATTTCGTCGGCCAATTGCAGACCAACAAGGTGCGGTCCGTGGTCGGTTACGCCGATCTCGTCCAGTCCGTCGACCGCGCCAAGCTGGTGACGGCCCTGTCGAAGGAAGCCGTGCGGGCCGGGCGCGAGGTGGGATGTCTGCTCCAGGTCGCCCTCGACGCCGGTGAGCGCGAGCGGGGTGAGCGGGGCGGGGTGGCGCCGGGCGGCATCGAGGAGTTGGCCGGTCTCGTCGACGGCGCTCCGGGACTCCGGCTCGCCGGACTGATGACGGTCGCACCCTTGACCGGGGAGTACGCGGGACGTGAACGGGCGGCGTTCGAGCGGTTGATGGATTTGTCGACCCACCTGCGCAGAGCCCATCCGGCTGCGAACATGGTCTCGGCAGGAATGAGTGCGGACCTCGAACAGGCCGTGGCGGCGGGAGCGACACATGTGCGCGTCGGCACTGCGGTACTCGGAGTCCGCCCGAGGCTCGGGTAACGTCGCCAGGAAGTCGGACCACAGCAGAAAATATGGTCATTGCCGCTGAACAGCGGGTGTAACGACCTCGTGGATCGCAGGCACTTGGCAGTCGTCAGCCGATCCACCACAGAGCGGAGGACTCAGAGCATGGCCGGCGCGATGCGCAAGATGGCGGTCTACCTCGGCCTCGTGGAGGACGATGGGTACGACGGCCGAGGTTTCGACCCCGACGACGACTTCGAACCCGAACTCGATCCCGAGCCCGAGCGGGATCACCGGCCGCACGAGCGGTCCCACCTGTCCCACGGTGCACATCAGTCACAAAGGGACGAATCGGTACGAGTGGTGCAGCCCTCGGCGCCCCGGGAGCCCGTGCCGCACGCCGCTTCGCTCGGCGCGGAATCCGGGCGTCCGGCGCGTATCGCGCCCGTGGCGTCCATCACACAAGAACGCCAGAGCCTGGAGAAGAACGCACCGGTGATCATGCCCAAGGTCGTGTCGGAACGAGAGCCGTACCGGATCACCACGCTTCACCCGCGGACCTACAACGAGGCCCGTACCATCGGGGAACACTTCCGTGAGGGCACCCCGGTGATCATGAATCTGACTGAGATGGATGACACAGACGCGAAGCGACTTGTCGACTTTGCGGCCGGTTTGGTGTTTGGTCTTCACGGCAGCATCGAGCGGGTGACGCAGAAGGTGTTCCTGTTGTCGCCTGCTAACGTCGATGTCACGGCGGAGGACAAGGCCCGTATCGCAGAGGGCGGGTTCTTCAACCAGAGCTGAGACGCACAACCGGTAAAAGCAGTACAAGAGCAACGCAACGCAACAACGCAGTACCGCAGCAGCACGGAAACAGGGGAGAGGGAAGCAAGGGTCATGAGCGTGGTCCTGGATGTCGTCTATATCGCGCTGATGTGCTTCCTCATCGTGCTGATCTTCCGGTTGGTCATGGACTATGTCTTCCAGTTCGCCCGCTCGTGGCAACCCGGCAAGGCGATGGTGGTCGTTCTGGAGGCCACCTACACTGTCACTGATCCACCGCTCAAGCTTCTGCGGCGGTTCATTCCGCCGCTGCGTCTCGGGGGCGTGGCGCTCGACCTGTCCTTCTTCGTACTGATGATCATCGTCTACATCCTGATCTCGATCGTGAGCCGGCTGTGAGCGATGTGAACTACCGTCTTGCCGAATGCCGACGACTACGTTGAGGTGAAGAGATGCCGTTGACCCCCGAGGACGTGCGGAACAAGCAGTTCACGACCGTCCGCCTCCGAGAAGGCTATGACGAGGACGAGGTCGATGCCTTCCTCGATGAGGTCGAAGCCGAGCTGACCCGCCTGCTTCGCGAGAACGAGGACCTGCGCGCCAAACTGGCCGCGGCCACGCGCGCCGCCGCGCAGAACCAGCAGAACATGCGCAAGCCTCCGGAGCAGTCCGACGGCCCGCAGGGCATGCCCCAGCAGGGGATGCCCCCCCAGGGCATGCCTCAGCAGGGAATGCCCCAGCAGGGCATGCCTCAGCAGGGGATGCCGCCGCAGGGCATGCGTGGTCCCGGCGGCCCGGTGCCGGCCGGCATATCGGGCCCGCCGCAGCAGCAGATGGGCGGCCCCATGGGCGGCCCGCCCCAGCTGCCGAGCGGTGCCCCGCAGCTGCCCGCCGGTCCCGGCGGTCAGGGCGGTCCCCAGGGTCCCGGTCCGATGGGCCAGGGTCCCGGTCCCATGGGCCAGCCCGGTATGCCGCAGCAGATGGGCGGTCCGATGGGCGGCCCCATGGGCGGTCCGATGGGCGGCCCCGGTCAGGGCCCCGGTGGCGACAGCGCCGCCCGTGTCCTCTCGCTGGCCCAGCAGACCGCCGACCAGGCGATCGCCGAGGCCCGCTCCGAGGCCAACAAGATCGTGGGCGAGGCGCGTTCGCGTGCCGAGGGCCTGGAGCGGGACGCCCGCGCCAAGGCCGACGCCCTGGAGCGGGACGCGCAGGAGAAGCACCGCGTCGCGATGGGCTCCCTGGAGTCCGCTCGCGCCACGCTGGAGCGCAAGGTCGAGGACCTGCGCGGCTTCGAGCGCGAGTACCGCACGCGTCTGAAGTCCTACCTGGAGTCGCAGCTGCGTCAGCTGGAGACCCAGGCCGACGACTCGCTGGCCCCGCCGCGCACTCCGGCCGCCGCGTCCCTGCCGCCGTCCCCGGCGCCCTCGATGGCCCCGGCCGGTGCGGGTGCCCCGTCCTACGGCGGTCCCCAGGGCATGGGTGGCGGTCCCGCTCCGGCGGCCCCGTCCTACGGCGGTCAGCAGCAGATGTCCCCGGCGATGACCCAGCCGATGGCGCCGGTGCGTCCGCAGGGTCCGTCCCCGATGGGTCAGGCTCCCTCGCCGATGCGTGGGTTCCTGATCGACGAGGACGACAACTGACAGACGGTAGTACGCCGTAGGCGTCGGCAGCGTTCAGGGGCGGGCCCCGGATTTCGATCCGGGGCCCGCCCCTTTTACGCGTGTTGACGGAGTGCGGGGCGGGTGCGGGCGGTGGGACCGGGGGTGGGAGGCGCAGCCCGGCGCCGTCGGGGTGCCTCCCCCAGAGGGGGTACCCCCAGCGCCCACCCGTGCCGCCCCAGCGGCACGACTGCCCGCTGCCGGGGTGCGACGACACGTATGAGGGCCCGGACTCCCCGTCAGGGGGAGGCCGGGCCCTCGTGGGTGTGCTTACGCCTTGCGCAGGCGGAAGGCCAGCGACAGGCCCTCGTCGGTGAACGGGGTCCCGTAGGTGTCGTTCGCCTCACCCTGGGCGAAGTCCGTCGCGAGGACCTCGTCGGCGATCAGTTCGGTGTGCGCGGTCAGCGCCGCCACCGTGGCCGGGTCCGTCGCCGTCCAGCGCAGGGCGATCCGGTCGGCCACGTCCAGACCGCTGTTCTTGCGGGCCTCCTGGATCAGGCGGATCGCGTCACGGGCCAGACCGGCCAGCCGCAGCTCCTCCGTGATCTCCAGGTCCAGGGCGACCGTCGCGCCCGAGTCGGACGCCACCGACCAGCCCTCGCGCGGGGTCTCGGTGATGATGACCTCGTCCGGGGCGAGCGTGATCGTCTCCCCGTCGACCTCGACCGACGCCGTGCCCTCGCGCAGCGCCAGCGACAGCGCGGCCGCGTCGGCGGCGGCGACGGCCTTGGCCACGTCCTGGACGCGCTTGCCGAACCGCTTGCCCAGGGCGCGGAAGTTGGCCTTGGCGGTCGTGTCCACCAGGCTGCCGCCGACCTCGGAGAGCGAGGCCAGCGAGGAGACGTTCAGCTCCTCGGTGATCTGCGCGTGCAGTTCGCGGTCGAGGGTCTCGAAGCCCGAGGCGGCCACGAGCGCGCGGGACAGCGGCTGACGGGTCTTGACCCCCGACTCCGCGCGCGTGGCACGGCCCAGCTCCACCAGCCGGCGGACCAGGACCATCTGCTTCGACAGCTCCGGGTCGATCGCCGCGAGGTCCGCCTCCGGCCACGAGGACAGGTGGACGGACTCCGGGGCGTCCGGGGTGACCGGGACGATCAGGTCCTGCCAGACCCGCTCCGTGATGAACGGGGTCAGCGGGGCCATCAGCTTGGTGACCGTCTCCACGACCTCGTGCAGCGTGCGCAGCGCCGCCTTGTCGCCCTGCCAGAAGCGGCGACGGGAGCGGCGGACGTACCAGTTGGACAGGTCGTCGACGAACGCGGAGAGCAGCTTGCCGGCGCGCTGGGTGTCGTACGTCTCCAGGGACTGCGTCACCTGGTCGGTGAGCGCGTGGAGTTCGGACAGCAGCCAGCGGTCGATCAGCGGGCGGTCGGCCGGGGCCGGATCGGCCGCGGACGGCGCCCAGTTGGACGTACGGGCGTACAGGGCCTGGAAGGCGACCGTGTTCCAGTACGTCAGCAGGGTCTTGCGCACGACCTCCTGGATGGTGCCGTGGCCCACCCGGCGCGCCGCCCACGGCGAACCGCCGGCCGCCATGAACCACCGCACGGCGTCGGCTCCGTGCTGGTCCATCAGCGGGATCGGCTGGAGGATGTTGCCCAGGTGCTTGGACATCTTGCGGCCGTCCTCGGCGAGGATGTGGCCGAGGCAGACCACGTTCTCGTACGAGGACTTGTCGAAGACCAGGGTGCCGACGGCCATCAGGGTGTAGAACCAGCCGCGGGTCTGGTCGATGGCCTCGGAGATGAACTGCGCCGGGTAGCGGGACTCGAACAGTTCCTTGTTCTTGTACGGGTAGCCGTACTGCGCGAACGGCATCGAACCCGAGTCGTACCAGGCGTCGATGACCTCCGGCACGCGGGTGGCCGTCGCGGCGCACTGCGGGCAGTCGAAGGTGACGTCGTCGATGAACGGGCGGTGCGGGTCCAGGTTCGACTGGTCGGTGCCGGTCAGCTCGGTGAGTTCGGCGCGGGAGCCGGCGACCGTGAGGTGGTCGTTCTCGCAGCGCCAGATCGGCAGCGGGGTGCCCCAGTAGCGGTTGCGGGAGAGCGCCCAGTCGATGTTGTTCTGGAGCCAGTCGCCGAAGCGGCCGTGCTTGACCGTCTCCGGGAACCAGTTGGTCTTCTCGTTCTCCTGGAGGAGGCGGTCCTTGACGGCGGTGGTCCGGATGTACCAGGACGGCTGCGCGTAGTAGAGGAGCGCGGTGTGGCAGCGCCAGCAGTGCGGGTAGCTGTGCTCGTACGGGATGTGCCGGAAGAGGAGGCCACGCTGCTGGAGGTCCTCGGTGAGCTTTTCGTCCGCCTTCTTGAAGAAGACGCCGCCGACCAGGGGGACGTCCTCCTCGAAGGTGCCGTCGGGGCGGACGGGGTTGACCACCGGCAGGCCGTAGGCGCGGCAGACCTTGAGGTCGTCCTCACCGAAGGCGGGGGACTGGTGGACCAGACCCGTACCGTCCTCGGTGGTGACGTACTCGGCGTTGACGACATAGTGCGCGGGCTCGGGGAACTCCACCAGCTCGAAGGGGCGCTGGTAGGTCCAGCGTTCCATCTCGGCGCCGGTGAAGGTCTGGCCGGTGGCCTCCCAGCCCTCGCCGAGGGCCTTCTCGACGAGCGGTTCGGCGACGACGAGCTTCTCCTCGCCGTTCGTCGCGACGACGTAGCTGACCTCGGGGTGCGCGGCCACGGCCGTGTTGGAGACGAGGGTCCAGGGGGTCGTCGTCCAGACCAGGAGCGCGGCCTCGCCGGCCAGCGGACCGGAGGTGAGCGGGAAGCGGACGTACACGGACGGGTCGACGACCGTCTCGTAGCCCTGGGCCAGTTCGTGGTCGGACAGGCCGGTGCCGCAGCGCGGGCACCAGGGGGCGACGCGGTGGTCCTGGACCAGCAGGCCCTTGTTGAAGATCTCCTTCAGCGACCACCACACGGACTCGATGTACTCGGGTTCCATCGTGACGTAGGCGTCGTCGAGGTCGACCCAGTAGCCCATGCGGGTCGTGAGGTCCGCGAAGGCGTCGGTGTGGCGCAGGACGGAGTCGCGGCACTTGGCGTTGAACTCGGCGATGCCGTACGCCTCGATGTCCTTCTTGCCGCTGAAGCCGAGCTCCTTCTCCACCGCCAGCTCCACGGGCAGGCCGTGGCAGTCCCAGCCGGCCTTGCGGGCCACGTGGTAGCCGCGCATGGTGCGGAAGCGGGGGAAGACGTCCTTGAAGACGCGGGCCTCGATGTGGTGGGCGCCGGGCATGCCGTTCGCGGTGGGCGGGCCCTCGTAGAAGACCCACTCGGGGCGGCCCTCGGACTGCTCCAGGCTCTTGGTGAAGATCTTCTGCTCGCGCCAGAAGTCGAGCACCGCGTGTTCGAGCGCGGGCAGGTCGACCTGGGCGGGCACCTGGCGGTACGTCGGCTGTGTCATCAGCGGGCTTCCTCCGGCGGACTTGCTGCTTTCCGTCCGGAGGGACGAGAGCTACGTCTTTCGACACGCCGTCTTCGGCGCGCTCCCGCGGTACCACCCTCCTTGGCCCGCCGGTGCGTCCCGCGCGCCGGTGAGCCCCCTCATTGGTGCAGCGATGCCGGGTCTACTGGCCCTCGGTCGGGGCGTTCTTCCGGCGGCTCCGGGGTGATCTTCACGTCGCGCTCGCCCCCGGGCTTCCACCGTCCCCGGGTCGCTCTGGGCTGCGTACGCCGCTACTCGTCCCCATCCAAGCTTTTCGCTCCGCCCAGTGTAAGGCGCCCCGGGCGCGGCGGCCGACCGGTTTTCCGGCGTCCGCTCGGGGGCGCCGGGCGTGGCCTGCGGTGACCCGAATGGTCCGGTACGGGTGTTCGTATTCCGGGACGCCCGGCTTCGCGGATTACCGGCCGGGGAGCTGGGCACAACGGATGCATGTCGGCCACGTGGCGTCCGCGGGGCGGGCGAATCGGGCGGTGCGCCCCGTTGCCGCGGGACTCAAGTCGATTTATCGTCCCAGCACGATTCGCGAGCAAGATCACAATATGTGAAGGGGCCGCGGCCATGGTGGCGAAGAAGACCGCCGTACAGCAGTCGGAGTCCGCCGGCTCCGCGCAAGCCTCCGGCGACGCGGCCAAGGACGTCAGCGGGAAGAAGAGCACGCACGGGACGTCCGCGGGCGGGAGCGCGAAGGGCTCGGTGAGGAAGGCGGCGGCGAAGAAGACGGCCGCCGCGAAGAAGACGGCCCCGGCGAAGAAGTCGTCCCCTGCGGCGAAGAAGACGGCCGCGAAGAAGTCGGCGGCCAAGAAGGCCACGGCCGAGAAGAGCACGGCCGAGAAGAGCACGGCCGAGAAGAGCACGGCCGAGAAGAGCACGGCCGAGAAGAGCACGGCCGAGAAGAGCACGGCCGAGAAGAGCACGGCC